>NZ_LGDE01000035.1 GCF_001279725.1 Streptomyces sp. WM4235 | reverse complement strand
CGGTATGACGGACGACCCGGACGTGCGGATGGCGCAGTCGATCGTCGACTACATCTTCCGTCGCGTGGCGCTCGACTTCCTGCCCTTCGAGACCCGCTCGGCCCTCGGCATCCACTCCGCCGAGGAGCGTCAGCGTCACCTCGACACCGGTTCCTACGAGCCGCTGGACGGCGAGCAGATCGACACCGAGACGCTGGCCCAGTCCGCGCCGCTCGCCGCGGTTCCCGCTCCGAAGCCGGTCACGGCCGGAACGGCCGCGGCCCCGAAGACGGCGCACTCCAGCGCCGAACTCGTCGAGATGCAGCTGGGTGTCTCCGCCGACGCCCCGCTGTGCTTCTCCTGCGGTACGAAGATGCAGCGCGCCGGCTCCTGCTACATCTGCGAGGGCTGCGGCTCCACCAGCGGCTGCAGCTGACACCGGGCGTGATCACGTGGGACGGCCGTCCCGCGTGATCCGCACGGCCGGTTGAGCGGTGGCTCACGAAGGGGATCGACCTGCTGGTCGGTCCCCTTCGGCGTGGGCGTGACGAGCAGCCCCGGTCCGGCGCCGATGCCCCAGTGCCGGGCGTCAGGGCGTCAGTGCGGGATGGTGCGCGACGGGCGGGTGATCGTCTCGTCCCGGAAGGCGGAGATCTCGGAATGGACCTGCCGCATCAGGTGGGTGTTCTCGATGCGGTCCAGGTAGAGGCACCGGGCGGCCAGTCCGGACAGCTCGAACGCGAAGCACAGGGACATCAGCGGATTCACGAAGAGCTCGCTGAACCGTGTGCGCCGGGTGAACTGGACGTTCCCGAACTCGCCTCGCACGGCCGCCGCGATCGAGCCGTTCACGATGCTGGGGCGATCCGGGGTCTGCTCCTGGGCGTGGGCGACGGCGTCCACGAAGAGCGCGCCCTCGCGGGTGGCGCGGGATATCGAGAACGCCCCGAGGTAGGCGCCCTCGCGTTCCAGCGCCGCGATGTTCTCCAGCACGAGGGCGTGGCTCACCCCGTGGTAGGCGTCCACACCGAAGCCGACCGAGACCACGAGGCGCTGCGGTACGTCGTCCAGTGCCGCCAGCGCGGCGACGCTGGTCAGGTCCTCCTCCGGGGTGCCGAGACCGGCTTCGTCGCCCCGCATGAGGATGTCCGTGCCGCCGTCGACGAGAACCACCGCGTCGATGTCGTGGAGGTCGATCAGCGCCCGGTAGGCGGCCCGGAGCGGCTGTACTCCGATGAGGGGGAAGGCGTGGACGACGGCCGGATAGCCGTGCAGCTTCAGCCATCGGGCGAGGGCGCGTTCCGGGAAGTACGCCTGATGAGGGGCGGTGTCCGGGGTGATCACGGCGACGTCGGGGACGATCCAGTCATCGGCGGGCAGGCCCGCGAGCGCGCTGAAGGACAGGCTCGCCAGGTGGACCTCCTTGCCCTGGTGGAGGAGGGAGAGCGCGATCGGCAGGCCCGCGTAGACGTCGAAGCCGCCTCCCGCCCCGGCCACCAGGATCCGCTCGGCATCGGCGAGACGGTCGAAGAGAGGGTTGGTGTGGAGGGCCGTCATGCCGATCATTGTGCGGGGCGCGCCGGTCGGGCGCCATGGAGTTCGCGGGGGAGCGGGAAGACGTGTGGAGTTCTGACGAGCTGGACCTGGACGCCTATCTGGCAAGGATCGGCCTGGAGACCGGGTCGGGTGGCCGGGAACTCCGTCCCGACCTGGAGACGTTGTACGCAGTGACCCGGGCGCACATCGCCGCCATTCCCTTCGAGAGCCTGGACGTCACGCTCGGCCGTCCCGTCGCGCTGGACGTCAAGGCACTACAGGACAAGATCGTGCACGGTCGTCGAGGCGGCTACTGCTACGAACAGAACTCGCTGCTGGCCGCCGCCCTGGAGCGGATCGGCTTCGAGGTCGCCGGGCGCGGGGCCCGCAACCGCACCCGGGGTGACACGCTGCTCGCGGTGACGCACGCCGTCCTCGTCGTCACCGTCGAGGGTGAACCGTGGCTGTGCGACGCCGGGTTCGGCCACCCCGGACCGCGCGAACCCGTACCGCTCGCGCGTACCGGAGTCGAGGTGCGGCAGGGGCGGTGGACGTATGCCGTCCGGGCGGAGGCGGACGGCGTTCTGGTGCTCCGCTCACTGCGCGGGGAGGAGTGGCGTGACCTCTACGCGTTCTCGCCACAGGCCTACCACCCCGTCGACTACGTGGTGCTGAACCACTTCAGCTCCTCGCACCCGCGCTCCGCGTTCGTCGGCAAGGTCATCGTCCAGTACCCGGGGGACTCCGTGCGCGTGGCTCTCGTGGGGAGGGAACTCACCCGGTTGTATCCGGACGGACGCCTCGTTCGGGAGAGCGTGGCACCGGACGAGTTGATCACCGTGCTCGACCGTGAGTTCGGACTTCGACTGCCCGCGCGGGACGCCGCCGAACTGGTGCGGATCCACCGCGCCGGGGACTGACCCGGACCGCGCCTGGCCCGTACGATGGCGCGGTGCTGGTCAAGTGGATTCGCTGCACGGTGACGGACCGACGCGGGTTCGAGCGTGGGCAGCGCAAATGGGCGGGGCTTCCGGGGGAGCCGGGTTTCCGGGGACAGGGCGGCGGATGGAGCCGGGGCCGGCAAGGCGTCGCGCACGTCTTCGCGTTCTGGGAGAGTCGCTCCTTCTACGACTCGTTCATGGCCCGCTCGCACGACCGGCTGGCCGCGTCCCAGAACGGCACCTTCACCGACGCGCGGGTCACGCTCTTCGATCACCGCTTCGACGTGAAGACCGGTTTCGAGCCGCGCTTCTCGGACGCCGATGTCGTCCGGGTCGCCCACACCCGAGTGCGTGAGGGCCGCGTGGATCACTTCGCGCTCATGCAGGAGAAGGTGTGGAACCCGGCCATGGCCGGCTCGCCCGGCATGATCCGGGGCCTCTTCGGGGAGGCCCCGGGTCGCGAATTCCTGGTGTTGTCGATGTGGCGCGCGGCCGCCGAACACGGAAAGTACCGACAGGAGCGGGTGGAGCGGCTGTCGCTGCGGGCCCAGACCGAGGCCGACGTGGAGGCGCTCACGGGTGACGTCGTCGACCTCGAACCCTCCTGGACGGTATGACCGTACGACGAACGCCGGCCTGAGCGGCGAGCCCGGTGCGCGGGGGACGAGATGTCCGAATAGGGTCGTGGAATGGTTCGACCACGGCGCATCGTCCTTGTCCGACACGGGGAGTCGGAGGGGAACGCCGACGACACGGTGTACGAGAGGGAGCCCGACCATGCCCTGCGCCTGACCCGGACCGGCCGGGAACAGGCCGCCGAGGCCGGTGTACGGCTGCGCGAACTCTTCGGCGACGAGTCGATCAGCGCCTACGTCTCCCCGTACCGCAGGACCCTGCAGACCTTCCGCGAGCTGCGGTTGGACCCGACCCGGGTCCGGATGCGCGAGGAGCCCCGGCTGCGTGAACAGGACTGGGGCAACTGGCAGGACCGTGACGACGTGCGGTTGCAGAAGGCATACCGGGACGCCTATGGGCATTTCTTCTACCGATTCGCCCAGGGGGAATCGGGTGCGGACGTCTACGACCGGGTCGGCTCCTTCCTGGAAAGCCTCTACCGCAGCTTTGAGGCCGAGGACCACCCGGAGAACGTTCTGGTGGTGACCCACGGGTTGACGATGCGGCTGTTCTGCATGCGCTGGTTCCACTGGTCGGTGGCCGAGTTCGAGTGCCTGTCCAACCCCGGGAACGGGGAATTCCGCGCGCTGCTGCTCGGCTCGGACGGCCGGTACCGGATGGACCGCCCATTTGAACGGTGGACCACACCCGAGCCTTATGACCTGGACGGCTAGAGTGGCGCGCGATGACCGCTGACTCCTCCTCCGAAAGGCGCTACGCACGCGCCATGTCCAGCCTTCGAGGGCTGGCACTGGGTGACGCTCTGGGCTCCCAGTACTTCGTTCCCGTGAACTATCCACGGCTCAAGCGGCGTGAGGTCCCCGCCGGCACCGACCCCTGGCAATGGACCGACGACACCGAGATGGCCTGCTCCGTGGTGGCCGTGCTCGCCGAGCACGGGCGCATCGACCAGGACGCGCTCGCGCTGTCCTTCGCCCACCACCACGACTTCGACCGCGGCTACGGGCCCGCCGTGAACCGGATGCTGCGGCTGATCCGAGAAGGCGCGGACTGGCGCACGCAAGCGGCCGAACTGTTCAACGGCCAGGGCTCGTGGGGCAACGGGGCCGCCATGCGGATCGCGCCCCTGGGCGCCTGGTACGCGGACGACCCCGAGCAGGCCACGCACCAGGCCGAGATCTCGGCGTACACCACCCACCAGCACCGCGAGGCGGTCTGCGGAGCGATGGCCGTCGCCGCGGCCGCCTCGCTGGCGGCGGCTCCGGCCGGCCCGCCGAAGGCCGCCGACCTGTTGGACGCGGTGATCGCGTTGGTGCCGCGCAGCGCGGTCGGCGCCGGACTGCGACGGGCGCGCGGGATGCTCGACTACGACGACGCGACCACGGTCGCGGCGGTCCTGGGATGCGGGCGGCGTACGAGTGCCCACGACACGGTGCCGTTCGCGCTGTGGTCGGCGGCCCGGTCCCTGGACGACTACGAGCGGGCGTTCTGGACCACCGCGCAGGTGGGCGGGGACGTGGACACGACGTGCGCGATCGTCGGCGGAGTCCTGGGCGCGCGGGGGGACGCGGTGCTGCCGGAGGCGTGGCGCTCGCGCACCGAGGCCCTTCCCGCGTGGTTGCCGGACGCGGCGCGGTAGTTCGTCCGGTTCGGATCTTCCGGGTCGAGGGCGCCCGAGTACCCCTGGTACTCGGGCGCCCTTCGCGTTGTCCTGCCGAGGGGCGGCACCCGTGCCCTGCGCCCGGTGCGACGGGGCCGCTCCGGTTTGTCACGGTCCTGACACAAGGCCTTCTTGAATATGTTCAAAACTGGCTGGCCCCGGCCTACCCTGTCCGCTTCGCCGCTCTCAACTCCCGCACTCCGGGAGCGGCTGACAGGGGAGGGACCTGATGTCTGAGAACGCCGACAAGGCGAAACGCGATGCGACCGGAGGCGAGGCCGCCGCCGGGCGGCCTGCGGAGTCCGGGACCGGTATGCCGGGCGCCGGGGCGCCCGGGGCGGGGGCCCCGGGAGCCACCACCCGTGGAACCGCTCCGGTCGAGCAAACCGCTCCGGCTCAAGGCACCGTTCCGGCCGACGCCGCGAGCCCCGGTCCTGTGGCCGCGCCGCCGCCTGCCCCTCCCGGTTCGCCGGGTTTCGACTCCGTGGCCTGGCACATCTGGGTGGCTCAGCAGAAGGGCCCGCGGTGGCAGCAGGCCCAGGCCGAGGCCGCGGCGCGGGCGCAGGCGTCGATGGCCCGCCGGGTCCGGTCCGCACAGCCCGCCCCGATCCGCACCGTCACCCTGGTCGCCGTGCTCGTCGCCGGTCTCGCCACGGCGGTCCTCCTCGGCGACGGCGTCGGCCCCGGACTGCTCCTCGCCGCGCTGCCCGCCATGGTCGCCGCGTACGTCTCCGCCCGTGCGGCCGGTCGTACGATCCGACCCTGGACCGTGGTCTGGTCCCTGGGCTGCGTGGCCCTGCTCGCCGTCCCGGCCCTGCGCGACTCCGCCTGGCCGTCCACGCTCGCCGTCCTCGCCGCCGTCTCGCCGGCCGCGCTGGCCCTGCACGGAACCCGCCGCTGGCCGGGCGTCCTGCTCAGCCCGCTCGGCTTCGTCGACACCGCGATCACAGGCGTCGGCTGGGCCTGGGAAGGGGTGCGTTCGCGCGGCGGCGGCGTGGCCCGTACGCGTTGGCTGCCCATCGCCAAGGCGACGGTGGTGGCCGTCGTCCTCCTGTTCGTGTTCGGGGCGCTGTTCGCCTCCGCCGACGCGGCCTTCGCGGACCTGCTGGGCGGTCTGACCCCGGACATCTCCGTCGGGGAGAGCCCGTTCCGCGTCGCCCTTTTCCTGGTGGGCGCGCTCTGCGCCCTCTCGGTCGCCCGGACCGCCGCCGCGCCGCTGCGCTGGGACCGCGTCTCGACGACCCCGGGCAAGCCGCGCTCCCGCGTGGAGTGGGCGCTTCCGCTCGTCGTGCTCAACCTGCTGTTCGCGGGGTTCATCGCGGTGCAACTGGCCGTCCTGTTCGGCGGGTACGACAAGGTCCTGGAGCGCACGGACCTGACCTACGCCGAGTACGCCCGCCAGGGCTTCTGGCAGTTGCTCTGGGCCACCGTGTTCGTTCTGGTCGTCATCGCCCTCGCCCTGCGCTGGGCACCCCGCGGCGGTCCGGGCGACCGCCGCTTCGTCCGGGTGGTCCTGGGCACCCTGTGCCTGCTGACACTGGTCGTGGTCGCCTCCGCGGTGCGCCGGATGGACCTGTACGTGGACGCGTACGGGCTGACCCGGCTGCGCCTGTCGGTGGTCACCTTGGAACTGTGGCTCGGGCTCGTGATCGTGCTGCTCATGGCGGCCGGCGCGTTCGGCGGGCGTTGGCTGGCTCGTGCGGTGGCCGGCAGCGCCGCCGCTACCGTCCTGGCCTTCGGGCTGATGTCCCCGGACGGGATCATCGCCGAGACGAACGTCGCCCGGTACACGTCGGACGAGAAGATCGACGTGGAGTACTTCCGCCATCTGTCGGCCGATGCGGCACCCGCCCTGGACCGCCTGCCCGAACCTCAGCGCTCCTGCGCCCTGATCGGGGTCCGTGACGACCTGGCGGAGTCCGAGGGCGCGCCCTGGTTCGCGACGAGCCTGGCGCAGTCCCGAGCGCGCCGCATCCTCGACGCGCGCCCGGTCACGGCCACCGCACACGACTGCGTACGGCTCGGCCTGTACGGCGGCCGCAGCGAGTACTGACACCCGTACTGAAACCCGTACGAAGGGGGCGCCGGAGGAGGGCGCCGCCGTGCCGCACGGCACCCGGCGGCCCCTCATCGGGCCGTGCTCAGCCCACGGGCCGCGTTGGACCGACGGGCCGTGCTCAGCCCACGGGGCCGGCCTTCTCGGCGGTTCCGTTGAGGGCCTCCAGGTCGCTCTTGCGCACCCGGATCACCAACAGCGCCGTGGCCAGGGCGAGCCCGGCCATCGCCACGGCGGCGATGAACGCGGTGGAGATGCCCTGGGTGAGGACGATGTCGCCCCACGGGTCGGGTAGCCGGCCGGTCGCCTTGAAGGCCGCCAGTTGCTCCGGTTGCGCCTGCGCCAGGAACGCGGGGACCTGCCTTTCGACCTCGTCGCGACCGGCCGTGCCGAAGACGGTCACCAGGATGGACAGGCCGAGCGAGCCGCCGACCTGCTGGGCGGCGTTGAGCAGACCGGAGGCAGCACCGGCCTCCTTCGGCGCCACCCCGGAGACGGCGGTGAGGGTGAGGGTCACGAAGTTGAGCCCCATGCCGAAGCCGAAGAGGAGCATCGGGCCCAACACCCCGGACACGTAGGAACTGTCCGTCCGGATGAACGTCAGCCAGGTCAGGCCCGTGCCGGTGAGCGCGGACCCGAGGACCATGAAGGGCTTGGGTCCGAATCGCGGCAGGAAGCGTTGCGAGAGACCGGCTGCCGTCACGATGGCGACGGTGACCGGCAGGAAGCCGAGTCCGGAACGGATCGGGGAGAAGCCGAGCACGTTCTGGACGAACTGGACGATGAAGAAGAACATGCCGAACATCGCGGCGGCGAGGCCGAGCATGATCACGTAGGTGCCGGCGCGATTGCGGTCGGCGAACATCCGCAGCGGGATGATCGGTTCACGTGCCCGCGATTCGACGATCACGAACAACCCCAGGAGCACGACGGCGGCGGCGAAGGAAGCGAGGGTGAGCGCGTCGCGCCAACCGTCCTCCGACGCGCGGATGAAGCCGTAGACGAGCGAGGCCATGCCGCCGGTGGACGTGAGGGCCCCGGCGATGTCGAAGCGACCGGGATGACGTTCGGACTCGCTGATGTAGAGCGGCGCGAGGACGGCGATCAGGATGCCGATCGGCACGTTGACGAAGAGGACCCAACGCCAGTCGAGCCACTCGGTGAGCATGCCGCCCGTCAACAGGCCGATCGCGCCGCCACCCGCCGAGACGGCGGCGAACACGCCGAAGGCGCGATTGCGCTCGGGGCCCTCGGCGAAGGTCGTGGTGATCAGGGCGAGCGAGGTCGGTGAGGCGATCGCCCCGCCGACTCCCTGGAGGGCGCGGGCCGCCAGCAGTTGCCAGGGCTCCTGGGCGAAGCCGCCGAGGAGCGAGGCGAGGGTGAAGAGCAGGATGCCGGTGATGAAGACGCGGCGCCGCCCCAGGATGTCGCCGGCCCGGCCGCCGAGCAGCAGCAGGCCGCCGAAAGCCAGGGTGTACGCGCTGATCACCCATGACAGGTCGGTGGTGGAGAAGGAGAGCGCGGTCTGGATGTGAGGGAGCGCGATGTTCACGATCGTCGCGTCGAGAACCACCATGAGCTGGCAGGCGGCGATGACCGCGAGTGCCACTCCCGGGCGCCCGGGATGTCGGGCGGCGCCGGGTATTCGGGGCGTGGCCAGTTGAGTGCTTGTCACTGAGGATCCCCCCAAAGTGAAATAGTGAACGCATCCGTTCACTGCGGGTCCACGGTAGGAGCCGGCGCTTAGTGAACACAAGCGTTCACTAAGGCTGAAAATTCGTGCGACGGACGCACGGGGCGGTGGGAGGTGTGGGGCATGACGGGTTCACGCTGGTCGGAGGCCGCGCCGGGGCGCAGACGGGGTCCGGAGCTCGAAAGGGCGATTCTCGACGCGGCCTTGGAGCAGTTGAGCACCGTCGGGTGGAACGCGCTCACGATGGAGGCCGTCGCGGCGGGCGCGCGCACCGGGAAGGCGGCCGTCTATCGGCGCTGGCCGTCGAAGGCGGAACTCGTCGTGGAGGTGCTGCGGGCCGGATTGCCGTCACTGGGTGAGATCGAGGATCACGGATCGATTCGTGAGGACCTCCACCACCTGTGTGCGCGGATGCGTGACGTGATGAGGTCGCGAGCCGGTGAAGCACTGCGTGCGGTGCTTCACGAATGTGATCACATCCACGCCGATCGCTTTCGGGGGGTGATCTGGAAGGGATTGCACGCACCCGCTCAAGACCTGATCAGGGACCTGGTGAAACGCGGAATCAAGCGGGGTGACGTCCGTGAGGACGCGGCGGCTCCGTACGTCACCGACGTGATCCCGGCCATGTTCATGTATCGCGCAAAGGTGTACGGAAGCGAATGGGAAGACCCCGACATCGCGGAACTGATCGACCGCGTCATGGTGCCGATGCTCAGACCCTGAACCGGCCGGACGGTCACGCCGCACGCCCCGGCCCGGGGCGGGGTGTGCAGGGGGCGCGGGGCGGCGTAACCTTGCTGGCGCCATGCCGTACGAAGCACCCACCCACGCCGTCGAACGCTCCCTCCGTGCAACCACCGGCGCCAAGGTCATAGCCGGGGTCGACGAAGTCGGACGAGGGGCCTGGGCCGGACCCGTCACCGTGTGCGCGGCGATCACCGGCCTGCGCCGGCCGCCCGCGGGACTCACCGACTCCAAACTGCTCACCCCCAAGCGGCGCGAGGCGCTCCGCGACGTCCTGGAGGACTGGGTCACCGCGCACGCTCTCGGGCACGCCTCCCCCGAGGAGATCGACGCGCTCGGGATGACGGCGGCCCTGCGGCTCGCCGCGGTGCGAGCCCTGGAATCCCTGCCGGTGCGGCCCGACGCGGTGATCCTCGACGGCAAGCACGACTACCTCGGTTCGCCCTGGCGGGTCCGCACGGTGATCAAGGGGGACCAGTCCTGCGTCGCCGTCGCCGCCGCCTCCGTGATCGCCAAGGTCCGGCGCGACCGGATGATGGCCGACCTGGCCGAACAGGGCGGCGGAATCGAGGACTTCGCCTTCGCCGCGAACGCCGGCTACCCCTCGCCCGTGCACCGCGCGGCGCTGGAGGAGCTGGGGCCCACCCCGTACCACCGGCTCTCGTGGTCGTACCTCGACGCGCTGCCCCGTTGGCGGCACCTCAAAAAGGTGCGCCGCAGCGAGGAGAGCGTGGAGCTGGAAAACGGAGGCCAACTCGGGTTCGATTTCTGATCGCGTCCACGTGCCACCCGCCGGTACGTTTCGTACCGGTGTTTGAAAGATGTCAACTCAAGCCTCTCAACCGAGGAGCCTCAGATTCACGAGAGTGCCCAGGGTCCCCGCGTCACGCCGGCCGCGAGCCGCACCGCGCAGACCCCCCGCCCCGTACCTGGTCCGCGTCCCGCCGCCGTACCCCGGCCCGGACGCCCCGGTCCCGCCCGACCCGCCCCGCCCGCGCAGCGCGCGGCGCAGGCCGCCCCCGGACCCGTTCCCGCGGCCCCCGAGGCCACCGTCCCGTCCGTCTCCGAGGCGGTCCCGCAGGTCCAGCTGATTCCGGCATCCGCCGAGGGCGCGCTGGACGCGGCCGAGGAGGCCGTGGACCTGCTGCTCGACACCGGGCGCGCGCCCGGCGACATCCTGGTGCTCACCACCGGCGACCCGCACCCGTGGGCCGCGCACGAACTGTCCTTCGGCGAGGCCGCGTACTGGGCCCAGCACGATGCCGGGGACGACGTCTTCTACGCGGACGCGGCGCAGGTCCAGCGCGCCGCCGGCCGCCCCGTCGTGGTCTTCGCGGTCAACGGCGGATCGGTCGAGGACGCCGCCCGCACGCTGCCGGTCGCACTCACCCGGGCCGGCACGCTGCTGATCGTGTGCGGCGACGCGCAGCGGATCAACTCCGTGCTGGGCGCGGGCGTCTGACGCCCGCCTCCCGGTACGGACGGGGGCGGGGCAGGCCGTGAGGCAGCCCCGCTGAAGTCCGAGGTCCCACCCGCCGCACGCCCGGTTCCTCGGGCGCGGCCGTGAGGGCTGCCCGTGGGTGTGGTGTGCGCACGCTCCGGACAGGCTTGTGGTGCCGGGTGGGTCGGGTTCGTACGCCCGTCCGCGTGCGCGCACCCCACCGGTCCGCACCCCACCGGTCCGCAGGCCACTGGTCTGTGGCCCGGTGGGGTCCGCGCACGCGGTGTACGCGGACCCGAGCGAGGCGGTGCGGATCCGTGCCCCGCCGGCGGTGCGTCGATCAGCGCGCGGCGGTACGCCGCAGCGCCTCGGCCGCGCCGCCGCCGGTACGCAGGCTCATCGGAGCGAACTCCGCCACGGTCGAGCCCAGCGGCTCCGGCCGGGAGTCCGATCCGGGCCGCCGCCCGCCACGGTCCTCGCCCAGGACCTGCCAGCCGCCCGGGGTCAGCGTGATGTAGGCGCCGCAACGCAGCCCGTGCAGGGTGCAGGCGTCCCGCAGCCCCCACATCCAGGCCCCGTCCTCCTCGGTCCACCGCTCGTCGCCGTCACGGCAGTACATCAGCACCGCCGTCCGCACCGGCGTCCGTCGACGCAGGTCGTGCGGGAGCACCCGGCGCAACCGCGACAGCAGGGCGTTGCGGTACTCCCAGCCGTCGGCCGAGGCCGACCGCTGGACGAACGATGCGCTGGCGACCAGGCGTTCGTCGGGACCGAGGACGGCGATCACCGCGGTGGTCGGCACCGGGCCGTGCCGGGCGTGCAGACCGGTGACGATCTCGCGGGGATTGGTCAGCAGGGGCACCCCGGCCGACGTCCACTCGGCCGGTTCGAGAAGTCTTCCGTGCCGGATGGCGCCGCCGGTGGCCGTTGTCAGGGACGTGGTGGAGCTCGGGGCGAAACCGAAGGTCACGGTCCTCCCTTCGGGTACACGCCCGCGTACGGGCACGGCTGGGATGCGGGCGCGCCGCAGCACGGCCCTGGAGAGTGCCGGCGAGCCGAGCGGGAGCACTCCGATTCTCGCGTGGCCCGCGAGGATGGGGCAATGAGCATTTGAGGCTGCCGACCGGAATTCGCCGGTATGCCGCTCATATCCTTGCCCCGCCACGCCGAAGATGACGCATCCGTTACGGCTGAAGCGCGAGTACCAGCGGAAACACCCCCTTCGCACCGGCCCGGCGGAGCAGCCTGGCAGCCACCGCGAGCGTCCAACCGCTCTCCGCGCGGTCGTCCACGAGAAGAACCGGACCCGGAGTCTCGGCCAGCGTCGCCGCGAGGGCCGGAGGCACCGTCAAGGCCTGGTGGAGCCCCCGAACCCGTTGGGCACTGTTCGACGAAGGCAGGCCGAACTCCGGTGCCTGGTCGGTGTACGCGAGCGAGCCCAGCAACGGCATCCGTCCGATCTCCGCGATCCGCGCGGCGAGCGAGCCGACCAACTGGGGACGCGAGCGCGACGGCAGGCAGACCACACCCGCCGGACGGGCGGGGGCGTCCGCGGCCCCGGAGGCCCAGCCGCCCGGCCCCCGCGCCCAGTCGGCCAGGACGGCCACCACGGCCTGCGCGACATCGTCCGGGACGGGCTGGTCGGGTGCCTGCGGGGCGAGCATCGGGCGGAGCCGGTTGCCCCAGCCGATGTCGGAGAGGCGGCCCAGGGCCCGGCCGGTGGCGGACTGCTCCCCGGCGGGGATCCGGCCCTTGAGGTCCACGCCTACCGCCACGAGCCCGGTCGGCCACATCTTGCGCGGTTCCAGTTCCACGCCCGGACGCCCCAACTCGCCTCGGGCGGTGTCCAGGGCCGTGCCGGAGACCTCGGCGGTGAACCGGGCCCCGGCGCAGTTGTCGCAGCGCCCGCAGGGTGCCGCCTCCTCGTCGTCGAGCTGGCGGCGCAGGAACTCCATGCGGCAGCCGTCGGTCGCCGCGTAGTCGCGCATGGCCTGCTGCTCGGCGGAACGCTGACGCGCCACCCACGCGTAGCGCTCGGCGTCGTACGCCCACGGCTCGCCCGTCGAGGTCCAACCGCCCTTGACCCGGTGCACCGCGCCGTCCACGTCGAGCACCTTGAGCATCGTCTCCAGGCGGGTGCGGCGCAGATCGACCAGCGGTTCCAAGGCGGGAAGCGACAGCGGGCGGCCCGCCTGGGCCAGGACGTCGAGGGTGCGGCGGACCTGCTCCTCCGGCGGGAAGGCGACGGACGCGAAGTACTGCCAGATGGCCTCGTCCTCCCGACCCGGCAGCAACAGGACCTCAGCGTGCTCCACACCGCGGCCGGCGCGGCCCACCTGCTGGTAGTACGCGATGGGGGAGGAAGGTGACCCCAGGTGCACCACGAACCCCAGGTCGGGCTTGTCGAAGCCCATGCCCAGGGCAGAGGTGGCCACCAGCGCCTTGACCCGGTTCGCCTGGAGATCGTTCTCCGCCTGCTCGCGGTCGGCGTTCTCGGTCTTGCCGGTGTACGAGGAGACGGTGTGACCGCGGTGGCGCAGGTAGGCGGTGACCTCCTCGGCCGCGGCCACCGTCAGCGTGTAGATGATCCCGGACCCCGGCAGGTCGGTCAGGTGGTCGGCGAGCCACGCCAGCCGGTGCGCGGCATCGGGCAGGGCGAGCACCGAGAGGCTCAGGCTCTCCCGGTCCAGCGCGCCCCGCAGCACGAGCGCGTCCGTGCCGGCGCCGGTGCCCAGTTGCTCCGCGACGTCGGCGGTCACCCGGGCATTGGCCGTGGCGGTCGTGGCCAGCACGGGAACCCCCGGCGGGAGATCGGCCAGCATCGTGCGCAGCCTGCGGTAGTCGGGGCGGAAATCGTGGCCCCAGTCGGAGATGCAGTGGGCCTCGTCGACCACGAGCAGGCCCGTGGCGGCCGAGAGCTTGGGGAGGACCTGGTCACGGAAGTCCGGGTTGTTGAGTCGCTCGGGGCTCACCAGCAGGACATCTACCTTGCCGGCGGCGACCTCGGCCTGGATGCCCTCCCATTCCTCCGGGTTGGCCGAGTTGATCGTGCGGGCGCGGATTCCGGCCCGGGCGGCGGCCTCGACCTGATTGCGCATCAGCGCGAGCAGCGGCGAGACGATCACGGTGGGGCCGGCGCCGCTCGCCCGCAGGAGGGAAGTGGCGACGAAGTACACGGCGGACTTGCCCCACCCCGTGCGCTGCACCACCAGCGCCCGCCGCTTCTGCGCGACGAGGGCCTCGATCGCCCGCCACTGGTCCTCGCGCAGCCGAGCGGTGCCCGTCGGATCGCCCACCAGGCGGGCGAGTACGGAATCGGCTGAGGACCTCAGGTCTGGGTTCATGCCCCCATGCAACCTGATGGCGCCGACATCGCGCCAATGCCGGCCCCGACCTGTGGATATTGAAGATTGGACCAGTTAGGTCTGATTCGGGGAGTTATCCACAGGGGTTTCGCGATTCGCCCCCGCACGGGACCGTCGACGCATGACGACCAACCACGCGGTACAAGCCCGTCCGACCAGCCGTCCAACGGCCCGTCCGGACCGTCCATCGAATCCCAGATCACCCTGCGCAGCCCGGCGGAACTGGCCGATGCGCTGCCCTACATGCTCGGCTTCCACCCGACCGACTCCCTTGTCATGGTCGCCGTCCACGGCGAGGGCGGGCGCTTCGGCGGTCGGCTGCGCGTCGGGATTCCCACCGCTCCGACGGAATGGGAGGAAACCGCCCGACAGGTCGCCGAAACCCTGGTCCGAGGCAGCGAACGACGCGGAGGCAAGCCCGACGGCATCGTCGTCTTCCTCTGCCAGGACCCGCGCGAAGGAGAGAGCGGACAACGCGTGATGACCCGGTTGCGACCCCTCGCCCAACGGCTCCGCTTGGCCTGCGGGACGCTGGACGTACCCGTCCTGGAGGCCCTGTGCCTCTCCGAAGGCCGCTACTGGTCCTACGTTTGCCCCGACGCGCGCTGCTGCCCGGCCGAGGGCAACCCCCTGGTCATGCCCGGCACCTCCGTGATGGCCGCTGCGGCCACCTTCGCCGGCCTGCAGGTCAGGGGCTCCCTGAAGGAGATCGAGGGAAGGTTGACCCCACTGCGCGGAGCAGCCGCCAGGGAACAGGAGGCGGCTCTGGAACGGGCCGCCGTCGCCCTGGTGCCGAAGATCCTCGACGGAGCCACGCGCGAGGAGATCGGCGCCGAGACCATCGCCCTGGCCCGCACCCTCATGCGGCGCATGACATCGCCTCCGCCGCCGGTCGCGTCGGGATCCGGTGGGGACGACTGGGACGACGCCCTTTTGGGGCACGACGAGGCGGCCGCCGTGATCATCGGCCTTCAGGATCGCGAGATCCGCGACATCGCCGCCGAATGGATGGAGGGCGAGGAGGCAGGACCCGCACTGCGCCTGTGGCGCGCCCTGGCCCGGCGCTGTGTAGGGATCTACGCCGAGCACGCCGCGGCCCCGCTCACTCTCGCCGGATGGGTCTCGTGGTCCACCGGGGACGAACCGACCGCCCGCGTCGCACTCGACCTGGCCCTGCGCGCGGACGCCGACTACCGCTTCGCCCAACTGCTCCACCACGCCTGCAACGAGGGCATCGACCCGGAGGGACTGCGGCAGTGCCTGCGCGAGGAACGGCAGCGCAGGGAGCCCCGCCGCAAGCGACCGGCCGGAGCCGGCCGCCCGCCCGGACGGCGCACCAAGGCCGAGCGCCGGGACGCCCGCCGCACCACGAGGAGCGAACAGTGATCCGCTACCGGGGCCCTCTCCTGGGACGACTTCGCGACGCCCTCGGCCACCCGCCGGAGCCACACCGGGGAGAGCCACCGCCGGGGCCCGTGACCCGGGCGGGGGTGAAAACGTTCAGCTGTGGGGTGGTGGGGGCCCGGCCGCGCCGCCGCCCAGCGAAACCGACCGGAGCGCAGACAAGGCGACGCATGGCCCACCCCGTACCACCCGCCCGCAGGCCCGAACTGCCGCCCGTGCACGGAGCCGTCATCTGTCTCGCCGCGCCGTGCCTGGCCATCTCGCCCGAGCACGGCCAGCTGACCGGGCGGGGCATCGACGGGGTCTACCGCGCAGGGCTGCGGCTCCTCTCCCGCTGCGTGCTGCGCGTCGGCGGCCGGGACCCGGTGGCCGTGCAGGGGCGCAGCCTCGGCGCCGACCGGGCCGCCTTCACCGCCACGGTCCGCACCGGAGCCGAGGCCGGCCCCGACCCCGACATCGGCGTCGAGCGCGTCCGGCACGCCGACGGCACCGAACGGATCACCCTGCGCAGTTACGCGAGCCGCCCCGTGCGCCTTCCGGTGGAGCTGGCGCTCGGCACCGACCTGGCCGAACTGGCCGTGATCGCCGCTGGCCGCGCCGGGCCCGAGCTCCCCGCCGCCGTGCACGCGGCCGGGCTGCGCTGGAGCACCGGCGACACCCAGGCCGTCGTCACCGCCGAACCCGCTCCCGACGACGCGCTCGCCTCGACCGGGCTGCTGCGCTGGCAGCTCGAACTGGGCCCCGGCGAGTCCCGCACCATCGAGCTGCGGACCGGCCGGGACCGCACCACGAGGGCGTCGGCCGGTCAGGTGGCCAACCCCTTGGCCGACGCCCGGGCGGAGGGGGACGACCCGAGGGTCGAGGCATGGTTTCGGACAAGCGTGGAAGACCTGGGCGCGCTGCTGCTGAGGGATCCCGAGCAACCGGGCGACGCCTTCGCGGCTGCGGGAGCGCCCTGGCGGCTCGGCCTGGCCCCGGCGGAGTCGCTGTGGGCGGCCCGGATGGCGTTGCCGCTCGGCACCGGGCTCGCCGCGGCCACCCTGCGCGTCCTCGCCCGCGGTCAGGTCGACGGGCGCGGACCGGGAGCCGGGATGATCCCGGGACCGCTGCGCGGGGCCGGACCACAGTTGCCGCCCGGATGTACCGGGACCGAGGCCACGCTCGCCTTCCCCGCGGTCCTCGCCGAGGCCCGGCTCTGGGGTCTGCCCGAGGAGGAGGTGGCTCGGCTTCTGCCCGCTGCGGTGGCCTGCCTGGAATGGCTCCGCGGAGCGCTGGGGGAGGACGGTCTACTGGCCGACCCCGACCCGGGTCCACGACGGTGCGAGACCCAGGCCCATGCGTACCGGGCCGCGCTGCTCGGCGCAGACCTCCTCGACGGGTGCGGGCGGCCCGGCGCCGAGGAATGGCGGGACCGGGCAGCCCGACTGCGGGAGCGGTTCCGGGCGGAGTTCTGGATCGACGGCCCGGACGGCGGACGGCCCGCCGCGGCCCTGCATCCCGACGGCCGCCCCCTGCTTCGCCTGACGGGAGCCGCCGCGCACCTGCTGGACACCGGACTGCTGAGCGGCGGCCGGACGGCCCCCGGCCTGCTGGACCGGACCCGTACCGAGCAACTGGCCCGGCTGCTCGGAGCACCCGCGATGGACTCGGGATGGGGGCTGCGGAGCATGTCGAGCCGAGAGCCCGGCCACAATCCGTTCGGGCACCGTTCGGGTGCGGTACGGGTCCACGAGAGCGTCGTCGCGTTCTCCGGCCTGGCCCAGGCGGGCTTCGAGAAGGAGGCCGCCGGTCTGTTGCGGGGACTTCTCGACGCGGCCGAGACCTTCGGGTACCGGCTGCCGGAGATGTACGCCGCCGGGCAGCGCACCACGGGCAGCGCTCCGATCCCGCACCCCGCGGCCTGCCGTCCGGCCGCGGTGGCCGCCGTCGCCGGCGTCCACGCGCTGGTCGCCCTCGCGGGGATCCGCCCGGACGCCCCCGCCGGCACGGTCGCTCTACACCCGCTCCCCGGTGCCCCGCTCGGCTCCCTGAGGCTCTCGGGGCTGCGCGTGTCGGAGCAACCGTTCGGCGTCAGGGTCAGCCGACTCGGCCTCGGGATGGTGGAGGAGGCCGCTGATGTGCTCCAACTGGGAGGCTGAGTCTCGGATCACTGTCGTCGGGATCACCAAAGCCCTGTTTATCGTCAGGCAGACGACTATGATCGCGGCATGTCGCCCTACGACCCGTCGGCCTTCCCGCCCTTCGCCGTCACCGTCGACCTGGTCGTGCTCACCGTGCAGCGTCACGCGCTCTGCGCGCTGGTCGTCCGACGGGGGGAGCAGCCGTTCCAAGGACGCTGGGCGCTGCCCGGAGGCTTCGTACGCGATGACGAGGACCTCGCCGGTGCCGCGGCCAGGGAACTCGCCGAGGAAACCGGCCTCTGCGCGCACGACCCGACCGTGCCGGACGTGGGCAACGGGGCGCACCTCGAACAGCTCGCCACGTACGGAGATCCGAAGCGCGATCCCCGGATGCGGGTGGTCAGCGTGGCTCACCTGGTGCTGGCTCCGGATCTGCCCGCGCCTCGGGCGGGCGGGGACGCGAACAGCGCCCGCTGGGCCCCCGTCGACGAACTCCTCGCGGCGGGCGGGGAGGCTCCCGCCGGACTCGCCTTCGACCACGAGCGCATCCTCGCCGACGGAGTCGAGCGGGCGCGATCCAAGATCGAATACTCCTCCCTGGCCACCGCCTTCTGCCCTCCCGAGTTCACCGTCGGTGAGCTGCGAAGGGTGTACGAGGCCGTGTGGGGCGTGGCGCTCGACCCGCGCAACTTCCACCGGAAGGTCACCGGGACCCCCGGGTTCCTGGTGCCGGCCGGAGGGACCACGACCCGTCAGGGAGGCCGACCCGCCCAGCTCTTCCGAGCGGGCGGAGCGACCCTGCTCAACCCGCCGATGTTGCGCCCGGAGGTCTGACGTCCCACGGCCCCGGCGAGCGGCCCCCGCCTCGGCCGGGACCCGGGGGCGGGGGCCGTCGCAGGCCAGTCCGCCGACACCGACGCGCCTGACAGCCTCATGCGTTGAAAATCGGACATATCGCGTTATCTTGCTTGCGGTACTCATGCTGCCGCAGAGCGGTCTCACACCCCGCGAGAGAAGCGATGCTCCAGGCCATCGGACTCACCAGTACACCCCGTCGAGAACTCCCGCCCCTGGTGGACGACCTCACCTTCGAGGTCCGCCCCGGGTGCGTGACCGCCCTGCTCGGCGATCCGGGCTCGGGCAAGACCACCGCGCTGCGGCTCATGCTCGAACTCGAACCGGGCCGCGGCATCACCTACTTCCGCGGCCGTCCGCTGCACCGGATCGCGCACCCCGGCCGTGAGGTCGGCGTGCTGCTCGGCGACGTCCCCGGGAATCCGGCGCGTACGGTCCTCAACCAGTTGCGGATGCTGTGCGCCGCCTACGGGGTCCCGGCGTCGCGAGCGGACACCATGCTGGAGGTCGTGGGCATCGGCGGTCTGCGCGACCAGCGGCTCGGCTCGCTCTCGCTCGGCATGGAGCGTCGCGTCGCACTCGCGGCGGCGCTGCTGGCGGACCCCTTCACCCTGCTCCTCGACGAGCCCGCCGCCGGGCTCTCGCCACGCGAACGCAACTGGATGTACGAGCTGTTGCGCGGGCACGCCGCTCTCGGCGGCGCGGTCCTCTTCACCACCGACGACGCGAAGGAAGCCGCCCGCAACGCCGACCGGGTCGTCTCCATCAGGGCCGGCAGGCTCGTCGCGGACCAGGACGCGGCGGACTTCGCACGCACCCGACTGCGTCCCCGCGTCGCCGTGCGCACCCCGCACGCGGCCCGGCTCGCGGACGTCCTGGGCCGGGAGGCCCGGGCGGCCCGGCGCGCGGTGGAGATCGTCGCGGAGAGCGGGAGCCGCCTGTCGGTCTACGGCAGCGACTGCGCGGAGGTGGGAGAAGCCGCGTTCAGGCACGGGGTGCTGGTCCACCAACTCGCGGACGAGATCGGAGACACCGGAACGCCGGTTCCGCCCGTCCCGCAGGCCCGCTCGGAGGCCCGTACGGCCGCCCACGCCACGGCCGTGGCGGCCGCCCACGCCGAGTCGGGAGCCGCGGCCGAGGCGGGCTCCACCGCCGGCCCCGGGGTCGAACCCGGTCCGGAGGTCGAGCCGTCGGCGCCGGTTCTCGGTGCAGGGGCGGGCCCGGAGCCGGGGCCGGGAGTGGGGTCGGCGCCGGGAGTGGGGTCGGGGTTCACCCCGTTCCCCGCCGCCGGCGGGGAGGAGCCGGGCCGGCCCGCGCGGGTCGGCTCCGGACGATCGGCCCGCGCCGTGCGTCGGGTGGGCGGTCCCCTGCGCCCCCTGCGCTACGAACTGCTGCGAACCTTCGGGACCGCGACCCCGCTCCTGGCCTCGGCCGCGGTCGTCGTCGTCTCCGTCGCGATCACGCTCGTCCTCGCCCGCCTCGGACACACCCCGCAGAACCGGCTGCTCGCCGCCTGGCCGCAGTCGTTGCCGCTGCCGCCCGCCGCGCTCGGCGCAGGGCTGCTCGGCGCCCTGGCCTTCGGCGAGGAGTACCGCTACCCCTCCCTGTCGGCGGACCGCGGCACGGTTCCGCGTCGGATGGGTCTGCTCGCCGCCAAGCTCGGGGTCTGCGCCGTACTCGCCCTGCTGCTCGGGGGCCTGGCCGTCACCGCGGATGCCGCGGCCCTCGGACTGGTCTTCGACTCCGGTCCGCTCGACCGGCCGGCGGAGTGGATCGCGCCGGCCGCGAGTTGGGCGGGACTGCTCATCGGCTGCGCCTGGGCCGGGGTGTTGGCCTCCGGTGTCTTTCGATCCGCGGCGGCCGGTCTGGCGGCGGTGCTCGTCGTGCCGGTGATGGTCGTACCGCTGGTGCGCAAGTCGCTGCACGGGCCGTCCGCCTACCCGACGGACGGGCTCGCCTCCAGGCTGCGCGAGTTGTCCTGGGCCCAGTGGCCACCGGAGGTGGACCGCCTGGTGCTCGGCGCCCTGCGGGTGATGGCCCAACCCGTCGGCACGGCGCTGGTGTTGTCGTTGATGGTCCTGTTGTGCGCCTATGGGTTCACAGGACTGCGCAGCCGGGTCCGCTGGTGAATGACCGTGGATGATCGTTTCGGATCGAGGTGATGGTCAACGTGACCGTTCCGTTCCGTATCAATCAGCCGGGACCACAACTCCCCGCAAAAGGCCCGGTTCTTTACGATAAGTCGTCAATTGCGTAGGTGGCACCGATCACCCTTTCGTGTGCTTTTCACCAAAGACCTCAAGGGTGATGGGAGCACGACCGACAAAGGATTCGTGAGTACCCTTGCGCACACCATGATGACCGCCGCCCGCCACGCCGACTCCGGCCTCGCCGGCTCGGGCGACCTCGACCGCTACCCCTACGCGGAGACCCAGGGGGCCGACCGGGTCGGACCGCCCCACTGGGACGGCGCCGACATCGAGTTGAGCCGCGTGGGCCGCCGCGCGACCGGAAGTCGAGGCCGCGGACTGCACGGCCAACTCGTCCAGCAGCTCGGCCAGATGATCGTCTCCGGCGACCTCGGCGCGGACCGCCCCCTGGTCCCCGAGGAGATCGGCCAGCGCTTCGAGGTCTCCCGCACGGTCGTCCGCGAATCCCTGCGCGTTCTGGAGGCCAAGGGCCTCGTCAGCGCCCGACCCAACGTCGGCACCCGGGTCCGCCCGGTCGCCGACTGGAACCTGCTCGACCCCGACATCATCGAATGGCGAGCCTTCGGCCCCCAGCGCGACGATCAGCGCCGCGAGCTCAACGAGCTCCGCTGGACCATCGAACCGCTGGCCGCGCGCCTCGCCGCCGGACACGGTCGCCCCGACATCCAGCAGCGCCTCGCCGACATGGTCGAGATCATGGGCCACGCCCTCGGGCAAGGTGACTCGATCACCTTCGCGCGTGCCGACAACGAGTTCCACGCGCTGCTGATCCAGGTCGCGGGCAACCGCATGCTGGAGCACCTGTCAGGCATCGTCTCCTCCGCCCTCCAGGTCTCCGGCAGCCCCGTCACCGCGTGCGACCGCCCCAGCGAAACCTGCGTCGCGCACCATGCGCGGATGGTCGAGGCCGTCGCCGCCGGCGATGCCCTGGGCGCCGAGAACGCCATGCGTCAACTCCTGACGGTGCATCCGGAGGTCGAGCGTGTGGTTCCGGCCCCGCGCGAGCACTGACGGGCTCGACGCGCTCAGGCGCGGGGGTGCACCACATGTCGCCGGGCCCGGTTCGGGCCCGGCGACACCCGTGTGCGGGGGCGTTCGAAGCCCTTGAATCCGTGCGTATGACCGTATGCGCGGCAATGGCGGAAAAGTGGTGTGACTCGGGCCACGAAGATTGGGCGTAACGCTCCGCGACGTCACGCGATGACTTAGGTGGTGATGGCCGACGGAGGGAAGACAGCAGCCCTTGCGGGTGCTGTACAGCTCCCCGGCCCCTGCCCGCGCCCCCGGCCCATCCCCAGTCGGTGGTCGTCGGCTCCGGTCCAGCACCACCAGGCCCGGGGTCGGAAGCCGTTCCCATCGTTCCGAGAGGTTGTTCGTGTCGGCCAGCACATCCCGTACGCTCCCGCCGGAGATCGCCGATTCCGAGTCTGTGATGGCGCTCATCGAGCGGGGCAAGGCCGAGGGGCAGATCGCCGGCGATGACGTGCGTCGGGCCTTCGAGGCTGACCAGATTCCTGCGACCCAGTGGAAGAATGTTCTGCGCAGCCTCAACCAGATCCTCGAGGAAGAGGGTGTGACGCTGATGGTCAGTGCCGCGGAGTCGCCCAAGCGCACCACCCGAAAGAGCGTCGCAGCGAAGAGCCCGGCCAAGCGGACGGCCACCAAGACCGTCGCGACCAAGACGACCGTCGCCCGGACCGTCACCGACGCCGCCCCCGAGGCGGTGCCGGCCGAACCGGACACCGTGGACGCCCTCGCGGAGGAGCCCGGGGCCGGGCCCGCCGCCAAGAAGGCCGCGGCGAAGAAGACGGCGGCCAAGAAGGCCGCCCCTGCCAAGAAGACCGCCGCGAAGAAGACGGCCGCGAAGAAGACGGCGGCCAAGAAGGGCTCCGACGAGGCCGACGAGGAGTCGACCGAGGAAGGCTCCGGCGCGGTCAAGGCCGAGTCCGAATCCGAGGAGGAGGACGGCGGCGAGAGCAAGGGCTTCGTCATCTCGGACGACGAGGACGACGCGCCGGCCCAGCAGGTCGCCGTGGCGGGGGCCACCGCGGACCCCGTCAAGGACTACCTCAAGCAGATCGGAAAGGTTCCGCTCCTCAACGCGGAGCAGGAGGTCGAGCTCGCCAAGCGCATCGAGGCGGGCCTGTTCGCCGAGGACAAGCTGGCGAACTCCGACAAGCTGGCGCCCAAGCTCAAGCGCGAGCTGGAGATCATCGCTGAGGACGGCCGCCGGGCCAAGAACCACCTGCTGGAAGCCAACCTCCGCCTCGTGGTCTCCCTCGCCAAGCGCTACACGGGCCGCGGCATGCTCTTCCTGGACCTGATCCAGGAAGGCAACCTGGGTCTGATCCGCGCGGTGGAGAAGTTCGACTACACCAAGGGCTACAAGTTCTCCACGTACGCCACCTGGTGGATCCGTCAGGCGATCACCCGCGCCATGGCCGACCAGGCCCGCACCATCCGCATCCCGGTGCACATGGTCGAAGTGATCAACAAGCTGGCCCGTGTCCAGCGGCAGATGCTCCAGGACCTGGGTCGCGAGCCCACCCCGGAGGAGCTGGCCAAGGAACTCGACATGACCCCCGAGAAGGTCATCGAGGTCCAGAAGTACGGGCGAGAGCCGATCTCCCTGCACACCCCGCTCGGCGAGGACGGGGACAGCGAGTTCGGTGACCTCATCGAGGACTCCGAGGCGGTCGTACCCGCCGACGCGGTGAGCTTCACGCTCCTGCAGGAGCAGCTGCACTCGGTGCTCGACACCCTGAGCGAGCGCGAGGCGGGCGTGGTCTCGATGCGCTTCGGCCTGACGGACGGGCAGCCCAAGACCCTCGACGAGATCGGCAAGGTCTACGGGGTCACCCGCGAGCGCATCCGCCAGATCGAGTCGAAGACCATGTCGAAGCTGCGCCACCCGTCGCGTTCGCAGGTGCTGCGCGACTACCTCGACTGACGGGACCGACGCCGAGGGGCGTACGCCCGGTGGCCGCGCGGGTGCGCACGGCCACCGGGCATCCCACTCTGGGTGGAGTCATGAACACTCGGAGTCAGGAGGCCTCATGCGTCGTCCCTTTGCCCGTGCCCTGGCGGGCGCGCTGACCCTGGTGGCGGGAGCGGCCGCCGCGCCGCTGGCCCGGATGCCGCAGGCGGCCGCGGACAGCGTGGTGATCGGCGGGCAGCCGGTGAAGGTGGCGGACAGCCCCTGGGTCGTGGCCCTGGCCAGCCGTGACCGGTTCGGGGGTACCCGTGGCGGCCAGTTCTGCGGGGGCGTGATCGTCGCCCCGACGACCGTGGTGACGGCGGCCCACTGCCTGGGTCGCCAGGTGCTGGGCGGCCCGGTCGAGTCCGTGCCGGACCTCCGAGTGATCGCGGGCCGTACGGAGCTCCGTGCGACGGACGGTCGGGAGATCGCGGTGCGGGCGGCGCGGGTGAACCCGGCGTACGACTCCGCGAGCAACGCCGGCGACCTCGCCGTCCTCGAACTCGCGGAGGCGGTGCCGGCGAATCAGGTGCTCCCCATGGCGGACAAGGGCCACCCGGCCTACGAGGCCGGCACCGAGGCGTCCGTGTACGGCTGGGGGGACACCAGCGGCTTCGGC
The DNA here is from genome assembly GCF_001279725.1 of Streptomyces sp. WM4235. Classification (GTDB taxonomy): domain Bacteria; phylum Actinomycetota; class Actinomycetes; order Streptomycetales; family Streptomycetaceae; genus Streptomyces. Next base: position 107,300 of record NZ_LGDE01000035.1, on the reverse strand, counting down.
GACTACGCGTACGGCCTGCGGGCCGCACGCGTGGAGATCCTCGCGGACCGGGTCTGCGAGGACGCGTACCCGGGGGACGTGGACGGTCAGTACCGAGCCGCCTCCATGGTGTGCGCGGGGGACAAGGACGGCGGCAAGGACGCCTGTCAGGGGGACAGCGGCGGGCCGCTCGTGGCCCGGGGGCGGCTCATCGGGGTCGTGTCCTGGGGGCGGGGTTGCGGCAGGGCCGACAGCCCGGGCGTGTACACCCGGATCTCCCCGCTGGTCGGCTTCGTGAGCGGCTCCGAGAGGGGCGCGCGGCCGGTCGGGGAGCGGGAGGTCCCGTAGGGAGCCCCCAGGGGCTCCTCGGGCCCCGTGTGGCCCGACAAGGGGGTAGGGGGGCCGGTCGTCGGATCCGGGACGGCCGGAGGGTGGAACTTGGACGCGGGGCGGACATGCGGGGCGGACATGAGGACGGGCGGCACCCCTGGGTCACAGAGGTGTCGTCCGTCGACCGGCCTGGCCGGTCCTTGCTCGTCGGATGCGAGGTCTAGGCCTGTGTCAGCGGTCCTCGGTGTCGGCGGCATTCGCAGCCGGAGCGGACGTGAGCCGCTCGGTCTCATCCTGTATTTCCGCGGCGATCTTCTTGAGTTCCGGCTCGAACTTACGCCCGTGGTGGGCGCAGAAGAGCAGTTCACCGCCGCTCAGCAGGACGACGCGCAGATATGCCTGGGCGCCGCAACGGTCGCATCGGTCAGCGGCCGTCAGCGGGGTCGCGGGTGTCAGAACAGTAGTCACGTCGCCTCTTCTCTAGCTCGACGAGCTGTCGTACCAGGGTCAACATCCAACCAGGCCGAAAACGTTCCCGTTCGCGGCTTTCTTTCGAAACTTCCTTCCGAAGCTGGCCGGCTGCTGCCGGTTGGCGGCGAAGGAGCCGTATTGCGTTGCTTTACGGTTTCGCGTTGTCAGTCGTTCGCTTGTAGCAGTTCAGTCCCCCCGGCGTGAGTGCCGGTTGTTCATGAGGACGTGCCCGAACACTAAATGGTTCATGCCTGGAAGGGAACGTGATGTTTGCTTCACCCCCACGGGGGATCGAACACCCGTGCGGGCCTGCACTACGCTGTGGAAGCCACGAGGGTGGCGTTGCATCGGCTCTACCAGGCCTCGGTACCCTCTGACCGGCAACCGATGAACCCCTGAGCCCGACCGGGCCAGAAAAGAAATTCAGCGAGGAGCGAACTGCGTGACCGCCGACACGTCCGTGCCTTCCAGCGCGCTGCTGTCCGGAGCAGACCGGGACGGTTCCAACTACACCGCGCGGCACCTGCTCGTCCTCGAGGGCCTCGAGGCCGTCCGCAAGCGCCCCGGGATGTATATCGGGTCCACCGACAGCCGTGGCCTGATGCACTGCCTCTGGGAGATCATCGACAATTCCGTCGATGAGGCCCTGGGTGGCTACTGCGACCACATCGAGGTGATCCTCCACGAGGACTCCTCCGTCGAGGTCCGGGACAACGGCCGCGGCATCCCCGTGGACGTGGAGCCCAAGACCGGCCTGTCCGGCATCGAGGTCGTCATGACCAAGCTGCACGCCGGCGGCAAGTTCGGAGGCGGCTCGTACGCGGCCTCCGGCGGCCTGCACGGCGTCGGCGCCTCCGTGGTCAACGCCCTCTCCGCCCGCCTCGACGTCGAGGTCGACCGCAACAGCTCCACGCACGGCATCAGCTTCCGTCGCGGCGTCCCCGGGATGTTCACGGAGCAGGGGCCCGACAGCCCCTTCGACCCCGCCAACGGGCTGCGCAAGGTCAAGCGGATCGCCAAGGGCAAGACCGGCACCCGGGTCCGCTACTGGGCCGACCGGCAGATCTTCCTCAAGGACGCCAAGCTCAACCTGGAGACGCTCTACCAGCGCGCCCGCCAGACCGCCTTCCTGGTACCCGGCCTGACCCTCGTGGTCCGCGACGAGCGCGGCATCGACGGCGCCGGGAAGACCGAGGAGACCTTCCGCTTCGACGGGGGCATCAGCGAGTTCTGCGAGTACCTGGCCCAGGACAAGGCCGTCTGCGACGTGCTGCGCCTGAGCGGGACGGGCACCTTCAAGGAGACCGTGCCGGTCCTGGACGACCGCGGCCACATGACCCCCACCGAGGTCACCCGCGAGCTGGGCGTGGACATCGCCCTGCGCTGGGGCACCGGGTACGAGACCAACGTCAAGTCGTTCGTGAACATCATCGCCACCCCCAAGGGCGGCACCCACGTGTCCGGCTTCGAGCGCTCGATCGCCAAGACCGTCAACGAGGTGCTGCGCTCGGCGAAGCTGCTGCGCGTGGCCGAGGACGACGTGGTCAAGGACGACGCGATGGAGGGCATGACGGCCGTCGTCACCGTCCGCCTCGCCGAGCCGCAGTTCGAGGGCCAGACCAAGGAGGTGCTGGGCACCTCCGCGGCCACCCGGATCGTCGCCGCCGTGGTCGCGAAGGAGCTCAAGGCGTTCCTGACCTCGACGAAGCGGGACGACAAGCAGCAGGCGCGTTCCGTGATGGAGAAGATCGTCGCGGCCGCCCGGACCAGGATCGCCGCACGTCAGCACAAGGAGGCGCAGCGTCGCAAGACGGCCCTGGAGTCCTCCTCGCTGCCGGCGAAGCTGGCCGACTGCCGCAGCGACGACGTGGACCGCAGCGAGCTGTTCATCGTCGAGGGGGACTCGGCGCTCGGCACGGCCAAGCTCGCCCGGAACTCCGAGTTCCAGGCGCTGCTGCCGATCCGCGGCAAGATCCTCAACGTCCAGAAGTCCTCGGTCTCGGACATGCTCAAGAACGCCGAGTGCGGCGCGATCATCCAGGTCATAGGAGCCGGCTCGGGCCGGACCTTCGATCTCGACGCCGCCCGCTACGGCAAGATCGTCCTGCTCGTCGACGCCGATGTCGACGGCGCGCACATCCGCTGCCTGCTGCTCACGCTCTTCCAGCGGTACATGCGCCCGATGGTCGAGGCGGGCCGGGTCTTCGCGGCCGTGCCGCCGCTGCACCGGATCGAGCTCGTCCAGCCGAAGAAGGGCCAGGACAAGTACGTCTACACGTACTCGGACAACGAGCTGCGTCAGACGCTGCTGGAGTACCAGCGCAAGAACATCCGCTACAAGGACGCCATCCAGCGCTACAAGGGTCTCGGCGAGATGGACGCCGATCAGCTCGCGGAGACCACCATGGACCCCCGGTTCCGCACGCTGCGCCGGATCAACATCGGGGACCTCGACTCGGCCGAGTCGGTCTTCGATCTGCTCATGGGCAACGAGGTGGCCCCGCGCAAGGAGTTCATCACCAGCTCCGCCGCGACCCTGGACCGCTCGCGCATCGACGCCTGACCCGGCCGGCGTCCACTCGCTGAACGCCCTTACACACCAATGCTCTTCACTTCATCACCTGATGGAGTGAAGAGCACCGGTACATCAGTCCGGAAAACATCGATTCCACCCATCCTTGTCACCACGCGGCCAATGCGGCGGCGGACAAGGAGAGTTCGGTGGAGAAGCACGAAGGTCGTGATGCCGGAACGATCCGGCTCGACGACCCCTGGTACGACGCGTTGGCGGTCGGCTGGGGGGAGGGCGAGGTAGCGGAAACGGTCCCTCCGCGCCCGGTCGCCGGCGACCGGCCCGCAACCGGGGCCTCGGACATCTACCTGGAAGTGCAGCGAAGCGCCGCCTTCCAGGAGGTACGCAGCCGCTACCGGAGGTTCGTCGTACCCGCGACCGCCGGCTTCTTCCTCTGGTACGTCGCCTACGTGGTCGCGGCGACCGCGGCGCCGGGCATCATGGCCCGGCCGGTGGTGGGATCGATCAACGTGGCCCTGCTGGCGGGACTGGGCCAGTTCCTGAGCACGTTCCTCCTCACCTGGGCGTACGCGCGGCACGCGCGGCTGCGCCGCGACCGGGCCGCGCTCGACCTGCGCTGGACCGTCTTCGAGCAGGAGCGGGACCAGGAGCGCATCCGGACCTGGGAGGCGGGCCGGTGACCACCGAACACCAGACCCTCGCGCTGATCCTGTTCAGCGTCTTCATCGCGGTCACGCTGGGCATCACCACCTGGGTCAGTCGCAACCGGCACGGGTCGGCCGAAGAGTTCTACGCGGGTGGGCGATTGTTCTCCCCGATGGAGAACGGATTCGCCATCGCGGGCGACTACATGTCCGCGGCCTCCTTCCTCGGCATCTCCGGACTGATCGCCCTCTTCGGCTACGACGGTCTGCTGTACTCGGTCGGCTTCCTCGTGGCCTGGCTGGTCGTACTCTTCCTCGTCGCCGAACTGGTCCGCAACTGCGGCCGGTTCACTCTCGCCGACGTGGTCGCCGCCCGGATGAGCGAGCGGCCCGTCCGGATCGCGGCCGGGGCTTCCTCGGTGGTGGTGTCCGTGCTCTACCTCGTGGCGCAAATGGTCGGCGCGGGCAGCCTGGTGGGCCTGCTGCTGGGCAACTCGAGCGCCGGCGCACGGACGTTGACCGTGGTCGGCGTCGGCGCGTTGATGGTGGTCTACGTGTCCTTCGGGGGGATGCGGGCCACCACCTGGATCCAGATCGTGAAGGCCGTACTGCTCATGGCCGGCGCCGTGACGCTGACCGTCCTGGTGCTGCTGCGCTTCCACGGGAACTTCGACCAGTTGCTGGCCACCGCCGCCGAACGCAGCGGCCACGGGGCCAAGTTCCTGAACCCCGGCCTCAAGTACGGAGGAGACTGGGCCGCCCGTTTCGACTTCATGAGCCTCGGCCTCGCCCTGGTCCTGGGCACGGCCGGGCTGCCGCACATCCTGTCGCGCTTCTACACGGTGCCGACGGCGCGTGCGGCCCGGCGGTCGGTGGTCTGGGCGATCGGCCTGATCGGCGGCTTCTACCTGATGACCATCGTGCTCGGCTTCGGGGCGGCCGCCCTGCTCGGTCCCGAGCAGGTGCGGGCGTCCAACGCCTCGGGGAACACGGCGGTTCCGCTGCTGGCGGCATTCCTGGGAGGCGGCGCCGAGAGCACCGGGGGCGCGGTCCTGTTCGCCTTCGTGGCGGCCATCGCCTTCGCGACGATCCTCGCGGTGGTCGCCGGGATCACCCTGGCGTCCTCGGCTTCCGTGGCGCACGACCTGTACGCCTCGCTCAAGCGGCGGCACGCCAAGCAGCGCAGCGAGGTCGCGGTGGCGCGGGTCGCCGCGGTCGGGATCGGCGCGGCGGCGATCGGCCTCGGACTGATCGCGCAGAACCTGAACGTGGCCTTCCTGGTGGGCTTGGCCTTCGCGGTGGCCGCCTCGGCGAACCTGCCGGTGCTGCTGTACTCGCTGTTCTGGCGGGAGTTCACCACCCGCGGGGCCGTCTGGTCCGTTTACGGGGGACTGGTGCCGGCGGTACTGCTGGTGGTGCTGTCGCCCGTGGTGTCCGGCAGTCCGGAGTCGCTCTTCCCTGGCGTGGACTTCCAGTACTTCCCGCTCCAGAACCCGGGGATCATCTCGATTCCGCTGGGCTTCCTGGCGGGATGGCTCGGCACGGTCACCTCGACGGAGGAGCCGGACATCCGCAAGCACGCGGAGACGGAGGTCCGTTCGTTGACGGGCGCCGGGGCGGTGTGACCCACCCGGTCGATCGTGGCGGTCGCCCGGTTCAGTGCGCGGCGCCGGGATCGGAGTGGCGCCAGGCGTAACGGTGTTCCGGGCGGCCCGTCTCTCCGTAGCGCAGGGCGAGGGTGACGCGCCCCGTGCGGTCCAGGAGCTTGAGGTAGCGCTGGGCCGTCTGACGGCTGATGCCGGCGCGATCGGCGATCTGCTGGGTGGAGAGCGGCCCCTCGGCCGTGCGCAGCACCTGGCGGACCAGGTCGGCGGTCGGCGGCGAGTGGCCCTTGGGCAGGTCGTTCGGGGTGCCGGCCGAGGCCAGGGCGCCGAAGATGCGGTCCACTTCGGCCTGTTCCGCCTCCCCTCCGGTCTCCAGGGTGCGCCGCAGGGCGCCGTACGCCTCCAGGCGGGCCCGCAGCCCGGCGAAGGCGAACGGCTTCACCATGTACTGGAGGGCGCCGAGTCGCATGGCGGCCTGCACGGTGGCGAGGTCGCGGGCGGCCGTCACCATGATGACGTCGGTGTGGTGGCCCCGTTGGCGCAGCCGCCGGACCAGGTCCAGGCCGTTCTCGTCGGGGAGGTAGTGGTCCAGGAGGATCAGGTCCACGTCATGGGTGTCCAGGAACGCCAACGCCTCCGCTGCCGAGTGCGCTTGGGCGATCACCCGGAATCCGGGAACCTTCGCCACGTACGCCGCGTTGATCCGGGCAACACGCATGTCGTCGTCGACGACCAATACGTGAACCGGGGACTCGTTCATCGCAGGGCCTCCGGGAGCACGACGGAGAATTCCGCCCCTCCGTCCGCGCTCTCGCCGGCCCGGACGGTACCGCCCTGCCGCTCCGCGAGGCGACGAACGAGTGCGAGGCCCAGTCCGCGTTCGCGGTGGGCCGTGGGCTGTTTCGTCGACCAGCCCTCGGTGAAGATCTCCTCGCGGCGCTCGGCGGGTACGCCGGGGCCACTGTCCCGGACCATGAGGATCGCCGTACGTCCCTCGGCGCGCAGCTCGACCTCGACCAGCGGGGCGGTCGAGCCGGCCGCCGCGTCGAGGGCGTTGTCCACCAGGTTGCCCGTGATGGTGACGAGGCCGCCGGGGTCCACCACCCGGTCGGGCAGCAGCGTGGAGGGGGCCAGGCGGAGCGGGACGCCACGCTCCGCGGCCACGGTCGTCTTGCCGACCAGGAGGGCCGCCAGCAGGGGGTCCCGGACCTTCTCGGTGACCTGCTCGGCGGTGCTGCGGTGCACCCCGACGACCTCGGTCACGAACTCCACGGCCTCCTCGTACAGGTCGAGCTCCAGGAGACCGAGCAGGGTGTGGAGCCGGTTCGCGTGTTCGTGGTCCTGGGCGCGCAGGGCGTCGATCAGTCCGCGCGTGGAGTCCAGCTCGCGTCCGAGGTGTTCCAGTTCGGTGCGGTCCCGCAGCGTGGCGACGGCTCCGCCGTCGTCGGTGGGCATCCGGTTGGCGACCAGGACGCGGGGCCCCTGGACGGTGAGGAGGTCCCGTCCGTCGATCCGGCCCGCGAGGACGTCGGTGGTACGGCCCGCGCCGAGTACCTCGTCCAGCGCGCGTCCGGCGACGGTGCCCGATGCGGCGGGGTCGAGGCCCAGCAGTCGGGCGGCCTCGTCGTTGACCAGCCGGATCCGTCCGTGTCGGTCGAGTGCGATCACGCCTTCGCGGATGGAGTGCAGCATCGCCTCGCGCTCCGAGAGGAGGCCGGCGATGTCGGAGAAGGCCAGGTCGCGGGTCTGTCGCTGGATGCGGCGGGAGAGCAGGTAGGCGGCGAGGGCGCCTGCGGCCAGGGCGCCGCCCGCGTAGGCGAGCAGGCCGGGGATGGCTCCCAGCAGTCGCTCGCGGACGCTGTCGTAGGCGATGCCGACGGAGACCGCGCCGACGATCTCCCCGTCGGCGGCCAGGAGCGGGACCTTGCCGCGGGCGGAGCGGCCCAGGGTGCCGTCGTCGATCTCCATGACCTCGCGGCCCGCCAAGGCGTTGCCGGGGTCGGTGGAGACGGGCAGGCCGATGCGGCTCGGGTCGGGGTGGGAGCGCCGGATGCCCCGGAGGTCGACGACGACCACGTACTCGGCGCCGGTGGCACTGCGGATCCGCTCGGCGGCGGACTGCACGGGGCCGTCGCCATCCGGGCCCGAGTCGAGGAGGTCGGCGGCCAGCGAGGGGTCGGCGGCGGCGCTCTGGGCGATGGCCAGGGCGCGCCGCATGGCCTGGTCGTCCAGTTGCGCTCCGAGCGGCGCCAGGAAGAGGCCGGTGGCCAGGACCGCCACGCCGGCCGCGATGGCGAGCTGGGTCAGCAGGATCTGGGAGACGGCCCTTCTGGGCAGCCCGAGGCGCCGAGCGCTCATGTGGGGGAACCGCATGACCAGCAACCGTAGGTCGGCTTCGGCGTAAGCGGAATTCCCCCTTGCGTCATTTGTGCCCGGCTTGCGCGAGCGATGAAGGCACAAGAGTGCGGTCAGAGCAGTAGACGACTCGGCAAGGCTCGGCAACTCACGTCTACGACGAGGCGAACGTCCGGCCGGGCGAGACCGTCCCGGCCGGCAGCGGGATCCGACTCCAGCAGGACGCGGCCGACACCTGCCCACACGAGCCTGCCCCGAGGCGGGGCCCCGATCGTCCCGCCGAGCGGAGCGGCGAGTTCGAGGCCTACGCGCGCTCCTGCGCGGTCCGGTTCCCGTCCCGGTGCTCCCCGCCCGTCACGGCATCGGCCGCGGCGGGCGGGGGCCCTCGTAGTGCCCGCTCGGCCGCATCCTCAGCGGCCGTTCCTGGTACTCCTCCAGCGCGTGCGCGATCCACCCCGCCGTCCGGGCCACCGCGAACACCGTCTCCCCGGCCTCGGCGGGCATCGCGCAGGACACGGTCAGCACCGCCAGGGCCAGGTCCACGTTGGCGTGCAGCCCGCCGCCGTGCCGGGCCATCACCGAGGCCACGTCGCGGGCCGCGCCCAGCGCCGGGCCGGCCTGGTCCAGGGCCTCCAGCCGGGCGAACAGGGCCGTGGCACGAGGATCCTCGCCGCGGTACAGCCGATGCCCCAGGCCCGGCACCCGGCGCCCCGCTCGCAGATACTCCGACACGACCGGAGCCGCCCCGCCCCGCTCCAGGACCTCGACCAGCATCCGGTGGGCGAGCCGGCCGGCGGCGCCGTGCAGCGGGCCTTCGAGCGCGCCGAGTCCGGCCGAGACCGCCGCGTACGGATGGGCCCGCGCCGACGCGGCCACCCTTACCGCCAGGGTCGAGGCCGCCAGATCGTGGTCGACCAGCAGACCGAGGGCCAGGTCCAGCACGGACAGCGCGTCCGGGTCGGGGTCCAGCGCCGTCAGCCGCGACCACAGCAGGCGGGCCAGCCGGGTGTCGCCGGCCCACCGGGCGGCGCCCTGCTCGGGCAGGGCGCCGACCAGCGTCGGGATCAGACAGCGCGCGGAGCCCAGTACGGCCTCCTCGGACAGGTCGAACCGCAGGGGATCCGCCACCGCGGCGGCGGCGACGGCCACCCGAAGCCGGTCCAGTGGTCCGCCGTGCTCGGGCAGGGCGGCCACCGCACGCCGGGCGGCGGCCAGCGGCTCCGGGGGAGCGACGAACCGTGCGCCGTGCTTCAGCGACCCCGTCCACAGCCACTCCGCCACCTCCTCGTAGCGGTACCGCGAGGCCAACTCGACGGCGTCCACGCCCCGGAAGTAGTAGCGGTCGGGCTCGATGAGCGTGAGCGAGGTGCGAACGGACAGCTCGCCGGCATGGCTCCCGGTGGGGCCCGCCGCCTCGCGCCGGCTCCGCCGGGCCAGCGCCTCCACCTCGGCCGCGTCGAAGCTGCTGCCGCGCCCGACCGGGTCGCGGCGACTGCCGAGCTGGCCGCGGCTGACGTACGCGTACACGGTCGCGGGCTTCACTCCGAGCAGTCGCGCCGCTTCCCGGGTGTTGATCCGGCGCGGGCCGGCCGCCTCGTCGGTCTCGGCATTCATGACGCACACCCTACATAGATTGATTCAATCAATATTGACAAGGATTCAATCCATCATCGATGGTCAATCCATGAACACCACCGTCGAAGTACCCCGCGGTCTCGCGGGAGTCGTGGTCACCGAAACCGCACTCGGTGACGTCCGAGGCCGAGAAGGCTTCTACCACTACCGCCAGTACTCGGCCGTCGAACTCGCGGAGGGCCGCACCTTCGAGGACGTGTGGCACCTGATGTTCCGCGGCGCGCTGCCCGTCGACCTCGCCGAGCGCGACGCCTTCGCCGCCGAGATCGCCCCCCTGCGCCGACTCCCCGTCGAGGTGCGCGACGCCCTGCCCGCCCTCGCCCGCGCCACCGCCCTGTCCGGGCCGCTCGCCGGTCTCCGTACCGCGCTCTCGCTGTTGGGCGCGTCCGCCGGCTTCCGCCCGGTCTACGATCTCGACCCCGCCCGCCGGGCCGCCGACGCCCTCGCCGCCTGCGCCGCGGTGCCCACCCTGCTCACCGCCCTGCACCGGCTGGGACAGGGGCTGGAGCCGGTGGAACCGCGCGACGACCTCCCGTACGCGGCCAACTACCTCCACATGCTGACCGGGCGCGAACCCGACCCGGTCCAGGTCCGAGCGGTGGAGCAGTACCTGATCTCCACCATCGACCACGGGTTCAACGCCTCGACCTTCACCGCCCGCGTGATCGCCTCCACCGGTGCCGATGTCGCGGCCTGCCTGACCGGGGCGATCGGGGCCCTGTCCGGGCCGCTGCACGGAGGCGCTCCGAGCCGCGCCCTGGACACCCTCGACGCCATCGGCACGGCCGACCGGATCCAGCCGTGGATCCGCGAACGGGTGCTCGCCGGCGAACGGATCATGGGCTTCGGGCACCCGGTCTACCGCACCGAGGACCCGCGCTCGCGGATGCTGCGGGGCATCGCCCGCCGGTTCGGCGGCCCGCTGGTCGACTTCGCCGTCGAGGTCGAACAGCAGGTGGAGGCGATCCTGGCCGAGCTCAAGCCGGGTCGGGAGCTGCACACCAACGTGGAGTTCTACGCGGGCGTGGTCATGGAACTGTGCGGGCTGCCGCGCGAGATGTTCACCCCCACCTTCTGCGCCGCCCGCGTGGTCGGCTGGAGCGCCAACATCCTCGAACAGGCCGCCGACTCGAAGATCATCCGCCCGGCCGCCCGCTACACCGGGCCGACCCCGCCCCAACCGGTCCCGACGCTCGGCTGAGCCGTCACGGTGCCACGCCGGCTACCATCGACCGGGTGAACAGCAGGCAGTCCCACCCCACCATCCCCGTCGTGGTCCTCGCCGGATTCCTCGGATCCGGCAAGACGACCCTGCTCAACCACCTCCTCGCCAACCGGGGCGGCACCCGGATCGGGGTGGTGGTCAACGACTTCGGCTCGATCGAGATCGACGCCATGTCGGTGGCCGGGCAGCTCGGCGACTCCATGGTCTCGCTCGGCGGCGGCTGCCTGTGCTGCGCCGTCGACGGCAGCGAGTTGGACGCGTACCTGGAGAAGCTCTCCGCCCCCGTGCACCGGATCGACGTCATCGTCATCGAGGCGAGTGGGCTGGCCGAGCCCCAGGAACTGATCCGCATGTTGATGGCGAGCGAGAACCCGGCCATCCGCTACGGCGGGATGGTGGAGGTCGTCGACGCGGCGGAGTTCGACGCCACTCGGGCCCGGCACCCGGAAACCGACCGCCACCTCGGCGTCGCCGACCTGGTGGTGCTCAACAAGACCGACCGGGTGGATCCGGCCGAGCGCGCCCGCATCGAAGCCGAACTGGCCGGCCTCTGCGCACCCGGTACCCCCGTGATCGGCGCGGACCACGGTCGGATCGACCCGGAGCTGCTGTTCGACGCGCGCCCCTGGGCGCGGACGCGCGGCCAGCTCTCCTTCGAGGACCTGCTGGCGGAGGCGGCAGACGGTGAACGGGAACACGGCGACCACACGGGGCATGCGCACGCCGCCTACGAGAGCGTCGAGTTCGTCTCCGAGCAGGCCCTGAGCCCGCGCCGGTTCATCGACTTCCTCGACCGTCGTCCGGCCGGGCTCTACCGGATCAAGGGCTTCGTCCACTTCGGCGTCCCCGGCCACGACGAGCGCTACGAGGTCCACGCGGTCGGCCGTTTCCTCCGCTTCGCCCCCGGCCCCTGGGGGAGGGGCGAACCACGGGTGACCCGACTCGTCCTGATCGGCTCGGGCACGGACGGCCCCGCACTGCTCCGCGAACTGGAGGCCTGCCGCGAACCGCGACCGCACCTCGCGGGCCCGGAGAGCATGTGGGGCGTCCTGCGCTACGTGGCCCGGCCCCCGCAAGAGGAGCGGTCGGACCCCGCTGCCGACCCGGACCCCGCTGCCGATCCAGAGCCCTACCCGGACCCCGCCCCGAACCCCGCTGCCGACCCGGAGCCCGACCCGGAGCCCGACACCGTGCCCGGGGTCCGGGCCGGCTAGGCGACCTCGATGCCGTACTCGCGCAGGAGGTCCTCCAGACCGCCCCGGTAGCCCTTGCCGCCGATCACGAACTTCCAGTCGCCGTTCGGCCGGCGCCGGAACGATCCGAGCACCAGGGCGGTCTCGCCCGCCCGGCCGTCGGAGACCTCCAACTCGTCGATCTCCCGGCCGTCCGGAGTGAGGAGGCGGATCCGGGCGTCGGTGAAGCCCGCCAGGTCGGCGTCGGGGTTGACCTCCGGGTCGATGGCGGCGGCGAGTACCAGGCGGTCGGCCTGGCGCGGCAGCCCGTCGAAGTCGACCTCGACCGCGGCCTTGTCGGGGGCGGCCCGCTCGCGGGAGCGGACCGAGCCGTCCGGCGTCCGGGGGTTGTTGAAGAACACGAAGTGGTCCTCGCTCAGCACCCGGTTGCCCTCGCAGACGAGCGCGCACACGTCCAGCGCGACACCGCCCGACCAGTCCATGCCGAGGATGTTGTGATCGCCCGCCGAGGCCGTGCTCGTACGCTGCGCGGGCACCGGGGCGGACGCCGGAGCGGGCATCGCGACGGCGACCGTGACCGCCTCCGATGCCGAGGCCGAGGAAACCGAAGTCGAAGCCGAAGTTGAACCCGGGGCGGACGCCGACGCCCGCCCCGCCCCGCCGGTCGCCGCTCCGCCGAGGCGCCCCCGGAGCCCGTACCGGTGCAGCAGGTCCACCAGCTCCACCCCGGGAACCAACTCCAGCGGCTTGCCGTTGGCAAAGGTGTACGACCCGGGTCCGAAGGACGAGGTGGTGACCAGCACCCCCTTGTTCGCCCCCGCGTCCTGAACCGTGCCGTACAGGTCCCGCACCGCCGTCGGCGGGACGGTGTTCCGGTAGCGCTTGACCTGCACCACGATCCGACCGCCCCGGATCGGGGCCGGGTCCAGTGCCTCCACGTCGACCCCGCCGTCACCGGACCGCTGCGTGGTCACCGCCTCCATGCCCATCGCCCGGAACAGTTCGGCGACCAGGTTCTCGAAAGCGATGGGGTCCATCGTGAAGAGGTCCGGCTCCTCCGCGCCGCCTCCCGCGTGTCCGCCATGGCTGACGACCGCGCCGACCTCGCCCGGCCTGCGGCCCGCCCGTACGCCGGCCGGTTGGTCGGGCCGGGTCGACAGCTGCCCCCGCAGCCCGTCGACGAGGCAGTCCACCGCGCTGACCTGCTCCAGGCGCAGCCCGGTGAAGTCGGAGCGCGCCGCGAGCACGGTGGCCAGGACGATCTGCGCCTCCCGGCCGGTCACCGGATCGTGGTCGTCCACGAAACCGTTGACCACCACCGAGTCCAGCGCGCCGAACTCGTCCGCCGCGTACAGCTCGCGCAGCACCAGCAACACACACTGCGCCAGCAGGTCCCGGTACACGGCCCGGCGCTGAGTGGCCGGCCTGGCGGTCTCCTTGTCCTGGTCGGTGCTCGGCACGTAGCGCACCGACTTGGCCTCGGGGATCACCCCGTACCGAGGCAGTTCCCAGTCCAGCACCAACTGCCGGGCCGCCGGGTCGTACGCGGCGGACACCTGCCTCGGCAGGTCCTCGGGCCACGCCGTGGAGGAGTACAGCGCCGCCGAGAAGTACTCCACGGCGGCCTCGGCGTCCCCGGCCCGCAGGGCGTCGGCGAGCTCGGCGAGGCCGCTGTTGTGCGCCCGGACGTCGGCGAGCTGCCCGGCCGCCCACTCGTCGTACTGGCGTCGGTAGGCGGCCAGTTGCTGCTGTCGCTGCTGCTCCGCCGCGTGGGCCGCCTGCCAGGCCCGGGTGTACTGCTCGTGCGCCTCGCGCTCCGCCTGCGCCCGTCGGCTTGAGCCGATTCCCCAACCGCCGCCCTGTTGCTGGAACTGCTGGAGGTGTGGCATCGGCACGGGGTGGGCGAGCGTGCCCGGGTTGAAGGGCTCCAGCCGCTCGGAACGGACCAGGGCGGCCATGCGGAAAGCCGGTGCCCGGCAGCCGGCCGCCAACAATCCCTGGAGGGCGGCCACTTCCGCTTCGAGGCGCTCGGTCCTGCGCCTGGCCTCGGTCTCGCGGTGCTGTTTGTACGCGGCCTGTTGTTCCCGCTGCCCGCGGGCCACGTCCCGTTCGTGGGCGCGCTGTCTGCGCTCGGCCTCGCGCTGCTGGATCAGTTGAGTCCGCTGCTGTTGGCGCTGGGCCTCGGCCCAGACCCCGATCAACCCGCTCGACCGACGACTCATCAGATCCGCTCTCCCGCCCCCACCGATATGTATCAAGAAAACACTAATGGGCGTGCGGGGTGCGCGGCCCGAAGACCCCGCACCCCGCACGCCCCGGCCCCTGACACGTCAGTCGCCGCACGCCGCGAGGCGTCGCCCCACAGGGCATCCCCGCACAGCGCGTCCCGCTACAGCGCGCCGCCCGCCAGTGCCCCGACGGGAGCGGGCAACGCCGTCCCCGACCCGTCACGGCGCGGGTCGACGGCCGGCAGCGCCGCAGGCGCCCCGTTCTTGGAGGACGCCCGGACCGGGGCGCCCCCGGCCCACGCGAGCACCAACACGTCCTCGCCCTTCAGGAACCGTTGGCAGCGCACGCCGCCGGTGGCGCGTCCCTTGCGCGGGTACTGGTCGAAGGGGGTCAGCTTCGCCGACAGCAGCGAGTCGTCCAGGGTGCCGTGCGAGCCCGCGACCGTGAACACCATGGCGTCCCGGCCCGGGTCCACGGCCGAGAAGTGGATCACCTTGGCGTTGTCGGCGAGCTTGATGCCCGCCATGCCGCCCGCGGGGCGGCCCTGCGGACGCACCTGGGCCGCCGGGTAGCGCAGCAGTTGGGCGTCGTCGGTGATGAAGACCAGGTCCTCCTCGCCCGTGCGCAACTCGACCGCTCCGACGATCCGGTCGCCCTCCTTGAGGGTGATGACCTCCAGCTCGTCCTTGTTCGCCGGATAGTCCGGCACGACCCGCTTGACCACGCCCTGCTCGGTGCCCAGGGCCAGGCCCTGGGAGGACTCGTCCAGCGAGAGCAGGCAGACCACCGTCTCGTCCGCCTCCAGCCCGGTCAGGAACTCCGAGACGGGCGCGCCTCCGGCCAGGTTCGGAGCGGAGTGGGTGTCGGGCAACTGGGGCAGGTCGATCACCGACAGCCTCAGCAGGCGACCGTACGAGGTGACGACACCGACGTCGGCGCGGGCGGTCGCGGCCACCTGCGAGATGATCAGGTCGTGCTTCGCACGGGCCCCGTCCTCCTCCTCGGGCAGCGGCTCGGCGTTCGCCGTACGGGCCACCAGACCCGTGGACGAGAGCAGGACCCGGCACGGGTCGTCCGCGACCTCCAGCGGAACCGCCGTGATGGCCGTGCCCGCCGACTCCAGCAGGACCGTCCGGCGCTCGGTGCCGAACTTCTTCGCCACCGCCGCCAGTTCCGAGGAGACGAGCTTGCGGAGCTCGTTGTCGGAGTCCAGGATCCCGGTCAGCTCGTCGATCTCGCCGGCCAGCCGGTCACGCTCGGACTCCAGCTCGATCCGGTCGAAGCGGGTGAGCCGGCGCAGCGGGGTGTCCAGGATGTACTGGGTCTGGATCTCGCTGAGGGAGAAGCGCTCGATCAGGCGTTCCTTCGCCTGCGCCGAGTTGTCGCTGTCCCGGATGAGGCGGATGACCTCGTCGATGTCGAGGAGCGCCACGAGGAGGCCCTCGACCAGGTGCAGTCGATCGCGCCGCTTGCCCCGCCGGAACTCGCTGCGCCGCCGGACGACCTCGAAGCGGTGGTCGAGGTAGACCTCCAGCAGCTCCTTGAGGCCCAGGGTGAGCGGCTGGCCGTCGACCAGTGCGACGTTGTTGATGCCGAAGGACTCCTCCATCGGCGTCAGCTTGTAGAGCTGCTCCAGGACGGCCTCCGGGTGGAAGCCGTTCTTGATCTCGATGACCAGGCGCAGGCCGTGCGAGCGGTCGGTGAGGTCCTTGACGTCCGCGATGCCCTGGAGCTTCTTGGAACCGACCAGGTCCTTGATCTTCGCGATGACCTTCTCGGGTCCGACCGTGAAGGGCAGTTCGGTGACGACCAGGCCCTTGCGGCGCGGGGTCACGTCCTCCACGGCCACGGTCGCACGGATCTTGAAGGTGCCTCGACCGTTCTCGTAGGCGTCCTTGATGCCGGCGAGCCCCACGATGCGCCCGCCGGTCGGCAGGTCGGGACCCGGTACGAAGCGCATCAGCGCCTCCAGGTCCGCCTCCGGGTACCGGATCAGGTGACGTGCGGCCGCGATGACCTCGCCGAGGTTGTGCGGGGCCATGTTGGTGGCCATGCCGACGGCGATCCCGGAGGCGCCGTTGACCAGCAGGTTCGGGTACGCGGCCGGCAGGACGACCGGCTCGCGCTCCTGGCCGTCGTAGTTCGCGGCGAAGTCGACGGTGTTCTCGTCGATGCCGTCCGTCATCAGCGACGCGGCGTCGGCCATCTTCGACTCGGTGTAACGCATCGCGGCCGGCGGGTCGTCGTTGCCGAGCGAACCGAAGTTGCCGTGGCCGTCGACCAGCGGCAGCCGCATCGAGAAGGGTTGGGCCATGCGCACCAGGGCGTCGTAGATCGACGCGTCACCGTGGGGGTGGAGCTTGCCCATCACCTCGCCGACGACGCGCGCGCACTTCACGTAGCCGCGGTCGGGGCGCAGGCCCATCTCGTTCATCTGGTAGACGATGCGCCGGTGCACCGGCTTCATGCCGTCACGGGCGTCGGGCAGGGCGCGGGAGTAGATCACCGAGTACGCGTACTCGAGGAAGGAGCCCTGCATTTCGTCGACGACGTCGATGTCGAGGATCTTCTCCTCGAAATCCTCCGGCGGCGGGGTCTTCGTGCTGCGGCGGGCCATCGCTGCGCGGCTCCTTAACCATGAAAGGGGGGTGTACTCGGGGTCTGACGGGGACTGACGGGCTGTGACCGCAAGGCTGGGTCGGCCTTCCGGACAGTGGTGACGCGGACCATTGTGGCCCGAGGCACCGACAACGCCGACTCCGACCCAGGAGTGAACCCGGGAACTTCTCCGGTGGTCGACGCGCTTGCATACAGTGGCAGGTCTGACAGAAATCTCTGCATCGCGATCGAAGGGACCACATGCCCATGGGTCACACGGCCACAGCCCAGGCCGGCTCCGGCGGCCTGACAGCGACCGAGCACCGGCTGGCCAACGGCCTGCGCGTGGTGCTCTCCGAGGATCACCTGACCCCGGTCGCCGCGGTCTGCCTCTGGTACGACGTCGGCTCGCGCCACGAAGTCAAGGGCCGGACCGGTCTGGCTCACCTCTTCGAGCACCTGATGTTCCAGGGGTCCGCGAGCGTACCCGGCAACGGGCACTTCGAGCTCGTCCAGGGCGCCGGCGGTTCGCTGAACGGCACCACCAGTTTCGAGCGCACCAACTACTTCGAGACGATGCCGGCCCACCAGCTGGAGCTCGCCCTCTGGCTGGAGGCGGACCGGATGGGCTCGCTGCTGACCGCCCTGGACGACGAGTCCATGGAGAACCAGCGCGACGTCGTCAAGAACGAGCGCCGCCAGCGGTACGACAACGTGCCGTACGGCACCGCCTTCGAGCGGCTCACCGCCCTCGCGTACCCCGAGGGACACCCGTACCACCACACCCCGATCGGCTCCATGGCCGACCTGGACGCCGCCTCCCTGGAGGACGCGCGCCACTTCTTCCGCACGTACTACGCGCCCAACAACGCGGTGCTCTCGGTCGTCGGTGACATCGACCCCGAGCAGGCGCTCGCCTGGGTCGAGAAGTACTTCGGCTCCATCCCCTCGCACGACGGCAAGCAGCCGCCGCGCGACGGCTCGCTGCCCGAGGTCATGGGCGGCCAGCTGCGCGAGGAGATCGTCGAGGAGGTCCCGGCCCGCGCGTTGATGGCCGCCTACCGACTGCCGCACGACGGCACCCGCGAGTGCGACGCCGCCGACGTGGCGCTGACCGTCCTCGGCGGCGGCGAGTCCTCACGGCTGCACAACCGCCTGGTCCGCCGCGACCAGAGCGCCGTGGCCGCCGGATTCGGCATGCTGCGCCTGGCGGGCGCTCCGTCGCTCGGCTGGCTGGACGTCAAGACCTCCAGCGGGGTCGAGGTGCCCGCCATCGAGGCGGCCGTGGACGAGGAACTCGCGCGGTTCGCCGCCGAGGGCCCCACCGCCGAGGAGATGGAACGCGCCCAGGCCCAGCTGGAACGGGAGTGGCTGGACCGGCTGAGCACGGTCGCCGGCCGCGCCGACGAACTGTGCCGCTTCGCGGTGCTGTTCGGCGACCCGCAGCTCGCCCTCACCGCCGTCGGCCGCGTCCTGGACGTCACCGCCGAGGAGGTGCAGGCCGTGGCCGCCGCCCGACTGCGCCCGGACAACCGCGCGGTGCTCGTGTACGAGCCCCTGGCGGCCGACGAGTCCGACGAGAACGACGAGAACGAAGGGGCGGAGCAGTGAGCGACACCGCAGCCGTCACGATGACCCTCCACCCGCGGCCGGAGGCCGGCGAGGCCAGGCCGTGGGCCTTCCCGGCCCCCGAGCGCGGTGCGCTCGCCAACGGGCTGACCCTGCTGCGCTGCCACCGTCCGGGGCAGCAGGTCGTCGCCGTCGAGATCAACCTCGCCGCGCCGCTCGACGCGGAGCCCGAGGGCCTGGACGGGGTGGCCACCATCATGGCCCGCGCCCTGTCCGAGGGCACCGACAAGCACTCCGCCGAGGAGTTCGCGGCGGAGCTGGAGCGCTGCGGGGCGACCCTCGACGCGCACGCCGACCACCCGGGCCTGCGGGTCTCGCTGGAGGTACCCGCCTCCCGCCTGGCGAAGGCGCTCGGCCTGCTCGCCGAGGCGCTGCGCGCCCCGGCCTTCGCCGACAGCGAGGTCGACCGGCTGGTGCGCAACCGTCTCGACGAGATCCCGCACGAGTCGGCCAACCCGCAGCGCCGCGCCGCCAAGCAGCTCTCCAAGGAGCTGTTCCCGGCCGACCTGCGGATCTCCCGGCCCCGCCAGGGCACCGAGGAGACGGTCGCCCGCATCGACTCCGGTGCCGTACGCGCCTTCTACGAGGCTCACGTGCGCCCCGCGACCGCCACCGCGGTGGTCGTGGGCGACCTGACCGGGATCGACCTGGACGCCATCCTGGCGGACACCCTGGGCGCCTGGACCGGCAATTCCGCCGATCCGCGCCCGGTGCCCCCGGTGACGGCCGACGACACGGGCCGCGTGGTCATCGTGGACCGCCCCGGAGCGGTTCAGACGCAGCTCCTCATCGGCCGGATCGGCGCGGACCGGCACGACCGCGTCTGGGCGGCCCAGGTGCTCGGCACGTACTGCCTCGGCGGCACCCTCACCTCCCGCCTCGACAAGGTGCTGCGCGAGGAGAAGGGGTACACGTACGGCGTGCGCGCCTTCGGGCAGGTGCTGCGTTCCACCGCCGACGGCAAGGGCGCGTCCATGCTGGCCATCAGCGGCTCGGTGGACACCCCGAACACCGGCCCGGCGCTGGAGGACCTCTGGACGGTGCTGCGCACCCTCGCGGAGGGCGGTCTGACCGACGCCGAACGGGACGTGGCGGTACAGAACTTGGTGGGCGTGGCCCCGCTGAAGTTCGAGACGGCAGCCTCCGTCGCGGGCACCCTCGCCGATCAGGTGGAGCAGGAGCTGCCGGACGACTACCAGGCCCGGTTGTACGCCCAACTCGCCGCGACGGGAACGGTGGAGGCGACTTCGGCCGTGGTCAACGCCTTCCCCGTGGACCGGCTGGTCACGATCCTCGTGGGCGACGCGTCGCAGATCGCGGAGCCCGTGCGGGCGCTGGGGATCGGCGAAGTGAGCGTCGTCGGCAACTGACCTGAAATCGAGGGGGCCCTGGCGACTTGTCGCCGGGGCCCCTTTTGTCCATTTAGTGGTGAGGTTGCTTGTATGTGGTGTGGCGTAGGTAACAAAAGCGCGCACCTGTTTGGCGAATGACTGAAGATCCGCCTAGCGTCGGCCGTGCTGTTCGTCAGTTGTGCCCGCCGCACCCGCGGCACCGGACAGCGATCGCCGAGTCCCCGTCAGGCGCGAGCCTGGGGAGCCGGGGACCCACATGTGTCCCTGGGGTGAATCGGACCGCCTCGCAAGAGGGGGCCCGTAGGAGACCTTCCTGCTCCGAACCCGTCAGCTAACCCGGTAGGCGAGAAGGAAGGAAAGGATCAACCTCTTCATGGCGTTTGGCAGCAGTCGTGTCGCCGGTAAGCACCGTGGTTCGAGCCGTTTGAGCCGCAAGACCGCCGGCTACGCCGGTATAGCCGCCCTCGCCACCACCGGCGTCGTGGGCACGCTGGCCGGCCCCGCGTTCGCCGCGGGCGAGTCCGCCGCCCCCACGATCGAGGACACCGGCCTCAACGCCGTCGTCGTCGCCGAGGACCTCCAGGGCGAGATCGAGACCCAGGCCGAGTCCCAGCAGCGCGCCGCCGACATCACCGCCGCGAAGGCCCAGGCCGAGGCCGACGCCAAGCAGCGCGCCGCCGAGTCCAAGCGCCTCGCCGAGGCCAAGGAGAAGGCCGAGCGCGAGGCCGCCGAGCGTGCGGCCCGCGAGGCCGAACGCAAGCGCCTCAACACCTTCGTCGCTCCCGTCGAGGGCTCCTACGTCAGCACGCAGTACCACGCGGGCGGCGGCATGTGGTCCTCCGGCAGCCACACGGGCATCGACTTCCACGCGGCGTCCGGCACCTCGGTCCACGCCGTGGGCGCCGGCACGATCGTCGAGGCCGGCTACGGCGGCGCGTACGGCAACAACGTCGTCATCAAGCACAACGACGGCACCTACACCCAGTACGGGCACATGTCCTCGCTGGACGTCTCCGTCGGCCAGCAGGTCACCCCGGGCCAGCAGATCGGCCTGTCGGGCTCCACGGGCAACTCCAGCGGCCCGCACCTGCACTTCGAGGCCCGCACCGGTTCGCAGTACGGCTCGGACATCGACCCGATCGCGTACCTGCGCTCGCACGACGTCAACGTCTGATCGCTTCGCACCTCTTCGTTGAAGGCCCCGGCTCATCGAGCCGGGGCCTTTCGCGTTGGCGGGAAATGTTTCACATCAAGGGCCGTCCTCGGAAATTATCGTGTGTTGCAATAGAGTCGCGGCACGGTCACGAAATCAAGCGGAGGTCCGGTCTTGCGAATTCCTGCGCACGCGGTATGCACAGCAATCCGCGACGACATCATCTCCGGAGTCTTCGGACCCGGCGGACGCCTCACCGAGGAAGTGCTGGCCCGCCGCTACGGGGTTTCGCGCGTCCCGGTCCGCGAGGCCCTGCGCACCCTGGAGTCCGAGGGCTTCGTCACGACCCGCCGGCACGCCGGGGCCTGCGTGGCCGAGCCGACCGAGCAGGAGGCCTCGGACCTCCTGGAGCTGCGGATGCTGTTGGAGCCCCTCGCCGCCTCCCGGGCGGCCCGCCGACGCACCGAGGCGCACCTGAAGGTGCTGCGCGGACTGGTCAGGCTGGGCCAGGAACGGGCCAGGAGGGGCCAGGGAGAGGATCTGCGGGCCCTGGGTGGCTGGTTCCACGAGACGCTGTCCCAGGCGTCCGCGAGTCCCGGGCTGATCGCCCTGCTGACGCAGACGCGCCACAAGATCGCCTGGATGTTCTCGGTGGAGGCCCCGACGCGCCCCGTGGACTCCTGGGCCGAGCACGGGGCGATCGTGGACGCGGTGGCGCGCGGCGACGCCGAGCGGGCCCGCTCCCTTACGGCCCTGCACGCCGAACGCGCGGTCGCGGCCCACCGGCGGCGCGTGAGGACTTCGCAACCTGCCGTAAACATGGCGAGCGGCCCGCATTAACAAAGCCCGTATACAAAGGACGGATATGCGGGGGGTTTCGACGCCTCGTAATCGCCCGCCTCATTCCGTCGGCCTGATTCCGGTCGGCCTGATTCCGGCCCGCCCTTTTCGACGGGCGGATTCCGTGACGGAATTTCCGGCGTGCGGTAAAGGTCGCCCCGATGTCCCGCGCCGCGCCGCGCCGCATTCATGCCGACGCGTTCCGGAAACGACGAAGCCGCGGCCCCCGATGCGCCGGGGCCGCGGCTTCGCCACGTGTGTGTGATCCGAAGGGCCGGACCGTCTCGGATCAGACCGTCTCGGGGAGCTCGTCGAGACCCTCGGCGACAAGCTTCGCGAGGCGGTCCAGCGCGACGTCGGCGCCCTCGGCCTCGGACGCGAGGACGATCTCCTCGCCGCCCTGGGCGCCCAGGCCCAGAACCGCCAGCATGGAAGCGGCGTTGACGGGGTCGCCGCCGGCCTTCGCGATGGTCACCGGAACGCCGGAAGCGGTCGTCGCCCGGACGAAGATCGAGGCGGGACGAGCGTGCAGGCCCTCGGCCCAGCCGACGTTGACGCGGCGCTCTGCCATGGTGATGCCCTTCAGGTGCTAGCGGTTGTCTAGACCAGTATCTCACGACACCCGGAATGCTCGAACCGACCTTCGGCCCGGATCCACCGCCGCTGGACCCTCCCCAGCTTGCACTGATTTGCCCCCGTGTGCCGCACGCGCCGCGCGCGCACCGTTCGGTTGGCCCGCCCCTTAAGGTGTGGCCATGACCACCGAGTCGGACCCCTCGTACCCGGCCCACTGGGAAGCGGACGTCGTGCTGCGCGACGGCGGCACCGCCCGGATCCGGCCCATCACCGCCGAGGACGCGGGTCGCCTGGTCAGCTTCTACGAACAGGTCTCCGACGAGTCGAAGTACTACCGGTTCTTTGCCCCGTACCCCCGCCTGTCCGACCGCGACGTCCACCGCTTCACCCACCACGACCACGTGGACCGCGTCGGCCTCGCGGCGACCATCGGCGGCGAGTTCATCGCCACGGTCCGCTTCGACCGCATCGGCCCCGACGGCCGGCCCGCCTCCGCACCCGCCGACGAGGCGGAGGTCGCCTTCCTCGTCCAGGACGCGCACCAGGGCCGCGGAGTCGCCTCCGCCCTCCTCGAACACATCGGCGCGGTGGCCCGGGAGCGCGGCATCCGCCGGTTCGCCGCCGAGGTGCTGCCCGCCAACAGCAAGATGATCAAAGTGTTCACGGACGTCGGCTACCAGCAGAAGCGCAGCTTCGAGGACGGCGCCGTCCACCTCACCCTCGACCTCGAACCCACCGCCGAGTCCCTCGCCGTGCAGCGCGCCCGCGAACAGCGCGCCGAGGCCCGCTCCGTCCAGCGGCTCCTGGCCCCCGGCTCCGTGGCGGTGATCGGAGTCAGCCGCTCCGGCGGCGGCGTGGGCGCCGCGGCGCTGCGCAACCTTCGGGACACCGGCTTCCACGGCCAGCTGTACGCGGTCAACGAGGCGGCCTCCGCCGACCTGCTCGACGGCGTACGCGCCTACCGCACCGTCGCCGACATCGGCGCCCCGGTCGACCTCGCGGTCGTCGCCGTCCCGGCGGACCGGGTCCCGGACGCGGTCCGCGCGTGCGGAGAGCACGGTGTGCAGGGGCTGGTGGTGCTGTCCGCCGGATACGGCGAGAGCGGCCCGGCCGGGTTGCAACGGCAGCGCGAACTGGTGCGCCAGGTCCGCTCGTACGGGATGCGACTGATCGGCCCGAACGCCTTCGGGGTCATCAACACCGCTCCGGACGTGGAGCTGAACGCCTCACTGGCCCCCACCCCGGCGTCCGCGCGCGGCCGGATCGGCCTGTTCACCCAGTCCGGCGCGATCGGCATCGCCCTGCTCTCGGGGCTGCTGCGGCGCGGCGAGGGGCTGTCCTCGTTCGTCTCGGCCGGCAACAGGGCCGACGTCTCCGGCAACGACATCCTCCAGTACTGGTACGACGACGACTCCACCGACGTGGCCCTGATGTACCTGGAGACCCTGGGCAACCCCCGCAAGTTCACCCGCCTCGCCCGCCGCACGGCCGCCGTCAAGCCCGTGGTCGTGGCCCGGGGTGGCCGGCACACCCCGGCCGGACACGTGGTCCCCGGCACCCGGCTGCCCGAATCCACCGTCTCGGAACTGCTCAGGCAGGCGGGCGTCATCCGGGTCGACACGGTCACGGAACTGGTCGACGTCGGGCTGCTGCTGGCCGGTCAGCCGCTGCCCGCCGGCCCGAGGGTGGCGATCCTCGGGAACTCCGAATCGCTGGGCGTGCTCACCTACGACGCCTGCCTGACCCGGGGGCTGCGGCCCCTGCCACCGCTGGACCTGACCACCGCCGCCACGCCCCGGGACTTCCGTACCGCCCTCGCCGACGCCCTGGCCTCGCCGGACTGCGACGCGGTCGTCGTGACGGCGATCCCCTGGGTGGGGGAGAACGCGCCGGCCGACGACCTGGCGAGCGCACTGCGCGACGCCGTCGCGGAGCACCCGGGCAAGCCGGTCGCGGTGGTGCACGTCGAGCTGGGCGCGCTGGCCGAGGCCCTCTCCACGGCCGCCGGAACCGTCGCGCCCCGCCCCGCGAACGCGATCACACCGACCACCCCGGCCCCGACCACCCCGGTCGCGGGCATCCCCGTCACGCAGACCCCGCCGCCGGGCGCCCCGCGGCAGGCCGACACCCCTTCGACGGGCCACCCCACCACTCGGCCCGGCACCGCCGGGGAGGGGCGGATCCCCGCCTACCCCGCCGCCGAGCGTGCCGTCCGCGCCGTCGCCGAAGCCGTGCGGTACGCACAGTGGAGGCGGTCCCTCGCCGACGCCGGCCAGGTGCCCGAGTACGAGGACATCGACGAGGCCGGAGCCGCCGCGCAGCTCGCCGCCCTCCTCGCCGGCCCCGCGGACTCCGCGATCACCCTCGACGAGGCGGACGCGATCACGCTCCTCGCCCGGTACGGGATCCGGGTGCTCCCCACCCTGCCCGCGCCCGACGCCGGCGCCGCCGTACGGGCCGCCCGCACGCTCGGCTACCCGGTGGCCCTGAAGACCACCGCCCCGCACCTGCGCCACCGCGCCGATCTGGGAGGCGTACGCCTGGCCCTGACGGCCGAGGCGGAGCTGCGGCGCGCCTACGACGAACTCACCGAGGCCCTCGGCAAGCCGGCCGAGCTGCTCCCGGTCGTCCAGGCGATGGTGCCCCGCGGCGTCGACACCGTCGTGCGCAGCGTCATCGATCCCGCCGCCGGCGCCGTCCTCTCCTTCGGTCTCGCCGGCGTCCCCTCCGAACTGCTCGGTGACACCGCCCACCGGCTCGTCCCGGCCACCGACCGGGACGCGGCCGCCCTGATCCGGTCCATCCGCGCCGCGCCCCTCCTCTTCGGCTGGCGCGGCAGCGACCCCGTGGACACGCCCGCCCTGGAGGAGCTGCTCCTGCGCCTGTCCCGACTGGTCCACGACCACCCCGAGGTGATCGGGGTGTCCCTGGAGCCCGTCGTCGTCGCCACGGAAGGGCTCTCCGTGCTGAGCGCCACCGTCCGCGTGGCCCGCCCGCCCGTCCGCACCGACCTCGGACCGCGCACCCTCCCCAGCTACTAGGACCGGTCCGGCGCGGTCCGGCTGCCCCGGACGGGCCTTAGGATGGACCTCATGGCGAAATCCGGTACGACGACCCAGGGGCTGCGCGCGGCGATCGAGCGCAGCGGCTACTACCCGACCCTCGTGGCCGAGGCCGTGGAGGCCGCGGTGGGCGGCGAGCCGATCTCGTCGTACCTGGTCCACCAGGAGACGACCTTCGACTCCAACGAGGTGCGCCGGCACGTCACGGTCCTGGTCCTCACCGGCAAC
The DNA here is from genome assembly GCF_001279725.1 of Streptomyces sp. WM4235. Classification (GTDB taxonomy): domain Bacteria; phylum Actinomycetota; class Actinomycetes; order Streptomycetales; family Streptomycetaceae; genus Streptomyces. The sequence continues at coordinate 81,664 of NZ_LGDE01000035.1, read as the reverse complement.
CGCTTCATCGTGAGCCACACCGACGAGCAGGCCGCCGACGCCGGGTCGCCGTCCCCGTACGCGACGACGTCCACCGAGTCGGTCAAGCTCGGCAGCATCTCCTCTGTGGTGCTCAGCCGCGTCGTCGCCAACCCCGAGTCGTACACCGCCGGCACCCTGCCGCGCGAGGTCGTGCTGACCATCGGCTGGGGTGCGGTCTCGCGCATCGACCTGGAGCCCGCCGCCTGCGGCGACCCGAACTGCGACTCCGACCACGGCTACACCGGCAACTCCACCGCCGACGACCTCAGCCTGCGGGTCAGCGAGGCCGGCGACGGCCCGGAGACGGTCCGCCAGACCCTGGTCTTCGCCCAGGCCCTGTCCGAGGCCACCGCGGCCTCGCCCGCCGCCGGCCGCTGATGTTCTCCTCTGTACCCGCGCACTGGGACGAGCCCGAGCCGCTGGACCTCGCCGGCGCCCCCGTCCCGCACTACGGCACCGGCTCGCTCGCCGACCTGCTGCCGACCTTGGCGGCCGGACAGGGCGTTCCCGGCCTCGCCGCCGGGATCGCCGAACTGACCCCGGCCGACCGGAACTGCGTCTTCCTGGTCGACGGCATGGGCTGGGAGCAGGTCAAGGCCCACCCGCAGGAGGCCCCGTACCTGGCCTCCCTGCTCGCCGGTTCGCGCGGCGGCACCGGCCGCCCGATCACCTCGGGCTTCCCGGCGACCACCGCCACCTCGCTGGCCTCCGTCGGCACGGGACTGCCGCCCGCCCGACACGGCCTGCCCGGCTACGCCGTGCGCAACCCGGCCTCCGGCGAACTGATGAACCAGCTCCGCTGGCAGCCGTGGACCCAGCCGAAGGTCTGGCAGCCGTACCCCACCGTCTTCCAGCTCGCGGACGCCGCCGGCGTGCACACCGCGCAGGTGTCCGCGCCGGGTTTCCAGACCACCCCGCTCACCAAGATCGCGCTGAGCGGCGGCACCTTCCACGGCCGGATGACCGGCGAGGAGCGGATGGATCTCGCGGCCATCCAACTCGCCGCCGGCGAACGCTCGCTCGTGTACACGTACTACAGCGAACTCGACGGAGCCGGCCACCGCCACGGCGTCGACTCCGACGTGTGGCGCGGTCAACTCATGTACGTCGACCGGCTGGTGCAGCGCCTGGCGGAGCAACTGCCGCCCCGTACCGCCCTGTACGTGACCGCCGACCACGGCATGGTGGACGTGCCCTTCGACGAGGATTCGCGGATCGACTTCGACGAGGACTGGGAACTGGGCGCGGGTGTGGCCCTGCTGGGCGGCGAGGGACGGGCCCGACACGTCTACGCGGTGCCGGGAGCCGAGGCCGACGTACTCACCGTGTGGCGCGAGGTGCTCGGGGACCGCTTCTGGATCGCGAGCCGCGAAGAGGCCCTGGAACTCGGCTGGTTCGGCGCCCCGGGGGAGTGCGACGAGCGCGTGCTGGGCCGGATCGGCGACGTCGTCGCCGCCGCCCACGCCGACGTCGCGATCACCGCGTCCCGCAAGGAGCCCAACGAGTCGGCGCTCGTCGGCATGCACGGCTCCATGACCGCGGCCGAGCAACTGGTGCCGCTCCTCGAAGTCCGCACCTGACCCCCACGCGCCACCCGACCGTCTTCGCCCACCCGTGCCCCGAACTGAAAGGTCCCGTACTTCCCATGCCCGAGCTGGTGTTCTTCTCCGGAACGATGGACTGCGGAAAGAGCACACTGGCGCTCCAGATCGCGCACAACCGCGACGCGCGGGGGCTTCAGGGCGTCATCTTCACCCGTGACGACCGCGCGGGCGAGGGCAAGCTGTCGTCCCGGCTCGGCCTGGTGATGGAGGCGATCGAGGCGCCGGAGGGCATGGACCTCTATGCGTACCTGGTGGCCCAGCTCTCGAAGGGCGGCAAGGCGGACTACGTGATCGTGGACGAGGCGCAGTTCCTGGCCCCGGTCCAGATCGATCAGCTGGCCCGCATCGTGGACGACCTCGGCTTGGACGTCTTCGCCTTCGGCATCACGACGGACTTCCGCACGAAGCTCTTCCCGGGCTCGCAGCGTCTGATCGAACTGGCGGACCGACTGGAGCAGCTCCAGGTCGAGGCCCTGTGCTGGTGCGGCGCCCGCGCTACGCACAACGCCCGCACGGTGGACGGCGAGATGGTCGTCGAGGGTGCCCAGGTGGTCGTCGGCGACGTGAACCGCCCGGCCGGGGAGATCGGCTACGAGGTCCTCTGCCGCCGCCACCACCTGCGCCGCATGACCAGCGCCGCAGCCCACGCGGGCGCCCTCTCCCCGGACGTCCTCCCGGTCAACCACGCCTGACAGGGCGCGCCCAGTGGGCCTGAGGGAACCGGTGGGGTTCCCGATAGCGTGCTCCTCCAGGACGCTGACCGGCGCTGGAGGGGACGTAGCCCATGGAACTGACCGCAGAGATCGCGGCGATACGGGACGGATCGGGTGATCCGGCACGCCTGGTGGGGGAGTTCCGGCGGGCTGTCCTGCTGGTGCCGCTCGCGGACGGGCCGGAGGGCGGTCTGATGTCGGCGGTGTCGGGCGGCATCCGGTGGATCTACGCGTTCACGGACGAGGAGGCGCTGGCCCGGTTCGCGGCGGCGCGCGGTGAGGCGGAGGCCGGCCGGGAGTGGGAGTTCCTCTCGGTGCTGGGTGCGCGTCTGGTCGATGCGGTGGTTCCGGCGGCGGGCGGTCCGGCGGGTGTGGTGCTGAACGTGGCGGACGTGGACGGGTCGATGTTCTTCCCGCCGGTCGCGGGGATTGTGCCCGATGCCAGTGCGGTGGACCTGGCGGCCGGGGCGGTGGCCTGATGGCGGGTGACGGGGACCTGGAGGTCTCGCCGGCGGCGGTCAAGAACATCCAGGACGGTCTGCGGGCGGCGATCGGGGAGTTGCGGGAGTCGGGGGACGCGGCCGGTGCTTCGCAGGGTGCGGGGTTCGAGAATCTGTCGATGACGGGGATGGAGGCAGGGCACGCGGGTCTGGCGACGGACTTCGAGGATTTCTGCGAGCGCTGGGAGTGGGGTGTGCGGAGTCTGGTGCAGAACGCGAGCACCCTCGCGCAGTCGTTGGGGATCGCGGCGGGGACGGTGTGGGAGGAGGAGCAGTACCTCCAGGGCTCGTTCAAGGTCGTGGCGAACGCCGCGTACGGCAATCCGCACGCCTCCGAGGACGAGATCGAGCAGAAGTCCTGGGGCGACATCTTCTCCGCGGATGCCTACAAGCCCGATTACAGCCCGGAGTCCTTCCAGAAGAGTGCTGAGGACATCGAGAAGACCTGGTCGGACACCGGGGACCAGCTCACCTCCACCGGGAAGATCGGTTCGCTGAAGGACCTGTTGGAGCAGGCGAAGCGTGACGGGGGCGGTCGCTGATGGGCTGGCGGGATTTCGTGCCGGACGTCATCGAGGATGGTGTTGAGAAGGGCGCGGAGAAGGTCGGCGACGCGGTCGAGTGGGCCGGTGACAAGACGGCCGATCTTGCCGAGGACGTCGGTCTGGACGACGCGGGTGACTGGATCCGTGACAAGAGCCGCTCGGCCGCCAACCAGCTCGGTGCGGACGTGGCGGAGCTGGAGCTGGGCCAGACCGAGGACCCGAGCAAGCTGGTTTACGGCAGTGTGTCGAAGATCCGGGCGCAGGTTTCGCACCTGAACGACTTCAAGGCCTCCTTCGACAAGGTCGGCAACGGTCTGAAGGGGATGGGGGAGCCGGACGGGCTCAAGGGCAAGGCGGCGGACGCCTTCCGCGAGTCGGTGGCGAAGGAGCCGCCGCGCTGGTTCAAGGCGGCGGAGGCCTTCGGGAAGGCCTCCGAGGCGATGGGTCGTTTCGCGGAGACGGTGGAGTGGGCGCAGGGCCAGGCGAAGGAGGCGTTGGAGGAGTACAACAACGCGAAGAAGGTTTCCACCGACGCCCGCAACGCCCACAACAAGCTGGTCAAGACTTACAACGACGCGTTGAAGGCGAAGAAGGACACGCTGCCGCCGCGCCCGTCCGAGGACTTCACCGATCCGGGCGTCGCGCTGGCGACGGCCGCGCAGGACAAGCTCGAGACGGCCCGCAAGCAGCGCAACGACGTCGCGGAGACCGTGCGTACCGCGGTGCGGGCGGCGCGGGACGCGGCTCCGCCGAAGCCCTCGTACGCCAAGCAGCTCGGCGACGGGATGGATTACCTGGACCTTGCCCAGACGCACCTGGCGGGTGGTGTCATCAAGGGCACGGCCGGGATCGTGAACTTCGCGCGGGCGCTGAACCCGACGGATCCGTACAACCTGACGCATCCGGCCGAGTACCTGACGAACCTGAACTCGACGGCCGCGGGCCTGGTCACGATGGCCAACGACCCGCTGGGTGCGGGCAAGCAGATGCTTGATGAGTTCATGAAGGATCCTTCCGAGGGCATCGGGAAGATGATTCCGGAACTCGTCGGATCCAAGGGGCTCGGGGCGCTGAAGAAGGTCGGCTCGGCCGCCAAGCACGCCGACGACCTCAAGGGCCCCGGCCGCACCGGCCTCGACAAGGACGGCCCCCATGTGAGGGAAACGCCCGATGCGGCGAAGCGGTACGACAACACCGACCCGATCGACCTGGCCACCGGCCGGATGTTCCTCCCGCAGACCGACATCGTGCTGCCCGGAACGCTGCCGCTGGCCTTCGTCCGGCGCGCGGAATCGGGGTACACCGCCGGGCGCTGGTTCGGGCCGACCTGGGCGTCGAGCATCGACCAGCACCTGGAGGTCGACCCCGAGGGCGTCGTCCTGGTCACCGAGGACGGGCTGATCGTCGCCTACCCGCATGCCGCCCCGGGCGTCCCGGTCCTGCCGGTATCCGCCTCCGCGCCCCGCCACCCCCTCGAACGCACTCCGGACGGCGACTGGACACTCACCGACCCAGCCGCCGGCCAGGTCCGCCGCTTCACCCCGCCCGCCGGGGACCCGGACGGCGACGGCATCGCGCCGATCGCCCAGTTGGAGGACCGCAACGACAACCTCATCACCTTCGAGTTCGACGCTCACGGCACCCCGCTCGGCATGGCCCACTCCGGCGGATACCGCCTTCGCTTCGACACCGCCGACGGCCGCATCACCGCCCTCCACCTCGACGGCGGCCCGCGCATCCTCGCCTACGGCTACACAGCCGGAGATCTCACGGAGGTCGTCAACTCCTCCGGCCTGCCGCTCCGCTTCACCTATGACGACCGCGGCCGCATCACGTCCTGGACCGACACGAACAACCGCTCCTACGCCTACACCTACGACGAGCAGAACCGTTGCGTCGCGGAGGGCGGCGGCGAGGGACACATGGTGCTGCGCCTGGCCTACGACGCCCTGGACGAGGCGACGGGCCACCGCGTGACCGAGACCGTCACGGGTGAAGGGCACACTCGCCGCTACCTCGTTGACGACACGTACAAGATCGTGGCCGACACCGATCCCCTCGGCAACACCACGCGCTACGTGCGCGACGGCCGCAGCCGTCTGCTCGCACAGACGGATCCGCTCGGCCGCACCACCTCCCATCGCCACGACGACGACGGCAACCTCGTCTCCGTGACACGCGCCGACGGGCGTGAGAGCACGGCCCGCCACAACGAGTTCGGCCAACCTGTCCAGGTCAAAAGGGTCGACGGTCATGTGGTCCGGTACGCCTACGACGAGCGGGGCAACCGAACATCGGCCACCGACTCCCTCGGCAGGGTCACCCGCTTCACCTACGACGAGGCGGGCGGCCTCACCTCGGTCACCGACCCCCAGGGCGGCACGACCGCCATTCGCTGCGACCGGGTCGGTCTCCCCGCCGAAGTCACCGATCCGCTCGGTTCCACCACCCGCTTCGAGCGGGACGCCTTCGGCCGCCCCACCGCCGTCACCGACCCGACAGGCGCCACCACGCACCTGGAGTGGACGGTCGAGGGCCGGCCGGCCCTCCGCGTCCACGCGGACGGAGCCGTCGAGAGCTGGACCTGGGACGGTGAGGGCAACTGCACCAGCCACACCGACCGGCTCGGCGGGGTCACCCGGTTCGAGTACACCGAATTCGACGTCCTCACCGCCCGCACGGGCCCTGACGGCGTCCGCTACGCCTTCGGGCACGACGCCGAACTGCGCCTTACCGAGGTGACCAGCCCCGAGGGCCTGACCTGGAACTACGCGTACGACCCCGCGGGACGTCTGACGTCAGAGACCGACTTCGACGGTCGCACGATCACCTACGTACACGGGCCCACCGGCAGCCTCGTCTCCCGCACGAACGCACTGGGCCAGACCACCGCATTCGAGCGCAACGCACTCGACCAGATCGTTCGCAAGGATGCCGACGGCAACGTCACCACCTACGCCTACGACCTCACCGACCAGCTCGCCCACTCCCAAGGCCCCGACGGAACGACCGTCACCCTGCTGCGGGACCACGAGGGTCGCGTGCAGTCGGAGACCGTCGACGGACGCGCCCTCACCTACACCTACGACGAGCTGGGCCGCCGGACCGGCCGCACCACGCCGACCGGTGTGACGGCCACGTGGAGCTACGACGGCGCGGGCCGCCGCACAACCATGACGGCCTCCGGCCGCTCTCTCGGTTTCGCGTACGACGCCGCGGGCCGTGAGGTGACGCGCCGCGTCGGCGACGACGTCGTCCTGAGCCACGTCTTCGATCCTGTGGGGCGCCTCACAGACCAGACGGTCATCGGCTCGGGCGGGGCCCGGGTGCGGCACCGCAGCTACACCTACCGGGCGGACGGCCACCTCACCGCGGTCGATGACGCCGGCAGCGGCCGGCAGGAGTACGAGCTAGATCCTGTCGGTCGGGTCACCGCGGTCCGGGCAGCCGATTGGACCGAGAGCTACGCCTACGACCAGGCCGGGAACCAGACCTTCGCGTCGTGGCAGACGGGCCACGCCGGCCATGTGGCCAACGGCGTGCGCGCCTACGAGAAGAACCGTATCGTCCGCGCGGGAGCCGTGCGCTACGAGCACGACGGGCTCGGCCGAGTCACCGTGCGGCGCAAGACGCGTCCGTCCCGCAAGCCGGACATCTGGCGCTACGAGTGGGACGTCGAGGACCGCCTCCTCTCCGCCACCACTCCGGACGGCACTGTGTGGCGCTACCGCTACGACCCCCTCGGCCGCCGCACGGCGAAGCTTCGCCTGGCCGAGGACGGCCGGACCGTTACCGAGCGGATCGACTTCACCTGGGACGGGAACACCCTGTGCGAGCAGACCAGTAGCTCGAACGATCTACCTCACTTGGTCGCCATCACCTGGGACCACCAGGGCATTCGGCCGATAGCCCAGACGGAACGCATTCTCGACGCCTCCCGGGAAGAAATCGACTCCCGGTTCTTCGCGATCGTCACCGACCTGGTGGGCACCCCCACCGAGCTCATCGACGAGTCCGGCAACGTGGCGTGGCACGAACGTTCCACGCTGTGGGGCATCACCACGTGGGCTGCGAAAAGCACTGCCTATACGCCTCTCCGCTTTCCGGGTCAGTACGCCGACCCGGAGACCGGCCTCCATTACAACTACTTCCGCCACTACGACCCCGAGAACGCCCGCTACCTCACCCCGGACCCCCTCGGCCTCACCCCGGCGCCGAACCCCTCCACCTACGTGACGAATCCGCACGCGTGGACGGACTACCTGGGCCTGGCACCGGACTACTTTCCGATCTACCGCACACCGAAGGGGGCCCACGCGCAGTACGAGCTCGACCACGGGCCGAACCCGGCCAACCATCAGCCCGGGGTGGACATCGGCGGCGGTATCATCTCGGACGGCAAGATCTACTTCGGCGAACGGGCGGTGGCTGCGGAGTACGCCGGACCGACGGGAGCGAACTTCGCGAAGGGAATGGTGAAGTACGAAATGCACCCGTCATTCCTCGAGGAGTTCGCCGACCACGCGAAGATCCACGACAGGAACGGGCCGAACGGCGCGCCGCGGATCGAGTTCGAGATCCCGGTGGACAAGCTCGACCGGTTCAACGAGCTCACCCAGAACCGCAGCTGGGTCAAAGTCTTTGGAGGGCCCAATTGAGGTTCCGTGACCATCAAGAACTCGACGTCACGGTCGTCGCGGTCGCTCCCGTGGGCGCGAAGGTGGAAGTGGATGGATCCGCCGGCCTCTTCGGATTCATCGACCAGGTGAAGCACCCGTCTTGGCGGGACGAGAACGTGGCGCCACCGCAGGCCGGCGACAAGCTCCACGTCTGCGTGCTGGACGCCACCCGCGAGCCGTTTCCCCGTCTCAGCGCACTCCAGAACGACATCGACATCGCCCGGCGGCTGAGAGGCGACGCCTGAAACGGCAGCGGTGCCACGTCGCCCCACGGGTTGCCGTGTGCACACGACGCGGGTGGGCGGCAGTGCCTGACGTTGGTGACCCTCTCGCGGATCGCCAGGCCTGACTGCCTCGGTCGCGCTGAAACCTGGCGTGAGGTGATGGATGGTCCCGTAAGAGCACACTGGCGCTCCAGATCGGGCACAACCGCTCCGCCCGGGGGCTCCAAGGCGTGATCTTCACGCGTGACGACCGGGCGGGCGAGGGCAAGTTGTCCTCGCGGCTGGGTCTGGTCACGGAGGCGGTCGAGGCCGGCGAGGGCATGGACCTCTACGCGTACCTGGTGGCCCAGTTGTCCCAGGGTGGCCGGGCGGACTACGTGATCGTGGACGAGGCCCAGTTCCTGGCCCCCGAGCAGATCGACCAGCCGGCCCGGATCGTGGACGACCTCGGCATGGACGTCTTCGCCTTCGGCATCACCACCGACTTCCGCACCAAGCTCTTCCCCGGCTCGCAGCGCCTCATCGAGCCGGCCGACCGGATCGAGCAGCTCCAGGTCGAGGCCCTGTGCTGGTGCGGCGCCCGCGCCACCCACAACGCCCGCACGGTGGGGGCGTCATGGTCGTGGAGGGCGAGCAGGTCGTGGTCGGCGACGTGAACCGCCCGGCCGAGGAGATCGGCTACGAGGTCCTCTGCCGCCACCACCTCCGCCACATGACCTCCGCCGCGGCCCACGCCGGCGCCCTCTCCCCGGACGTCCTCCCGGTCAACCACGCCTGAGCGGCGCGTCGCGAACGCCGGCGCGACGAGAGTCAGTTCCGGGAGTGCACCAGGGTGAAGATCGCCCCCTCCGGGTCCGCGACGGTGGCCAGCCGGCCGTTGAAGCCCTCGCGGGGCGGTTGGACGACGTGCCCGCCGAGGTCGATCACCCGGGCCGCGGCCGCGTCGGTGTCCTCGACCTCGAAGTACGTCATCCAGTGCGGCCCGCGATCGTGCGGCAGCGAGCGGCCCACCCCGTGCACGGCGGCGACCGGGCGTCCGTCCAGGCGCAGGGTCAGGTAGTCGAAGTCGTCGGTCGCGTCCGGGTGTTGGCGGGCCTCGTGGCCGAAGACGTGCTCGTAGAACTTGCCGACCGTCGTGGTGTCCTGCGTGACCAACTCGTTCCAGACCGGGGTGCCGGGGGAACCGTGCAGCGCGGTGCCGAGGTGGCTGCCCGCCTGCCAGATGCCGAAGATGGCGCCGAGCGGGTCGGAGCAGATCGCCACCCGGCCCGCGACGCCGGCGTCCAGCGGGCCCACCGCGACCGTGCCTCCGCAGGCGCGGATCGCCTCGGCCGTGGCGTCGGCGTCGTCCGTGGCGAGGTACGTGGTCCAGGCGACCGGGAGGTCCCGGTCCGGGGGCATCTCGCCGACGCCGGCCACCTCTCGGCCGTCGAGCACCGCTCTGACATAGGGGCCCAACTGCTCCGGGCCCGGTTGGTAGTCCCAGCCGAAGAGGTCGGCGTAGAACTCCTCGGTGGGGCCGAGGCCGTGCACCATCAGGCTCACCCAGCACGGTGTACCGGGCTCACGCCTGGTTGCCTTCGCTGCCTCGGTCATGTCAGCCGTCTCCTCAGTCGTGGGCCTGTCCTCGAAGTGATGCTTCCACTCCGAGGGGTTCGGCGCGCCTCGACCGGGCCGCGTTTCCCGGGAGCGGAGGAGAGATGACCGAATCAATGCGGCCCGTCGCGGCGCGTTGATGTCCGGCTTGTTACGGGGGGTGCCGGGGTGGGGAGGAAGATGTGCCCCATGACTGCGATCCTTTCGGCTTCCGAACTGATGAGCGAAATGACCGGAAGTACCCCACCGGTGCTCCTGGACGTCCGCTGGCAACTGGGCGGCCCCGACCAGCGGCCCGCGTACGAGGCGGGGCACCTGCCGGGTGCCGTGTACGTGGACCTGGACCACGAACTGGCAGGTCCCGTGAGCGCGACGGGACTTGGCGGGCGCCATCCGCTGCCGGACCCCGAGGCGTTCGGCGCGGTGATGCGCCGGGCCGGGGTCCGCGCCGGCGTGCCGGTGGTCGCTTGCGACGGCGGACAGGGATGGGCCGCCGCCCGGGCGTGGTGGCTGCTGCGCTGGACGGGGCACACGGACGTTCGGGTCCTGGACGGGGGTCTGAAGGCCTGGACGGCGGCCGGGGGCGCGGTGACGACCGACACACCCACCCCCGCCAAGGGTGATTTCAAGCCAAACCCGGGCGCGCTGGAGGTCCTCGACGCGGACGGGGCGGCCGCGCTGGCCCGTTCGGGTGTCCTCCTGGACGCCAGGGCGGGGGAGCGGTACCGGGGCGAGGTCGAGCCGATCGACCGGGTCGGCGGCCACGTACCGGGGGCGGTGTCCGCTCCGACCTCGGAGAACGTGGACGCGGACGGACGCTTCCTGCCGGCGGCGTCCCTGCGCGCACGGTTCGAGGCGCTCGGCGCCGCGGGCCAGGCCCCGGTCGCGGTCTACTGCGGTTCGGGGGTCTCCGGCGCGCACGAGGTGCTGGCCCTGGACGTCGCGGGCATCCCGTCCGCGCTGTACGCGGGCAGCTGGTCGGACTGGTCCTCGGACCCGGCCCGCCCGGTCGCCACGGGCCCGACGCCGTAGAGCGGGCACACCGAAGGTCGGGAGCGCCGCGCATGCCGCGCCCCCGACCCTCTCATACGGGTGTTCCCGCTATTCCTGCTTTTTGCGCCGGGTGCCGAAGACGATCTCGTCCCAGCTCGGCACCGCGGCGCGCCGGCCCGGGCGGACGCCGTCCGCCTCGGCCTGCCGGTCGGTGGTGCCGGTCAACCGGTCGCGGTGGCCCGCCACGGTGCGCGGCATCAGGACGTCGGCGTACGCGCTGCCGGCTCCCGCGGAGGCGGCCGGAGCCTCCTCGGCCTCCGGCTCCTCGGCCGGCAGGTCGACGCGTTCCGGAACCACCATGTCGCCGCGGAAGCTGGGCACGGCTTCCAGCAGGCTGGTCAAGGTGTCCCGCTCCTCCTCCGGTTCCGGCGGCGGGGCGGGGCGTTCCATCTGGCGGTCGAGTGCGCGGTCGAGCGGGCGGTCGCGGGGCAGCCGCGCGATCCTCGGCACGAACGGGAAGCTCGGCTCGGGTGTCGCGGGCAGGTCGTCCGATTCGCCGATCAGGGAGCGGGCCTCGTCGTCCACGGCCACGACGAGTCGGCGGGGCGGGTCGTACGTCCAGCTCGCCGAGTGCGGTTCGCCCGCGACCCGGTAGACCAGCAGGACCTCCCAGGTGCCGTCGTCGCGGCGCCAGGAGTCCCATTGCACGGACTCCTTGTCGGCCCCGCGCAGCGTCAGCCGTTCCTGGACGGCCTCGCCGAGCTGGGGGCCGGTGTTCTCGCCGGGGCGGCGCACGGGAGTCTTGCGGGCGCGTTCCGCCATGAACGCGCGCTCCGCGAGCACGGGGCCCTCGAACCGGCGTACCCGGTCGACGGGGATGCCCGCGAGTTGAGCGACCTCCTCCGCGGAGGCGCCGGCTCGTATGCGGGCCTGGATGTCGCGAGGGCGGAGATGGCTCTCCACCTCGATCTCGATCTGGTTCAGGCGCGCACGGTCGTTGCGTACGGCGGCCCGGAGACGCTCGTCGATCGGAAGCGTGTACTCCGTGCTGTCCGCAGCCTTGAGCACCAGTCGTGTGCCGTCATTGGAGACGGCCACGACACGCAGTTCGGGCATGGGGACCTCCCGGGTGGTGCCTGCCGACGTCACGTGCGTCGCTGCTTCCGCTAGTCGAGTGTGGCCTGCCCGGGTGCAGCCTGCCACAACCTTGCCGAGTTAAACCGGCGTGTCGGGCATGCGCCCTTGATCGCCGTTATGGCACGGTTACCTGTTGGGTACGCACAGTGACCGAACGATTACTGTGCGCAGCAGGAACCCGTGCAACACCGCAGCATCGCCGGTCTCGAGTGCCGTTTCTCCATTGTCCGGCCCCCTCTCCCGAGTCCGGACATCCGAAAGGAAGGACGGCCCCAGGGCTCGCCACAGTACTCCATTCGGGCCACGCAGGTGGACCGCCGCGCCGCCGAACTTGTCTCGGGCGGCGGGAGTTGAGCTGCCCTGAATGCGGTCGGTATCCGGCCGGACCTGCGCCCCGGTCGGTTTGAGGGTGTCTTGCTTCACAGAATCCCCCGAAATGGAACTTTCCGTTTCGCTCAGGTGTCAGTAACTGCTGGAAGAGGAGAAGCGCGAGAGGCAGGGCACGCAGGGGATGGCGATGGGTCAGAAGACGACGCGGGACACGGTGGACGCGGAACCGGAGAAGAAGAAGCTCGATCTGAGCGTGGCGCAGATCGCGGGCACCTCCACCGCCACCGTCGCGGCTGCCCTGCTCGCCTCACAGATGGGGGTCTACGGCACGATCCTCGGAGCCGGCGTGGTGAGCGTGGTCGCCACCGCGGGCGGGCCCGTCGTCCAGCACCTGTTCCGACGAACCGGCGACCAGCTGCGCGAGACCGCCCGCCCCAAGGCCCGTCAGGTGCCCGTGGTGCACAAGGACCAGGCGGCGGACGGCTCGCTGCTGCCGGGTGCGGCCCTGCCCTCCGAGGAGTTCGGCGACGCGACCGTGCACGGCACCCGGGTACGGGGCTGGAAGCGAACGGCCGTCGCCTCCGGAGCCGCCTTCGCCATCGCGCTCGGCGGACTCGGCACCTACGAGGCGATCGCCGGCACCTCCGTCAGCCAGGGTGGCGGCACCATCCTGTCCGGGGGCACCCGCAAGGCCGCCGACCACAAGCCGAGCGCGCCGCGGGAGGATCCCGGTCGGGGCACCGACGACGGCGACGGCGGCAACGGCGGGCGGGACGGCAAGGGCGGCGAGAGCCCGGGGTCCGGGAAGGACTCCCCGGACCCCTCGACCTCCCCGGGCGGCGAAAGCCCCGGACCGGACCCCACGCCCTCACGTTCCGGGGAGTCGAGCCCGGACCCGACGCCGCCGAAGCCCGACCCGACCCCGACCCCGACGCCCACTCCGACCCCGACTCCGGGGAAGTCGACCGGTGGTTCGGGGTCCGGTTCCGGATCGGGCTCCGGTTCCGACGGGCCGGGCACCGGTACCGGACCCGCGCCGAGCCCCTCCTGAACCGGGGTCAGCTCCCGAGCACGCGCCGCAGGTAGTCGTTGCCGAACAGCCGGTCCGGGTCCAGCCGGTCCCGCAGCCCCGTGAACTCGGCGAAGCGCGGGTACACCCCGGCGAGGTACTCCGCGTCCCGCGTGTGCACCTTGCCCCAGTGCGGCCGTCCGCCGTGCGCGGTGAAGATGCGCTCCGCCGCCGTGAAGTAGGCCTGGTACGGGGTGCCCTTGTACATGTGGACCGCCACGTAGGCCGTCTCCCGGCCCGACGCCGTGGACAGGGTGACGTCGTCGGCCGGCGCGGTGCGGACCTCCACCGGGAAGCTGACGCGCAGGTCGGATCCGTCGACCATCGCCTTCAACTCGCGCAGCGCCTCCACGACGCGCTCACGGGGAAGCGCGTACTCCATCTCCACGAACCGGACCCGGCGCGGGCTGGTGAACACCTTGTACGGGATGTCCGTGTAGGTGCGCGCCGACAGGGCGCGGCTGGCGATCCGGGCGATGCCGGGGACGGTCGCCGGGACGGCGCGCCCCAGCGAGTTGACGGCCTGGAAGAGGCCGTTGGACAACAGTTCGTCCTCCACCCACGCGCTCACCGCCCCGGGCGGGGCGGCCGGCCCCTGGCTGCGGTTGTTCCGCTTGGTGTTGCAGTTCCCGGTGTGCGGGAACCAGTAGAACTCGAAGTGCTCGTTCTCCGCGAAGTGCTCGTCGAACTCGGCCGTCACCCGGTCGAAGGACATCGGCTCCTCACGGGCGGTCAGGAAGAAGATCGGCTCCACGGCGAGGGTGACCGAGGTGAGGATGCCGAGCGCGCCGATGCCGAGCCGGGCCGCCGCGAAGACCTCCGGGTTCTCCTTCTCCGAGCACGCCAGCAGCCGGCCGTCGGCCGTGACCAGCTCCAACCCGCGGATCTGCGCGGAGAGGGAGGCCGAGTCGCGGCCGGTGCCGTGGGTGCCGGTGCTGGTGGCGCCGGAGACCGTCTGCTCCATGATGTCGCCCATGTTGGTGAGCGACAGGCCCTCCCTGGCCAGGGCCTGGTTGAGGTCCTTGAGGACCGTCCCCGCCGCCACCGTGACGGTCCCGGCCGCGCGGTCCACCGACCGGATGCCGGCCAGGGACTGCGGACGGATCAGCACGCCGTCGGTGGCGGCGGCCGCCGTGAAGGAGTGGCCGGTGCCGACCGCCTTCACCCTCAACCCGTCCTCGGCGGCCCGACGGACCGCCTCCTGAAGCTCCCCGACCGAGGTCGGGGTCACCACGCGGGCGGGGGTGGCACTGACGTTCCCCGCCCAGTTACGCCACGTGCCCGGCGTCCTCGCCGCCCCGGCGTACCCGCTCTGCCCTGCTGTCGCCGTCCCCATCGGTGCCTGGCTCCTCCCCTTGCGCCGGCCTCGTCAGCCGGCGGAATCCCGCGAACGCCACCGCTGCCGCGGTCACCCCCGCCGAGAGCGAGACGACGTACCCGGTCCGCGCGCCGGCCGCGTCGACGACCCAGCCGGCCACGGAGGACCCGAGCGCGATGCCGACCGCGAGGCCGGTGCTGATCCAGGTCATGCCCTCGGTCAGCTTCGCGTGAGGTACGTGCGCCTCGATCAGGGCCATCGTGGTGATCATCGTGGGAGCGATGGCGAGGCCCGAGACGAAGAGCGCCACGGCCAGAAACGGAAGGTTCCCGGCCAGTAGGAGGGGGATCATACTCACGGCCATCGCACTGATGCCCAGCATCCATCGAGGTTCGGCCTTGCCCTTGAAGTGCAGCAGGCCGAAGACGATGCCCGCGAGGCAGGATCCGAAGGCCCAGATCGCCAGGAACACCCCGCCGAGGGACTTGTTGCCGTGCTCCTCGGCGAAGGCCAGCGTCGCCACGTCCACGGACCCGAAGATCGCGCCGGTGGCCGCGAAGGTGGCGACCAGGACCTGGAGGCCGGGGGAGCGCAGCGCCGAGGACCGGTCCGACTGCGGGTGACGGGGATGGGGCGCGGGCTCGGTGGCGGTGAGCGCGGTCAGCCACCACACGCCCGTCAGCAGGCAGACGAGCGCGACCACCGGGCCGGCCTCCGGGAACCAGCTCGCGGACAGGGTCGCGGCGAGCGGCGGACCGACGATGAAGCACAGCTCGTCGAGGATCGACTCGAACGAGTAGGCGGTGTGCAGCTGCGGGGTGTCCCGGAAGAGCGCCGTCCACCGCGCGCGCACCATCGAACCGACGCTGGGCACGCAGCCCGCGACGACGGCGAAGACGAAGAGGGTCCAGCGGGGCCATCCGTTCGCCGCCGAGAGCAGCAGGCCCGTCACGGCCCCCGCCGCGACGAGCGTCGCCGGGCGCAGCACCCGCCGTTGTCCGTACTGGTCCACCAGCCGGGACACCTGGGGGCCCACGGCGGCGGCCGAGAGCGCGATGGTCGCCGTGATCCCGCCCGCGAGGGCATAGCTGCCGCCGAGCTCGGTGATCATCGTCAGCACGCCGATGCCGACCATGGACAGGGGCATCCGACCGATGAGGCCGGCGGCCGTGAACCCCTTGGTGCCGGGGGCCGCGAAGATCGCGCGGTAGGGACTGGGCACGTTGCGCTCCGTAAGGGACGTCTGTGGCCCCCACAGGTCACGGTCGCCGACAAGGCGCCCGCATGGGGAAAATCCAGACAGGAAGTTAGGGTGACCTTACCTTTGATCTTCGGTCTCGGGCGCGCCGGGTCCGTTTCCCGGCCCGAGCCGGCGGGTGGCAGGATTCGAGCATGTCTGACCAGCTCCGTGCCTGCGCCCCCCGAGCGGCCGAGGGCCTCGCCGCCCCCTACGACGCCCTCCTGTTGCTCTCCTTCGGCGGCCCCGAGGGCCCCGACGACGTCGTTCCGTTCCTGGAGAACGTGACGCGGGGGCGCGGCATCCCGCGCGAGCGACTCAAGGAGGTCGGGCAGCACTACTTCGGTTTCGGCGGGGTCAGCCCCATCAACGGGCAGAACCGCGCGTTGCTGGACGCGCTGCGCAAGGACTTCGCGGAGCACGGGTTGGACCTGCCGGTCTACTGGGGCAACCGCAACTGGGCTCCGTACCTCACCGACGTGCTGCGCGAGATGGCCGCCGACGGCCGCCGCCGGATCGCGGTGCTCGCGACCAGCGCCTACGCCTCGTACTCGGGCTGCCGGCAGTACCGGGAGAACCTCGCCGACGCCTTGGCGCGGTTGGCCGAGGAGGGGGTGGAGGAGCTGCCGCGGGTGGACAAGCTGCGGCACTACTTCAACCACCCGGGGTTCGTGCAGCCGATGATCGACGGGGTGCTCGCCTCCCTGGCCGAGCTGCCGCGGGACGTGCGGGCCGGGGCGCGCCTGGTGTTCACCACGCACTCGATCCCGACCGCCTCGGCGGACACCTCCGGCCCGGTGGAGGGGCACGGCGAGGGCGGTGCGTACGTCCGCCAGCACCTGGACGTGGCCACGGTGATCGCGGACGCGGTGCGCGCCGAGACGGGCACCGAACTGCCCTGGGACCTCGTCTACCAGTCGCGCAGCGGCGCCCCGCACATCCCGTGGCTGGAGCCGGACATCTGCGACCACCTGGAGGCCCTGCACGCGGAGGACACCCCGGCGGTCGTGATGGTGCCGATCGGGTTCGTCTCGGACCACATGGAGGTCCTCTACGACCTCGACACGGAGGCCACGGCCAAGGCCGCCGAACTGGGCCTGCCGATCGCCCGCTCGGCGACGGTCGGCGCCGACCCGCGGTTCGCGGCGGCGGTACGCGACCTGCTGCTGGAGCGGGCAGCGGCCGAGCGCGGCGAGCCGGTCGAACGGTGCGCGCTGGGGCTGCTCGGCCCGAGTCATGATCTGTGCGCGGCGGGCTGTTGCCCGGCGCGGGCCCCGCGGCCCGCCGCCGCGGGCGTGGACAGTCCGTACGCCTGACCCCAGGGAGTGGCACGACCATGATTTCCGCGGAACTGAAGGCCGAGCTGCTCGACGTGGGTCTGGAGGCGGCCCGGCGGGCGGGTGAACTGCTGCGCGACGGGCGACCGGCGGACCTCGCGGTGGCCGCGACCAAGTCCAGCCCGATCGACGTGGTGACCGAGATGGACATCGCGGCGGAGAAGCTGATCACCGAGATCCTCGGACGCAGGCGTCCCGAGGACGGGCTGCTGGGCGAGGAGGGCGCGGACACCCCCGGGACCAGCGGCGTGCGCTGGGTCGTGGACCCGCTCGACGGCACCGTGAACTACCTGTACGGGCTGCCGAGCTGGTCCGTGTCGGTCGCCGCCGAGTACCGGGGCGAGACCGTGGTCGGGGTCGTCGCGGCCCCGATGCGCGGGGAGACGTTCCACGCGGTGCTCGGGGACGGGGCGTGGCTGGGCGACACCCGTCTCGCGTGCCGGCCGCCGGCGCCGCTGGACCAGGCGCTGATCGCGACCGGATTCGCGTACGTGCAGGCGCGGCGGGCGCACCAGGCCGAGGTCGCCCGGCGGATCATCCCGCTGGTCCGGGACATCCGGCGGGGCGGCTCGGCGGCCGTGGACCTGTGCGACGTGGCCGCCGGGCGGCTGGACGGGTACTGGGAGCGGGGGCTGAACCCCTGGGACCTGGCGGCGGGCGAGCTGATCGCGCGCGAGGCGGGGGCGCTGACCGGAGGCCGCCCGGGGCGGCCCGCCTCGGGCGAACTGGCGCTGGCGGCCACCCCGGCCGTGTTCGCCTCGCTGCAACCGCTGCTGGACGAGGCGGAGGCCTGGCGCGACTGAGGTCCCTCCGTGGCCCGGTCCGGCGGCCGGCCACGGAAAGACCCCGGGCGCCCTGTGGGCGGCCGGGGTCGGGGGTCCGGGGCGGGGTGGGATCAGGCGGCCGTGACGGATACGCCGTGTTCCACGGGTACCCCGTGTTCGGCGGCCAGGCGCTGGAGGTCCTCCAACTCCGCCTGTTCCACATCGGCGAGGTGGTCGTCGCCCGTCTCACGGGCCTTGCTGAGGTCGGACTGGGTGGCCTCGATGCGCTGCAGAAGGCCTGCGGTGAATGCGTCCATGGTGGGTGCGCCCCCTCTTCATGGGTCGGCGACGGGTGAGCACGTGGCAGTCCGCCGTCAGGGAGTGGTCGGGGTGTGCAGTCGTCCTCCCCGGCACCCCGGGCCCAGAAACCTCGCGAGGCCGGGGAATCCCCACTTCCACCCGGGGGAAGGCGGCCGAGCGGCGCCTTACAGCCGGTTTACCGCCGAAACGTGCAGGATGGTCGACGCAATACAGGTGTGCCCGTCTGGGCTCTAAGGAAGGAAACGACGTGCGCGTACTCGTCGTCGAGGACGAGCAGCTGCTCGCCGATGCGGTGGCCACCGGCCTGCGCCGGGAGGCCATGGCCGTGGACGTCGTGTACGACGGCGCCGCGGCCCTTGAGCGCGTCGGAGTGAACGACTACGACGTGGTGGTGCTCGACCGGGACCTCCCGCTCGTGCACGGCGACGACGTCTGCCGCAAGATCGTCGAGCTGGGCATGCCCACCCGCGTCCTGATGCTCACCGCCTCCGGCGACGTGAGCGACCGGGTCGAGGGGCTGGAGCTCGGGGCGGACGACTACCTGCCCAAGCCCTTCGCCTTCACCGAGCTCACCGCGCGGGTGCGGGCGCTCGGGCGGCGTACGACCGTGGCCCTGCCGCCCGTGCTGGAGCGGGCCGGCATCAAGCTGGACCCGAACCGCCGCGAGGTCTTCCGCGAGGGCAAGGAGGTGCAGCTGGCGCCGAAGGAGTTCGCGGTGCTGGAGGTCCTCATGCGCAGCGAGGGCACGGTGGTCTCCGCCGAGCAGCTGCTGGAGAAGGCCTGGGACGAGAACACCGACCCCTTCACCAACGTGGTCCGGGTGACCGTCATGACCCTGCGGCGCAAGCTCGGCGAGCCGCCCGTGATCGTCACCGTGCCGGGCTCCGGATACCGGATCTGACGGGGATGGCAGCGACACCGGCGCCGCCCGCGGCGCCACCGAAACCCACCTGGGACCCCGGACCGCCCGAGGGTCCCTTCCCTTGGCTGCGGCCGACGATCCGGATACGGCTCACCCTGCTGTACGGCGGGATGTTCCTGATCGCGGGCATCCTGCTGCTGTCGATCATCTACCTGCTGGCGGCGCAGGCGCTGCGCGAGGGCAACGGCACGCCCTTCAAGATCGTGGACGGGACCGACGTCACGGTCATCAGCAACACCTGCCCCGGGGTGGCCGGCAAGGGTCAGCCGCTCGACCAGTTCAACGCCGCCATCAACGCCTGCGTCCTGGAACAGCGCAGGCACGCCCTGGACGACCTGCTCAGCCGGTCGCTGATGGCCCTGCTGGGCCTCAGCATCATCGCCTTCGCCTTCGGCTACGCGATGGCCGGCCGGGTGCTCTCGCCGCTGGGGAAGATCACCCGTACCGCCCGTCGGGTGGTCGGCTCCGACCTGACCCGGCGGATCGAGCTGGACGGGCCGGACGACGAGCTCAAGGAGCTGGCCGACACCTTCGACGAGATGCTCGACCGGCTGGAGCGGGCCTTCACGGCCCAGCAGCGGTTCGTGGCCAACGCCTCGCACGAGCTGCGGACGCCGCTCGCGATCAACAGGACGCTCCTGGAGGTGCACCTCTCCGACCCGGGGGCCCCGGTGGAGCTCCAGCAGCTCGGCAAGACGCTGCTCGCCACCAACGAGCGCAGCGAGCAGCTCGTCGAAGGCCTGCTCCTGCTGGCCAGGAGCGACAACCAGATAATCGAACGCAAGCCCGTGGACCTGGCCGAGGTCGCCTCGCGGGCCATCGACCAGGCGCGCGGCGAGGCCGGTGCCAAGGGCGTGGAGATCCGCGGCGAACGCGCCCTGGCGGTCGTCCAGGGCAACGGCGTGCTGCTGGAGCGGATCGCCCTCAACCTGGTGCAGAACGGCGTCCGGTACAACGTCGCGGAGGGCGGCTGGGTGGAGGTCACCACCGAGGTCCAGCACGGTCACGCGGTGCTGCTCGTATCGAACACGGGTCCCGTTGTTCCCGCGTACGAGGTGGAGAACCTCTTCGAGCCCTTCAGGCGGCTGCGTACCGAACGAACGGGCAGTGACAAGGGTGTGGGGCTCGGTCTCTCGATCGCGCGCTCCGTGGCCCGCGCACACGGCGGCCGCATCCAGGCGACGCCCCGCGAGGGCGGTGGCCTCGTGATGCGTGTCACGTTGCCCCTGTGACCTGCGGTCCCGTGTGTTCGCTGTTGGCTGAACGGGACAACGGTCGTGGTCAGGGGGCCTGTGTGATCGATCACATTGTCGAGTGTCGGGTCATGTGCGTTCAGTGACCCGGGGAAGGCCGGAACGCCCGGGAAGTCCGGGTTTCCGGCCCCCATGATGGCGGGAAATACACGGGGTGGCGTTTGTGCAAGACGGCCCCCGGACCGTGTACGGTCCCGGTCGTCATCCCAGCCAAATGCGCCTTCGGGCGTGCGGCTGGGTGTCGATTGAGTAACAGACCTTGATGTGAGGCAAAATCTCCGCCTCAGGTCGGGCACAAGTCCGGCCTCTCGCGCGTTACGTGCGCTGAGACACCGCTAAATCCCAGAGGGGGAGAGCGAACAATGGCAACGGACTACGACACCCCACGCAAGACCGACGACGACGTTGACAACGACAGCATCGAAGAGCTGAAGGCCCGGCGCAACGAGAAGTCGTCGTCGAACGTCGATGTGGACGACTTCGACGCGGCCGAAGGCATGGAGCTTCCCGGTGCGGACCTCTCCAATGAGGAGCTGGCCGTACGGGTCCTGCCCAAGCAGGCCGACGAGTTCACCTGCATGAGCTGCTTCCTGGTGCACCACCGCAGCCAGCTGGCACGCGAGAAGAACGGTCAGCCGATCTGTCGCGACTGCGACTGAGAGGCGTCGGCCGTGACAGGCTCGACGCCATTTCGGAAGCGACGCTTCCGAAAGTCTGGTGATCCGGCGGAGACGCAGGTGGGAACCACGGACCCGGCAACGGGCCCTGGAGCCCCCGGCGTACCCGCCGTGCCCTCCGATACCGCCGCGGCGGTGCCGTCGGCCACAGCGGCCGACGAGGAGTCCCGGCAGTGGTTCGGGGCTCGTCGGGTGCAAGCCGTCAAGAACGGTGTGCGCAAGGGCGGCGAAGGTGCGAAGGCCGCCGCCCTGTACATCACCGACCGAATCATCGAGAACGCACCGCGCGTTCCGGTTCGGGACCTCGCGACCCTGCGCGCGCAGTTCCCGGACCTCGACCCCGATCGGCTCGCCGACAAACTGATCACCGGCGCCGCCAACGCCACGTCCGCCGTCGGCGCGGGCATCGGCGCGGCGGCGATGCTTCCGGTGCCGCCCGCGATGCCGGCCGAGATGGCCGCGGAGATCACCGGGGTCGCGCTGATCGAGCTGAAGCTCCTCGCCGAACTCCACGAGGTGTACGGGCTCCGGGCGCCCGGCAACCTCGGGGAACGCAGCTTCGCGTACCTGACGTCCTGGACGGAGGAACGCGGAGTCGACCTGACCAAGCCGACGACGCTGAACCTGGCGCTCGGCGGTCAGATGAAGCGCGAACTGCGCCAACAGATCATGAAGCGGATGTTCCGCAACCTGCCCAACCTCATGCCGTTCATGGTGGGCGCCGCAGTCGGCGCCGTCATGAACCGCCGCGACACCCGCAAACTCGCCGAGAAGGTGCGTGCGGACCTGCGCACCCGCGCCGTGGCCTGGGACGCCCTCCCGCAGTTGCCGCCCCTTGAGCGGCCCACCCAGCCCCTTCCCGAGGCCACCAGGAGGGTCATCGAGGGCCCCGACGCGCAAGGGCGAGGCTGACGACCGCCCCCGGGGCGCCGCCCCCGACCTCCCGGACTCAGCCGGCCGCCGGCGCGGCCGGGCTGTTCTTCGCCGCGCGAAGGGCCGCGACCAGGGCCTGCGGCTCACGGGTGGAGACGTACGCGTAGGGAGTCGGGTCGGCCGGATCGGTGATCTCGACGCGCACGGCCGTCGGCACGTAGCTGCGCATCAGCATGAAGGCGCGGGTGTCCGCCTTGTACGTGCGCCAGGCGCGCGCCTCCTCGGCCTCCAGGATCTCGGGTTCGCCCAGGGCCGTCACCGGGATCCTCGCGTCACCCACCGCCAGCGCACCGTTCACCACGCGCACGCGCGCGGAGCCGTACGAACTCACCACCATCCCCGCCAGCACAGTGCCCCCTACCAGACCGAGCAGCATCGGCAGCGTGCCCAGCGGCAACAGCATCAGCGCGCACGCGACGCCGAGGAGCACGGCGATGCCCCACCAGGCGCGGGGAGCGGTCAGGCGTTCGTCGTGGTGCGCGGGGGAGGGATGCATGGCTCCAAGCCTGCCACGAGGCGACCGTCGAACCGCCGCGCGGGTAAGGTCAGCGGCTGTGAGTGGACGAAACACAGCCTTGACGCCGCCGGCCGATGCCACGGCGCCGGTCCGGCACCCCGACGCCCCGGGGCCCGGCGAACTCCTCGGCGCGCACTACGAGCACTGTTTCGGCTGCGGCGAGGGGCAACCCCACGGGCTCCACCTGGAGGCACGGGCGGGCGAGGGCGTGCGCGTCACCGCCGAGTTCACCGTCAAGCAGGCCCACCAGGGCGCCCCCGGTCTCGCCCACGGAGGCGTCCTCGCCACCGCGCTCGACGAGACGCTCGGCTCCCTGAACTGGCTGCTGCGCGTCATCGCGGTGACCGGCCGGTTGGAGACCGACTACGTACGGCCCGTTCCCGTGGACACCGTGCTGCACCTGGAGGCGGAGGTGACCGCCGTGGCCGGGCGGAAGATCTACTGCTCCGCGGTCGGCCGAATAGGCGGTCCCGAGGGGCCGGTCGCCGTACGCGCCGACGCCCTCTTCATAGAGGTGAAGGTCGACCACTTCATCGACAACGGACGGCCCGAGGAGATCCGGGCGGCGATGGCCGACCCGGACCAGGTCAGGCGCGCACGCGCCTTCGAGGTGAACCCCTGATGTCTCAGAACGACCACGACGCCCGCCGGGGCGTCGACGTGCTGATCCGCCGCGTCGACCCCGAGGTGCCCATGCCGGCCTACGGTCACCCCGGTGACGCGGGCTGCGACCTGGTGACCACGGAGGCCGCCGAGCTCGCGCCCGGCGAGCGGATCGTGCTGCCCACGGGCGTCTCCATCGCCCTGCCCGACGGGTACGCCGCCTTCGTGCACCCGCGCTCGGGCCTGGCCGCCCGTTGCGGCCTGGCACTGGTGAATGCCCCGGGGACGGTGGATGCCGGGTACCGTGGGGAAATCAAGGTGATCGTGGTCAATCTCGACCCGCGCGAGAGCGTCAGGTTCGAGCGTTTCGACCGCATTGCCCAGCTGGTTGTCCAGCGGGTCGAGAAGGTGCGCTTCCACGAGGTGGCGGAACTTCCCGGCTCGGCCCGGGCCGAGGGGGGTTTCGGCTCCACCGGCGGTCATGCGGCCGTGGCCGGATCCGAGGCTGGTCAGCAGGGTGGGAATGGCTACGCTTCGGTCGTAACCGACCGGGAAGGACAGTGACGTGTTCGGACGTCGCAAGAAGAACGACTCCGTCAGGGACGGCGGCGCGGCCGAGCAGGTCGTCGACGGCGCACGCGCCGATGAGCGGGACGACGCCGAGGCGCTCGACGACGACGCCAAGCCGCGTCGGATGAACCTGCCGCCGGCCCCCAGGCCGGACGGCCCCTGGGACGTTTCCGAGGTGATCGGCAATCCGGAGGACGGCCGCGTCGACCTCGGAGGCATCCTCGTACCCGGTGTCGAGGGCATGGAGCTGCGCGTCGAGGTCGCCGGTGACGCGATCGTGGCCGCGACCGTGGTCCTCGGCGACAGCGCCGTGCAGCTCCAGGCCTTCGCGGCGCCCAAGAAGGAAGGCATCTGGGGCGAGGTCCGCGACGAGATCGCCACGGGCATCACCCAACAGGGCGGCATCATCGACGAGGTCCAGGGCCCGCTGGGCTGGGAGCTGCGCGCGCAGGTCCCCGTACCGCTGCCCGACGGCCAGACCGGCGCCCAGCTGGTGCGGTTCGTCGGCGTCGACGGTCCCCGCTGGTTCCTGCGCGGTGTCATCTCCGGCCAGGGCGCGGTGCGCCCGGATTCGGCCGGCGTGCTGGAGCAGATCTTCCGGGACACCGTCGTCCTCCGCGGCGACGGCCCCATGGCCCCCCGTGACCCCATCGTCCTGAAGCTGCCGAACGACGCCCAGATGGTGCCGGACGGCGTGCAGACGACCGAGGAGCCGGAGGGCTCCCGCTTCGGCGGCGGCATGGGCCAGCTGGAACGCGGTCCCGAGATCACCGAGGTCCGCTGACCTCGCTCGACGGTTGGTTCCGGTCGGTGGGCCGCACCCTCGCGGGGGTGCGGCCCACCGCCGTTCCCGGCGGACGCGTCAGGGATCCGTCAGGGATGCGCCCATCGCCGTACATCGGCGCGTGAACTGCGGGGACGTCCCTGAGAATGGGCGCATGGCACGCGGCAAGCTACGGATATACCTCGGCGCGGCACCCGGTGTGGGCAAGACGTACGCCATGCTCTCCGAGGGCCACCGTCGGGTGGAGCGCGGCGGCGACTGCGTCGTCGGCTTCGTCGAGCACCACGGACGGCCGCGCACCGAGGTCATGCTGCACGGACTGGAACAGGTGCCGCGCAGGGAGTTGACCCACCGGGGCGCCGGGTTCACGGAGATGGACGTGGACGCGCTGCTGGCCCGCGGACCCGCCGTGGCACTGGTGGACGAGCTCGCGCACACCAATGTGCCGGGCTCGCGCAACGCCAAGCGCTGGCAGGACGTGGAGGAACTGCTCCGCGCGGGCATCGACGTCGTGTCCACCGTGAACATCCAGCACCTGGAATCACTCGGGGACGTGGTCGAGTCGATCACCGGCGTGCGGCAGCGGGAGACCGTACCGGACGAGGTGGTCCGGCGGGCCGATCAGATCGAGCTGGTCGACATGTCCCCGCAGGCCCTGCGCCGTCGGATGGCGCACGGCAACATATACAAGCCCGACAAGGTCGACGCGGCCCTGTCCAACTACTTCCGCCCCGGCAACCTCACCGCCCTGCGCGAGCTCGCGCTGCTGTGGGTGGCCGACCGGGCCGACGAGTACCTCCAGCAGTACCGGGGCGAGCACGACATCCGCTCCACCTGGCAGGCCCGCGAACGGATCGTCGTCGGTCTCACCGGCGGGCCGGAGGGCCGCACCCTGATCCGGCGCGCCTCCCGGATGGCGGCCAAGGGCTCGGGCAGCGAGATCCTGGCCGTCTACATCGCCCGCAGCGACGGCCTGACCGCGGCGTCCCCGAAGGAGCTCGCGGTCCAGCGGACCCTGGTGGAAGACCTCGGAGGAACGTTCCACCACGTCATCGGCGACAACGTCCCCGACGCCCTGCTCGCGTTCGCCCGCGGGGTCAACGCCACCCAGATCGTCCTGGGCTCCAGCCGCCGCAAGACCTGGCAGTACGTCTTCGGGCCGGGCGTGGGCGTCACCGTGGCCCGGGAATCAGGGCCCGACCTCGATGTCCACATCGTCACCCACGAGGAGGTCGCCAAGGGGCGCGGACTGCCCGTGGTGCGCACCGCCGCCCGCCTCGGACGACCCCGGATCGTGGCCGGCTGGGTGGTCGGCGTGCTCTTCCCCGCCCTCCTCGCCCTCGTCCTGGCCAACATCGACGGCGACCCCGGACTCGCCAACGAGATGCTGCTGTTCCTGGCGCTCACCGTGGCCGCCGCGCTGCTCGGCGGACTCGTGCCCGCCCTGGCGTCGGCGGCCTTCGGCTCGCTGCTGCTGAACTACTTCTTCGCCCCACCGGTGCACCGGTTCACGGTCTCCGACCCCAAGAACATCGTCGCCATCTCGGTCTTCTTCGGGGTGGCCGTCGCCGTCGCGTCCGTCGTGGACGTCGCCGCCCGGCGGACCCAACAGGCCGCCCGCCTGCGCGCCGAGTCCGAGATCCTCTCCTTCCTCGCGGGCAGCGTCCTGCGCGGCGAGACCACCCTGGACGCGCTGCTCGAAAGGGTGCGCGAGACCTTCGCCATGGAGTCGGTGGCCCTGCTGGAGCGGGAGAGCGACGTCGAGCCCTGGTTCCCGGCCGCCAGCGTGGGCCCGCGTCCCGCGTCCCGGCCCGAGGACGCGGACGTGGACATGCCGATCGGAGACCACATGGCGCTGGCCCTGTCGGGGCGCGTGCTGCCCGCCGAGGACCGCCGCGTGCTCGGCGCCTTCGCCGCCCAGGCCGCCGTGGTCCTGGACCGGCAGCGGCTGGTCGGACAGGCCGAGGAGGCCCGCCGGATGGCCGAGGGCAACCGCATCCGGACCGCGCTGCTGGCCGCCGTCAGCCACGACCTGCGCACCCCCCTGGCCTCCATCAAGGCGTCGGTCAGCTCGCTGCGCTCCGACGACGTCGAATGGTCCGAGGAGGACCGGGCCGAACTCCTCGAAGGCATCGAGGACGGCGCCGACCGGCTCGACCACCTCGTCGGCAACCTGCTCGACATGTCCCGCCTCCAGACCGGCACGGTCACCCCCCTGATCCGCGAGATCGACCTCGACGAGGTGGTCCCGATGGCGCTGGGCGGCGTACCGGAGGACAGCGTGGTGCTGGACATCCCCGAGACCCTGCCGATGGTGGCCGTGGACCCGGGGCTGCTGGAGCGGTCCGTCGCCAACGTGGTCGAGAACGCCGTCAAGTACAGCCCGGCGGGGGAACGGGTGCTGGTCGCGGCCAGCTTCCTCGGCGACCGCGTCGAGGTACGGGTCGTGGACCGCGGCCCCGGGGTGCCCGACGAGGCCAAGGACCGGATCTTCGCCCCCTTCCAACGACACGGCGACTCCCCCCGGGGCGCCGGGGTGGGCCTCGGCCTGGCCGTCGCCCGCGGGTTCGCGGAGGCCATGGACGGCACCCTCGACGTCGAGGACACCCCCGGCGGCGGGCTGACCATGGTGCTCACCCTGCGCGCGGTGACGGGGGAGCGCGACCCCTCACGTGCCACGGTGGACGGCGAGGTCGGGACCGGTCCTCCCGCCGCCGCCTCGTACCCTCCCTCTGAATCGCTCTCTCCCTCTCACTCGTTCGATCGACCGGTCGACCCCTCCGTACGACAGAAGGCAGGCCCTCAATGACCCGGGTGCTCGTGGTGGACGACGAACCGCAGATCGTCCGAGCCCTCGTGATCAACCTGAAGGCGCGCAAGTACGAGGTCGATGCCGCCGCCGACGGGGCGAGCGCCCTGGAACTCGCCGCCGCCCGCCACCCCGACGTGGTCGTCCTGGACCTCGGTCTGCCCGACATGGACGGCGTCGAGGTGATCAGGGGACTGCGCGGATGGACCCGTGTGCCGATCCTGGTCCTGTCCGCCCGGCACAGCTCCGACGAGAAGGTGGAGGCACTGGACGCCGGCGCCGACGACTACGTCACCAAGCCCTTCGGCATGGACGAGCTGCTGGCCCGGCTGCGCGCGGCCGTGCGGCGGGCCGAGCCGGCCGCGGGCGAGGACGAGGTGGTCGTGGAGACCGCGGGCTTCACCGTGGACCTGGCCGCCAAGAAGGCGGTGCGCGCGGGGCGCGACGTACGCCTCACCCCCACGGAATGGCACCTGCTGGAAGTGCTGGTCCGCAACGGCGGCAAGCTCGTCAGCCAGAAGCAGCTGCTCCAGGAGGTGTGGGGGCCCTCGTACGGCACGGAGACCAACTACCTGCGGGTCTACATGGCGCAACTGCGGCGCAAGCTGGAGGCGGACCCCTCGCATCCCCGCCACTTCATCACCGAACCGGGCATGGGATACCGCTTCGAGAGGTAGCGGGAGCGCCGGTACGCTTCCTGTATGAGTGCTGAACCGCGTCCCGAGAAGCCCGCGAAACCGGCCAGGCCGGCGGGCCGGTTCCGCCGGATGATAGAGCGGCTTTCCACCTCGCAGGAGGAGCTGCATTCGGCGGAGCTGCAGGAGGACGCAGAAGCCGCGGGATGCACGCGGATCTGCGACTGCGACGACCGCCAGATAGTCAAGGTGACCGGAACGCTGCGTACCGTGACCCTGCGGCCTCGCGCCGGGGTTCCCGCCCTGGAGGCGGAGCTGTTCGACGGCTCGGCCCCGCTGGACGTGGTGTGGCTCGGACGTCGCTCGATCGTGGGAATCGAGCCGGGACGGCGCATGATCGCCTCCGGCCGGATCTCGATGAGCCATGGGCGTCGGGTCCTCTTCAACCCGAAGTACGAACTCCGACCGCTCGGACAGGAGCAGTAACCGGTGACGTCACTCGACAAACCGACCACGCCGGCGGATCCGCCGGGGCCCGCGGCGGACCAGAAGGCGGTGACGCAGGCGGCGCTCTTCGACGCCTTCGGCGGCATCCGCGGCACCGTGGAGACGATGCTCCCCGGCCTGCTCTTCGTGATGATCTACACGATCAACAAGGACGTGAAGAGCTCCGCCATCGCGGCGGGCGCCCTCGCGGTCCTGCTCGTGATCGTGCGGCTGCTGCGCAAGGACACCGTGAAGCACGCCTTCAGCGGGGTCTTCGGCGTGGGCGTGGGCGTGGCCTTCGCCCTCTTCACGGGCAGCGCGAAGGGCTTCTACCTGCCCGGCATGATCTACGGCGTCGGCCTGGGCTTCGCGTTCACGCTCTCGGCGCTGGTCGGCTTCCCGCTGCTCGGCGTGATCCTCGGCCCGGTCTTCAAGGAGAACCTGTCCTGGCGGACCCGCAACCCGGGCCGCAAGAAGGCCTACACCAAGGCCAGCCTGGCGTGGGGGCTCATCTTCCTCGCCAAGTACGCGATCCTCTTCCCGCTGTACTGGTGGGGGGACGCCACGCAGCTGGGGTGGGTGCTCATCGCGCTCAAGCTCCCGCCGATGGTGCTGGCCGTGTACTTCACGTGGGTGTTCCTCGCGAAGGCGCCGCCGCCGATCGACGTGATCGCGGAGTGGGAGGCCGAGGAGGTCGCCGAGAAGGAGGCCAAGGCGGCCGCCAAGGCGGCGAAGGCGGCCAACGCCTCCACCGAAGGACGCCACCGCGCGCCGTAGCCGCCGGGACGCGCTGACGGGAAACGTGTGAGGGGCGGGGCAGCCGATCGGCTGCCCCGCCCCTCACACGTCGTACGCCGAGACCTAGTGACGGGCCTGGAGGAGGTCCTCCAGCTGCTCCTCGCGGGCCTGGGCGGCCACGAAGAGGAGCTCGTCGCCGGGCTCCAGGGTCTCCTCGCCGTGCGGGGTCAGGACCCGGTTGCCGCGGATGATCGTGACCAGCGAGGTGTCCTCGGGCCAGTTGATCTCGCTGATCTGGGTGCCCGCGACCGAGGAGTCGGGGGGCAGGGTCAGCTCGACCAGGTTGGCGTCGCCGTGGCTGAAGCGCAGCAGCCGCACGAGGTCGCCGACGCTGACGGCCTCCTCGACCAGGGCCGACATCAGACGCGGGGTGGAGACCGCGACGTCGACGCCCCAGGACTCGTTGAAGAGCCACTCGTTCTTCGGGTTGTTCACCCGCGCCACGACCCGGGGAACCCCGTACTCGGTCTTGGCCAGGAGCGAGACGACCAGGTTGACCTTGTCGTCACCCGTGGCGGCGATGACCACGTTGCAGCGCTGCAACGCGGCCTCGTCCAGCGAGGTGATCTCGCAGGCGTCGGCCAGCAGCCACTCCGCCTGCGGCACCCGCTCCACGGAGATGGCCGTGGGCGCCTTGTCGACCAGCAGTACCTCGTGGCCGTTCTCCAGCAGCTCACCCGCGATGGAGCGGCCGACCGCGCCGGCTCCGGCAATCGCGACCCTCATGCGTGTGCCTCCTCAGGCCCCTCGGCGAAGGCCGCCTCGACTTTGTCGATCTCGTCCGTACGCATCATCACGTGGACGAGGTCGCCCTCCTGGAGGACGGTCGCCGACGTCGGCAGCGTGGCTTCACCCAGACGGGTGAGGAACGCGACACGTACGCCGGTCTCCTCCTGCAGCTTGCTGACCTTGTGGCCGATCCACGCCTCGGAGGTGTGCACCTCGGCGAGCTGGACACCGCCGCTCGGGTCGCGCCACAGCGGTTCCGCGCCCGAGGGCAGCAGCCGGCGGAGCATCTGGTCGGCGGTCCACCGCACGGTCGCGACGGTGGGGATGCCGAGGCGCTGGTAGACCTCGGCGCGCTTGGGGTCGTAGATGCGGGCGGCGACGTTCTCGACGCCGAACATCTCACGGGCCACCCGAGCCGCGATGATGTTGGAATTGTCACCACTGCTGACGGCGGCGAAGGCACCCGCCTCCTCGATGCCGGCCTCCCGCAGGGTGTCCTGGTCGAAGCCGACCCCCGTGACGCGGCGGCCGCCGAACGATGCCCCCAGTCGACGGAATGCGGTGGGGTCCTGGTCGACGACCGCGACCGTGTGCCCCTGCTGCTCCAGGGTCTGCGCGAGGGCGGAGCCCACTCTTCCGCAACCCATGATGACGATGTGCACGGCCGTCCTTCCGGCTGACAGCAGCTCGCTGATTTCCAGCCTCATTGCATGCTCTGGCTAAACAGGGTCTCAGACCATGGCCCAAGCTACACACGGGCGGTCACCAGTGTGACCATTTGAGGTGCGGGGAGCCCCTCATTCGCCGCTCATTGCCTTGTAAAGGGGCCGGGGGTTCGTCAGGCGGATTTCGAACGCTTACGATCCTCTGCGTGTCCAAACTGACCGACGTGCCCAAACGGATCCTGATCGGCCGGGCGCTACGCAGCGACCGCCTCGGAGAAACACTCCTCCCCAAGCGGATCGCCCTTCCCGTCTTCGCGTCCGATCCGCTCTCGTCCGTGGCCTACGCCCCGGGCGAGGTCCTGCTGGTCCTCTCGATCGCGGGTGTGTCGGCGTACCACTTCAGCCCCTGGATCGCGGTCGCGGTCGTGGTGCTCATGTTCACCGTCGTCGCCTCCTACCGACAGAACGTCCACGCCTACCCGAGCGGCGGCGGCGACTACGAGGTCGCCAACACCAACCTCGGACCCAGAGCCGGCCTCACCGTGGCGAGCGCCCTGCTCGTCGACTACGTCCTCACGGTCGCCGTCTCCATCTCCTCCGGTGTGGAGAACCTGGGATCCGCCGTCGATTTCGTCATCGAGCACAAGGTGCTCTCGGCGATGATCATGATCATCCTTCTCACGCTGATGAATCTGCGCGGAGTCAAGGAATCCGGGAAACTCTTCGCGATCCCGACCTACGTGTTCGTCGGAGCCGTCTTCGTCCTCATCGCTTACGGCGCCTTCAAGGGCCTCGTACTCGGCGACGACATGAAGGCCCCCACCGCGGACCTGGAGATCAAACCCGAACAGCAGGGGCTCGCCGGATTCGCCCTCGTCTTCCTGCTCCTGCGCGCCTTCTCCTCGGGCTGTGCCGCCCTCACCGGCGTCGAGGCCATCAGCAACGGCGTCCCCGCCTTCCGCAAGCCCAAGAGCAAGAACGCCGCCACCACCCTCGCCCTCATGGGCGGACTCGCGGTCACCATGTTCTGCGGGATCATCGGCCTGGCCATGGCCACCGACGTGAAAATGGCGGAGAACCCCCCCGTCGACCTCCTGGACAACGGCGTCCCCGTCGGCGCCGACTACGTCCAGCACCCCGTGATCTCCCAGGTCGGCGAGGCCGTCTTCGGCAGTGGCAGCTTCCTCTTCATCATCCTGGCCATCGCCACCGCGCTCGTCCTCTTCCTGGCCGCCAACACCGCCTACAACGGGTTCCCGCTGCTCGGCTCGATCCTCGCCCAGGACCGCTACCTGCCGCGCCAGCTGCACACCCGCGGCGACCGCCTCGCCTTCTCCAACGGCATCGTGCTCCTCGCGGGCGCCGCCATGCTGCTCGTGTGGCTGTACGACGCCGACTCGACGAAGCTGATCCAGCTCTACATCGTCGGCGTCTTCGTCTCCTTCACGCTCAGTCAGATCGGCATGGTCCGGCACTGGAACCGGCACCTGCGCTCCGAGCGCGACCAGGCCGCCCGCCGCCGCATGCACCGCTCGCGGGCGATCAACACGTTCGGCGCGTTCTTCACCGGCATGGTGCTCGTCGTCGTCCTCGCCACCAAGTTCACGCACGGCGCCTGGGTCGCCCTGCTGGGCATGGTCATCTTCTACGGAACGATGACCGCCATCCGCAAGCACTACGACCGCGTCTCCACCGAGATCGCCGCCGCCGAAGGCCCCAGCGACGACAGCGTGCGCCCCTCCCGGGTCCACTCCATCGTCCTCGTCTCCAAGGTCCACAAGCCCACGCTGCGGGCCCTGGCCTTCGCGAAGCTGACCCGCTCGGACACCCTGGAAGCACTCAGCATCAGCGTCGACCCGGCCGAGACCAAGGCGCTGAAGGCCGACTGGGAGCAGCGCGGGATCAACGTCCCGCTCAAGATCCTCGACTCGCCCTACCGCGAGATCACCCGGCCGGTCGTCGAGTACGTCAAGGGACTGCGCAGCGAGAACCCGCGCGACGCCGTCAGCGTCTACATCCCCGAGTACGTCGTCGGCCGCTGGTACGAACACCTCCTGCACAACCAGAGCGCGCTGCGCCTCAAGGGCCGACTGCTCTTCACACCCGGCGTGATGGTCACCTCCGTGCCGTACCAGCTGGAGTCCTCGGAACTCGCCAAGCGGCGGGCGAAGAAGCGCCAGGACTGGAACGCCCCCGGCGCGGTCCGCCGCGGGCCGGTGGACACCCCGCGGTCGCGGCCGAAGGACTCGGCGAAGTAGGGAGCCTGGGGCTGGGGGCGCCCGGGGGACTGGGCCAGGCGGGCCCCGGAGGCTCGGCCAAGCAGGGCCCCGGGCACTCGGCCGACCGGGGCCCGGGCGGCCGGGTCGCCCCGGGTTCGGGTTGGTGAACGGCCGGACGAGATCCACGTAAACTGGTGGGTCGGTCGTCCGGCCGTTCCCTTTTCAGCTTTTGGAGTCTCCCCACCATGACCGAGCAGATCGAGAAGCAGTCACTGGTCGGGGAGGAGTACGAGGTCGAGGTCGGCCCCGTCGCGCACGGAGGCCACTGCATCGCCCGCACCGCCGAGGGCCGGGTCCTGTTCGTCCGCCACACCCTGCCCGGCGAGAAGGTCGTCGCCAAGGTCACCGAAGGCGACGTCGACTCCCGCTTCCTGCGCGCCGACGCCATCACCGTCCTGGACCCCTCCAAGGACCGCGTCGAGGCCCCCTGCCCGTACGCCGGCCCCGGCAAGTGCGGCGGCTGCGACTGGCAGCACGCCAAGCCGGGCGCCCAGCGCCGGCTCAAGGGCGAGGTCGTCGCCGAACAGCTGAAGCGCCTCGCCGGCCTCACCCCGGAGGAAGCCGGCTGGGACGGCACGGTCATGCCCGCCGAAGGCGACAAGCTGCCGGCCAGCCAGGTACCGCAGTGGCGCACCCGGGTCCAGTTCGCGATCGACGACGACGGCCGGGTGGGCCTGCGCAAGCACCGCTCGCACGACATCGAGCCGGTCGACCACTGCATGATCGCCGCCCCCGGCGTCAGCGAACTCGGCATCGAACAGCAGGACTGGCCCCAGATGGCGTCGGTGGAGGCCATCGCCGCCTCCGGTTCGAACGACCGCCAGGTGGTCCTCACCCCCCGCCCCGGCGGCCGACTGCCGCTCGTCGAACTCGACAAGCCCGTCTCGGTCCTGCGCGTCGAGGAGA
This sequence comes from Streptomyces sp. WM4235, assembly GCF_001279725.1. Taxonomy (GTDB): domain Bacteria; phylum Actinomycetota; class Actinomycetes; order Streptomycetales; family Streptomycetaceae; genus Streptomyces. The sequence goes on along the minus strand of NZ_LGDE01000035.1, from coordinate 47,710 downwards.
AGGACGGCGGAGTCCACCGCGTCCACGGCCGCCCCTTCGTCCGCGAGCGCGCCGACGGCCGCACCTACCGCGTCGGCATGGGCGGCTTCTGGCAGGTCCACCCCCAGGCCGCCGACACCCTGATCAAGGCCGTCATGCAGGGCCTGATGCCGCGCAAGGGCGAGATGGCCCTCGACCTCTACTGCGGCGTCGGCATCTTCGCGGGCGCCCTCGCCGAACGCCTCGGCGACACCGGCGCGGTACTCGGCATCGAGTCGACGAAGCGCGCCGTCGAGGACGCCCGCCACAACCTGACCGACTTCCCGCGGGTCCGGATCGAGCAGGGCAAGGTCGAGCAGATCCTCCCGAAGACCGGCATCACCGAGTGCGACCTGGTCGTCCTCGACCCGCCCCGCGCCGGCGCCGGCAAGCAGACGGCCCGCCAGGTGGCCGGCCTCACCCCGCGCCGCATCGCGTACGTGGCCTGCGACCCGGCGGCCCTGGCCCGCGACCTGGGCTACTTCAAGGAGAACGGCTACAAGGTGCGCACGCTGCGCGTCTTCGACCTCTTCCCGATGACGCACCACGTGGAGTGCGTGGCGATCCTGGAGCCCATCGCGAAGAACGCCTGACCTGTGGTTTCTCTGTTTCCGATAGTCCACTCGACCTGTTTCCGGGCAAGTAATAGGTGGACGCTGGTGCCCACAATTGCGGCTGCCTGACCTGCGGTTTTAGGCAGCTGAGGTAGACGTTCGGCCGTAGTGTCGCCGGATTGCTCAGCATCTTGACGCTCGCCGACTGAGCTCTGATGTGCCGTCAACTGGGAGTGGATGTCTCCCGGCCTGCGTTGTGTAGCGGCTTACCCATGCGGGCCGGTCACGGTCGTGACCGGCCCGCCTCCGTACCGGGGCCCCATGTTTTTCAGGACCAGATCCGGCGATGTGAAGCAGCGCCTCCTCGACTACCTGCTTGGGTTCGACGTCGGTGCACCGTCTCCCGCTACGAACCGGACGTAGCGCAGGTTTGGCCTGCCGCCGGTCTGTCGAGGAGGCCGCTGGTTCAGCTGTCGCGGCTCGCCTGATGGGCAGCGTCACCCGCAACAGTGAGAACACGAGCCAGTGCTGGCCATTGCAAGTCCTTCACTCGGCCTTCGGCGACATCAACCATGCTTCGGCGTCGCTCAAAAACTCGCCCATGGCGCCGAGGGACATCGGCGACGACTCGTACTGCACCGACAGGTTGACCTCGTACAGCTTGTAGGCAGGCTCGGCTTCCTGTGCGGCAGCGCAAGCTGCTGCCAGCACCTGGACCGCACGCTTGCGGGCGCCGGCTTCCAGCGCCTCCACGAGGTCTGGCCACAGCGTGTCACCGATATAGCCGATGAGTTCCATGATGTGGGCACCGGCCCGGCCCGCCCGGTTCTTGATCGCTTCCCGTTCGGTATCGGCGCGTTCCTCGGCCCGCTTGGAGTCCCGTTCTTCCAGATCTTCCCAGGGGTGGTCACCCCAGACCTCTTCCCAGCGCTGGTCCGCCCGTGCCAGCGCTGCCTCGAACGCGCGGTCCAGGTCCTCCTGCGAGAGCTGAGGATGTTCCAAGACTTCCTGTTTCTCGAACGACGACAGGGGCAGAGTGAGATCGGGTACGGGCTCGTCGTCGCGCAGGGCGGTGAGAAGTAGGACGGCGTCCATCGAGGGAAGGACTCTTTCCATGTCCACCAGTCCTCCCAGAGACGCGACGGACTGTTCGACGGCCATGTAGTCGTACTCGGCGATCTGGTCGTCGAGATCGCCATGAAGTTCAAGGACATCCGCACCGATGGCCTCGATCTCCTCCATACGGGCCTCGATCTCGGTGTCGATACGCTCCACTATCTTCCGCAGCTCGCGGACCTCCACGGCGTCTTCCTCAAGTGGCGCCACTGCTTTGGCCAGATCGCCCATTCCGTGCCCCCTCTGTCTCGGTGGCCGCCGCGTCCCCTGCAAGCGGACTAGTGACGAAAGCCGCCTGGTTCGATGGCATCCGGCCACGGGAACGGCTGCCCTCCGACCGTTGCCGACCATCGTCGCGGAGCTGCCCCGTCAAGGAAAGGTAGGGACTGATAACCCCTGTTACCACTGTTTTGCGCAGGATGGATCCACGGACCCCGTATCGTTTGTTGGGCCGGATTCGCTGAGCCGAAGTCGCAGTGGGTGGCAGGGATTGACCCAAACGTGCGCGGGCTGACGACGGACGAGAGATGGAGAGGGGTTGTGTATACCGTGGCTACTGGGTCGCCGGACGTAACACCAGGCCCCCCACCATCTCTCTTGGTTTCGATGTCCGATATCGCCGCCTTCGCGCGGGTGAGGCGTCCCGTTGTGACTACCTGGCGCCGACGGCACCGTGATTTTCCCGCCGCCGTGTCCGAAGACTCGGGAAGGCCGCTGTTCGACGGTGACCAGGTGGCCGAGTGGTTGATCACTTCCGGACTGGGCAACGTCGCTCCGATGGAACTCCGTTCTGAGCTGGCTCTCTTCGGCATCATTGCGTTGCGGGACCGGTTCACGCCGTGGCAGCTGATCGAGACACTCGGAAGTCTTCTGTGTCTGCGCCGGCTCGACGGTCGGTCGCTAGCCGGCACGACCGGGCCCTTGCGTGACGCCGAAGCAGACGGGGTCCTGTGGTCAACTGTGCTGCGCCGCGCCGAACGGATCGATGCGGAGGACGACTTCGTCCTCCGGGAACTACGCTTCCTCGACGCCACCGCAGCCCCGCTCGCCCGCCTTGCCGAGGACTTGGTCGAGGCCGCCTACGACGAACGCGGCGCATACGAGTGGCTGCTCGCCGCCCGCTCCCGGCTCGGCATGGACTCCCTCGTCGCCGACGCTGTTGCCCCCGAGCTGCGGAGCCTGCTCACCCAGCTCACAGACATCCGCGTCCGCCTGGAGCACGGTGAATCCCTTACCCTCGCCGACCCGTATGCCCGCGCCGGCGACCTGCTCGCCGCGCTCCTCGACGACACGGAGGACCGCGAGCGCATCGTCGTCCTCGCCGCCGACTCCGACGAGCGGCTGGCCCGGATTACCCGCCGCCGCCTCTTCCTCGCCGGTGTCAGTGAACTCGACCTCGATGTCCAGACCGGCCCTGACCTGGAAGAACGCCTCGCGGACCCGGACCTCGTCGTTACCCAGCTCCCCTACCGCCCCGGCGAGGACCGTTCCGTGCTCGCCGCCTTGGCGGAGGTGGAGCGCGTTGCCGACCTCCTCCGCCCCGGTTGCACGGCCCTCGTCCTGGGCCCGGCTGACGCACTCGTGGACGGACTCAAGGACACCGAGGCGTCCCATCTCCGCTCGGCCCTCCTGCGCGGCAACGTCGTTGAGTCCGTCATCGCGCTCCCTGGCGGCGTTCTGCCCTTCCGGCCAGGCTACCGTCCCGCCCTGTGGACGCTCACGCGTGGCCCCGTCCTGGAGGCGGAGGGCAAGATCTTACTGGCTGACATCAGCTCCGAGCAGCTCACGGCGGATGTGCGCACGCGGCTCGCTGAGGATGTTCTCCTCTGGCGCGCGGAGGGTTTTCGGACCCTCGACGGCCACGACCCCCGCTACGGCCGTGTGGTCGCCGTTGCCGACCTGGACCGGGCGTTCGGCGGCCCGCTGACCCCGCCCGCGCCGCCCGCCTCCGCGATCTGGTCCGACAAGGTCAAGGAGCGCCCCGCCCTCATTGCCGAGGCCGAGGCGCGCCTGGAGCGCGCGACGGCGGACACCCGCGCGTACGAGGACGAGCAGGGCCCCTATCGAGGAGGCCTACTGCGCCGGGTGGGTCGCCTGCCCCGGCGCACCACTCTCGGCAAGCTGATTGCCGGACGTGCTGTGACCCGGCTACCTGGCCACCGCGTCGACGACCGGCACCTCACGGCGGACGGCCACCACACCGTCCTCGGCTCCGATGAGATCACGGGTGAACGACCCGTCGGCGCACGCCGTATCGACCGGCTGCTCCTGGCTGCCGAGTACGACCGGGTGGCGCTCACCGAGCCCGGTGATGTCGTCTACACCCTCACGCCCCGCCTCGGCCTGTACGTCGACCACGATGGCTTCTCGGTGGTCGCCTTCCCGTCCCGCGTCCTCCGCGTGAACCCCGACGCGGCCCGTCCATTGACGCCGCGTGTCCTGGCGGCCCTGCTGGGCACCGCCCGGGGCACCGGCCGCAGTCCCAGCGCGGTACGCCCAGCCCGCCGTATCGAGGAGTACCAACTCCCCGACCTCGAACCGGACGAGGTGATCCGCTTCGACGCCCTGCTGGCCGAGACCGAACGTAGGGAAGGCTTGCTGCGCGCCCAGGCGGAGGCTCTCGCCGAGGCCTGCGGCCTGACGGTCGCCGGCTTGGCGGACGGCACGCTCACCCTCGCAGATCCGCACGCCCAACCCGTCGACCGCATGTAGCCCATCCACACCCATCCACCGATCAGTTGGAAGAAGGAACGATGCCTCCCCGCAAGCGAGCCGCAGCAGCCGCCGGACAGGGTGAACTGCTCAGTGTCTCCAGCACCAAGGAGATCCAGGACATCCTGTGGAAGGCCGCAGACAAGCTCCGCGGCTCCATGGACGCCGCACAGTACAAGGAGTTCGTCCTCGGCCTGGTCTTCCTGAAGTACGTCTCCGACGCCTTCACCGAGCGACGTGAGGAACTGGCCGCCGACCCCGAGCTGGCCCAGATCCCCGAGCACCGCCGGGCGGCCTTCCTTGAGGAGAAGGATGAGTACACGGAGAAGAACGTCTTCTGGGTGCCCCCAACCGCCCGCTGGGACCACATCTCCGAGAACGCGGCCAGCGCGGAGGGCGGCGTCGGTCAACTCCTCGACACGGCCATGGACGAGGTGATGAAGGCCAACAAGGCCCTCACCGGGGTCCTCCCCAAGATCTTCAATCGCGACAATGTCGACCAGAACCGCCTCAAGGAACTTGTCGACCTGATCAGCGACGCCCGCTTCACGGGACACGGCGACCGTCCGGCGCAGGACGTGCTGGGCGAGACGTACGAGTACTTCCTGGAGAAGTTCGCCCGCGCCGAGGGCAAGCGGGCCGGCGAATTCTACACCCCGGCGAGTGTGGTTCGCCTGATCGTCGAGGTGCTCGAGCCGTACGAGGGGCGAGTGTACGACCCGGCGTGTGGCTCGGGCGGAATGTTCGTGCAGAGCGGCAAGTTCGTCGCGCGGCGGCGAGGTAAGGACCACACGCACGACATCGCGGTCTACGGCCAGGAGGCCAACGAGCGCACCTGGCGCCTGGCCAAGATGAACCTCGCCATCCACGGCATGGACCCCAAGGGCGTCGGCGACCGCTGGGCGGACACGTTCGCCGATGACAAACTGCCGGACCTCAAGGCCGACTTCGTGATGGCTAACCCGCCGTTCAACATGTCGGACTGGGCGAGGAAGTCGGACGACCGACGCTGGCGGTACGGCACTCCGCCCCAGTCGAACGCCAACTACGCCTGGCTCCAACACATCGCCTCCAAGCTGGGCGACCGGGGCAGTGCGGGCGTGGTCCTGTCCAACGGCTCGATGTCGTCCAAGCAGTCGGGCGAGGGCGAGATCCGCGCGGCGATGGTCGAGGCAGATCTCGTCTCCTGCATGATCGCCCTGCCGGGCAACCTGTTCCGTACGACGGCGATCCCGGCATGTCTGTGGTTCCTGACGAAAGACAAGTCCCCGCAGGGCGCCAAGGCGCTGGAGGACCGACGGGGCCGGGTCCTCTTCATCGACGCCCGCTCAATGGGCACGATGGTCGACCGCACGGAGCGGGCCCTCACAGAGGAGGACCTGGAGAAGATCTCCGACACGTATCACGCGTGGCGGGGCACGAAGTCGGCGAAGGACAAGAGCATTACGTACGAGGATGTGCCGGGGTACTGCTACAGCGCGACGCTGGAGGAGATCGGAAGGCACGACTACGCGCTGACGCCGGGGCGGTATGTGGGGGCGGCGGAGGTCGCGGAGGACCCGAACGCGGAGCCGGTAGAGGAGCGGATCGCTCGGCTGACAAAGGAGCTGTTCGAGCAACTGGATGAGTCGGTTCGGTTGGATGCGGTGGTGCGGGAGCAGTTGGGGAGGATCGGTGGCTGAGTGGCGTTACGTTGAGTATCAAGAGCTAGCCTCGCAGGAGCGATCAGCCTTTTCCATGGGGCCTTTCGGATCCAAGATCACCAAGGAAAATTATGTGGCCGCTGGGGTGCCGGTGGTGCGCGGAGTTAACTTGGCACATGGAATCTTCGTTGATGATGACTTCGTTTTCGTCACCGACGAGAAGGCCGACGAAATTATGTCGGCCAACGTTGAGCCGGGAGACTTGATCTTCACGCACCGCGGCACTATTGGGCAAGTTTCGATGATTCCTCGGGTGCCGATGTTCGATCGGTACGTGATTGGGTCAAGTCAAGTCAAGACGAGGCTCGATGAAACTCTTGCCCGGCCGGAGTTCTACTATTATTGGTTTCGTTCGAGTGAGGGGCAACGGTCGCTCCTTGCGAACGCCTCGACGGTGGGAGTGCCAGGTATTGCGACCCCGCTGACGTCGATCCGAAAGCTCATGGTCCCCTTGCCGCCTCGCGGTGAGCAGGATGAAATCGTTGCTGTACTGGGGTCATTGGATGACAAGATCGTGTCCAATGAGTGCATCGCGGCCACAGTCGATGACTTGACATCTTGCCTCTATAGGAGGGCGGTGGAGGGAAGTGATGGAGTTCGCAATCTACTGCTTGGTGAGATCGCTGATGTAAACCAGGTTGCAGCAAAGCCGAAGGCGGACGGAATTCTCCGATATGTAGACATTGCTGCGGTTGGCGTCGGCGTTTATGACTGGCCTGAAAGGATTCTCTGGAGGAACGCGCCGGGGCGAGCTCGAAGGAAAGCCTCCGCCGGTGACACGATTTGGTCCACCGTCCGTCCAAATCGACGCTCGCATGCCTTCGTGCTCGACACTGACCCTGAACTCGTGTTCTCTACTGGCCTGGCTGTCCTGAGCCCAAGAGGGGTGGGCCCTGCGCTTCTCTATGAGGTTACGCGCGCTATCGAGTTCCAGAACTATCTGGAGAACGTGGCGGAAGGTAGTGCCTACCCCGCCGTTCGTGCAGAACGATTCAAGCAAGCGCCGGTCGTGCTGCCTACCTCAGAAGACTGCGACAGGTTCGAGGGGGTTGCCATGGAGCTCCGACTTCGTTCCCACCAGGCGCAGGTGGAGTCCCGCGCCCTAGCCGCCCTCCGCGACACCCTTCTCCCACAACTAATGACCGGCAAGCTCCGTGTCCGCGACGCCGCGAAGATTGTGGAGGGCGCCGTATGACCGCCGAAGGCAGCAGCGAGCACACCCCCACCCACCTTGACGCCAAGATGACCGAGTCCGCCTGGGAGCACCTCGCCCTCGACGACCTCGGCGAGCTCGCCTGGGAGGTCAAGGCCGGCAGGGATCTCGCCCCCGGCACTGGGCATCGTCACAACTGGGACGACCTGATCCTGCACGACGAGCTCCAGATGGCCATTGAGAAGTTAAACCCGGAGTTGACCGCCACCGCCGTCCACGAAGCGATGCGCATCGCCATCGACCCCGCCTCCCGCGAGGCGTACCTGGAGAACCGGCAGGCGCACGAACAGCTCACCACCGGAATTCGGCTGGCCTACACCGATGAGTTCGGCGCCGAGCAGACTCCGACCGTCCGTCTCGTCGACTTCACGGACCCCGGCGCGAACAGCTATCTCGCCGTCAATCAGGTCACCGTCCGAGAGACCGATGGCAGTCACCGCCGTTTCGACATCGTCCTCTACGTGAACGGCCTGCCCCTGGCCGTCGTGGAGTTGAAGAACGCGTCCGACAAGAACGCGACCCTCAGGAACGCGCACGCTCAACTGCAGACGTACGTCTCGGAGTTCCCGATTGCCTTCCGCTACAACGTGCTCTGTCTTGTCTCAGACGGCATAACCGCCAAGTACGGCACGGTCTTTACGCCGTATGAGCACTTTGCACCTTGGAACGTAGATCACGAGGGCAAGCCTGTCGACACCAACGAGCCGGGCTACGACGGCCTCGACGCACTGAACCTGGCCCTCCACGGCCTGTTCACGCAGAAGCGGTTCCTCTCCCTCACCCGTAACTTCGTCAATTTCCCCCCGCCCAAGCCGGGCGAGCCCCTCTCTGGCAAGCGCATCGCGAAGCCTCACCAGTACTTCGCGGTCAACAAGGCGGTGGACGCGGTCGTCGAGGCGTCCCGCGGGACCGGCCAGGCCGGCGTCGTCTGGCACACGCAGGGCGCCGGTAAGTCGGAGGAGATGGTGGAGACGGCCGCGCTCGTCTCCCGCCACCCGGCTCTGAACAACCCCACCATCGTCGTCATCACCGACCGCACCGACCTCGACGACCAGCTCTACGACACCTTCCGGGACAGTAAGACCCTTCTCGGCCAGGAACCCCTCCAGGTCAACACCCGTGAAGAGCTGCGCACCGAGCTCAAGAGCCGCAATGTCGGCGGGATCCTCTTCACCACCCTCCAGAAGTTCGGCCTGAGCAAGGAGGAGAAGGACGCCGGCAAGTCGCACCCGCTTCTCTCCGAGCGCCGCAACATCCTGGTGATCGTCGACGAGGCGCACCGCTCCCACTACGACAGCCTCGACGGCTACGCCCGCCACCTGCGCGACGCGCTCCCGTACGCCACCCTGCTCGCCTTCACTGGCACGCCGATCTCCAAGGCCGAGGCCGACACCCGTGCCGTCTTCGGGGAGTACATCGACGTCTACGACCTGAAGCGCGCCGTCGACGATGGAGCCACGGTCCGTGTCTTCCACGAGCCTCGTGTCATCGAGGTCGACCTGCCCAAGGACGTCGACCCGAGCAAGATCGACGAACAGGCCAACACCCTCACCGAGGGCATGGACGATGCCGAGCGCCGCCGCGCCATCAGGTACGCCACGGCGATGAACACCGTCTACGGCGCTCCCGACCGGATAGCGAAGCTCGCCGACGACCTGATCGCCCACTGGGAGGCGCGCCGGGAACTGGTCAAGCCGGACCTCGGTGGTCCCGGCAAGGCGATGGTCGTGTGTATGACGCGGGAGATCTGCGTGTCCCTCTTCGACGCGCTGGCCGAGCGGCGGTCGGATTGGGTCGGCAAGGAAGCCGACCAGGGCGTCATGAAGATCGTCTTCCACAGTGACCCCTCCGACGAGAAGCACCTGCGCAAGCACGCTCTGCGGCCGTCCCAGCAGAAGGTCGTCCAGGCCCGTGCCAAGGACCCGGACGACGAGCTGGAACTGCTGATCGTCCACTCGATGCTGCTCACCGGCTACGACGCGCCGCCCATCCACACCCTGTACATGGACCGTCCCATGCAGGGCGCCAACCTGATGCAGGCCCTGGCCCGCGTCAACCGCCGCTTCCGGGGCAAGCAGGACGGCCTTCTCGTCGGCTACGCGCCCCTCACCGACAACCTCACCAAGGCCCTGCGCGAGTACTCGGACCAGGACCGCGAGGACCAGACGCTCGGCGCGGACATCGAGCGGGCCATCACCGAGGTCAAGAACGAGCTGGCGACCATCAAGGGGCTGCTGGCCGGGTGCCACTGGAGGGAGTGGCTCGCCGACACCGGCCGCCCCGCCTCCCGCAAGCGTGCTCTGCGCCTGACCGCCGACTTCCTCCGTGACCCGCATAACCCGGGCAACAAGGTCGAGCCCGGTGCCAAGCCGCTCTCCGCCCGCTTCAAGGACAGCGCCGCCCGGCTCGACCGTTTCTACCGCGTCTGCGCGATGAGCCGCGAGATCTCCGAGCGCTGCGAGGACTTGGACGACTGGCGCCGCGACATCGCCTTCTTCAGCGAGGTCCGAGCCTGGATGATCAAACTCGACGCCGCCCAGCGCGAGGCGAGTGGGGAGCCGCTCAGCGCAGAGGTTCAGCGCTACCTCCAGGCCTTGGCGGCCTCGGTCGTCGACGCCGACGAGATCACCGACCTGTACGCGGAGGCCGGCATTGGCCGGCTGGACATCACCCGCCTCAACGAGGCGCAGCTGCGCAAGCTGGAGAACTCTGAGACCCCGCACCTGGTCACCGAGGCGCTGCGTCGCCTGATCCAGCAGAAGATGCGCGAGGTGACGAAGCACAACGTCGTCCGGAACGAGAGTTTCTCCCAGCGCCTCGACGACCTGATGAAGCGGTACATGCTCCAGCAGCTCACCAGCGCCCAGGTCATTGCCGAACTCGCCGCCCTGGCGAGGGAGGTATCGGCGGAGGCTCGCCGCGGCGAGACGTTCGACCCGCCGCTCAGCCACGCCGAGCTGGCCTTCTACGACGCGGTCGCCCACCGCGACATGGCCAAGGCGATGGAGGGCGGCGACGACACGCTCGCCGAGATTGCCCGTGCCCTCGTCAAGGACATCCAGAAGAACCTCTCCGTCGACTGGCTCTCCCGCGAGCCCGTCCGGGCGAAGCTTCGTACCCGCATCCGCCGCGTGCTGGCGATGTTCGACTACCCGCCAGAGGAGGAGCGCGAGGCGGTCGACCTGGTTCTCAAGCAGATGGAGATCGTGGCCTCGCTGTGGGCGCCTGCAGCGAAGTAGCTCCGAGCGCGGGCGGGCTCAAGAGGAGCCCGCCCGTCAGGGCCAAGTGCGCTCGATGCGGTCCTGCCGCACGGCGTACGCTGCGGGATCGCCCTTCTCGACGGCCCGGTGGATCGAGTCACGGCGTGCGACGAGCCGCTCGCCCATCTCGGCGCTGCGAAGCTGCTGGTTGTCCAGGTAACACAGCACTGCCTTGCGCTCCAGGACAGGACGGATCTCCAGGTTCCGGGTCTTGAGCCGCCCGAAGGCGGGCGGCTTCCTGCGCAGACAGGACAAGGTGGGGGTCGACCCGCAAGGCGGCGAGTACTGCGGCGGCTCGGGGTCGGCTTCGGCAAGCGCGATCGGTGTCTCCGCTCCGGCCTGGACGGGTGGCTGCACGCTTTCCTGCACGGCCGCTGACGCGGGCGGGACCGCCGCAGCAGCAGCGGCTGCTTCCAGGGGCGACGCCGCTTGGGCGGTTCGGGAGGCCCGTCCGGATCCGGATCGGCGCCGGATACGTCGTCGTAGAAGTACGTCCGGGTACGACCTGCCCGGTGGGCGTTCGCTCGCGGCGACGCTCCAGGTACCCGGGCGCTTTGAGTTCCCTGAGCGCTCGCGAGATCAGGATCTCCCCCTCGTTGAAGTACTCGCGCAGGGCGGCGATGCTCACGGGAGCTGGCGGGCGGGGAGGAGATGTACGCCGCGACGCCGACCGTGACCGTGCTGCCACGCCGCTGGGCGAGGGTGTTGGAGCCTCACTGTGAAGTCGGCCGTGAGACGGGTGCGGATGTGGACCACGCCGGAAGTCGTGGGGCCACCCGGCGACGTCGGACGCGTCGTGCACGGTCGCCCTCGTTGTAAGTGGGGGGCGGGTCCGGTCGAGGACCGCTCCTGGCGGACGTCCTGGCCGTGCGCTGGGGGCAGCGCCTCGCCGCCCCGGGGGCACGACGGTATGGGCAGCGGTGGCCATCGAGGCGGCAACTCAGCTGTATTCATCCGTGGTTGCGATAACCCATGTTATCGCGGAGTTCATGGAAAGCGACGTGTCTCTGTCCCTAACGTCTGTTCCGTCACACCGGGCTCGCGCACAGCAGCCGGAGGCCCACACCTCCCGCTCACCGCATTGCTCGGCCGACTACCCACCGGATCGGACCACGGAAGGGCGGAGACCCCCATGACGGAGCACCCCGAGCAGAACGGGCCCACGGAGAACGTCGAGCCGGGCGGGCGGGTCGGGCGGGCCGCTGATAGCGGCGGCTTCTCGACGCTCTCAGTGCTGGCTGGCCGCCTCGAAGCATCGACCCTCGCCGAGGCGGCCAAGGAGATGCTGCGTGAGGCACTGGGCGGGTCGGGAACCGGCCCGGAGGCGCCCGTCGGCCCGCACCCGGACCACCGGATGTTCCTCGAATCCATCAGCGTCAGCGGCTTTCGTGGCATCGGTCGCCAGGCGCGACTGCCGCTGACCGCGAAGCCTGGCGTAACCCTGGTCGTCGGGCGCAACGGTTCGGGAAAGTCCAGCTTCGCCGAGGCGGCCGAGACGGTGTTCACCGGCCGGACCGCCCGCCTCGACAAGCAGCGCGGCGAGGTGTGGCGCCGGCACTGGCGCAACCTGCATGATGGGGCCGAGCCGAAGGCCGAGGTCCGCCTCGCCATCGCGGCCGACCCGCGGCCGTCCACGCTGACGTGCACCTGGCCGGGAGACGACGTGACGGCCCCGGAGGTCGAGCTCAGGCGGCCGGGTCACGGCCGGCGGCCCTTCAAGGACGCCGGCTGGGCGCGGGCGCTGAACGACTACCGGCCCTTCCTGTCGTACTCCGATCTCGACAAGATCATCAGCGGCAGGCCCAGCGAGCTGTACGACTCCGTCGCCACTATCCTCGGGCTCGGCGAGCTGACGGACGCGGACGAGCAGCTCCAGGCCACCGAGAAGGCCCTCAACTCCGCGGCGAAGGCAGCCGAGGCGGAACTGCCCGCACTCGTCGAGGCTCTGTCCGTGCTTGACGATCCCCGGGCGGAACGCGCGCTCGCGGCTGTCTACGGGACAGGGACTCCCGACTTCGACGGGGTGGGCGCCCTCGTGGCCGGACTGCCCGGCGCGGACGACGACCGTCTGAGGGACCTGCGCGCGACCGTCGGGCTGGCTGGTCCCGACCTCGACGCGGTCGGCGGAGCCGTGGATCGGCTGCGCGAGGCCGTCGCCGTACTCGACGACGTACGCGCCTCGGGTGCCGAGGACGCCCACCAGCGCGCCGAACTGCTGGCCAAGGCCCTGGACCACAGCCGGCGCCACCCGGACGAGGACGCCTGCCCGGTGTGCGGGTCCGACCAGCCGCTCGACGAGGCATGGGCCGAGAGGGCCGCCGAACAAGTGGCGGCCCTGCGCCGGGAGGCCGCCGCCGCGCAGGAAGCCCGCACCGAGCTGCGGGACGCGATGGACGCCATCCGCTACCTCGTCACGCGGGTCCCCGCGTGGCTGCCCGCCCCGTTGGTCGTTCCGTGGGAGGAGTGGGCGGCCTGCCGGGCGATCGACAACGCCGAGTGGCTCGCCGCCCGTGCCGAGACCGCCGCGCTCGTCCTCGCGGACGCCTGCGCGGCCCTGCGGGAGGAGGCCGCTCGGGAGCTGGAGAAGCTCGACGAGGAGTGGCGGCTCTGCGTCAACCGCCTCGCCGCCTGGCTCGACCGGGCCCGGACCGCGCACGCCTGCAAGCCCCGGCTGCGCCAGGTCAGGGCAGCCCGCAAGTGGCTCAAGGAGGTGTGCGCCGAGCTGCGCGAGGAGCGGCTGCGGCCCTTCGAGGACCACTCGCAGCGGATCTGGGAGGAACTGCGGCAGCAGAGCAACGTCGACCTTCGCTCCGTACGCCTGACCGGCAGCGAGAAGGCCGCGGTGCGCAAGCTCGTGATGGACGTGTCCGTGGACGGCACGGAGGCGGCGGCCCTCGGCGTCATGAGCCAGGGCGAGCTGCACTCCCTCGCGCTCTCGCTCTTCCTGCCGCGTGCCGCCGCACCTGACAGCCCCTTCGGGTTTGTCGTCATCGACGACCCCGTGCAGTCCATGGACCCCGCAAAGGTCCACGGCCTCGCGAAGGTCCTGCACGACCTCGGCGAGACCCGCCAGGTCGTGGTCTTCACCCACGACACGCGGCTCCAGCGGGCCTTTACCAACCAGGAACTCCCGGTGACGGTCTTGGAGGTGGAGCGGGAGGCGCGTTCGGCGGTGACCGTGAGCCGTGTGACCGATCCGGTCGGCCAGGCACTGGACGACGCACGCGCCCTCGCCCGCACACCGAACCTCCCGCCCGTCGCCATGACCCACGTACTGCCCAGCCTCTGCCGCACCGTCCTGGAACGGGCCTTCTCCGAGGCCGCGTGGCTGCGGCTGCACCGCGCCGGACTGACCGAGCATGAGGCGGAGAGGACCGTCGCGGCCGCCCTCAAGCTGATGGACATCGCCGCACTGGGGCTCTTCGGAGACCCGTCGAAGACGGCGGGTGATGTCTACCGCGAACTGCGCAGACGGTGCGGCTCCGGGGCGGTGGACCTCATCAGGCAGTGCCAGGAGAGCGCCCATCCGTCCGGCACCTCGATGCCCGACCCCCTCCTGTTCGTGAGGGACATCAAGGTCGTCGCCCAGACCGTGCGCAAGCCGGAGGAGGACACCCGATGAACGCGACGATCCGTCAGTTGTTGGACACCGCAGACCTGCTCATCGAGGGCAACGGCGATCCCACCACCGGTCCCGTCACGGGCGGCCCCGCCACGGTGGGGGTCGCTGCATCCGTACCTGCCCCTCCCGCCGCGCTCACCGCCACCGCGGCGAGCCGGTGCCGTGGTGCCGCCTTCGCCCTCCGCGCCGCCCTGGAGAGCGCGGTCGTCGCCCGTCTCACCGCTCACGGCGCGCCCCGCACGATCCGTGAGGGCTCCATGAGGGCCGCACTCCTCTGGCTTCGAGGCTGCGCCGAAGTAGAGACTGCCCGCCGGGCGAAGGCTGCGTGGAGCCAGCTCTGCCTCGGCTGTCACTACCACCAGTACGAGATCGGCCCCACCCGGGACCAGGTGCACGTCTGGCGCACCGAAGTCGCAGCGGTCGTCGGGCTTTTGGCCCGCTGAGTACCAGCCGGCCGACGTCACGTGTCGGTTCGGTAACAGAAGAAGGCTGCCCCTGATCCGCTGCGGCACGAGGACCGCCGCCAGAGGAAAAGCGCGTGAGATCGACACGACGAGGGCGGTTATCGCCACCGCGCACAGGGAGCGGCACCATGGCAACCCGTACGTCCAAGCGCACCCTGTACCGGCTCAGGGGCGTTGTTCCCACCGTCGCCGCGATGTTCGACGCCCTGGACGCGAACCAACTGGAGCGGGTCCAAGCGGATTTCGACTTTCCCGAGATCCTCGATGCACCGGCGGTCCTGGTCACCGGTAGCTTCGAGCAGCCCGTCGCGAGCTGGTGCGACGAGATCTTCCATACGACGGGCATCGCGGTGTCGCGGCCGGTCAACCCCTCGGCCGGGCTGCTGATGCTCGCCGTCGACGGCGAGGTCTACGCAATCGGCTACGACCAGGGCTTCCGTCTCGTCCCTGACCGGCTGAAGGACCACCGCTTCGGGCTGAGTTTTGCGTCCCGCCGGGTGGACCCCGGACGGATCCGGGATCTGGTGTCGCACACTCCGGGCGGAGGGCGCATCGACATCACTCTGATCCCGAGCGGCGCCTCGGTGTGGAGCCTAGGCATCGTCGAACACGCCCAGATCGTGCGGCGTCTAGGCGGCCACCTGGACGACATCCCGCTCACCATCTCCCGTGACAACCCGGCGAGGGTCTCCAGCGCCGAGGGTGGTGCCGGCCTGCGCCTGCGGCTCGGCGTGGAGGGCGCCGACCTCATCGCCGACATCCATGCGATCGCCCGCGTGCTGCGCGAGGAGAAGCCGAGCCCGGAGCTGGAGTTCGTCGAGCACGTCGTACCCGTCGACGATCCTGTCCTCCTTACCCGCATGGAGGCCGTCCTCGACAACGTCCTGGGACAGCAGCCCGACGGGAGGGTCAGCGTTGCTGTCCCCGCCGATCATTGGGACGACTACACGGCCGCCCGGGCGTTCAGGGCCAGGATCAACAGCGACGTGGCCGGCGAGTCGACCGAAGACTTCAACCTCGATTACGTCCTGAGTCGGGCCCGCGTCCAGCGTGCCGGCAGGCGCGTGAACGCACTCCGGGAAGGAATAGTCATCCTTTACCAGCACAGCCGCGCCGATCGGGCCGACGAGATCTGGACGTCCAGCACGCTCCGTTGGATTGAGGCGGAAGTGTCCCTCGACTCCCGCCGGTTCTCTCTGACGGACGAACACTGATACGAGATCGACCAGGAGTATCTGAAGGCGATCCGCTCGCACGCCGAGCGGCTGATCTTCGACTCCCCGTCCGTAGACCTGCCCCCGTGGGTCCTCGGAAAGAAGGAGCGCACTTACAACGAGTCCGTGCCGGACCAGCGGCCCGGGTACGTCTGCTTCGACCGCGACAACGTTCAGTCCGCCCTGAATCGCGGGAACGGCGTGGAGATCTGCGACCTGCTGAGCCCGGACAACATCCTGGTCATGGTGAAGCGCGCCAAGGGCTCCGACGCGCTGAGTCACCTCTTCAGCCAGGCGCTCGTCGCCGTACAGACTCTGCGGAACTCCCCGGAGGGGAGGGAACGGTTCGCCGAGAAGGTGGCCGCGGCCCGGAATGGGTGCGGACTGCCGGAAGGCTTCCGGCCCTCGAAGGTCGTCTTCGCGATCCTACTGAAGGACGGTACCGACCTCACCGCCGACACTCTGTTCCCGTTCTCGCAGGTCACCCTGGTACACACAGCCAGGACGCTCGCAGCGTGGGGGGTTCAGGTCGAAGTCGTCGGCATTGCCCCTGCTCCGTCGGCCGCCACCTCGACTGGGACCCGGCGGTTGGCGGCGTGACCACTGCACACGTTGGTAGCGAGCCGCTCTTGATCTTGGGTAGTTGTGGCAGAGGCCAGGGCCACAGCGACGCCGTTGGGGCCCCAGTATCTCGGTCGGCGCCATCCTGTGGCAGCGAGTCTGGTTCGTCGTCGGTCGGTCATGAGGTCTCAGCCCAGGGCGTCGAAGATTCGCTGACGACGATCGCCGGTGAACAGCTATGGCCGCAGGGCACTGAGGCGAGATGGGCATGGCCCGATGCGGGGCTTCTTCTGACGCTCGTTTGACGCTCGGGGCCTTCCGAGACAGTGCCCATCTTGGTTAGGTGGCCTCTGACCTCGCGTTTTTCAGACAGGTCAGAATCAGGCATCTTCCCGATGACCCATCATGTGGAGTGCGTGGCGATCCTGGAGCCGGTGCGCGAGGACGCGTGAGCTGCGGTTTCGTGGCTCTCTTCGCTTGCTCGGCCGCGGTCAGGTGTGCACCCACGCCCATCGGGCGGCCCGCACCGGGAGCTCGTCGAGCTGCCGGTGCGGGGGAGAGCCGGCCGCGGGACCGTGTGTGCGGGCGGGGGTCGTCCGGGGTGGGTGACGCGACGGTCTGACACCGTGTGGGGGATGCCCAGCGCATGTCGTGCGTCGTCCGGGGCCTGCGGGCGACCCCGACCGCGGACCCCGACCACGGTGGGGAGGGTCAGGCGAAGAGCGGGTCCAGCAGCGCGTCCCCGGCCGGTACTCGCCAGGCCGGGAGGCGCACCGTTCGGGTCACCGGTGCGGGTTTCGCGCCGCGTCCGCCGGAGGGGAGGCCGATCAGCAGGTCGCCGCGTGCGTGGGCGAGCCGGAGGTGGCGGGCGGGATCCTGCCCGGGCGGCGGGCCCGTGTCGATGAGCACCGCCGTGTTCTCACCGTCCAGCGTGAACAGCAGGTCCACCGTGTGCCCACCAACCAGTGCCGCGCGTTCCAGGTCGGTGACGCCACGGGTGCCGAGGTACTCCTGGAGGCGGTCGGCGAGCTCCTCGCGGAATCCGGACCGCGCCTGGGGAGCGGGGAGGGTGTCCCGCTCGGCGGGGGTCCCCGTGCGCAGCACCGTCGAGCGCTCCGCGAGAACTGCCGGCAGCCCCGCCTGCCCCTGCCAGAAGCGATGGCTCCCCACCGTGATCAGCTGCGACTTCGCCCGCGTGACGGCGACGTTCCACAGGTTGACCTGGCTCGCCACCCAGTGCGTCGTCCTCGGCGGAGTGTTGTCCGTGGCCACCGGGCTCAGGACCATGACGTCACGCTGACCACCCTGGAAGGCGTGCACCGTCCCGACCCGGACCCGGTCGTCACCGGCCCACACCCGGGCCAGCGCCTCCTTCTGCGCGCGGAACGGCGTCACCACCCCGACCGTGGCGCCCTCGGGCAGGCGTGCCAGCAGCTCGTCGACGGTCCGCCGCACCTGGTCCGCCTCGGCCTGGTTGCGCCACGATCGGCCACCGTTGCCGGCCGCGGACTCGCCGTACGGCACGTCCACCCAGCCGAGCACCGGAGCCGGATCGGCGGCCCCCGCCGGATCGACCGGCGGGACTTGGCTGCGAATGTCGGTGAGGACCTGCAACTGGCCCGCGTAGCAGTAGCCGTTGACCACGTCCGCGATCTGCGGATGGCACCGGTAGTGCTCGTCGAGCAGCAGCGCCGCCTCGCCGTGCTGCGCGGCCGCGTGGTACGAGGCGTACACGTGGTAGGCCAGGCGGTGGTCCTCCAACTGCGCGGCGCTCAGGCCGGCCCGCACCCGGGCCTGCCGCTCCTGCTCCGGGCTGATGCCGGGAATGTGTCCGAGCTGCATGGGGTCGCCGATGATCAATGCACGCTTCGCCCGGAACAGCAGCGGCAGCACCGACGGGATCGAGCACTGGCTCGCCTCGTCGATCACCACGAGGTCGAAGAGCTTCGGGGCGAGTTCGAGCTGACGCACCGAGTGCGTGCTGACGGCCCACGCCTTCAGGTACGCCATCAGATTGCGCTGGCTCTTCTGGAAACCCGAGCGCCGGCGCAGCGCCTGGAGCCGTTGGTTCATCAGCGACGCGCCCCGCACCATGGCCTCGCCGGCCACGGAGTGCGCCAGCTCCCTCGACGCCACGGAGGACGCGGCGGCGCTCTCCAGCCGGGCGCGCTTCAGCGCGTCCTCGTCCCAGGCCAGATGTGCCGGTACGAGTTCCCGCAGGGCCCGTTCGACCGCCACGGTCTCCGCGAGGTCGAGCAGCAACTCGGGCGGGGCGGGGCGCTCCGCTGCCCAGGCGGGCCACGAGGCCTCGAATCCGCCGCCGGACGATCCCACGAGGGCTGCGAGGGCCCGCCCGCGGCGCCACCGGCCGAATGCCGGCCATCCGGCTCGCGCGGCCTTCCGGGCGCGTTCCTCCCAGCGGGCCAGCGCCGCCGGCTCGTCCGTCGCCCAGGCACCCTCCAGCACGCGTACGGGCAGCGCGAGCCCGTCCGCCCGCCTGGCCCGCTCACGGACCAGCTCCAACAGGCGGGCCTCCTCGCCGATCCGCCCTGCCGCCTCCACCCGGAGGACAGCCGTACGCGCGTGGCGGTTGCGCAACTCACCGGCCACGGTCACGGCACTTCGGGCGGGGGCCGCGACCGGCTCGGCCAGCAGTCCGGCCAGCTTGTCCGCCTCCCGCTCCCGGGCCTCCACGTTCCCGGTCCGCATGAGCAGGCCCGGAGAGATCTCGTCACACCGCTCGGCCACCACGTTGACGGCCTCGTTGTTCGTCGACGCGACGAGCACGGTCTGCCCGGCGGCGACGGCGGTCGCGACCACGGCCGTCACCACCTCGCTCTTGCCGGTACCGGGCGGGCCGGTCGCGACGGTGAGCCGACGGGTCATCGCCGAGGAGATCACCTGCTCCTGGCTCTCGTTGCACGGGCCGGGGGAGACCACCGTCACGACCGCCGCATCACGATCAGGCCCGTCTCGATCAGGCCCGTCTCGATCAGACCCGTCACGATCAGGCCCGTCACCACCATCGCCGCCGCCGGCGAGGAGGGCGTCCAGCGCGGTACCCGCGATCTGACCCGCACGCGTGGACATCTGGAGCAGGTTGTCGACCAGGCCCTCCGTCGCGACCCGCTCCAGGCCGGACGGTGCCAGCAGCACGGCGGCGTTGTGAGCGCCGGGCCGCAGCGAGTCCATCACGGACCGCTCGCTGAGCGAGGAGAGGTCGAGGGGTTCCAGCTCCGGAATGCCGAGTTCGCTCAGGAGCTCCCGTACCGCCTTGAGCATCTGGGCGCCGTTGCCCTCCTGCCAGCTCGGCTGCCAGCGGGCCATCAGTTCGGCGGCCTCGTCGTCGGAGAGGAGCTCGGTGACCACACCGGTGTGCAGGGAGGGAACCCCGTTCGGGCGCAGCAGGTCACGGCCGTTCTCGTCCGGTGTGAGTTCCATCGGCTGGACCAGGAGGGGTGCGATCCGCACCGGCGCCCGCCGGCGGCCCTCCCCGCGTTCGGGAAGGGTGATCGCGGGATATCCGTACCAGTACTCCTGGAGCCCTGTCCCGTCGGCCTGCGCACCCGTGCTCTTGGGTTTGGGCAGTTGCCCCGGGGCGGGGAAGGAGTGCCCGAGCCCGGACTGGATCGCCTCCGGGCCCTGGCCCAGCAAGAAGTACGACGATCCCCGTCCGCCATCGCGATCGGGCAGCATGCCGGACGCCGCCTGGGCGCCGAGGCAGTGCGCGTAGTACCGCAGCAGCCGCTGTGGGTCGATGCCTTCCCCGGCGTCCTGGGTGATCGACTGCCGTGCCTTCAGCAGGGCTGTGGACGCCTCGGGTCGGGCCGCGTCGCGCGGCGCTTCGGGAAGACGGACCGGCCGGGCGACCGAGCGGGCGAAGGGCAGTGAACGGGTGGCCCGAATCGTGGACTTGGTCGGTCGTTGCTCTTCGGGGACGCCCTTGACCACCATTTGCGCGGTCAGGTACTCGAAGAGGTCGTCCGGGGTGATCCAGCCGCCTTCCTTGATCCGCCCGCTCCGCAGGCCTTCCACGATCTCGCCGGTGAACCGGGAGGTGCCGAGGGAGGATCCCTCGGGTGCCTTCGCGGACGCGGCCTGGAGAGCGTCGGAGGCGGTGATGAAGTACACGCCGGTCGGGTGCAGGAGCGTGCTGGGCGCCGGTCGGTCGCCGGGGTCCGCGCCGCCTTTGGAGGTCCACCCCTGGACGACGGACCCGCTGGAGCAGCAGTCCAGCAGCACCAGCTTCGACGCGGCCCGGCAGGACTGGAGCATCCGTTCCAGGAACTCCGCCGGGACGGCGGTGCCGGGCAGGTCGTCCGGGTCGGCGTCCCGGGTCAGGAAGTACAGCTGCCCGTCGGCTTCGCAGAGCTGGCCGTGCCCGCTGAAGTAGAGCAGCGCCGTCTCGCTGGGCTGTCGCTCCTCGAGGAACTGCTCGACGGC
This sequence comes from Streptomyces sp. WM4235, assembly GCF_001279725.1. Classification (GTDB taxonomy): domain Bacteria; phylum Actinomycetota; class Actinomycetes; order Streptomycetales; family Streptomycetaceae; genus Streptomyces. The sequence continues at coordinate 26,830 of NZ_LGDE01000035.1, read as the reverse complement.
GTACAGCATCTCGGCGCGGGTCGGCTCGGCGACCATCGCACAGTCGTTGTACATGCCGATCTCGGTGCTCTCCAGCACCGCCCGCATGTAGTGCAGGTCGGCCCGGACGGGCGGCAGGTCGTGGTAGTGGTCGCTGGCGTACGTGGATACGCCGATCAGCATGGCGTACCGGTCGTTGTCGCTCACCGCGCGTCCGGCCCCGCCTCGTCGCCTTCCTCGTCCCGGGCCCCGGCCGCACCGCCGGCGAGGAACCGGTCGATCAGCTCGCTGTCGGCCCGTGCCTGCCTGCCGGAGACGCGGAGCGTCGTCCCGTCCGCCCGGGTGATGACGATGGTTCGCTGGGGTACGCGGGCCAGCCAGACCTGGATGCCGGCGGCGACGAGCGAACCTCCACTGAAGACCAGCCCGATCAGGTCGGTGACGGGGCCGCCTTTGAGGGACCCGTCCTCGGGCCGGGGGCGCGGGACGTCGAGCGCGGCCTGCGGATCGGCGTCGGTGAGGGAGGCGAGCAGCTCGCGCGCCTCGCGCCGGGCGCGCAGCGGGTCCTCGTCGACGATGCCGATGTGGTGGCCGGCGGCGGTCGGGTCGGTGGTGGTACTCACGTTCTTCGTCCCCCTGCGTCTTCCCCGTGCGGCGGACACACGGACGGACGAGCCTACCGAAGACGCCCGGCGGCAAACCTGTCAGTTTCCGGAAAACGCCTGGTCATTGGCCTGAAACAGTCAGATCGGCTCATGCGCTGGGCGCCGGCCGGCGGTCAGGGCGTGGTCGTCGTTCGGGTCAGGGCTTCGGCGAAGGCTTCCGATTGGGGGGACGGGCGGGCGCGGGGGCGGACCAGGCCGAGTTCGGAGTCGGGGAGGCCTTGGACGGGGACGAAGGTCAGGGAGTCGCGGCGGCCGTGGTAGTCGGCGGTGGAGCGGCACAGGAGCATCGCGCCGCGGTCGGCGGCGGTCAGGCTGAGGCCCTCCTGGAGGGTGTTGACGCTGGGGCCGGCGGGGACGGGGAGGCCGCCGGGGGTGTGGTCGGGGGCCTGGGCCTGGCGCCAGTACGCGGGGGCGTTGCCGTCGATGCCGATGAGTCGGCAGTCGGCGAGTTCCTCGGCGGACAGGGTGTCGCGGGCGGCGAAGGGGTGGCGGACGGAGACCGCGAGGGTTTGCGGCTGGCGGGAGAAGACGGGGCCGAGGACGAGGTCGTCCTCGGCGACGGGGAGGAGGACCACCGCGCAGTCGACCTCTTGGCGGCGCAGCGGTCCGAACGGGTCGGAGAGCGGGATCTCGACGATGTCGATCGCGCAGTCGGGGTAGCGGTCGCCGAAGCGGGCGATGGCTTGGCTGAGGTAGTCGTCGACGGTGCCCTGGAAGCCGATGCGCAGGGTGCCGCCCATGCCGCGGGCGGCGGCCCGGGCGTCGTCCACGGTGGCGCGCAGGGCGTCGTAGGCGGGTCGGAGCGCGGCCAGGAAGCTCTCGCCGAGGGGGGTCAGGCTGACCCGGCGGCTGGTGCGTTCGACGAGCGGGGCGCCGATGCGGCTCTCCAGCGAGCGCAGCAGTTGGCTGACCCGGCTCTGTGAGACGTACAGGCGCTCGCCCGCCCGTCCGAAGTGCAACTCCTGTGCGAGGGCGAGGAACACCTCCAGCTCGCGTATCTCCACACCGCTCATGGTGTTCCTTTCTACACTGCCGCCGCTCGGCGGCCGATCGAGTAGTCCCGCTCATCGAAGGATGAGGGATCGGCCGTTGTTCCCGCAGGTCGCGACGGGTTTGCTGAGGGCATGGCACAGACTGAGGAAATTGCAGACACCGCCGGGGTGTCGGAGCGCTCGGCGACCCGCGGTTGGTTGGGCGTCGTGGCGGTCGCCAGTGCGACCTTCACCGTGGTGACGTCCGAGATGCTGCCCGTGGGCCTGCTGACGCCCATCGGGGACGCGCTGCGGGTGACCGAGGGCACCGCCGGGCTGACGCTTACCATCACCGGGCTCGTCGGCGCGTTGTCCGCGCCGCTGTTGACCCCGTTGTTGGGTCGGTTCGACCGGCGGACCGTGCTGTGCGCGTTGATGTTGGTGTTGACGGCGGGCAACCTGATCGCGGCCTGGGCCCCGAACTTCGCGGTGATGGTGGTGGCGCGCGTGCTCGTCGGCATCGGGATGGGCGGCGTCTGGTCGATCGCGGCGGGTCTGGCGGTACGGCTGGTGCCGCCGAAGTCGATCGGTCCCGCGACCTCGCTGGTCTTCAGCGGTATCGCGGTGGCGTCCGTGCTCGGCGTCCCCGCGGGCACGTACATCGGTGAACTCGCCGACTGGCGAACCGCGTTCGTGGTGATCGCGGCCCTGGCCCTGATGGTCCTGGTGGCGCTCGCGGCGTTGCTGCCGCGGCTCCCCGCGGAGCAGGAGGTCCGTCTGAGCGGGGTGATGCGGCTGTTCGGCCGGCCGCCGGTACGGACCGGGCTGATCGTGGTGGCCCTGTTGGTGACCGGACACTTCGCCGCCTACACGTACGTACGGCCCGTGCTGGAGGAGGTCTCCGGCGCGAGCGCGGGTCTGATCGGCACGCTGCTCCTCGTGTACGGAGTCGCGGGCGTCATCGGCAACTTCGCCGCGGGCGCCGGCGCCGGGCGCTCTCCGCGCGCCACCCTGCTCGTGATCAGCGTGGTCCTGGCGGCGACGGTCGCCCTGGTGCCGGTGCTCGGTGGTTCCGTGCTGACGGCCGGTGTGCTGCTCGCGGTGTGGGGTCTGTCCTACGGCGGTGTGTCCGTCAGTACCCAGACCTGGCTGCTGGCCGCCGCGCCCGACGCGCGGGAGGCGGCGTCCTCGCTGTTCGTCGGCGTGTTCAACGGGGCCATCGCCCTGGGCGCGTTGGTCGGCGGGCTCGCGGCGGACGGCGCCGGGGTCAGCGCGGTGATGTGGCTGGGCGGCGCCCTCGCGGCCGGCGCCCTGCTGGCCACGGCCCTGGGCCGGGCCCCCGACAGCGGCCGGCTGTGAGTTGCGGGCTCCGGCCGGTGCCGATTCCAGGTCCGAGTCGAGGGGCCTGACTCGCCCGGCTCCGAGTCGGCCGGTCGCAGTCCGACCCGGCACCCGAGAACGTTCCGGCGCCCAACCCCTGGGTCCCGCCGTCCCTCCGCTCCCCGCCGCCCGTGGCCGGGCGTCGGTGCGGGGCGGACGGCGGGGCCGGGCGCCGGGGCACGACCGGCGGGACCCCGCGACCGGGGCTCGGCCCCACCGCGCGGTCCCGCCATCCGACCCGCCGTGGCGCGGACGCGCCCGGCCGTCCCGCCCGGCCCTCGGTCAGCGGTCGGTCGCCGCCGCGCCCTCGGTCTCCGCGAGGAACGCGTCGATCAGTTCGGCCCACTCGTCGGGCCGCTCCGCGGCGATGGCGTGACCGCAGTCGAGGGTGACCAGGCGGGCGCCCGGGATCGACTCGGCCAGTTCGCGGGAGTGAACGGGAGTGATCAGGAGGTCCCCGGTCGGTGACACGACGAGGACCGGCACCGCGAGGCGGGCCAGGTCGTCCCGTACGTCGATGTCGTCGAACAGGGCGAGCTGCGCGTCGGTGCCCGGGGGCATTCCCGCCGCGAAAAGCGCGAGCTGCTCTTCGATCTCCTCGGCGGAACGCTCATCGAGCCAGTCGGTGCCGCCGACGACCAGGGAGAGATAACCGGCCAGGACCCGGTCGTCCTGATCGGGCGTACCCAACTTCCGCCAGGTGTCCACGACCAATCTCAGGCGGGCATTCGGGTGGGCGAAGCCGGCGGACAGAACGAGTGCGGTAACCCGTTCCGGATGTCGGACGGCAGCCCGCACGGCCACGGCTGAACCCATCGAGAAGCCGGATATTGCAAAAGAATGTACGCCGCATTGCACGGCGCTTTCCACAATGTGATCGGCCAGTCGATCAAGGGACAGTGGGCCATCCGGAAGGGGGGTGTCACCGGATCCCGGATAATCCGGTCCTATCACGGTGCGACGGCCGGCGAGCGTTTCGAGGATCGGGCCGTAACTGTCCTCGATGTCGCTGCCCGCACCGTGTGCGAGCAGCAGTCCTGGTCCTCTTCCGTGAACGAGGACGGATTTCCCGGAGGTGAGTCGAGAGGTCATGGCGAGATCCTAGCGAGGGCCCGACCTGATATCCGTGGAATATTGCGCGGATCACAGTATTCCCGCACATCACTACCAGATCGAGTGGTGGACCTTTACTCACATGAGTAGTGGTGCACCGGATTGGCGGAAACGTAGGCTCCTGAGCATCGGGCGGCAGACATTCGATGGCCCGAATTAGCGAAGGAAGGCCGATGCTCGTAACACGCCAGCTCCCGTTGTCCGCCTATCAGCGAGACATTTGGGCTGCCGAGTCCACCGCGCCGGGTGACCCCCAGTTCAACGTGGTCATTCATGAGCGGCTGGTCGGCGTTGTCGACGTGGAACACCTGATGGAATCCTTGGAAGGGGTTCTCCGGAACAACGACGCGTTCTCCCTGCGCTTCGACGAGCAGGACGGTATTCCCTGCCAGTGGGTGGCCGGGGAGGCGGAGCGGGAGGAGTCGGGGCCCTGGGTCGAGTACGTCGACCTCTCCGACGAACCCGATCCCGCGGCGGCCTGTGCCGCGTGGCGCGAAAGCGCCCTCGGCCGCCCGTTCACGTTGCGTCGTTCGCGTCTGTTCACGGCCGTGGTGCTGCGGGAGGGCCCTTCGGTCGTGCACGTGCACCTGACCGCCCACCATCTGATCGCCGACGCCTGGGCCCTGAACCAGGTCACCCTTCAGCTCTGGGACCGTCACGGCCGCGGCGACGGGGCGGGCCCCGCCGCGCCCTCGGTGTTCTCGCTCCTGGCGGCCGACGACGCGTACCGCGCCTCCGCCGCGTTCGACGAGGACCGGGCCTGGTTCCGGCAGGCCCTGACCGGGGTGCGCCCCGCGCTGTTCACCCGCCGGGCCGCCGTGAAGGCGGGCGGTGAACGGGCCCGGGCCCGGTACGGCTTCACCGTGGACGCCGAGCTCGTCCGCCGGGTCCGCGAGCGGGGCGGATCGCCCTTCGCCCACCTCGCGGCCGCCTTCGCCGCCTACTTCACGCGCGTGCACCGTACCGAGGAACTGGTGCTCGGAGTCCCCTTCCTGAACCGCCACTCGGACGAGCAGCGCGCGACCGTCGGCCAGGTCGCCAACAGCCTCCCGCTGCGCGTGCCCGTCGGCTCCGCGGACACCCTGCACGCGCTGGCCGACACCGTTCGCCGCGGCACGCGGGAGATCCGCGCCCACGAACGGCTCGCGCTCGGCGACGTGTTGCGCGACCTGCCGGTCGCCGGTGGCGGGTCCCGGCAGCTCTTCGACATCACCCTGTCCTACCTGCGCCACCCGCGCCCCGCCGCTCCGGCGGACGGCGTCGCCCCCGTCTCGACCGTGCTGGCCCCCGTCCACCACCAGGACGCCCTGTCGGTGATGGTCCACGCCTTCGACGACGACGCCGCGCTGCGCGTCGACCTCGACTATGCCCTCGACGTCTTCGACGAGGACCACCCCATCGCCTCCGTCGCCGGCCACCTGCTGCGACTGCTCGACGCCGCGCTCACCGAGCCGGAGCGGCCGGCGGTACTGCTGCCGCTGCTCGACAAGGTCGAGGCCGAGGAACTCGCCGGGCTCGAACAGGGGCCCCAGGTCCCGTACGCGAGTGACCGGACCGTGCATTCCCTGATCGCCGAGCAGGCCGCCCGCACCCCGGAGCGGATCGCCGTCACCGGCGCCGCCGGGGCTCCCGCGTTGACGTACGGCCGGCTCGACACCCGCGCCGATCAGGTGGCTCGAGCGCTGCGCGCACGCGGCGTGGAGGTCGGGGACCGGGTGGCCGTGCTCATGGACCGTTCGCCGGACCTGATCGTCGCCCTGCTCGGCGTGCTGAAGGCCGGCGGGGCCTACGTACCGGTGGACCCCGGCTACCCGGCCGAACGCATCGCCTACCTGCTCGCGGACAGCCGGGCCAAGGTCGTCCTCGCCGACCGCGACACCGACACCGGCGCATACACGGACGCGTACACCGACCCGCACACGGGCACGGGCACAGGTACGGACGGCGCCGGCGACCCCGTGCCCGTGCTGCGTCCGGCCGACCTGGCCGACGGTCCGGATCTGGCCGACGGTCCGCATCTGGCCGACGGTCCGGATCTGTCGGACGGTCCGGGGGAGCCCCTCCCCGACGCGGCCACCGCCCGCGACCTCGCGTACGTGATCTACACATCCGGTTCGACCGGCCGCCCCAAGGGCGTCATGGTCGAGCACCACTCGGTGGTCAACCGGCTCGCCTGGATGCAGCGCACGTACCCGGTCGGCGAGGGCGACGTCCTGCTCCAGAAGACACCCATCTCCTTCGACGTCTCCGTGTGGGAACTGTTCTGGTGGGCGATCGAGGGCGCGACCCTCGCCCTGCTGCCCGTCGGCGGCCAGCGCGATCCCCGCGGGATCCTGCGTTCCATCGCCGAACAGGGCGTCACCACCCTGCACTTCGTCCCTTCCATGCTCGGCCCGTTCCTCGATCTGCTGGAGGACCGGCCGGAGCTGCGCGCCGAAGCGGCCTCCCTGCGCCAGGTGTTCTGCAGCGGCGAGGCGCTGCCCGCCGCCCGCGTCGAGCAGTTCCACCGCGTGTTCGGCGGCCTCGGCGACGGAGCACCGCGCCTGGTCAACCTGTACGGGCCCACCGAGGCCACCGTGGACGTCTCGTACCACGACTGCCGTGTCGCGACCGATGGCCGGGTCCGGCGCGTGCCGATCGGCCGGCCCGTGGACAACACCTCCCTGTACGTCCTGGACGCGCACGGCGCGCGGCAGCCCGTCGGGGTCCCGGGGGAGCTGTGCATCGGCGGTGTCCAGGTCGCCCGCGGCTATCTGGGGCGCCCGGACCTGACCGCCGAGAAGTTCACCGACGACCCCTTCGCCCCGGCCGGCGGCCGTCTGTACCGCACCGGTGACCTGGCCCGTTGGCTGGCCGACGGCACGCTGGAGTACCTGGGCCGAATCGACGGCCAGGTCAAGATCCGCGGCAACCGGGTCGAGCTCGGCGAGGTGCAGAACCGGCTGGCCTCGCTCACCGGGGTGCGGGACGCGGTCGTCGTCGACCACCGGTCCGGGAGCCGCGGGACCCTGCTGGTCGCCTACTACGTCGCGGACTCGGACCTCAGCCCGGCCGCCCTGCGCTCCGAACTGGCCTCGGCCCTGCCGGAGTTCATGGTGCCCTCGCACTTCATCCGGATCGACGCGGTCCCGCTCACCCCGAACGGCAAGGCCGACCGTCGGGCCCTGCCGGCCCCTTCGGCCACCTCCGGGCGGCAGGAGTACACGGCCCCGCGCAATGCCACCGAGGAGACGATCGCCGCCGTCTGGGCCGAGGTCCTGGAGGCGGAGCGGGTGGGGATCCACGACGACTACTTCGCGCTCGGCGGAGACTCCATCACGATGCTGCGCATCCGGGCCCGCGCCGAGAAGGCCGGGATCCTGTTCTCGTTGACCGACCTGGTGCAGCAGCCGACCGTCGCGCAGCTCGCCGCCCGGTCGGTGACCGGCGGGGCGAGCGCCGGGGCCACGCCCGCGCTCGAACCCTTCGCCCTGGTGTCCGGCGTGGACCGGGCCCGGCTGGAAGGCCGAGCCGACGCCTACCCGCTCACCCGGCTCCAGCTCGGCCTGCTCTACCACAGCCGGGCCGAACAGCACTCGGCCGTCTACCACGACGTGTTCCAGTACAGCCTCACGGCCCCGTGGGACGAGCAGGGGCTGAGGCGCGCGTTCGAGGCGCTCGTCGCCCGGCACCCGGTGCTGCGTTCCTCCTTCGACCTGGGTTCGTTCTCCGAGCCGCTCCAGATCGTCGACCACCGGGTGACGGGCGGCTTCGACGTCGCGGACCTGCGTGGACGTCCCGAGACCGAGGCGCTCGCCGCGATCGAGGCCCACGTGGACGAACGCCGCTACCACCGCTACGACTTCGAGAGCGCTCCGCTCTACCACCTGCGGGCCCACGTCCGTGACGAGACGCTGGAGCTGGTCCTCAGCTTCCACCACGCGATCCTCGACGGCGGCAGCGTGGCCACTCTGGTCGCCGAGCTGCTGCGGGACTACCTGCACGGGCTGGGGCTGCCCATTGGCGCGGTGGCCGAGACCGCCCTGCCCTCGGCGGCGCTCCACGTGCGCGCCGAGCGGGAGGCGTTGGAGTCGGACGCCGCGCGCACGTTCTGGCGCGAGCGGCTGAAGGACGCCCCGCTGCTGCGGCTGGAGGCGTTCCGCGGCCACGAGGCACCGGGGCCGGACGGCCAGATCACCCGGATCGTCGATCTGCCGGACGAACTCACGCTTCGACTGGGAGAGTTCGCCCGCGAGCGGTCCTTGCCGGTGAAGTCGGTGCTGTTCGCCGCGCACTGCCTGACCCTGGGCCTGTTCGCCGGCTCGGCGGACATCACCACCGGACTCGTCACCCACGGACGCCCCGAGGTCGAGGACGCCGACCGGATCGCCGGCCTGTTCCTCAACACCATGCCGGTGCGGCTCGGCACCGCCGCCGACAGCTGGGCCGACGTGGTCCGGGCCGCCTTCCGCCAGGAGCAGCAGAGCCACGCCCACCGGCGCTACCCGCTCAGCGCGATCCAGGAGGACCGGGGCGCCACCGTCCTGGAGACGGCCTTCAACTACATCCACTTTCGGCAGTTGGCCGCGGTCTTCGAGCTGCCCGGCGTCGAGTTGCTGTCCTTCCGCACCTGGGAGGAGACCAACTTCCAGTTGCTGGTCAACGCCATGACCGACCCGGTGGACGGGTCCGTGCGGCTGCGGCTGGACCATCACGGGCAGACCTTCACCCCGGCCCAGGCGGACCTGTACGCCGAGCGGTTCACCGCGATCCTGGACCGGCTGGTCCATCACCCGGACGAGGCACCGGACTTCGGCTTCCTCGTACCGGCGGGCGCCGACCTCGAAGCCACGCCGGCGCTCGCCTCCACGGCCGCCCCGGCGATCAGCTCCACGGCCGCCCCTGCGGTCGACGGGGGGCCGCCGGACGTGGTGCGCGCCGTCGCGGCGCAGAGCGCCCGGACCCCGGACGCCACCGCCGTGGTCTTCGGCGAGCGCCGCTGGACCTACGCCGAACTCGACGCGTCCGCCGACCGGGTGGCCCGCGAGCTGATCGCGCTCGGGTCGCGGCCCGGCGACCGGATCGGCATCGCGATGGACCGCTCGCCCGAGACGATCGCCGTCATCCTCGGCGTGATGAAGGCGGGGGCGGCGACCGTTCCGCTGGACGTCAGCTACCCCGTGGACCGGCTGACCGCCATGGTCGAGCAGGCCCGCCCGTTCCGGATCATCGCGAACGCCGCCCACCGGTCGGTGCTCGGCTCGCCGGCATCGGTGCTGCTCGCCGAGGACGTGTTCGGCGAACCGGGGACGGACGGGACGGCCGGGACCGGCGGCTCGGGTGGCACGGACGGCGCCGGCAGCGCGGCCGAGGAGGCCGGGCGCCCCTACCTGCCCCGGATCCCGGCGGAGGTCACGGACGAGATCACCCCGGACTCGCTCGCCTACATCCTGTTCACCTCCGGCTCCACGGGCGCGCCCAAGGGCGTGGCCATGCCGCACCGTTCGCTGGCCCACCTGGTGGCCTGGCAGAACTCCGTCCCGAGCGGGGTGGTCGGCGGGGTCACCGCCCAGTACGCGCCACTCAGCTTCGACGTCTCCTTCCAGGAGATCTTCTCCACCCTCGCGGGCGGCGGCACCCTGCTCGTGCTGTCGGAGGAGGAACGGCGCGACATGCCGGGGCTGCTGCGCCTCCTGGACCGGGCCGGTGTCGAACGGATCTGCCTGCCCTACGTGGCGCTCCAGCAACTGGCCGAGACCGCCGACGCGCTCGGCCTGGCGCCCCGGGCGCTGAAGGCGCTGCTCTCCTCGGGCGAGCAGCTGCGCGTCACCGACGAGATACGCCGGCTGTGCGCGGCCCTGCCGGGGGTGATCCTGGAGAACCAGTACGGGCCCACCGAGTCCCACGTGATCACCGTGCACACGATGCAGGGCGACCCGGCGGCCTTCCCCGCCATGCCCCCCATCGGCCGGGCCATCGCCGGTTCGGCGGTGCACGTCCTGGACTCCCGGCTGCGGCCGGTCCCCACCGGGGTGCGCGGCGAGCTGTACCTGGCCGGGGCCTGCCTGGCCGAGGGGTACGTGGGGCGCCCGGACCTGACCGAGGAGCGGTTCGTGCCGCACCCCTCGCCGGCCGCCGCGGCGGCGGGTGAGCGCCTCTACCGGACCGGCGACCTGGGCTTCGTCCTGCCCGGCGGCGACGTGGTGTGCCTGGGGCGGGCGGACGCGCAGGTCAAGGTGCGCGGGTACCGGGTGGAGCCGGCCGAGGTGGAACTCGCCATCACCCGCTTCGCGTCCGGTCACCCCGGTATCGCGGAGGCGGCCGTGGTGGCCCGTCGCCGCGAGGGCAACGACTCGTTCCTCGCCGCGTTCCTGACCGGTGAACCGGCGGGCGCGGACCTGAAGCTGCTGCGCAAGCAACTGCGGACGGTCCTGCCCGACTACATGATGCCCTCGCACTTCGAGTGGGTCGCGGACCTGCCGCTGACCCCGAGCGGCAAGCGCGACGACGCGGCCCTGCGCGGCGCCCCGCTGAGCGTCTCCGCGACGGCGGACACCTCGGCGGCGCCGCGCGACGCGTACGAGCAGACCCTGTCCGAGATCATCGGGGACCTGCTGCAACTGCCCGCGCCGGGCGTCCACGACAACATCTTCGACCTCGGTGCGACCTCGCTGACGGCGATGCGTCTGGTGGTCCTGATCGAGCAGCGCTACGGGATCAACGTGCCGCTCTCGGAGTTCGTCTCTGCGCCGACGGTCGCGGAGTTGGCTTCGCGGCTGCGTTCGGGCGAGGCGATGACCGCCTTCGACCCGCTGGTGCCGATCCGTCCGGCCGGCGCGAAGCGGCCGATGTTCTTCGTCCACCCGATGGGTGGGAACGTGCTCTGCTACGTCCGTTTCGCCAAGTACCTGCCGGACGACCAGCCGTTCTACGCCCTCCAGGCGGCGGGCGGCGACCCGGGCACCGAGCCGCTGCGCAGCGTCGAGGAGATCGCCGCCAGTTACATCGAGGCGCTGCGCCGGGTCCAGCCGAGCGGCCCGTACGCGATCGGTGGCTGGTCGTTCGGCGGGTTCGTCGCCTTCGAGATCGCGCGCCAGTTGCGGGCGGCGGGCGAGGAGATCCAGCGGCTGGTGCTGCTGGACACCACCGCGCTGAACCCGGGGCGCCGGCTGACCACGAACGACGACGCGCTGCTCGGCTGGTTCTTCTGGGAGCTGCTGTGGCTGCGGCGCGGCGGTGACTCGCCCCTGGAGCTGATCCCGGACCGGCTGACGACGCTGGAGGAGAAGTTCGACTTCATCGCGCAGCTCGCCATCGACGAGGGCGTGCTGCCGGCGGGGAGCACGGGGGCCGTCGTACGGCGCCTGTTCCACGTGTACGAGGCCAACTGGAAGGCGGCGTTCGCCTATCGGCCCGAGGTGGTGGACCAGGACATGGTCCTCATCCACGCCGCCGAGCCGCTGCCGGGCGTACTGAACTCCATGCACACGGCGATCGAGAGCATGCACGCGGACCCCAGCAACGGCTGGCGCGAGCGCACCAGCGGTGAACTCGACGTCGTGGACGTACCCGGTGACCACCTGACGATCATGGAGGAGCCGTACGTGGCCCACATGGTCCGGGTCGTCACCGATCTGATCGGACACTGAGATGACGCGGAAGGCGATGGCGCGGAACATGACGCGGAAGAAGAAGGCCCTGGTCGTCGGAGCGGGCATCGGCGGTCTCACCGCCGCCGTGGCGCTGCGCGAGGCGGGTTTGGACGTCGAGGTGTACGAGCGGGCGGGCGAGCTGCGGGCCGCCGGTTCGGGGCTGTCGGTGATGAGCAACGCCATCGCCGCCCTGGACTCCCTGGGCGTGGGCATCGACCTGGCCAAACGCGGCCGGGTGCTGCGCTCCTACCACGTGAAGACGGCCACCGGCCGGCTCATCCGGGAGTTCCCCTTCCCGGAGATCATCGAACGCCTGGGCGTGCCCAGCGTGCTGATCACCCGGGCCGAACTCCAACACGCCCTGCTGGAGGCGGCGCAGGGCATCCCGCTGCACCTGGGCGCGGCGGCGACCGGATTCACCGCGGAGGGGGCGCCCGGCGAGGGGGTCGAGATCACCTTCGACGACGGCACCTCAGCGCACGGGGACGTGCTGATCGGGGCCGACGGCTTCCACTCGGTGGTGCGCCGGCAACTGGTGGGGCCCGAGGACTCGCAGGACAGCGGATACGTGTGCTGGCTCGCGGTGATCCCCTTCGAGCACCCGCGGTTCACCCCGGGGTCGGTGACCCACTTCTGGGGCAGCGGGAAGCGGTTCGGGCTCGTGGACATGGGCGCGGGGCGACTGTACTGGTGGGGCACGAAGAACATGCCGGCCGAGCTGTCGCGGGACTGGAAGGGCGGCAAGGCGGAGGTCCTGCACGCCTACGACGGCTGGGCCGACGAGGTGCGCCAGGCGATCCTCGCCACCCCCGAGGAGTCGATCATCGCGGTGCCCTCCCGGGACCGGGCGTTCCTGGAGCGCTGGGGCCGGGGGCCGGTGACCCTGCTCGGCGACGCGGCGCACCCCATGCTCACCAGCCTGGGCCAGGGATCGGGCATGGCGATCGAGGACGCGGTGGTGCTGGGCAGGGCGCTGGCGGGTGCGGGTGACCTGCCGCGGGCGCTGCGCCGGTACGAGGACGAGCGCCGCGAACGGACCCGGGGCATGGTCGCCGCCTCGCGTGGCATCAGCTCCTTCGAGCAGTCGGAGGACCCGATCCGCCGGCCGGTCCGGGACGCCTACTTCCGGTTCATGCCGCAGCGCAGGCTGACGCGCACGCTGGAGGACTCCCTGACCTTCCCGGCGGTGGCCGGATGAGTACCGCCGATCGCAGGAGGAAGACCGTGTCCGTCGTTCCCTTCCGTGCCCCACTGTCCCCGCGCGGCCGGTCCGTGCTCGTCACCGGGGCCTCCTCGGGGCTGGGCCGGGCCTGTGCGCTGGGCCTGGCGGAGGCCGGGTTCCGGGTGTTCGCCGGCGTCCGCAAGGAGGCCGACGGCCCGGAGTCGACCGGTTCGGCGGAGGCGTTCGGCGCCATCACGCCGGTGCGGGTGGACGTGACCGACGAGGCGTCGGTGGCCGAGGCCGCCGAGCGGATCTCGGGCCTGGTGGGCGAGGACGGGCTGTGGGGGCTGGTGAACAACGCGGGCATCTGCGTCTCCGCGCCCCTGGAGTGCGTCTCGCCGCAGCGGCTGCGCGAGCAGTTGGACACGAACGTGGTGGGACAACTCGCCGTCACCCAGGCGTTCCTGCCGATGCTGCGGCGCACCCGGGGCCGGGTGGTCAACGTGACCTCGGGGCTGGGCAGCGTGGCGATCCCCTTCCTCGGGGCCTACGCGTCGGCGCAGTTCGCGAAGGAGGCGCTGACGGACGTGCTGCGTCGTGAGCTGCGCCCGCTGGGCGTGGACGTGGCCCTGGTGCAGCCGGGCGCGATCATGACGCCGATCTGGGGCAAGGTGTCCGTGGCCGCCCGGTCGGCCATGGACGGGGTGCCCGAGCACATCGCGGAGTTGTACCGGATCCCGTTCAACCGGTTCCTGCACCACAACGAACAGCAGGCCCGTGCGAGCGAGACCCGTCCCGAGGACTTCGCGGAGACGGTCCGACAGGCGTTGACGGCCGCCCGCCCGCGGTCGCGCTACCGGGTGGGCTCCGACGCCCGCAAGGTCAGCGTCCTGGCGCGGGTGCTGCCCGATGCCGCGCTCGACCGCTACCTGCGTCCGATCACGGAGTGACGGACCGCCGGTAAGGGTCCATAGGGCCCTGGAAGTCGTACAGATCCGGCCAGTTGGCACACCCGTCGGAGCCCGTCCGGCGATCGGTTCACGCCATGTCGTGGCCGAGAGTATCGAGTTGGGCGGCATGTGAGCATCGTCACGGTTTGCTCGCGGCTCCGGCGGGTGGGTGCGGCTTCCCGGGCCTGGGCCGGGATTCGTCCCGCGGAGTGGAGCGCGGCGCTCCGCCCACCCCGCGGGTTTCGGCCCCACCCCTGTGAAGGGGCCGTCAATTCCGTACATGACCGGACTGCGCCGTGGCCGCAAACGGCCGATTTAGTGTGATCGCCGAGGCCTTCCGAATCGGCGGTCCGGACCGGACACCGACCCGTGAGACAAGGATGAGGATCATGGCGCCCATCGTGCGGCCCGTCCCCGACCTCCGCGACGCGACAGCCCAACCGGCTGGACCGAGCGCGGTGAACCAGTTCCTCGCCCGGCACGGCGCCACCCTCGACCGTGCCCGCGAGGCCGTCCGCACCCGTGAACACTGGTCGCCCTACTCCGAGGACCCGCAGGACCCGGCGGCCTACGGACCGGGGGCGGTCGCCGCCGGGGCGGCGGCCCACCGCGCGCTGCTCGGCCGACCGCTGGAACTCGGCCAACCCGGCCGGGACGGCACGGTGGGCCCGGACCCGGAGAGCGGCGGTGAACGCTCTCCCTTCGGCGGCCTGTTGGGGATCTCCTACGCGCACTGCGACCCCGACGTCCTGCTGCCCGCCATGACCGCCGCCCTCCCGGCCTGGCGCGACGCCGGCCCCGAGACGCGCGCGGCCGTCTGCGCGGAGATCCTCCACCGGATCAACGCGCAGAGCTCCGCCTTCGCGTACGCCGCCGTCCACACCAGCGGCCACAACTTCCTCATGGCCTTCCACGCGGGCGCCGTGCACGCGCAGGACCGCGGCCTGGAGGCGGTGGCCCGCGCCCTGGAGGAGCAGACGCGGCTGCCCGCCCGCGCGACCTGGCGCAAACCCCTCGGCGACGGGCGCACCATCACCTTGGACAAGACCTTCACCGTGGTGCCCAGGGGCGTCTCCCTGGTGATCGCCAACAGCGTCTTCCCCACCTGGAACAGCTATCCGGCCCTCTTCGCCTCCTTGGCCACCGGGAACCCCGTCCTGGTCAAACCGCACCCGGCGGCCGTGCTCCCGCTCGCCCTCACCGTGCGCACGGCCCGCGAGGTGCTCGCCGAGGCCGGCTTCCCCCCGGACCTGGTGTGCCTGGCGCCCGAGCATCCCGGCGAGGGCTCGGCGCGACACCTGGCCCTGCGTCCGGAGGTCCGCCTCGTCGACTACGCGGGCGGCACCGGCTTCGGGGCCTGGCTGGAGACGCACGCCCGCCAGGCCCGTGTCCTCACCGCCGGCTCCGCGGTCAACAGCCTGCTCGTGGAGTCGACCGCCGACTACCGGGACATGCTGGCGAACCTGGCCTTCTCGGTCTCCCTGTACAGCGGTCAACTGTGCACCAGCCCGCAGAACCTGCTCGTCCCGCGCGCCGGCATCACCACCGACGAGGGCCACAAGACCTTCGAGGAGGTCGTCCGTGACCTGGGGGGCGCGCTCGACACGCTGCTCGCCGACGACGCCGAGGCCTGCGCCGTCCTGGGCGCGCTCCTCTCGCCCGCCGTGCGGGGCCGCCTGGAGCGCGTGATGGCCGGGGAGGCCGGCCCGGTCGCGGTCCCCTCCCGCCCGGTGCGCGACCCTGACCACCCCGAAGCGGTCGTGCGCACCCCGGCCGTGGTGACCCTCGACGCCGCCCGAGCCGCCGACCTGTCGACGCTGCTCACCGAGTGGTTCGGCCCGGTCGTGCTGGTCGTCGCGGTGGACTCCGTCGCCGACGGCGTCGAGCTGGTCGCCCGGACCACCCGCGAGTGCGGCGCGCTGTCCGTCGGGCTGTACTCGACCTCGCCCGAGGTCGAGACCGCGATGGCCGGGGCCTGCGCCGAGGTCGGGGTGATGCTGTCGGCGAACCTGATGGGCGACTGGTACATCTCCCAGTCGGCCGTCTACTCAGACCTGCACGGGACGGGCATGAACCCGTCGGGGAACACGGTGTACTGCGACACCACCTTCGTGACGGAACGTTTCCGCACGGTCGGGGTCCGGCGCTACGGCGGTTCGTCGTGAACTCCACCCTCACCGGC
Source organism: Streptomyces sp. WM4235 (assembly GCF_001279725.1). Taxonomy (GTDB): domain Bacteria; phylum Actinomycetota; class Actinomycetes; order Streptomycetales; family Streptomycetaceae; genus Streptomyces. The sequence goes on along the minus strand of NZ_LGDE01000035.1, from coordinate 10,797 downwards.
ACGCCCCTGCGCGGCCGCGAGCGCGAGATGCGGCTGATCCGCGAGGTCCTGGAGCGCGGCCTGCGCGGCGGCTCCGCCGTCGTGGCCGTCGAGGGCATGCCGGGCATCGGCAAGACCCGGCTGCTCCAGGAAGCCGCCGCCCTCGCCGCCCGCCTCGGCTACATCGGCGGGAACCGCCCCGACGCCGGCCGGCGCGCCGCACCCCACACACCGCCCGCGCCGGCGCGCCGTGTCCGCGGCCGGGCCGGGAAGTGCCACGCGCCCGCCGGCCCCACCCTCGTCCTCCTCGACGATCCGCGCCGGACCCCGCACGGGGCACACGCGCCGGGCGTCCTTCCCGAACCGCTTCCGGCCGGACCCACCCGCGAACGACCCGGCGGCGACCCCGTGGTGTGGCTGGTGACCCACCGGCCGGGCGAGGGACCGCTGCTGCCGGGCGCTCTCGCCGGGCGCAGCGAGCGGTTGCCGCTCGGCCCGCTCGGGCCCTCGTCGACGCTGGCGCTCGCAAGGGACCTGCTGGGCGCGACGCCCTCACCCTCCCTGGTCCAGCTCGTCGACCGGGTGGGCGGCCACCCCCGGCTGCTGATCGAACTGCTGACCGGGCTCGGGGAGGAGGGCGGCCTGGAGTTCGTCGACGACGAGGTCCGACTGCGGACCCAGCGGCTCCCGGCCCGCCTGGTCACCCGGGTACGCGCCACCCTGGGGCGCTTCTCGCCGGCCTGCCGCCAACTGCTGCACGTGGCGGCGGTGTTGGGTGACGAGGTGGTGTACGAGGACGTCGCGTTGATGCTGCGGACCTCGGTCGCGGCCCTGCTGCCCGCGCTGGAGGAGGTCGAGGCGACCGGCGTCGTGCGCAACGACGGCGTCCGCGCCGCCTTCGCCAACCCGCTGCTGCGCCGGGTCATCACCGACTCGATGCCCGACTCGCTGAGACTGTCCCTCCAGCGGGAGGCGGTCGCGCTGCGGACCGCGTACCGCGAACGGCGCGAGCCGCACCTCGGCATCTGGCCGGCGCCGCCGGTCGTGCCCACGGCGGCGGAGGGGCCGCGCGAGGCCCCGGCCGCCGCCGGCTCCGGGCTGAACGAGCAGCAGCGGATCCTCGTCGGGCTGGTGGGGGAGGGGCTGACCAACCAGCAGATCGCCCGGCGCCTGGCCCTGTCCCCGCACACCGTCAACTACCACCTGCGCAAGCTGTACAAGGCCTTCGGCGTGAGCTCCCGGATCGACCTGCTGTCGGCGGTCGAGCAGCCCGGCGCCGCTCCGGGCCGCGGCGCCCACGCCCACCGGAACTGACCCGCCCCGGCGCCCGGACCCGTACCGGCCGCCCGTCCACCGGGCCGCCCGCCCGTACCGGACGGCCGCCACCCCCACCGCACCACACCGACCGTGGAGACCCGTACCCGTGAGCGATCTCGTCCTCTCCCGCACCTGGCCCGCGACCGACACCCCCGCCCCGACCCGCCGCACCCCCTGGCTGCGCGACGCCCTGCGGGCCGAACCCGACGACGGCCGCTCCCCGCACCTGCTCGACGAGGTGCGCTGCGACGTCCTGGTGGTCGGCGGCGGCTTCACCGGTCTGTGGACCGCCCTGGAGATCCTGCGACGCGCCCCCGGCACGGACATCGTGCTGATCGAGGCCGATGTGTGCGGCGGCGGCGCCAGCGGGGCCAACGCCGGTTACCTGATGCCGATGTGGGCCCGGTTCAGCAGCCTCGTCGCCATCGGCGGGTACGAGGAGGCCCGCCGGCTGGGCGAGGCCTCCGCCGAGGCCGTCGACGACATCCTGGACTTCGCCGACACCCACGGCATCGACATCGAGCACCGACGCGGGCCGTGGATGTGGGCCGCCTCCTCGCCCGCCCAACACGGCTCCTGGCGGCAGACGTTGGCGGACCTCGCCCGCGCCGGCACGGAGCCGCTGCACGAGGTGTCCGCCGCCGAGTCCCGCCGGGCCGTCGGTACCCGCAACCACTTCGGCGCCGTTCTCGACCCGGGTTGTGCCACCCTGCAACCCGCGAAGCTGACCCGGGGCATGCGCCGGGTCGCCCTCGACGCCGGGGTGCGCGTGCACGAGCGCACCCCGCTGACCGCGCTGCGCAACGCGCCCGGTCGCACCACCGTGGCGCACACCCCGTACGGCCGGGTCCACGCCGACCGGGTGGTGCTGGCCGTGAACGCCTGGGCCGGGCAGTTGGAGGACCTCGGCCGGCGCATGGTGACGGTGGCCAGCGACACCGTGCTCACCGAGCCGGTGGCCGACCGGCTCGCGGCCATCGGCTGGCAGGACGCCACCTCGGTCTGCGACTCCCGCCGGCGCCTCAACTACTACCGCACGACGCCGGACGGCCGACTGCTCTTCGGCAAGGGCGGCTCCGGGGTGGCCTTCGGCAAGAGCGGCCCGGACACCCTGTGGGGCGGGGCGCTGCGCCGGCGTGAACTGGAGCGCCAACTCGCCCGGCTCTTCCCGGAACTCGCCGACGCGCCCGTGGACGCGGCCTGGACCGCGCCGGTCGAGTACTCCACCACCTCGCTGCCCTTCGCCGGGTGGCTGCGGACGGTGCCCGGGGTCTGTTACGCCACCGGCTACTCCGGGGACGGGGTGGGCCCCTCGCGGCTGATGGCGAAGGTGCTCGCCTCCCTCGTCCTGGGCACCGACGACGAGTGGGCGCGGTCGGCCTTCACCCGCCCGCCGGGCGGCTGGATCCCGCCGGAGCCCGTGCGTTACCCGGGCGCCCGGGTGGTGATGCCCGCGCTGCGGGCCGTGGAGTACCGCGAGGACCGGGGGCGCGGGGTGCCGGCGCTCGTCAAGCGGCTGGCCTCGATCGACCCGTCGGACTTCCGTCGCTGACCGCGGCGGCCGGCCCGGCGTCCGCGGTCACAGGTCCACGGGCAGGCCCGTGTGGTCCTTGATGCGCTTCATGATGATCTGCGAGTTGACCTCGGTGACCCCGGACAGCGCGGTGAGCTGTTCGATCCACAGGCGCTCGTAGGCGCGCAGGTCGGCGACGGCGATGCGCAGCAGGCAGCCGGGACTGCCGAACAGGCGGTAGGCCTCGATGACGTCGGGGATGTCCTGGAGGGCCGCCTCGAAGGCCTCGACCGCCTCGCGGTCGCGCCGCACCTCGACGGAGACCAGCACCTCGAAGCCGCGGCCCACCGCCTCCGGGTCGATCACCGCGCGGTAGCCCTGGATCACCCCGTCCTGTTCGAGTTGGCGGACCCGGCGCATGCAGGGGGAGGGGGTCAGGCCGACGCGCTGGGCCAGCTCCTGGTTGCTGAGGCGGCCGTCCTGCTGAAGCTCGCGCAAGATTTCGCGATCGATGGCATCCATGGCGCAATCATCCGCCACCCAATGTAACGCCGGGGCCTAAAGTGGCAATCTCATTGCGCGTAGATCTTACTATCATTGCCTTTATCGGAATTGTGTGCGATCAGGCGTGAGGGAAGGGCGGGCATGGGACGCATCGTCGTCATCAGCACCGGCGGAACGATAGCCAGCCGCTGGCAGGGGTCCGGCTTCGCGGCCGACGCCGACGGCAGCGAGGTGATGGCCACCGCCCCGCTCCCCGAGGGCATCACCGTCGAGGTCGTGGACCTGTTCAGCGTCAACAGCCCCCGGCTCACCACCGCCCACCAGCTGACCCTGCTCCGCACCGTCCACGAGGTCCTCGCCGACCCCGACGTCGACGGCATCGTCGTCACCCACGGCACCGACACCCTGGAGGAGTCGGCCTTCCTCGTCGACCTCCACCACCACGACCCGCGCACCGTCGTCTTCACCGGCTCGCAACTGCCCATGGGCTCCGCGGACGGCGACGGCCCGGGCAACCTGTACGACGCGCTGCTCACCGCCGCCTCCACCCGCGGGCTCGGCGTCCTGATCACCTTCGCCGGACGGGTGCACGCCGCGCGCGGGACCGTGAAGACCCAGGCCGTGGCCCTGGACGCGTTCGCCGACCCCTCGAAGGAACTGCTCGGGAAGATCGGCTTCGGCAAGGTCACCATGCTGCGCACCCCGCAGCGACCGACCCCGCTCGCCCTGCCCTCCATGCCGGAACTGCCGCCCCGCGTGGACATGGTGATGCACCACGCCGACGGCGACCCGGTGCTCCTGAACGCCGCCGTCGAGGCGGGCGCGCGCGGCATCGTCCTCGTCGGCACCGGGGCCGGCAACGCCACCCCCGAGATCGTCGACGCGGTACGGGACGCCGTCGAGCGGGGCGTGCTGGTCGCCCTGACCACGCGGGTCGCCGCCGGGCCGGTCACGGAGATCTACACGCACGGCGGGGCGGTCGACCTGGTCGCCGCCGGGGCCGTCCCCTCCGGGACGCTGCGCGCGGGTCAGGTGCGCATCGCCGTACTGTCCGCGCTGCTCGCGGACGTCGAGCCCGACGAACGGGTGCGGGTCCTGCGCGACGCCCTGGCCTCCGGCGGGCCGGTGCTGGTCGAGGCCTGACCTCCGCGACCTCGCGCGAGGGCGGGGCGGGCACGGGAATCCCCGGCCCGCCCCGCCCTCGTCGTACGCCCCCGTGTTCGTCCCGCACCCCGCGCCCCGCCGGATCCGGGCCCGTCAGGAGGCGTGGAAGGCCTTCAGGATCCGGTCCGCCGCCAGGGTCGGAGTCAGGGTGCCCTCCCGCACCGAGGCCTCCAGCGCGGGCGCGAGATCGCGTACGGCCGGATCGGCGCGCAGCCGCTCCAACAGCTCCTCGCGCACCATCGACCAGGTCCACTCCACCTGCTGCGCGGCCCGCTTCGCGGCCAGCCGCCCGCCCGCCTCCAGCAGCCGGCGATGCTGCTCCAGGCGGTTCCAGATCTCGTCCAGACCCGCCGACTCCCGCGCGCTGCACGTCAGGACCGGCGGGGTCCAGGCCGCGTCCGCCGGATGCATCAACCGCAGCGCGCCCGCCAGTTCACGCGCCGCCGCCTTCGCCTCGCGTTCGTGCGGGCCGTCGGCCTTGTTCACGGCCAGCACGTCGGCCAGTTCCAGGACGCCCTTCTTGATGCCCTGGAGCTGATCGCCCGTACGGGCCAGCGAGAGCAGGAGGAAGGAGTCGACCATGCCGGCCACGGTCGTCTCCGACTGGCCGACCCCGACCGTCTCGACGAGGACCACGTCGTAGCCCGCCGCCTCCATCACGATCATCGACTCACGGGTGGCCTTGGCGACCCCGCCCAGCGTGCCCGCCGAGGGGGAGGGCCGGACGAAGGCCGCCGGGTCCACCGCGAGGCGTTCCATCCGGGTCTTGTCGCCGAGGATGGAGCCGCCCGTGCGGGTGGAGGACGGGTCCACGGCCAGGACCGCCACCCGGTGGCCCAGCGCCGTGAGCATCGTGCCGAAGGCGTCGATGAAGGTGGACTTGCCCACCCCCGGGACGCCGCTGATGCCGATCCGGCGCGCGCGCCCCGAGTGCGGGAGCAGCTCCGTCAGGAGCTGCTGGGCCAACGCCCGGTGGGCGGGCAGGGTGGACTCGACGAGCGTGATGGCGCGCGCGACGAACGCGCGCTTACCGTCGAGGACCCCCTTCGCGTACGCCTCGATGTCGATCTTCGGCATCGACGCCCGCCTACAGCTCGTGCCCGAGATCCGCGGCCAGCCGCGTCACCAGGTCGTGGGCCGCGTCCGGGATCACGGTGCCCGGCGGGAAGACCGCCGTGGCACCCATCTCCAGCAGCGTCGGCACGTCCGCGGGCGGGATCACCCCGCCCACCACGATCATGATGTCCTCGCGCCCCTCCTCCGCCAGCTGCTCGCGCAGCGCCGGCACGAGGGTCAGGTGACCGGCCGCCAGCGACGACACGCCCACCACGTGGACGTCCGCCTCGACGGCCTGGCGGGCCACCTCCGCCGGGGTCTGGAACAGCGGGCCGACGTCCACGTCGAAGCCCAGGTCGGCGAAGGCGGTGGCGATCACCTTCTGGCCGCGGTCGTGCCCGTCCTGGCCCATCTTGGCGACCAGGATGCGCGGACGACGGCCTTCCGCCTCCTCGAACCGGTCGACGAGCGCACGGGTGCGCTCCACGGACGGGGACTCGCCTGCTTCCATGCGGTACACACCCGAAATGGTACGGATCTGGCTCGCGTGCCGCCCGTAGACCTTCTCCAGGGCGTCCGAGATCTCACCCACGGTCGCCTTGGCGCGGGCCGCGTCGACCGCGAGCGCCAACAGGTTGCCCTCGCCGCTGCCCGCCGCGTTCGTCAGCGCCCGCAGGGTGTCCTGGGTGACCGCCTCGTCGCGCTCCTCGCGCAGCCGCCGCAGCTTGGCGATCTGCTGCGCGCGCACGGACGAGTTGTCGACCTTGAGGACGTCGATCTGCTCGTCGGTCTCCACGCGGTACTTGTTCACGCCGATCACCGGCTGCCGGCCGGAGTCGATCCGCGCCTGCGTACGGGCCGCGGCCTCCTCCACGCGCAGCTTCGGGATGCCCGCGTCGATGGCCTGGGCCATGCCGCCGGCCGCCTCGACCTCCTCGATGTGCTGCCAGGCCCGCCGAGCGAGGTCGTAGGTCAGCTTCTCGACGTACGCGCTGCCACCCCACGGGTCGATCGACCGGCAGGTCCCCGACTCCTGCTGGAGCAGCAGCTGGGTGTTGCGGGCGATGCGCGCCGAGAAGTCCGTCGGCAGGGCGAGGGCCTCGTCGAGGGCGTTGGTGTGCAGCGACTGGGTGTGCCCCTGGGTCGCCGCCATCGCCTCGATGCAGGTGCGCGTGACGTTGTTGAAGACGTCCTGGGCCGTCAGCGACCAACCAGAGGTCTGCGAATGGGTGCGCAGCGAAAGCGACTTGGCGTTCTTCGGGTCGAACTGCTTGACCAGGCGCGCCCACAGCAGGCGGGCCGCGCGCAGCTTCGCGACCTCCATGAAGAAGTTCATCCCGATGGCCCAGAAGAAGGACAGTCGGGGCGCGAACGCGTCCACGTCCAGCCCCACGGCCTGCCCGGCCCGCAGGTACTCCACGCCGTCCGCGAGGGTGTACGCCAGCTCCAGGTCGGCCGTCGCCCCCGCTTCCTGGATGTGGTAGCCGGAGATCGAGATGGAGTTGTACCGGGGCATCTTCTGCGAGGTGAAGGCGAAGATGTCCGAGATGATCCGCATCGACGGCTTCGGCGGATAGATGTAGGTGTTGCGGACCATGAACTCTTTGAGGATGTCGTTCTGGATGGTCCCGGCGAGCTTGTCGGGGGAGACGCCCTGCTCCTCCGCCGCCACGATGTAGAGCGCGAGGACCGGCAGCACGGCACCGTTCATCGTCATCGACACCGTCATCTTGTCCAACGGGATCCCGTCGAACAACTGCCGCATGTCGTAGATCGAGTCGATGGCCACGCCCGCCATGCCGACGTCGCCCGTCACGCGCGGGTGGTCGCTGTCGTAGCCGCGGTGCGTGGGCAGGTCGAAGGCGATCGACAGACCCTTCTGGCCGGCCGCGAGGTTGCGCCGGTAGAAGGCGTTGGACTCCTCGGCCGTGGAGAAACCGGCGTACTGCCGGATCGTCCAGGGCTGGTTGACGTACATCGTCGGGTAGGGGCCGCGCAGGTACGGCGCCACACCCGGGTACGTCCGCAGGAAGTCCAGGCCCTCCAGGTCACGCCCGGTGTACAGCGGCTTGACGCCGATGCCCTCGGGGGTCTCCCACAGCAGTTCGGAGGCACCGCTGCCGGTGGACTCCTTGACGGCGGCGCGCCACTGCTCCTCGGAGACACCGGCCGTCGCGTCGCCGTTCAGCGCGAGTTCGGAGAAGTCGGGGATGCCGCTCACGGGGCCACTCCCATCCGGTCGAGTACGGAGGACAGTACGGCGACCGCGTCGCAGCCGGCGAAGACGTACTCGTCCACGGCCTGCCCGGCGGTACCGGGCCTGCCGGCGAGGAACACGGTCGTGGCGCCGGCCGAGCGCAGGGCCGCGGCCACCGCCTCGGCCTGCTCCTCGTACAGCGCGTCGCTGGAGCACAGCACCGCCATGCCGTCCGCGCCGCTCGCGGCGTAGGCGGCGGCGGCCGTCTCCGGGGTCACCGACACCGGGTCGTGCACCGGCTCGACGCCGCCCGCCTGGAAGAGGTTCGAGGCGAAGGTGGCGCGGCCGGTGTGCGCGGCCGCCGGCCCCAGGGCCGCCAGGAAGATCCGCGGCCGGGCCCCGGTCGCCGCGAGGTGCGCGTCACCGCGGGCGCGCAGGGCCTCGTACGCCTCGTCGCGCCGGACGCGGGGCAGCCCGCCGGTCGGTCCCTCGGGCGCGGGTTCGCGTACGACGGGCTTCTCCGACAGGTTCGGGAACTCGCTGACGCCGGTGATCGGTTCGCGGCGCTTGGCGAGCTTCTTGGAACGCTCGGCCCAGGTGGCCGCCAGGCGCTCGGCGACCAGGCCGGAGCGCAGGGCCTCGGGAAGACCGCCCGCCTTCTCCACCGTGCGGAAGAACTCCCAGGCGGCAGCGGCGAGTTCGGTGGTGAGCTGCTCGACGTAGTAGGAACCGCCGGCCGGGTCGATCACCCGGGCCAGGTGCGACTCCTCCAACAGGATCGTGGAGGTGTTGCGGGCGATGCGGCGTGCGAACGCGTCGGGCAGGCCCAGGTCGTGGTCGAAGGGGAGCACGGTGACGGAGTCCGCGCCGGCCACGCCCGCCGCCATGCAGGCGACGGTGGTGCGCAGCATGTTCACCCACGGGTCGCGCCGGGTCATCATCACCGGTGAGGTGACCGCGTGTTGACGCTGCGCGGCGGCCTCCGGGACCCCGCAGGCCTCGCCGATCCGGGCCCAGAGTCGGCGGGCGGCGCGCAGCTTGGCGATGGTGAGGAACTGGTCGGCGGTGGCCGCGTAGCGGAACTCCAGCTGCCCGAAGGCCTCTTCGGTGCTCACGCCGGCGTCCGTGAGGGCGCGGAGGTAGGCGACGCCGGTGGCCAGGGACAACCCCAGCTCCTCGGCCGCGCTGCCGCCCGCCTCGTGGTAGGGCAGGGCGTCCGCGACCAGGGTGCGTACGTGGGGCCAGTCGGCGGCCGTCTCCCGGGCGAGCGCGGCGGCCTCGGCGAGGTCGAGCGGCTCACCCGTACGGGCCTCGTGTCCCAGCGGGTCGACACCGAGCGAGGCACGGGCGGCCTCGGGGGCCACCCCGCGGTCGGCGTACAGGTCCAGCAGCGCGCGGGCGGCGTCGGCGTACGCGGCGCCCGCGTCGAGCGTGATCGGGGCGAGGTCGAGGTAGACGCCCTCCAGGGCACGGGCGAGACCGTCCACCGGGAGCCCGGTGGGGCCCAGGGTGAGCCAGAGGGAGGTGGTGCCGTTCTCCAGGTCCGCCAGGGCCGCCTCGTTCACCCGAACGGGGTCGCTGCCGGCGAGCCGCTGGCGTACGTCCCAGCCCGACGCGCTGGTGCCCTCGGGCGTGCCGCCGCGGACGAAGGGGGCGAACCCGGGGAAGCCGGTGTCCTCCGCGTCGGGGCGTGCGGTGTACAGGGGGCGGGTGCGGAGCCCGTCCTCAAGCGTGGTGGACAACGCGTCTTCAGCTGCCTCGCCGGAGGCTTCCTTGCCCGACTTGCGCAGTACGCCTTCAACCAGGCGCTGCCACTGCTCATGTGTCGCGTCAGGAAACTCGGCGGCCAGGGAGAGCCCGTCGTCAGGCAGGACCGTCATGGCTCGAATGCTAGGGGGGTCGCTCAATCGAGACCAGGACCGCCGGATGTGATCTCGCACTCGCAGGTCAGCGGGTGAGTTACCCGCGAGTAGGGGTATGGGGGGCGATGTCGGGCAGGCCGGTGGGCGCGGTGGCGGCGGCGAGGGCGGGCGCGGCGGCGGGGTCCTGGAACAGCGGGCCGAGCAGGACCGTCGCCGACGCCTGGGTGAGGACCGCCGGACCCGCGTACGGGCCGATGATCCGGGCCGGGTCGTCGCAGACGTGCGACTGGGCCGTCGCCGCCTCGCGGATCTCGTCGAGATAGCCCTCGTGCAGGATGCTCGACAGCTCCGAGACCAGCAGCACCGCCGGGTTGAACACGTCCAGCAACAGGGCCGCGGCCCGCCCCACCGCACGGGCCCGCCCGCGCAGCAGCCGGTCGGCGCGGGGATCGCCGGTGGCGGCCGCGTCCACGATCAGCCCGATGGCCGGCTCCGGAACGATCCCGAGGCGCACGGCCTCGGCGCCCAGGGCCGTGTCGGAGGCGGTGGCCTGGAGGCACCCCGTACGGCCGCACGCGCACCGGACCGCCGATCCGGGGACGGGAAGGTGGGCGACGTCGCCCGCGGCCGCACCCGGGCCCTGGTGGACGGTGCCCTCGATGCCGAACGCGGCGTCCACCACGTTGCCGATGAACAGGTGCACGAGGCTGCGGCGGGCCGACGGGTGCCCGAACAGCATCTCGGCGCGGGCCACGGCCCGGGCGTGGTTGTCCAGGTGCACCGGCAACCCCAGGGCGGCCGAGAGCTCGGCCGCGAGCGGCTTGTCGTACCAGCCGAGCGCCTCGTGCCGTACGACGGTCCCCTCGGCGGGGCGGATCCAGCCGCCGAGCGCGGCGCCGATGCCCAGGAGGGGGCGGTGGGCGGTCTTCGCCGCCGGCCCGGTGGCGGTTCCGGTGTGGCCGTGCGTGGCGTGGCCGTGCTCGCGGAGGAAGCGGCCCAGTTCCGTCGCGAGGCGGGCGGATGTCGGCGGTCCGTCCGTGTGCGGGAGGGTGCGTCGGGCCACCACCTGGCCGCGGAGGTCGACCAGGCTGAAGTTCGAGGCGGGCACGCCGATGTGCAGTCCGGCGGCGAGCGGACCGCCCACGGCCCCCGTGTGCAGGTCCAGCGGGATCCGGGGGCGGCCGGCGGTGCCGGGCCCACCCGCC
>NZ_LGDE01000034.1 GCF_001279725.1 Streptomyces sp. WM4235 | reverse complement strand
CGCTTACTCATGTTGCTCTTCATGCTCACTACCTGTGACTGCTTCCTCCGGGACCATCCGTCCCAGTATCAAGCTGTCCAGCCGACAGGGGGAAGCTCAGAGTTTCGTACTGCGATGGCTTCGGTTCTCGCCCAGCGGGACGTGGATCTGCGCATCGTGGTCGTCGGGAACGGTGTGGAGCCCGACCATGTTCCCGAAGGCGTGCAAAGTGTCTCTCTGTCGCAAACGCCGGCATTCCAGAAGGTCGCAACGTCGGAGCAGATGCCCTGGCAGCCCACGGTGCCGAATTTGTGCTGTTCTTCGACAACGACGCGGTCCTGCCGGACCCGCACACCCTTACTCGGCTGATCGCCGAGTTCAACCGGCACCCGCAGGCCGCCTACGTTCAGCCCCGGATTGCCGACCCGGCCACCGGTGAGACGCTCGGCCGGTGGGTTCCCCGGCTGCGGTCCAGCGACGCCTGCCGGGACCACAGTCGGACTGGGCCGAGTATCACCGGAGCTGGGACACACCCGACCAGCCCTCCTTACGAGGACCCGTGCGAAGCCCGGCCCGTTCGACAGCCTTGGTCTGCGCCTTCGCCGAGCGGGCCGAGCTGACCGCCGAGTTGCCGACCCGAGCCGGAGCGGAGGCGCCGGCCACGCGAAAGGCCTCCCGCCGTCCCGCGTACAGGCGGGGCGGCCGGAGGCCTCAAGTCGGTGGCGAGGAAAGCGAAGGAACTAATTTCAAGGAGTGTGGAGAAGGAAGCCCCTTCATGGCCTCGCCACGGACACGCTAACAGTCAGGCGGGGATCAGGTCACGCAGGTTTTCGGGAGTGACGATCCGCGACCCCGGGTGAAGCCCGGCGGGGCGCTCCAGGCCGATGTAGGTGACGGGTCCCGCCGGAACGGTCTCGCCGTCCCACAGGGTGACGGTCGTCGCGCTGCTGGTCATCAGCTCCGTGAGGTGGCGCACGGTGAGCTGCTCGCGCTCGACGATGGCGCGCAGCAGCGTCGCGACCGTCACCCGGTTGCCCTCGACCCTGTTCGACGACGGAGTCCCCTTCAGGTAGAGGTTCAGCCACTTGGCACGCCACCGGCCGTCGGAACCGCGCAGGAAGACCAGCGGCAGGGCGACCCGGCCCGGACCGCGCAGTTCCGACTTCATGCGTACCGTGCGCGGCTCGAACGGGCGTCCCCTCTGCGCGCCTTCGCGCAGCATGAACCCGAAGAACGACTCCTCGACCTCCTCGAAGCCCTCTCCGGAGAAGATGTTGATCTGCGGAACGATGTAGGTGGCGCGCACAGCGCCCAGACGCAGGTTGATGAACTCCGAGGCTCCGTCCGGCGCGTTCGTGATGTCGCCGGAGTGCTCGCCCTCGACCCCGCGCAGATGGGTGTACGACAGCCAGGAGGCGGTCGAGTAGTCGGCGTCCAGGAGCGCTGCCGACAGGTCGTAGTCGGTGGAGTGCTCGCTCTGCTTCCAGTACACGAAGAAGCGCAGCAGTTCTCCGTCGACGCGGGACACCGAGCCGCGCGGCAGCACGCCGAGCCCGGACGCGGTGGCGTTGCCGCTCAGTGGCAACGCCACGTCCAGGACGTCCGGGTCGATCAACAGATGGGCCGTGGCGGGCAGCCGGCGGCGCAGCTCGGCGTCGAGCGCGGCGATCAGCCGCTTGCGCTCGGGCGCGTACACCGGTCGCCGGTCGTCTTCGGCGACCCAGGCACGGCCGAGGCGGTTGACGAACACGCGCTGCTCGCCGGTCTCCCGCTCACGGTTGTGCAGGTGCTCGCGCACGGACAGCACGACCCGGCCGGAGACCTCGGGGACGACCTGCTCGGCGGCGGCCACGACGACGTCGCGCTCGTCCTGGGTGAAGGAATCGCGCAGCAAATGGTCCAGGGATCGGAAGAGCTTGCCCGGTGCGGCTTTCAACACCTCGACCGCGGCGGTGGTGTCGCCCCGGGCGAGCAGGTTCTCGACCCGGCTGTCCAGGGACCGCGCCGTCTTCTCGCCGCGGGCGACGGCGAACACGTCGGCCGCGTGCGGCCATTGCGGGTACTCGTGCGGGTGGAGCCGCTCGCCGAGCCGCTTCCACCGCTCGCGGTGGGCGTGTACGTCGGCGAGCTTGGTCGGCGACGCGGCGACGACCGCGTCCAGGCCCGCGAGCAGCGCCCGGCGCACCGATCGGGGCACGGTGCGCAGCCGCGTCGGCTCCCGCAGCGTGACGTCGCCCCCCCACAAGCGCGCACGCCAGACGGAGCACATCGGTGACCGTGTCCAGCAGCAGGCCCGCACCGGCCATCAGCCGGGCGTGGTTGACCACGGCGCGGTTCTCCCGTACGGGGATCTCCTCGGGCTGCGGCCCGTGGGCGCAGTGGCCGGCGAGGACCCCCAGGTCGTGCAGGCCGTCCTCGCCGAGCGGGGTGGTGCTGCCGGCCAACGCCAGGTAGAGGAAGGTGATTTCGGCGTCGAGGGCGCCGCCCGGGTGCAGGACCGTCACACGATCCCCCGCGGCGGCGATCAGCTCGTCGTGGTGGGCGAGCATCTCGGCGTAGGTGTGCCGGACGTTTCCGTACGACGGGAGGGTGAGCAGGTTCACCACACCGGCGCTCAGCTGCTCCAGCGTGCTCGCGCGCGTGGTGTCGTCGGCGAGCGCGTCCCGGATGCACCGCATCCAGAAGTCGAGGGTGTTCGGGACGTTGGCGGGGAAGTCGATGAAGTACGCGTTGTGCCGGACGTGGTCGCCGACCATCTCCCGGACGATGCCCAACGTCCGTACGGCGGTCTCCACGACGGCGCCCTCGGAGAGCCCCGACAAGTGGGCGAGCAGCTCGGCCGAGAGTTTGAAGCCCACGGACATCAACGCGGCGTCGAACTGCTGCGCCGCGACGGCGCCGTCCCCGACGGGTCCTGTGGGGCAGGGGATGCGGTGGGTGTGCCGGATGACCAGGGGTTCGAGTCGGTGGACCATCCCGGGATGATCCCAGGCCGATGCGAACAGCCGCACCCGGTTTTCCCCCGCACCCGCCCGGGCGGAGTCGACCCGGGGATCAGATCACCAGCGTGCCTGCGGCCGGCGGCGGACCCGGTCGTCACCATCCGCTGCGCCATCGGCCTGCGCGAAGCCCTCGCCGACCACCATCAGCACGACCCCCTGTCCCTACCGTCCGGAGAAACCCGTTGACGACCATCACGCTGCTGCACCCGGGAGCGATGGGCACCGCTCGCATCCTGGGCCGTCGCCAACGGCCACATGGTCCTGTGGGTGTCCGAAGGCCGCAGCCCCGCGACCCGCGCCCGCGCCGACAAGGCCGGCCTGACCTAACGCCCCGACCTCGCCGGGGCGCTGGGTGAGAGCGATATCATCCTGTCGGTCTGCCCGCCGCACGCAGCCGAGGACGTGGCTCGATCCGTCGCCGAGCACGGACACACCGGCCTCTACATCGATGCCAACGCCATCAGCCCCACACGCCTTGACGCCCTCAGCTCGCTCCTCGGCCCCAGCGCCGTCTTGGACGGCGCGATCATCGGCCCGCCCCCTGCCGACGGCAAAGAGGCCCGCCTCTACCTGGCCGGCGCCGAAGAACATCAGCAGCTCGCGCGCGACATCTTCGAGGGCACCGCGGTGAAGGTCCGCGACGCGGGGCCCCGGAAATGCGTGAAGTCGCCGAAACCCTACAAGCGGCCGACCTGCCGGCGCACCTTGCCCATGCCGCAGCCGAGACCATGCGCCTGTGGGACGCGGACAAGGACTGCGGCGACCTCACGCCGAGCGAGGTGCTCGCCCACCTCCACGTCACCGTCACCGACCCGGCCACTCGCCCCCGTTAGCCCCTGCGGCCTGGCCGGGCGGCGGCCCGCGGTCTCGGCCGGGCCCGCGAAGTTCATCGGGCACCTGCGGACTCCGGGTGGACCGCCAGCCGAGCCGAGAGACTGCTCCGCCAGATCCAGATCCAGCCCCACACCCGCAACTTCATCGCGGCCGCGGCCGCGGGGGAGGGGTTCGCCGACGGCGCGGCGTTCCGCGAGCAGTACGGGGGAACTCCCCCTAAAGACTGTCAGTGCGCTCCTCGCCCGATAGCGTCCGCCAACTACTTCCGAGTTGTGTGAACGGTCAGCCCGCAGCATCCGACCAGATCGGCCATCACCCTCGACGAGGTCGCCGAAGCGGCCGAATGGCCTTCGGTGCCGTCCATGCAGCGAAGCACCGTCGAACGCTGCATCAGCCGCCTCAAGCAGCGGAGCAGACTCAGGTCCTGGTCGTGGGCGATTCCGATCAGGCCGCTCTCACAGCTGGCGAGGCTCTGGGGGGTCGAGATCGGAATCACACGAGCGAGCTGCTGCCGGTCCACCGGCGGCAGGCGCGCGCTGACGTGGTCGGGGGAGACTCAGGCGACGGACAGGCACCAGTCCACGGGTGCAGTGAAGCAGCGCCGCCGTCCGGCGCAGGGGTGCGCGAGGCGGCCTGGGCCTACCGGCTGGTGGGCTCAGCGAGTGTTCCCGTTGACTTTCGTTCTCGCTCTGCCGTGGCCTGCCGCTTCCACTCCAGGTACTCCCTGCTGGGGGAGGTGGCGGCCTTCCAGGATGCGCCTTCCTCCGGTGCATGGATCTCCTCTGTGGCGTCGTCGCGGTGTTCCTCCTTGCCGTCGGGCACGTGGTCGTGGAGCTGGGCCGACACGGCGGCACGATCCATCGGGGCGGCGTCCTGTGCGGTGAACTCAGCGGCCACGGAACCTGCTTCACGCGCGCAGGCTGTCGTGGTCGCGTAGGTGGCAGCGCTCTCCATGCCGCTGGCCCCGGCGAGGGCATTGCCGTGGTGTCGCTCGATCTCGACCCCGTGGGCTTCTTTGTTGCGTTGCTGGGCCTTCGCCAGCATTTTGTTGGCTTGCGCGTTGATGATGCGTTCGTTGCGCCGATAGTGGCAGGTGGTGCACTCCTCGCGGGTATCGATCAACACGCCGAGTTCGCAGTTGGGGAGTTCGCACGCCTGGGCTGTGAGCAGCTCGGCGAGGTAGCCGACTGGTCGCGCGATGCGGTCCGCTCCCGTATAGCCGGCGCTCGATCGGACGGGGCCGCCGGCGCGGTGCCAGCCGGCGTTGATTCGGGCCACGGCGTGCGACACGGTCCGCGGGTACAGGGCATAGGGCCCGCTCCTGGCGTCCGAGTAGTGGCCCAGGAGTTCTCGGACCGCGCGGCGCAGCGTCGGGATCCTCTCGGCCCTGGACGTAGAGAACGCCAAGGCGTCCAAGGCCGCGTACACGTCGGCCTCACCGGCCACTGGCGTCAGCTCGGCGAGGACGACCCACTTGCGCCCACGGCCTTTTCCCGCCGATGGCCCTCTCTTGCGCTCGGCGGCGGAGCCGCCCAGGGCGGTCGGCCTTTCAACGCCCGCGCCCTCGCAGACACCTACACGGGTCAAACCAGCCGCACCTTGGCCTACGGCCGTCACCCCCGATGGAGAGGAAGCCAAGACAGTAGAAGTAAAGGGACAGGAGTCCGCTGCGGCTTCCCCCAGGTCAGCCCCGGGATCCTGGTCGAGACTCTGACCAGTCTGGTCGCAATTCCAACCCGACTGGTCAAGATTCTGACCAGCAGGACGCTGGTCAGAATCTTGACCAGAGCCACGCTCGGCGGCCTTGGCCGCGGTGCGGGCGGTCTCCCGGGCGGCGGCGGCGAGCGCCGCGCGCTCGGCTTCAGGCCGGATCGCCTCGAACTTCTCGTCGGTGTTCCGCCAGCGCGGCACGTACCCGTTCACCGGCTTGTCGTGGATCTTGATCCGTAACTTGCGGCCCTGCGCCTTGCCGGAGGACGACGTGGTGATCGGTTCGCCTTCCGGCGTGCTGACCAGGCCGACGAACGACAGTCGGCGGAGCATCTCGCGGATCTTGCCCTCGCTGGACGGCTTCCCGTTCGGGCCCGGGATGAGCCTGCCCATCTGGGCAAGGGTCAGGGCACGGACCCGGTTCGTGACGGCCCTGGTCTGGTACACCAGCGAGCGAAGAACCACATAGCCGCGAACGTCGGAGTCCCGCAGGTCGTCACAGAGACCGATCCAGTCCAGGACGTACGCGCCGAAGAAGGGATCGACGTCCGGCCCCTGCAACTCGGCCGTACGACCGACGCCGAATGCGTTGCTCATCGCGCACCCCCCGGCGGGGGCCGTGGGGTCGGTGATCGGCGTCGTCTGGGCGTCGGACACGGTTGGTGCCGGGCGGGTGTGCAGGTCAAGCATGGAAAAGATCTCCCCTGGGACGGGGAGCCGTGGACGACGACGTGACCAGACAGGGTCCAAGGATGGTGGCCTCCGTGTGAGGACGCATCTATCCTGGGCATCGGTGACCTCGTGAGCCCTCGGGTTCACGAGTTTCACCCCCGGCGAGGTCACCTCACCGGACACGACTCGGATTGCTTGCAGGCTGGCGAGTCGTTTGCTGTATCGAGGCCGTTCCTGTTGGCGCAGGGACGGCCTCACCGCGTTTCTAAGGTTCTCCGGACGGGGGCGCGATGGCGTCGGGGTGCTGCTGGGACAGGGCACGCAAGAGCCGCCCGTAGGCCCTTCGCCGTTCGCCCTTGGGTTCCGCGTAGCCGGCTTCCCAGCGCGCGACCTGTACGCGGCCGACACCCACCGCGGCTCCCACTTGCGCCTGCGTGAGCCCGGCAGCCCGTCGTAGATGCCCACGCATGTCCGGCGCAGGCAACCAAGTGGCTTGCGACAGCAGCACGTTCAGCGGGTCATGAGCGGTCGTCACTTCGCACCCCCAACCTTGACTACAGGAAAAGATACATCCCAGCTACTCGTTCCGCAGCAGTTCAAGTGTCAGCGCTGCGACGTAGGTTTTGATCGACCACTGCAAGGAGACCGCCTGAGGAAGGTGATAGCCGATACCTCGGACGCCACGCCGAACCAAGCCACGTCGATCCCTCCATCGGCCAAGGTGTCGCCGAGGTCGGACGAGACGACACCTCCCGTCGGCATCGGCCGCGCCGTCCGAGCCGGCCGCTCTCGCACGGCCGCCGGAGCACAGTGGGAGAGTCTCGGTCGAGGAGTACGCCGAACGGCGGGCTGGGCCGCCGGCACCTGGGCCGGGACCGGGGCCTCGACCACGCGCGGCGGGCCGCGTCAGAGTTCGGCCGGGGTCGCGGCCGGCGTCCGCTCCGGCGTCGGCGTCTGGACCACCGTTGGAGCGGGAGCACGACTACGCCGACGTCCGCCACCAAGCGCCGGTCTCCCGACCGCGGTGCGGGAACCCGCGTTGGACGGGAGAGCGCTGTTCGGCGTCCGGTCCTTCGGCACGGCCACCGGAACCGGTGTCCGACGCGGAGACTTTCGCGGCGCACCTGGCCGACGCCCACGGTATCCGAGGCGTCACGACGGGCGTCCCGGTGGCGGCCGGTGAGATCACGCTCCTGCTGGCCCCGTTCACGGAACTGCCCGCCGCGGCAGTCGCCGGCCTGGTGGTCGATGATCTTGTGGATCCCGACGACGGACCGGTGTCACCGGCAGCTGAGGTGCTGGTGGAGCCTCATCCGTTCTTCGCTCCTCGGGCAGAGCACATCCCGACCCGGTTCCGGCCGGCGCGGTAACCTCGCCGACCGCGCCGGAGGCCTCGACGGTCGACGCCCGGTCGGTCCCTCGTCAGCACCGCCGAGACGTGCCGTCCCCCGGGAGCGAGGCTCTCGCGGAGACGTCGACCGCTGCTGGCGGTGCCGTCACGGCGCGGCTGCCGGAGCAGGACTCCGATGTTGACGACGGCCTGACGGAGACTGAGCGTCGGGTCCGCCAGGTGGCTCTGTGGCTGGACGAGCCGACGCGGAGGGAGAGAAGCTCGCGGGCGCGGAAGTCGCCCGCCGGCTCGGGGTCTCTCCCAGCACCCGTCAACGTCTCCTGGGCGGCGCCGTCCAGTACCGAGAGGAACACCGTCGTCAGTCGGGGCGCGGACACCTGCGGTCGGTCACCAACCGCGCCTGACCCAGCTATCTGAGGTACCGGTGACCGCTGGCGTGTCTCCGGTGACTGGCCTCGACCCGCTCCATCCGACCGGTGACTCACCGGCTATTCGCGTCAGCCGGCGTTCTGACAGAGCTGCTACCGGAGCGGGTGGCCGGTGACTGACCGCGTGCACGGTGGTCTGGGACGCCGGTGACCGGTCGGTCACCGGCGTCCCAGACCTGACCGATTGACCGGTGACTGGTGACCGATGGCTGACCGGTCACCGCCTCCGTCTTCGTGGAGCCGGTGACCGGTGCCGGTGACCGGTGACCGAAGGCCGACCTGGTGATCAGACCGAGAGCGCCGGTTCAGTGAGTCACCTGGGAGCGGGCAGGACCGGATGGTCGACGTGATGGTGCTCGATGTCGACACCGCGCTCACCGCCCCAAGCTGTCCAGACTCGCGGGGCGACCGCCTCCGCGACTGCCACGGAGCGTTTGCCGGGTCCTGCCGTCCGCCCGCCCCGCGTATGCCTGCCCTCCGTCCTGCCCCCAAGGGCCTCGCGTGCGCGCGGTTCACCGGATGGGATGGTGGCAGTGACACACGAGCGGCCGAGGGAGCAGGAGCAGGCGTGCCCAGACACGAACGTGATTCCGAAACCACGCCCCCCACACATCGCTCCACGCTGCGGGATGGCTCTCCCCTGCGTATGCCCGACGCCGTCTCCGCCGTCGCCATGCTCAACTCGCCCGACGCCGGCACCGATTCGCTTCGGCCCCACATGCACGCCCTCCAGCGTGCCGCGGGAAACGGCGCCTTGGCCAAGGCCCTCGCTGGCCGCCGCGACGCCTCCGTACGTACCTCCGCGGCACGCGGCGCGCGCACTGGTGGGCCCGTCCAGCGGGCCGACACCGGCACCACGGACGCGGGTCCGTCCGACGACATCACCTACCGGCTCCAGCTCCAGGTCAAGAAGGAGCGCCGGATGCGCGAACCCGAGTTCTGGGACGGTGACAGCATCGGCCACGCCTGGGTTGTCCTCTACACCGAGTCCGGCGGCTCCACCTCGTACAAGTCCTACGGCTTCTTCCCGGTCGCGCCTCTCAACGGGCGCCGCGAGGTCATGGCGACGGTGCCCGGCGTCGTGAAGAGGAACTGGGACCTGCCCGAAGGGGCCTCCTCCCTGCTCGAAACGGCTCTGACGCAGGAACAGGTTCTCAAGTTCAAGGAGTACGTCGACCAACACGACGCCGACGACTACAACCTCGCCCGCTACAACTGTGTCTCCTTCGCCCGCGGCGCGTTCAAAGCCGCCACCGGCAAGAGCGCCCCAGGCCTCGGCCTCCCGCTCCTGGAGAACCCCAATCTCCTCCAGGACGCCATCAAGCGGTCCAACGAGAAGCAGGGCAAGCCGCGGGCGGGCGAGCCGATCACGGACGCGTACGCGGGTGACGCCAGCCCCACCAGGGCGGAACGCCTTCAGCAGCGGGCCGACCACCCATCCAACACCGGCAGCGACTCCGACGAGTCCGCCCCGCGCGGCAGGGCCGCCGTACCCGCGGTACGGCCCGCCTCAGAACGCTTCCCACTCGATTGAGTCTGGCGGCCATCACACCGATCAGTACTTGCGTACACCAGGCCTATCGCGGGCGGTTGCGCAGAGCCTTCGACAGGTCGAGCTACAGGCCGTCGGTGACGAGCCGGTGGGCACCGTCGTGGCGGACACCGATCGAGCGGATGACGGTGGTGACGGGGCCGGCCCGTCAAGGTGTGTGATCTGCATGCTCACCACGATTCCGGTCCCGCCGGCGCTGCGGTAGGAGTTGCCCGTTGCCTGTCTGGAAGGGTGCGGGACCGGTTTCGCGACCGTGGCCGGAGGGGGTTTCATGAGCCATAGCCTGGGTCTCAGGTTGAAGAGGCGGGAGAGTACACGTGGATGCGCTGCGGATCGATACGGACGGCTCGGTGGTCGCGCTCCCGTGGCCGGAGGAGTACACGGAGCGTCGGGGGGTGGTGCGTACGGCCGTGGGCGGATCAGCGGACGCCGCCATCTATCACCGCCGGGCGCACCTGCATGTCCACGGGAACGGGCAGGCGGAAGACCTGCCCATGAACCTGTCCGCGTGGGTCCTCGCCTCCCACTGGCGAGGAGTGGAGATCCCGTACGCCTTCCACGGGCCTGTCGTGGTGACCGGTCCGCAGTTGGACGGGCTGGATGAGTCCGTGGCGCGTCAGGTGCTGGCGATGTGCGCCGCGGTCGCGGATGTGCGGGCGGAGTGGGTGACGCGGTTGCCGGTGGGGGAGTCGCAGGCTCGCGCCGAGTTGCTGGCCGCCGTGCGGCACGCGGTCACGGCGTTGGCGTGACCGGTCGGTCGCCGGGTATCGGCACACCAGCCTGATATCCGGATTGCCTGGATACGCGTGCGGGGCCTGCCGTTGGCAGGCCCCGCTTCTGTGCCAAGGGACTTGTGCGCTATCGCATGGAGGCGGTCGGGTTCTTGCCGCTCTGCGCTTGCAAGATTCGGTTGGCCACCATGTTCCCGGCCTCTAAGAGGCGGTTGACGACTTTCTCGCCGGGGCGCCAAGAGTACTCGACGTTCGCGATCACGGCTCCCAGGCGGATGGCGAGTCCCGCCCTTTCCCAGTCACCGACGGGTGACAACGGGTAGAAGACGTAGCCGTCCATCGGGCCGACGGGCTGGTCGCCTTCTGAGCTCCACGTCCGGAAGTGTCCTGTCGCGGTGGAACTGTTCGGGAACGAGATCAGGCGGACCACCAGTTTCTGTGACTTGTCTTCGGCGGCGCTGGCTCCCAGCGCGACCGCGTCGGCACAAGCCTCGTCGCCCCATCCTTCGGACTGGCAGATCGCCGGGTTGGAAAGGTCCCAGGCCTGTCCGCCCCTGTGCTCCATCCCCTGCGGGAAGTGGATGCCCTGGGGGAGTGCCGCGCTCATTCGATCCAAGTACAAGACCGACTTTGCCGGTTTGGCCGGCTGCGTCGCTGCCGGCGGTCCGGGGTCCCACCCCTTGCCATCCCAACCGGCGCCGGCGTCGGTGCCGTTCTCCGTCGTGCAGCCGGCGAGTA
>NZ_LGDE01000033.1 GCF_001279725.1 Streptomyces sp. WM4235 | reverse complement strand
CCAGCGGGCCGCGCCGGCCAGTTCGGCCAGGGCTATTTCGGACATGGGCATGTCAGATGTGAGAACGGCGAAGAGCTCTCGCCGAGCACGTTCGGGCCCCGTACGTTCGGCCCCTGTGCCGGATCCTTGCGAAGGAACGGCCTTGAGGGTGGGCAACGAGCCGCCGGCATGCGCGTCCTGTCGCCGAGCCACTTCCTCGTCCTGTCGCGCGGCCATGGGCTCGCGGTAGCCGAGGGCGGCGAGAAGCGCGGACTCCACCCGCTGCCTGACGACTTCGTCGCCGATGCCCTCGATGCGAGAGGACAGACCGGGGACGCCGTCCCGCAACTCTTCCACGATCCCCGCGGCCAGCGCGGGCAGCTCCTTTCGCAGGACCCGGGTCCATTCCCGGCGCGGTCGGGACCAGATGCGGTTCAGAAGTTCACACATTGTTACCTCGTTCCCAAGGCGCAGGCCCTGCCCCCGCATGGGGAGTCGAGTGCCTCGTACTCCCTTCAGGAGAACGCCGACCACTCCCCGTCCCGCGACATTGCCTGGATTTTACCTTCGGGAAGGTGTGGCGCCGCGCAAGGCCGGTTCGGGTCCGGGCCCCGACGCTGGGAGTGACCGCCTGAAGGTCTCCGCGAAGCCTTCGCCCGGTCGGCTCTCACTGCTTCGAACGGGGCTGACTGCGGCTGCACCTCGCTCCACGAGGACCTGGACACCACCACCCCGGCGGGCGTCTGATCCTCCACGTCGTCGCCGCGCTCGCGGAGTTCGGCCGCCGGGCCGCCTCACTGGGTGGGCCCAGACCCCCGCGTCCACGGGTACGACCGCTGCCGCCGGGCCGGACGCGGGGCGCCACGTCTCCCCGGTGAGGGGATGGCGCGGTACCAGCAGTACGTCGGGAGTGGGCAGGACCGCGGCGATTCCCGGACCTGCGAGGTCCAGGCTTCCGGCCGGGGGCCGGCAGTGAGGAAGGTCGCCACCGCGGCGCCGAGCAGTTGCGCGACGGGACCGGCGGGCAGGGTAGCCAGGCGCGATGACCACTATTCTTCGACGTCGACCATGACCCAGTCACTGATCGCTCGCCACTGGGTGATCGCTTCCTGGTGGAAGGGGTGGACGAGATATCTCTCGACCGCTTCCATGTCGTCGAGGAGTCCGTCGACCAGGAAGTCGTACGCGATGGTGCGGGTCGAGGTGTTGCGCCCGTAGCGCCATTCCTTGAGCTCGGGCACCTCGTCGCCGACCTTGGCCGCGGTGCGTTCCGCTCGCAGAACACGCGGATCGCTCCAGTCGCATCCCGGCTTGAGTTTGAAGAGTACGACGTGTCGTATCACAGTGGTTCTCCGGTCGACCCGGACCTGGCCGCGCGGGGCGGTTCGTGTCGTGGGTGGGGGTCGTGTCGTGGGTGGGGGATGCGGGCGGGCTCCCGTGCGCTTCGTCGTGGGAGCGACGCGCCGGAGGCCGGCCGGACCGTCACTACGTTGTCGCCGGCGCCGAATCCGCCGCGGGACTGGCGCCGCGGCAGAACTGGAGCACGTGCATCGCGATCGGCGTGCCCGTCGCGCCGAGACCGTGCCGGTACCGGCCGAGGACTTCCGCCTCTCGGGCCAGAACCGTGCGCGGGCCTCCGGCGTTGATGCGGTTCCCCTGTATGCGCGCCGAGACGCGCGCTCGTTGCCCGAGCAACTCGATGATGCGCGCGTCGAGACCGTCGATCTCCCGGCGATCCCTCTCGATGACGTCCTTGCCCTTGATGGCGTTGTCCATGGCGTGGATTCCCTTCCGCGTCACTGATGTGGCCGATTGCCGGATTTCGGCGTCGGCGAGGGGGCGGCGAGCACCGCCGACGGTGATTCCCACTCGCGCGTGGTCCGGAAGTCCGCGAGACGGCCGATGGCCTCTTCGAGTCTGTCCTCGGGTGCCAGGAGGCTCACCCGTACGTATCCTTCGCCGTGCTCTCCGAACCAACGCCCGGGCGCCACGGCCACCTTGGCCGTCCGGAGCAGTTCGTCGGCGAACGCGACGGAACTGCCCGCACCGGGTATCGGCAGCCAGGCGAAGATCGACCGCGGCACATCGACGTGCCATCCGGCGCCCCTCAACCCGGCGACGA
The DNA here is from genome assembly GCF_001279725.1 of Streptomyces sp. WM4235. GTDB lineage: Bacteria > Actinomycetota > Actinomycetes > Streptomycetales > Streptomycetaceae > Streptomyces. Next base: position 9,048 of record NZ_LGDE01000033.1, on the reverse strand, counting down.
AGCCGTCCCTTCGGCGTGCGTAGATGTCCGACAGTTCCCGGACACAATCCTGAGGGCCGGTCAACGCCGTGACGGCCGCCCTCTGGATGAACGGCGGGAGCGAGACGTAGCAATGCTCCTGGATGAGGTTCACGGCGCTGATGACATCGCGGTTGCCCACGACGGCACCGATCCGCCATCCCGCCATGTTGAACATCTTGGACAACGAGATGAACTCGACACCGACGTCCTTGGCTCCCGCCGCCCGCAGGAACGAGACCGGCGTGTCGCCGTCCAGGCTCAGCGCCCCGTACGCGAAATCGGACGCCACGATCACGTCGTGGGCGGCGGCGAACCGGACGGTGCGCTCGTGGAACTCCAGCGGAGCCGTCACCGAGGTCGGATTGTTCGGGTAGTTCAAGAACATCAGCTTGGCCATGTCGCAGACGGCCGGGTCGAGGGCGTCGTAGTCCGGGAGGAAGCCGTTCTCCCGTAGAAGGGGAAGAGGATGCATGCGCGCTCTGGCCAGCACCACGCCCGCCCAGTAGTCCGGGAAGGCGGGATCCGGCATGAGGCAGACGTCACCCGGGTTCAGGAAGCACTGGCTGATCTCCACCAGTCCGGCCTTCGCACCGAAGAGGATCGCGACTTCCGTCTCGGGGTCCAGCTGAACCTGGTGGTGAGCCGCGTACCACTCGGCGATGGCGACCTTGAGTTCGAGCATGCCGGAGAATGCCGGATACCGGTGTGTGGCGGGGTCGAGCACCTCTCGGCGCAGGGCCTCGACGATGTGCGGCGGGGTGGGGAGGTCCGGGTTGCCCTGGCACAGGTTGACGACGTCCTCGCCCGCTTCCACGAGCTCCGCGATCCTGCCGACGGTCGTCGCGAACGAACTTCGGGGCAAGTCGCGTATTCTGCGCGCGAATTCAGTCCTCACGTCCCACCGCCTTCGTCTCGAGAACGTGAACCGGCCCGTCGTCGACGCCCGTTGCCCGCACGGTGGTCCGTAGGTGGGCCCAGCCACCGAGCGCGAAGGCGACGAGGGTGATCCCGGCGCAGACCCAACCCACGGCGGAGAACCCGTACTCCGTGAACAGGGGGCCGAGCAGCGCGGCGCCCAGGGCCACCGCGAGGTTGGTCGCGAGACTGTAGAAGGCGAGAACGGTCCCGCGGTACTGCTGGGAGGACTCGCTGAGCAGCGTGCTGAGCAAGGTGACGACCAGGCTCTGCATCGCGCCCCAGAGGAACAGGAAGATCACCAACACGGGTGTCCAACGGGCCACCAGCGGGATGGCCACCAGGGCCGGCACCAGGCCGCCCAGCAGTGCGACGAGGACTCGTTCCTTGCCGAGTCTGTCGGCCCACCTGCCGGTGACGAAGCTCGTCGCGAACCCGAGACCGTACAGCAGGATCATGAGGCCGGTCATGGAGCTTCCGTCGCCGAACCGGTACTGCATGGCGCTGCCGAGGAAGGTGTACATGCCGTAGAACCCGAGCATGTTCAGGAAGGTCGCCAGTACGTACAGGCCCACCTTCGGCGCCAGGAACGCCCGGGCCGCCGACCGGATCCACTGCTCCGACGAGACCGGGGCCGTGTCCCCCGCCGGCCGGGACGGTTCCTCACCGGCGGGGCCGGTGCCGCTTCCGGTGACCAGCATCACGCAGGCGACGAAGACGCCCAGGACCGAGAGAAGGGCGAAGGTCCACCGCCAGTTCGCCCATTGCCCGATGAAGGAACCCAAGGGCACGCCGAGCACGAGCGAGATCGACCAACTGGACACCAGGATGCCCATGGCCCTGGCGCGATGCTCATACGCGATGTGGTCACCGACGAAGGCGTAGGCGGTCGGCACGAAGGCTCCCGTCGCCAGACCGGCCAGCGCCCTTCCCGTGAAGAACACACCGGGCCCGGTGGCGAACGCGCACAGCAAGGTCCCCAGGACGAACGCGGCCATCCCGATCGTCAGGCTGAGGCGGCGCGAGAAGCGGTCGCCGAGCGGGGCGAAGAGCAGAGCGCCGACGGCCGTGCTGATGCCGTAGGTGCTGACTGACAGGGCCATCACGGACACCGTGGTGTCGAACGACGTGGCCATGTCCACGAGCAGCGGGGACACCACGAGCTCTTCCGAGCCGACCGCGAAGATGCCGGCCATCAGCGCGAGAACCGGCAGCAAGGGGAACCTGGCCGCGCCCTTCTCGACGCTCAATCGGTTCGACACTCCAACCAACCTTTCTTGCGGTTTTCCTGAACAGAACGGCCTAGATGGCCGTGTATCCGCCGTCCACGGTGAGCGCGGCGCCGGTGATGAACGAGGACTTCTCCGAGGCGAGGAACAGGATCGCGTTCGCCACGTCCTCGGGCGTGCCCAGGCGCCCGATCGGGTTCAGCTTCGCCTTCTCCTCCTTGACCGACGCGTCGTGGTCGACGGACGTGTCGGTCATGGGGGTGTCGATGATGCTGGGACAGACGCAGTTCGCCCGGATGTTGTACCGCGCGTAGTCGACGGCGAGCGACTTCGTCAGCATCATCACGCCGCCCTTCGTGGCGTTGTACGCGGCTATGCCGGGCCATGCGACCAGCCCGCTGACCGAGCAGACGTTCACGATGACGCCCTGGGTCGCCTCGACCATTTCGCGCAGGGCATGCTTCGAGCACAGGAACATGCTCTTCAGGTTCGTGTCGACGAGCTTGTTCCACTCCTGCTCGGACATCTCGTGCAGGGGCGTCGAGATCTCGATCCCCGCGTTGTTGACCAGGACGTCGAGCCCGCCGAAGGTTTCGACGGCGGCGCCGATGAGGTTCTCGCAGTCCGCTTCGCTGGTGAGATCGGCCCTGACGAAGACGGCGTCGAGTCCGTCGCCCTTCAGGTCGTCGACGACGGCGGTGCCGAGCCGCTCGTCGATGTCGGCGACGACGACCCGCGCGTCCTGCCGGGCGAACTCGATCGCGGTCTGCTTCCCGATGCCGGAAGCGGCGCCGGTGACCACGACCACACGATCCTTGAACACGAGATCTTCCTCTCCTATACGCATGTCAGTTGCCCCCCGTCGACCGAGATTTGCTGTCCGGTGAGATAGGAAGCCTCCTCGGATGCCAGGAAGCCGATGAGAGCGGCCACCTCTTCGGCCTTTCCCGGTCTGGCCATGGGGATGGCCTGCTTGAGGCGGTCCTCCGCTTCGGACCGCGACACTCCGCGGGTTCTGCTCATGTGCTCCACGGCTCGGTCGTAGCGCCGGGTCCGGATCGTTCCGGGGTGCACGCAATTCACCGTCACGTTGTGCGGGGCGTACTGACTCGCCAGATATTTGCTGGCGTTCGCCACTGCCGCGTTGACCAGACCCGAGAGAAACATTCCGGGGGCGGGTTCCTTGCCGATGTTTCCCACGATGTTGATGATCCGCCCGAACTCGTTGCGCACCATCATCGGAGCCAAGGATTTGATGAGATCCAGGTACGGGACGAGTTTCTGCTCCATCGCGGCTGTCACGTCGCCGACCTCGGTGCTGTCGAAGGTTCCGGGCGCCGGGCCGGGCGCATTGTTGACGAGTACGTCGATCCTGCCGAATCGTCGCTCGACATGATCAACCAGTTTCGCGCGAAACGCTTGTGATGTGACGTCACCCGGAAACACGTGGACGTCAGGTCCACCGGACAACTCCGCGATCTCCTCCAGAGCGCTCTCCGTGCGCGCGGACAAGACCGTCACATGTCCCTTGGAAAGCAGTTGCAGGGCGGTCGCGCGCCCGATTCCGTGGCCCGCGCCAAGGACTACAGCCACGCGCATCAAGGCGTTTCCTGTTCCTCTTCCTGCTTGGGCACGCGATGGTACCGAGGCGGAATGAAGATGTTGAGGGAGCGGGCCAGGCCGGCGTTGGGGTTCTCCGCGCTGTGCCCCTCCTGGCCGGCACAGAAATAGGTCCCGCCGAACAGGAGTTCGTGACTCGTCTCTTCGACGGTCATGTCATAACGCCCTTCGAGACATATGCCGATCTGCTCGTGGGAGTGCTTGTGGTACGGCATCTGACCGCCGCCGGGAATGTCGGCGATCATCAGCTCGATCCAGTCGGCCAGGAAGAACGTGACGTCCATCTTGACGAACTTGCGGGACTCGAGAGGTTCCAGGAAGTATCCGGTCGGCGCGGGGTACTTCTCGCCCGATTTGCTCCGCGTGATCTCCAGTAGGACGGCCTCCTCCGCTGTCGAGTTCACGGCCGACAGACCGACGTGAGGCGGTACGACGTAGACGTCGTGCTCGGGCCTCATCACCTTCACCACCTCCCCGACCGTCACGGAGAGCCCGCCGCGGACGATCATGCCGACCCGCGCCTTCTCCGGGTCACGGCCCGTCACGACGGCACCGGGCGGGATGAAGGAGAGCCGGACCTCGGTGTCGTCACGCCGATAGGACTCGAAACGGATCCCGTTGTCCTGGGTCGCCACGTCGGGGGCCGGGAAATACAGCCGTTCACGCGTCTGCGTGGTCACTTGTTCACCTTTCGCGAGAAAACAGTCCACGTCATGGGAATGTGCGAGAACCTGTAGACGAATTTCAGGTTGTGTTCCCTCACCGCCTGCTCGTTGGTGATGGCGATGTTGTACCGCCCGTCGGCGACGTCACAGGCCGCCTGACTCGTCGAGGTGGCGGTGGCCAGTTGTACGGGCCGGCCGAAATGGTATTGCAGGAGGGGAACGGGCGCCGGGTGCGAGACGACGGTGTCACTGAAGAGCAACTCTTCATGGAAATCGAAGTCGAGTCGCGTTGCCAGTCCGTATTCGGGCGTGTTGCCACGAAACACGATCGCCGGCTCCAGGATCGGGTTCATGTAGAAGGCATTTATCTTGGGATAGGCATGGGCCACCAGTGCCAGGTCGACCTGCCCGGTCGCCAGTGCGTCCATGCACTGCTCGTATGTGTTCTCCAGGACGATGCTAAAGCAGTCTCGGTTGCCGAGAGTACGCACCATCGATTGGGCGATGTACTCGCTACTCGTCCCGCTCGGGCCTAATGTACCCAGCTTCACCGTTCTACCCGAGTCGGCGGGTATGAGCGTATCGAGTGCTCGCCTCTCGCTCTCGGGTATTCGCAGTAGTTCCACGCTTCACTCTTCTCCGATATCGCATGCCGACCTCGCCGACCGTGCCGACGGGAAAGCGCGGCGGGCACACGATTATTCGAGACCGCACCCTCGAGTGACGGTCTAAACGTGGCAAGAACATACACGGCTCGAACAGGGCCTTCAACACACCTTTGACCTTGACCGAAAACATGACATCCCAGGTCCGTACCAAGTTTTCCCATGGGTTTACCCGGCGAAGTTACGTCGCTGTTTCCGACCAATGACGTTCCATTTCCCTCGGCAGCCTGGCCGTGCGGGGTGACCCTGGAATCGAATCGCGTCAAGCCGACACACCGCGCGTCGGCCCGGTGCTGCCGTGAATCGCCCCACTCCCGAGCAGCCTGCCGCCCGGTGGCGATGGGAGAGAGCCGGTGCGCGCGAGTGCGGGAATCCGTGCGAGCGGGGACGGTCTCACGACGCGTTGGCCGAAAACGCACCCGCCCGATGTCCTCGCCGACCATCGAACTCCACGCCGTGATCGGGGCGTTGCACAGAGTTCCGCCACGTCGCATCGTTGCGTTGACCATGCTTGTCGCGCGCCGGTACTCAGGTCGGCGGTGGCTGATCAGAGCCCTCTTCGAGCCACCGTGAATGCGGCGGGTCGGCGGTGGCGAGGGGCGACGGGGCGACGGGGCGACGGGCGGACCCCTCAGCGCTTGACGGCCTCCGCGATCCGCACCGCGGCCTGGGCGGGCGTGAGGTGTGTGGTGTCGACGACCTCGGCCTCATCGTGCAGCCACGTACGGGCCGCCTCGGCGTAGGGCTTGAGGTATGCGAGACGGAACGGGGACGGGCCAAGGTCCTTGTCTCCCTCGATGCGTCCGCGCAGGGTGTCCTGGTCAGCGTGGAGAACGAAGTGCCGCACCGGAATCGCGTGCTGGGCGAGGCCGGAGCTGATCTCGCGCCAGTACTGCTCGACCAGGACAGTCATGGGCATCACCAGAGTGCCACCGGTGAAGTCGAGCACGCGGCGGGCGGTCTCGACCACGAGTGGCCGCCAAGGCGACCAGTCCTGGAAGTTGCCCGTCCAGGGCAACCCCGGCTTGATGTCCATGAGCGTCTCGCCGACCTTTTCGGCATCGAACACACGTGAATCCGGGATCAGCTGCTGCACGAGTGCACTGGTCGTCGTCTTGCCCGCGCCGTGGGTGCCGTTGAGCCATACGATCATGGCGCCAACGCTACGCCGTGCGGCGAACAGCCGGTCTCCACCGCCAGGATCGGATGTCGCCTGTCAGGAGAGGGTCGCCTCGACTGGTCACGCCGCCCGGTCGATGGGGCCCGCCAGTCCTCGGGGTGGGCGAGAGCGTGTTCGGGCATGCGACCAATGAGCGCGGGATGCCGTCTCATCGGGTGACAGTCCATGCCCAGGGGGAATGATGAATCATCGCTCAGGCCGTGTAGTCGGCATGACCGTCGCCGCGTTGGTCGGCCTGGCCGGTTGCGGCGGCGGTAAGCCGCTCGACGGCCCTGCGCCCGCGTCCCGCTCGTCCGCCGTACCCGAGCACGTCGCCGCCTATCGTGCCGGATACGGCGTGGGCAAGGCCGTCTACGACTCCTCGGGCAAAGGGGCGGCCGTGCGCGAGACGGTGTGGGGCGGCTGTACCCGCCGGGCCTTGCAGGCCGGCAGCGCCGCCGAGGTGGATCGTGGTTCCTGGGTGCGAGGCTGCCTCAACGGCGTCGCGAACTCCCCTGAGCAGTTACCCACCGGCCCCGTGACGAAGCGGACCACGAATGGGGAGATGCTGGAGCGGTTCCGCGCGTGGGCTCGTACCAAGGGTGAGGCCCAGGAAGTGGACCACGTCCGCATGCTGGTCACGGCTCAACTGACCGAACAGGACTATGACGTCGAGTTGAGCACGGACTACTCGGCAGGGACTTCCGGAACTCCCGCGTCTGAATCGCTCGCCCGGCGTTTCGTCGAGTGGTGGGACGGCGATCATGGCCTGGCCGGTACCGCCAGGAACGTTCTGGTCCTTGAGGCGGACGGGAGAAGGCTGACCGCGCAGCGCATCTGAGGAGCTTCAACGGCCACGGCGGACGGCCTCGCGTGGTGTGTTGTCGTGAGCCCTGAACGGGCCGCCGTGGCCGGGCACGAAGAGATCCCTCGGCGTCCGGCGGGCACCCGTATCCGGGAGGCGCGCGGCACCTCCCGGTCATCGAGGTGGCGGTTACCGCTCCTCGGCGGGTGGCCGTCGGACCTCGAAGTGGAAGCACCCGTACTCCAGTGCCCTGACGTGTACGAGCACGACGTCCGGATCGTGGAAGGCCTCGTCGAAGGCCGTATCGAAGCCGGCCGTGGCATCGACCGGGATCTCCAGCAGGCGGCCGCCCGCGATATGACCCCGGGAGTCGTAGCGGCGCACGGTACGCAGGGCGCCCGCCCGATCGAAGGGGTAGGCCCCGCCGGGGGTGAACCCGCCGCAGTCGTCGGCGTGGATGAAGACGGGCCCCTGTTCGTCGTACGCGCCCGGATCCGCCCCGCCGGCGGCGGCCCAACGACGCAACGGAGCGTACGAGACGAGAGCGATCCGCTCGCCGAGCGTGATGGGGCGCAGACAGCAGCGCAGGGGGGAGCCCGCGTCGTCGGGGGTTGCGAGGTACGGGGCGCAGGGGCGGCCCGCATCGTCCGCTACCCGCAATTCCTCCAGAACTGCCGCGTCAACGGGGAGCACGGTGTACTTGGTCATGTGCTCAGGCTGGCTCGACGCAGGTGTGATCGCCGGCAGGAAACGGACGTCACGTTGTCGACCGAGGCAGGCATTCCGGGGCCCGGTCGCCGGCGGTTCCGATGAGCGACAGGGCGGAAGTCAGGTCGCCCGCCGACCGAAGGCGGCAAGAGGTGCTCTTCCCTCCCCGTCGGCGGACGCCGGTCCGCCTCCCGCAGCCGCGGGTGCGGCCGGTGCGGGCGGCTCCGGAGGCACTGGCGGAAGCCGGTGGCCGCCGTCATCGTCGCCTTCCAGGGCCACCCCGGTCGCGCCGACCTCACCGCGTACGAGCCCCACGCGCGGCGGAGGCGACCTCCGCGTCAGCACGGACGGCGAGCACCGCCACGACGCACATGGCTTCTCGGAATCCTCGCGATCCCGACTCGTCCGCAGAAACGACAAGACGATGTCGACGCTTATATGCCGACCGGTGTCACCCGGATGGCACGCACCCAGACCAACATCGAGAGCGTTTATTGAATATGACAACAGCAAAGCTACCCGTTTCCCTCCGCACGCCTGCGGAGGGAGACGGACAGGGAGGCAGCTCTCAGTCCGGGGCCGCCCGGGTCGGGAAGTGGATGTTCACTCCGCCCTCAACCGACCGCGGCGAAACCCGGAACGCGACGCTGGGAATCGGCGGTCTGGAAATCGATCTTCGTTACTCCTCATCGATCTTCGAGGATTTCCTCCATACGATGAGCGTGATCCAGGCCGAGTTCGGCAGGCGGTCGGGTGCGACGGCACCATCCGCGACGACGGTCGCCGAATGCTCGGGTGGCAGCTTCCGTGTATGAGTCATACGGATACCCGGACTTCCAAGGGTTCCCCTCCCATCCGGAAACCTCCGCGTTCTGGGGCCGGCCGGAGTATCAGCAGCACCCCTCCCCCGGACAACCGCTCGACGCGCCAGGAGAGACGCAGACGGCGTGGGATCCGACGACGGAACTCGCGCACCTTCTCCAAGAGAGCGCCGCGCTGGGGCAGTCGGAGCCCTTCACCCGAATCGCCTTCGGTGACAACGGCGACAACGGCGACACGACCGGCGTCATCGGGTTCGTCGCAGGGCCGCAGCACACACCGGCCGAGCGTCCGTCCACACCCCCCGCCGGCGGGCACCGCCGAAACCACTCGAAGCCGCCAGTGGTGACCCTGTTGCAGACGGGGAGTCTGTTCACCGCCGCGCTGGTCGCCGCCATCGCCACCGTGGTGAGCATCCTCAGTGGACTGGCCATCTGTGACG
>NZ_LGDE01000032.1 GCF_001279725.1 Streptomyces sp. WM4235 | reverse complement strand
CGCCCCGCCCCGGGCGTCGCAGGAAGGGCTGGGAGGATTCCGGGGCCTCGGCGGCATCTCCCGGGCGATCGGGGGACGCCCCCCCCGCCGGCGCGGCGATCCGACTGACCGCCCAAGCGCAGGAGGAACCACTCCGCGGGAACGCGAAGTCGTCGCGGCGCACGGCGTCAAGCGACGGCGGAGTTGACGCGGACGCCGCGCCAGAGGGCGGGGCGGGGTGGGGTGGGGTGGGGTGGAAGAGAACCTGTGGTGGCCGGTTTCGTACGGCCGGCCACCCGGGCGGTTGACCCCTGGGGGGTTTGCGCGGTTGTTTCCGCATCCGTCGGATGCGGCGGTCGGGTCGGTCGAGCGGCACACGGGGTGGGCAAGCCTCCCACCTCCCCGTAAAGACTTTCTTCACGGTTCACTCAAAGCGATGGTCGACATACGTCAATACCGGCAACTTCTCTCCCATTCCAGACACGACACCTCACCGTACGCCACAGGAAGTCCCCTTTCCGGAAGAGGGTTTTCCTGGTCAACCCGCCGTACTCCGAGGTAAAGATCGTGTAGACGGATCAACGGCATCAACCACCCCAACCACCACATCGATTTGCCCCAAACGGGAGGAACAGTGGACATCAGCGCGCGAAACCCTCATCAACGTCGGGAGCGGGACCGCACACTCGCGGTCCTGCACGCCCTGGAGGCACTGGGTGCGGGGCCGCACCGTTTCCGCGCCATCGCCAACCGCACCGACCTGGACGACTCGACGGTTCACCGCCGGCTGCTGCGACTCCACCAGGCAGAGCTCTGCGATCGACCCCGCTTCGGCCACTGGGAGCTCCGCCCCGCCACCGGCGCCATGGCCGAACTGCCGCCGGGACTGGTGCACCCCAGCAGAGCCCCCGTGCGGGGCGCCACCCTCCTCCTCGAGGGCATCCATCGACGCACCCGGCAGGTGGTGCTCCTGCACACCTACTCACCCCTGAACGGGGAGCGCGTGTGCATCTCCGCCGCTGGCACGTCCCATCCGCGTTTCCGGCGCGAACTGGCCCTCACCCCCGGCGCCGTCGACCGACTCCGCCACGCCCCGCTCCACTGCGACGCTCCGGGCCTGGCCATGCTCGCCAATCTCGCCGGTCAGGACGTACCCCTGCGCGATGACCTTCGGCGGATCCGCTCCGCCCAGGTGGCGGTCACCGGCTCACCACTGCCCGGCTGGAGCCTGGTGTCGGCACCTCTCCGGCGCCTGCCCGGAGCCCCGGCGGCCCCCGGTGCCGAGCCTCGCGTGGTCGGCGCCATCAGCATCCTGGCGCCCGATCTCACCCAGGGCAATGCTCACGTCGCATACGGAACAATGCTGCGCAACGCCGTGCAGGCGGTCCTCCACAACAGCGTTGCCGCCACCCGCCCCCTCGCCTCGGCCTCCCGGGCGGCTTGACCCGACCGGCGGCGCCTGTCGGCCCCCCAGTGGAGGAAAGGTCCCCTCGATACGCGACGGGGACCTTCACCAAGGAGTTGTTGGTCGGCGCCGAGGCACCCGCCGACGCGGGCAGTCGCACTCATCCCGGCGCCGCGGCGGGCGAACTCGGGGCGTGGTCCGTGGGCAATCCGCGCATCACGCGGAGCGGTGACAGGAAGTTGGGGAGGAAACTCACCGTCATGCCGGCCGCCCCGACCCACAAGGTGCCTGTCGCTCCGAACACGGAGCCCGACACTCCACCCATGAACCCGCCGAAGGGAATGCCGCCCCAGGACACGAATCGAGTTGTCGCACTCATCCGACCCAGAAGTCGATCCGGTGTCAGTGCCTGTTGGAGGCTTGATTGGGCCACGACCCGAACGACTCCGCCCGTCGACAGAAGCGCGAGTCCGATCGCGGCCACGTACACGCTCCAGCCGGGTCGCGCCAACGGCATGAGGACGGTCAACGGACACGTCGCCGGCACCGAGAGCCAGATGACCGGACCGTACCCGACCCACTCCGAGATCCTGGTCGCCGCCAGTGCGCCGAGCAGGGCGCCGCAGCCCATCCCCGACAGAACGAGACCGATCGCGAAGGGCTGGAGCCCCATCTCCCGATCCAGGTGGACCAGCAGCATGGTTTGGTACATGACCAGGAAGCTGTTGAACATCGCGTCTCCCAGCATGATGGCGCGCAGTACGGGGTGCCTGAGGACGAACCTCAGCCCCTCCCTGATCTCCCTTCCCAGTCGAGGGCGCTCACTGGACTCCGGCTTCGGTTCTCGTCCGCGGATGGTGAGGGCGAGCAGCCCGGACATGGCCATGCCCGCCGAACTCGCCAAGAGGGTTGCCGGGGCTCCGATCAGGGCGACCAGCGGCCCTGCCATCGTCGGTCCGCCGATACTGGTCACCGAGCGTACGGCCGACAGTTTCGAGTGCCCTTCCACAAGTTTGTCGCGGCCCACCAGGTGCGGAAGATGGCTGACGTACGCGACATCGAAGAAGACGGTCAGCATTCCATGAAGCAGGGCGGCCGCGTAAAGCCACTCCATGGAGAGAAGGTCGGCCCACCACCCGATCGGTATCGTCAGGAGGACCAGCGCGCGAGCGAAATCAGTGCTGACCATCACCGATCGCTTCCGCATGCGGTCCACCCATGCGCCGGCCGGCAACCCGACCAGGAGCGAGCCTGCCGTGGTCATCGCGGTCAGCAACCCGACCTGGAACTCGTCGGCACGCAAGGACGCGATGGCGACCAGGGGCAACGCGAGGAAGACGATGCGGTCGCCCAACTGACCGACCGCGGTGGCAGCGGACAAACGCCCGAAGTCCCGATCTCGCAGGAGTCCGAGTCGGGAAGTTCGTGGCATCGTTTCTCCAACCTCGGAAGAGGGAAAGTCGTTCCATTGGTTTCAGCGGTTACGGGCAGTCGGCGCCGAACTCGTAGACCACTTCTCGACGCGCGTCCGGAATGACCATGTCGGCGGTTTCCACGGGGCGTCCATCGGTGTCGTAGATGATGCGCTCGATCCGGAGCACGAGGTCCCCCACGCTGATCCCCAGCAGGTTCGCCTGTGCCTGGGTGGCACGCGCCGGGCGCGGAACCTCGACCACGGTCGAGATGACGACGCCGATGGAGCCCATCCGCTCGACCACCCCCCTGCCCGCCAGGGGGCCCGTCTCGGGCAGCACGACCGGTGTTCCCTCGGTGATGTTCATCGGCTCCCAGGATTCGGAGAGCTGGACGGGCTGCCCTTCGGCGAGGAACTCGTAGTGAGTGTTGACGCAGGGGTCTCCGGGGCTGATGCCGAGCCGCCCGGCGATTTCCTCAGGGGCGGGAACACGCACTCGGCTGTGGGAATCCCAGGCGTCGGCCCTGCCCCGCTCCCTCACCTCGGAGCGGGGGGAGGAGCCGCCTCGGAGTTCGCGGTGCCGCGAACGGACCAGTCGCAGGCGCTCGCGCGGGGTGCGGACGTAGGTACCCGAGCCGGCGCGGCCTTCGAGAAGACCGTCGATGATCAACCGGTCCACGGCCCGCTGCATGACGTTGCGCCCGACCCCGTACTCCTCGGCGAGCCGGGCCCGGGACGGCAGGCGTCCGCCGATCTCCCACTCCCCCGCGAGGATCCGCGTGCGCAGCGCGTCGGCCACTGTGAGGTACTGAGCCTCTCGGGGCATGGATGGTCCTCCGGTGGGTCCGCTCCGCCACGGCTCGGAACCGGTCGCTTTCAGGGGGCGTTGGCAAGCTACTGCACGGCGGAAAAGCTGCTGGAGTAGAAGTACGCTCGGCGCTCACGCGCCCGCGGGGGTTCGCGGCATTCGGCCGGTGACCGCCGCGGCCCCGTCCGCGGGCGGGTGCACGGGGGGGCGTCAGGGCGGTTTCGGGGGGGCGCCGGCCGGTGGGCGGGGGTCGCCCAGGGTGGCGGGCAGTTCGGCCCTGCGACGTATGCCCAGCTTCCGGTAGGTGCTCGTCAGGTGGGTCTCCACGGTGCGGCGGGCCAGGTGCAGCAGGTCGGCGATCTCGGTGTTCGTCCGTCCGGCGGCGGCCAGGTCCGCGATGCGGCGCTCGCTGTCGGTCAGGGCGCCCGAGCCGGTCCGCGCCGCGGTCGGGACCCGGGCGCCGCCCTCGCGCAGGGCCTGCTCGGCGAGGGCGAGGAGACGTAGCCCGCCCTTGCGTTCGGCCAGGTCCGCCGCTTCGCGCAGCGGGTCGCGGGCGCGTCCGCGTTCGCCGGCGGCGAGAAGCTGGCGACCCTGGGCGAGGAGGGCCTCGACCAGTTCCATGCCGGCGTCGGCGGGCGCGTCCCTGAGGGTCTCGACCGCCTCCTCGGCGAGGCCCAGCCCTCGGCGGCCACCGGTCGCGGTGCCGAGGACCCGCAGGGCGCGGCCCACCGTGCGGGGGGTGTTCCACACCCTGGCCAGCCGCAGTTCCTCGGTGGCCAGGGCCAGGGCCTCCTGACCGCCGCCGAGCGCGAGGCGGCACTGGGCGACCGCCGACCGCCAGGGGGTGACGACCGGGCTGAGCACCTCACGGGCGCTCTGCCGGCGGCCGCACTCCAGGAAGTCGTGGAGGGCGCCCGCCGGGTCGCCGGCGGCGAGGCGCTGTACTCCTCGCGCGTAGAGGAAGCGGTTCAGCTCCCACGATTCGGGGGCCCGACTCAGGTCGAAGGCGTCGGCGAGCCGTCGGGCCTCCTCGGAGCGCCCGGTGTGGACGAGTGCCATCAGCACGTGGGCGTCCCGGTTGGAGGGTCCGCTGTGGGCGCGTGCGGCGACGGCCGCGCCGTCGCCGCGCACGGCGATCAGCCGGGCGATGTCGCCGCGGGCCGCCGCGATGTCGGCGCGGGTGTTGAGCAGGGCGTGCTCCATGGGGTGGAGGAGGGCCGGGTGCTGGCCGGCCAGGCCGCGGTCCACGAGCCGCTCGGCCTCGTCGAGTTCGTCGGCCCATTCGGCGACGGCCGCCGCCGTGCCCAGGAGGAACGGCTCGGCCAGCGGGTCGGAGGGTTGCGCGAGCAGGGCCCGTACGCGGGTCATGGCCTCGCCGGCCGAGATCAGCCCGGCCGTCGCCTCGTAGCGCACCAGCAGGGCCCGGCTGGCGGTGCCGACGAGTTCCGGCGCGTACTCGCCGCTCTCGGAGAGCCGACGGTAGGTCTCCTGACGGGTCACGAGGTCGGCGTCGGACAGCAGGGCGGTGGCGGTCTGTACGGTGCGGGTGAGTCCCGGATGTCCGTCCAGACTGCCCTCCGTGCGCCGCAGCACCTCCAGGGCCGTGGTGACCTCGCCCCGGCCGACCAGGGCCGTGCCGAGGGCGACGGCCGTGCGCACCCGGTCGCGGGGTGCGGCCGGCAGGTGCTGTGCCTCCGCCAGGCGTGCGATGGCCACGGCGCCGTCGGCCGAGGCGTACTCCAGCGAGCCCAGTTCGGTCAGCAGCCGTTGGCGCCGGTCGTCGGAGAGCGGTTCGTCGAGGGCGCGGCGCAGATACCCGGCGCCGTCGCCGGGGCGGGCGTCGTTCACCGCGACCGTCGCCGCGTCCTGGAGTACGCGCAGCGCCCAGGGCAGGCCGACGCCCGGCGTGCGCAGCAGGTGTGCGGCGACCGCCTCGACGCGTTCGCCGCGCCGCAGCATCGTCCTCGCGGCCACCAGGTGCGCGGCCTCCCGTCGTACCGTCGGCCAGCCGGTCAACACGGCGTCCCGCAGCAGTCGGTGGGCGTAGCGGGGCAGACCGGCGGGGTCCGGGCGCAGGAGTCCGATGCGGGTCATGGCGGTGAGCCAGCCCGTGACCCGTGCGGGGTCGGCGCCGGCCGCCTCGGCCAGCACCCCGGCCACGTCCGGGGCCACGGAGTCGCCCGCGCCGCCCCCGGGCTGTCGGTCCTCGGGCCGCGGCCAGGCCTCCTCCAGCGCCGCCAGGCAGCGGGCCACCTCGGCCGTCGCCGCGCCCGCGCTGTCCAGCCACCACGAGACGGCCGCCGGATAGCTTCCGGGGTACAGCGCGGCGCAGGTCTCCGGCAGGGGCGGGACGGTGTCCGGTACGGGGCCGTCCGGCCGCGGGCCGCCGAGGTCGTCGAGCAGGGCGTGGAGCAGCAGGGGGCTGCCCGCGCCCGCCCGTACGCACTCCGCCGTCCAGTCGGGCGTGGCCGCCGGCAGGGCGGCGTGGACGAGGTCCGCGGCGGCCGTGTCGCCGAGCGGGTCGATGGTGTGGGTGCGGACGAGGGACGGGGACAGGGATTGGGCGAGCCCGGCACGCCGGGGGTCGATGTCGTACTGGCTGCGTTCGCCGGCGACGAGCAGGACCGGTAAGCGGTCGAGGTGGCGTACCGCTTCCCGCAGCCAGCGGCGTGAGGGGGCGTCGGCCAGGTGGACGTCGTCGACCGCCATCAGGAGCGGGCCCTCGTCCGCGTACGCGCGCAGCAGCCGCCACAGGCGGGCGGCGCTCCCCCGGTCGTCGTGCTCGGGAGAGAGGTCGGTGAAGTCGGCGACAGGTCCCAGGAGTTGGAGGATCGTGGCGAAGGGTATCCCGGTGTCCTCCGGGGAGCACCGTGCCCACAGCACGCGCAGGCCCCGGGCTGCGGCGTCCTGAACGGCGGTTTCCAGCACGGCGGTACGGCCGGTTCCGGTGGCTCCCTGAAGAAGCACCAGGCCGCCGGAACCGGAGAGGGCCCGCTCCGTCTCGGCCGCGATCAGCGCCCGGGCGCGGTCGCGTTCACGGAGCGGCCTGGTCATCCGTGCCTCCTGTGGTGAAGGGTGTGCTTCGCCGCCGGGTGAGACGACGGATTCCGTGGCGCGGTGGCATGAAGTGGCGTACCTCACTGCCGACCCCCAGACCTGTCCGAATGCCGACGAGACCCGCTGTGACCTGCGGTGATGGCCGCCGAGGGCGCCGGCCTCGTGGTGCTCGCCGGCGCGGTCTCGTGGTGCGGCTCGTGGTGCTCCACGATTGCGGTTCCCGTGGCGACCGCAGAAGGGTGGAGGGTGCTCATCCGCCACCGGCCCGCGTTGCGCGGCGGGCCACTGAACAGGGGAAACGGTTGCTCAACTCACCCCGCACCACGACGACGACCACGTCCGCTCCCGGCACGGGCCACGACGCCGGCCCCGGGGACCGGCGCGTCCCCGTGGCGGTGTCCGCCGCGGACCCGATCGGCCTCGCGGGAGCGGTCGACCTGTTGCGCAGACACCCGGAGATCGAGCTTCGCGAGGAGTCCGGTCCGGGCACGGTGGCCCTGCTCGTGGAGGACGCCCTCGACGAGGCGGCGTTGACCCGGCTGCGTCGGATCGTGCGCAGCGAGGGGGCGCGCGCCGTACTCGTTGTGGGCGCGATGCGGGAGAACGAGCTGATGGATGTGGTGGAGTGCGGTGTCGGCACGATCGTCTGGCGCCACGAGGCCACCGGTGAGCGGCTGGTGCAGGCGGTGTTGGCCGCGTCCCGCGGTGACGGCGATCTACCCGCCGATCTGCTCGGCCGGCTCATCCACCAGGTGGGCACGCTGCATCGGGGCGCGGGCCGGGCCGGCGCGCCGGCCCTCGGGCTGACGTCCCGTGAGGTGGACGTCCTGCGGTTGGTCTCCGAGGGTTTCGACACCGGTGAGATCGCGGGCAAGCTGTCCTACTCCGAACGGACCGTCAAGAACGTCATGCACGGACTCACCACAAGGCTTCACCTGCGCAATCGGGCGCACGCCGTGGCTTTTGCCCTTCGGGAAGGCTACATCTGACCGCCCGGGCAAACGAACGCGGCCAGAGGTGTCCGCCGGGGCAGGCCGGACTGCCCCTCGATCGGCCCTCGTGCCCCTGCGGGCCGGGCGGCTGTCCGAGGGACGATCGACGGTGGACGACGGGCCGATCGGAATCGGTCGTGCGGGCGAGGCGGGAGTGCAGGCGTGATCCACGAGGTGGACGAGATGCTCAAGGGCCTCCTCGGCGGTGGGGCGTTGACGGGTTCGGGCATAGAGGTGGCCTTCGAGGCGCCGACGCGTGACTGGGCCGCCCGGCGCAACGCCCCCGTGGTCAACTGCTATCTGTACGACATCCGGGAGGACGTGGCCCGGCGTCAGCGCGGCCACATCGGGGTGCGGGACGAGCGTGACGTGGTGGTGCGGCGGAGCCGGCCGCCGCGCTGGTTCAGGCTGTCGTACCTGGTGACGGCGTGGACGAAGACCCCGCTGGACGAGCACCGACTGCTGTCCGCCGTACTCGCGACGCTGCTGCCCCGCGAGGTGGTGCCGCCGGACGAACTGCCGGGTTCGCTGGGGTCGCTGGGGCTTTCCGTGCCGCTGTCCGTGGCGGGCATCCAGTCGGAGTCGCGGTCGCTCGCCGAGATCTGGTCCGCGCTCGGCGGTGAACTGAAGCCGTCCCTCGACCTGGTGGTGACCGTGCCCTTCCCGGCCTACCCCGACTACGACGCGGGGCCGCCGGTCACCGAGGGCGCGACGCTGCGGGTGGGCGGGCTGGACGGCGACCCGGCGGTGTCCGAGGGCCGTTCGCACCGTCCCCACCAGGTGGCGGCCGCCCGGGCCGCGCGGGTCGCCGGCAAGGACGCGGCCACCCGCGGGGAGACCTCCCGCGGCTCGGACGCGCGGTGAGCGCTTCGTACGCCGTCTCTGCGTCGGATGCGGCGCCGGCTGCGGCGCCGGCCCGCGGTGGAGCACTGCCGCCCGACGCCGTCGACGAGCCCGCCCGCGCGCTGCTCGCCCGTCTCGACGGGCTGCGCGGGCGGGTGTCGGCGCTGGTCGAACGGCGGACGGCCGGCGATCCCACGGCCGACGATCCCCTGCGCGGCCTGTACCTGTCGGAGGAGGCGGTCCGCCATCTCCTCGGCTCCTGGCCCGCGGTGACGGACGGTGGGGCGGGATCCGAGGCCGGCGCCGATCGGGCCGTGGGCGGACAGGAGGCGTCGGGCCCGGGTGACCGGCTGGCCGCGCTGGCCGGGCGGGCGGGCCTGACCGCGCTCGACGTCGCCGTCGTGCTCGTCGCCCTCGCACCCGACGTCGACCGGACCTTCGAACCGCTCTACGGCTACCTCAACGACGACGTGAGCAGGCGCCGGGCCACCGTCGGACTGGCCCTCGACCTGTGCGGGGTGCCCGCGCACTCCGCAGTGGCCCGGGCCCGGCTGCACGCCCGCGCGCCCCTCGCGGCCCTGGGCCTGCTGGAGGTCGACGAGCCCGAACGTCCCTTCCTGACGCGTTCGCTGCGCGTGCCCGACCGGCTGATCGGGCATCTCCTCGGTGACGACACGCCGGACGCGGCGCTGCTCGACCTGCTGCACCCGATGCCGGAACCGCTGCCCTCCGACACGGCGACCGAGCAGTTCGCCCAGCGGCTCGCGGCCCTCCTGGAGTCCGGCCCCGCCACCGTCTATCTGCGCGAACAGCGCGAGGGCGAGGGCCTGGCCGCGTACGCCGCTGCCCTGCGCGCAGCGGGCTTGGACGGCCTGTGCTGCACGGCACCCGGTGAGCACGTCGCCGAGTTGCTGCGCGAGGCCCGCCTCAGTGGCCGGGCCGTCGTCGTGCCGGCGCTCCCCGAGCTGCCCGGCCCGCTGGTGCGGGCGCTCGCCGCGGCGCCGGACGTGACCGTGTTGCTGGCCGACCCCCGCCCGTACGACCCCCACTGGTGCCCCGAGGATCCCCTGGTCCTGGAGGCGCCCGGCCGCCGGGACGGTGGGACGGCCGCCTGGCGGGCCGCGCTGGGCGCGGACGCCGACGGCTTCGACCTCGCCGCGACGGTCGCCCCGTACCGCCTCGGCGGGGACCGGGTACGGCGGGCCGCCCGGGCCGCGCACGCGCTGGCCGCCTTCGACGGCGGTGCGGTCACCGCCGCCCATGTGCGGCGCGCCGCGCGCCGCCAGTCGGCCTCGGGGCTGGAGAGCCACACCCGCCGCATCCGGCCGGCCGTGGACTGGACCGACCTGGTCCTGCCCGAAAGACCCCTGGAACAACTGCGCGAACTGGCCCTGCGGGCCCGCCACCGCAGCCGTGTGCTCGGCGACTGGCGGCTCAGCGCGGGCGGTGGGCGGGGCCGGGGCGTCCTCGGGCTGTTCGCCGGGGAGTCGGGTACGGGCAAGACGTTGTCGGCGGAGGTCGTCGCGGCCGACCTCGGTCTCGACCTGTACGTGGTCCAGTTGTCGTCGGTCGTGAACAAGTACGTCGGCGAGACCCAGAAGAACCTGGAGCGGATCTTCACGGAGGCGGACCGCACCGACGCGGTGCTGCTCTTCGACGAGGCGGACGCCGTCTTCGGCAAGCGCTCCGAGGTCAAGGACGCGCACGACCGCTACGCCAACATGGAGAGCTCCTACCTGCTTCAGCGGCTGGAGTCGTTCGACGGAATCGCGCTGCTCACCACCAACCTGCGCGCGAACATCGACGAGGCGTTCACCCGGCGGCTGGACCTGGTGGTCGACTTCCCGTTCCCGGACCCCGGACAGCGCCTCGCGCTGTGGCGGTACGGGCTGGCGCACGTGCCGGCCGTCGACGACATCGACATGGCTCCGCTGGCCCGGGACTTCGAGCTGGCGGGCGGTTCCATCCGCAGCGCGGTGGTCACCGCCGCCTATCTCGCCGCCGGGCGCGGCGGGGAGGTGACGGCGGACGACCTCCTGGAGGGCGCCCGGCGGGAGTACCGCAAGGCGGGGCGGCTGGTGCCGGGCGAGGGCGGCTGGTGATCCGGCGGCCGTGCCGGTCAACAGGTCCGGCGGCCGTCCCCGATCACCGTCCCCGATCGGGGACGGTGATCGGGGACGGCCGCCGCGGGTTCAGTCGGTCTTGGGGTGGATGATCTTCCACTCCTGGTTGCCGGTGTTGCTGCAGTCGGAGATGTCCAGCCGGTCCCCGGTGTTGGCCCCGCCGTTCACGTTCAGGCACTTGTTGTTGCTGGCGAAGTTGCGGATCCAGTAGTCGCCGCTCTCCTGCTTCTCGATCCACCACAGTTGATTGTCGGCGGTGGTGCCGGCGCAGTGGAACTCGCCGATGCCGGTGCCCACGGGTCGGCCGCCGTACTCGCCGAGGTCCATGCAGAACTTGTCCGTGGTGTTGCGGATCTGGAAGAGCGGCTTTCCGCCGGGGCCGAGCTTCGGGTACTTCACCTCCAGGTTCCAGAGCTGGTTGTCCCCGGCGGTGCCGTCGCAGTTGGCCTGCTGGACGGCCGTGTTGATCGCGCCCTTCTCGCGGCCCGGCAGATCGGCGCACTTGCGGGTGGCGGCGTTGCGCAGCAGGACCTTCTCGGCGGGTACCACGGGCGGCGGTCCCGCGGGCTTCGACGGCTTCGGGGCGTCCCCTCCCCCGCCGCCGCCGGCGTCGTCCTTGGGCTTCTCGGCCTTCGGCGGTTCCGGTTCGGCGCTGGGTGACGGCGGCGGGGGCGGCGGGGAGAGTGC
>NZ_LGDE01000031.1 GCF_001279725.1 Streptomyces sp. WM4235 | reverse complement strand
CCGTGGTCACGTTGAACCCCAGCGCGTCCATCGCCACCACCCCCCTTCGGTCCGCCGCTCGCGTCCTTCCGAGATGACAGTAGCCCCGCCCACCCCACAATTCAAACAGTGTTAGAATCTCCGGGTAGGGTGCCCCCATGAAGCTGACTCGAGAGCGGATCATCGACGCGGGCATGGCCGAGTTCGCCGCATCCGGCTACCACGGTCTGTCCATGCGCAAGGTCGCCCAGCGCCTCGACGCGCAGGCCGGAAGCCTCTACTACCACGTGCCGAACAAGAGCGTCCTGATCCAGCTGATGGCCGACCGCGTCGCCCAGCACGCCTACGAGGCCGGCACCGCGGCCCTGTCCGCACTCGACCCGGCAGCCGACTGGCAGGACAAGGTCCAGGCCCAGCTCGCCGCCCTCCGCGAGAGCATCCGCCTCCACCCCGGCGGCGCGCCCCTGCTCGCCGACAGCCCCAAACTCCTCAGCACCAGCGCCCTGTCCCTGATGGAACGTCTCCTGGAAACCCTGCACGCCGCAGGCATCCCCGCCGGGCACGCGGCGATCGGAGCCGACACCCTCCTCAGCCACACCACCGGCTTCGTCCTCCAGGAACAGAGCCAGCCCCCCACCGCGGACATCAGCGCCGGGGAAGCCGCCACGTTCCCCGCACGCTTTCCCCTCACCGTGGCCGCCTCCACCCACACCGAGGACGACACATTCACCCGCAGCATCCGGCTCATCTGCGCCGGCCTCGTCCAACTCTCCCAAACCGGCCCCCAGTAACGAAGCCCCCTCCACAGCTCAGCCGTCACCACCGCTGGTACGAGGCAGGCCTTGTAACCGGCCGCGTGGCGCCACTCGTCCTCGATGGAACCCTCCACCTGCCCGACCTCGTCGCGCGGGTGGAGAAACACCTTGCCGGAAACTGAAGCGCTCTCGTCTCTGGCCCGTTGATCGCCGCCGACTTCCAAGCCAGAACAGCGGCGGTAGTGGAGCTCGGTCCACGCGAGAGGGCCCCGGCCGGCCACGCGGATCCGGTGACGTCCGGTGACGTCCAGGGTGATCATTCTCCGAGGGGATGAGGCCGGGCTCCAAGCGATGCGTTGACGCCTGCGCCTGGTTGGTGCGCTGTTGGCGTTGACGTCCGCAATGACGGGTTGTTCGGGGGAGCCTGATCGAGTCGATGCGGGGTTCCGTCTGCGGTGAATAGCCGGCTTCATGGGACCCCCAGCCGTCGCCCCAGTCCGGTCAGATGACTGCATGAGAGACAGGGCCAGGCCGGCCGTCTGAGGAGCTCTGGCCTACCTGACGGCCGAGACCGCCCTTACCCGACCTGCTCCGAAGGGAGCCCTCACCGCATGAGCCCCGAACTCCCGGCGCTGCTCGACCTCGCCCGCTCGGTCACCGAACGGGCCGAGCAGCAGCTCCGCGACCTCACCCCGGACCTGATCACCGCCAAGGGCGACCGCGACATGGTCACCAACGTCGACCTCGCCATCGAACGCGAGGCCCGGGCAACCCTCCTGAACGCGGCCCCCGGCATCGGCTTCGTCGGCGAAGAAGAGGGCGGAGACGCCGACGCCGACACCTACTGGATCATCGACCCGGTCGACGGCACCGCCAACTTCATCCGCGGCCTGCCGCTGTGCGGGATCTCCCTCGCGCTCGTCCACCACGGTGTGTCCATCCTCGGCGTGATCCACCTGCCCCTGATCGGCCGGCGCTACTGGGCCGCCCAGGGCATGGGCGCGTATCGCGACGGCCGGCGCATCAGCGCCGCCGCCACCAGCACGCTACCCGAGGCGATGATCGCCGTCGGCGACTACGGGACGGGCCCCGACGGCCCCGAGCGCAATCGCGTCGCCCTCGCCATCCACGCGTACCTCGCCGAGCAGGCGCAGCGCGTGCGCATGCTCGGGTCCGCCGCCGTGGATCTGGCCCTCGTCGCCGACGGCACCCTCGACGCCACCATCACCCTGGGCAACCACGACTGGGACATGGCTGCGGGCGTCGTCCTCCCCCGCGAGGCCGGCGCCATCGTCATGGACACCGACGGCAGCCCGCACCCCCCCGCCTCGCTCACCACCATCGCGACGACGCCCGGCCTGCGCGACGCCCTCCTGGACATCCTGAAGGCCACCACCACAGGCACCCCATGGGCGGCCACGGAGGGGATCCCGGCATGCCGATCGCGATAGAGGGCACTGCCCGGCGCCGGGAACACCACACCGTCCCGCCTCCCGGTTCCTGGGTTGTCTAGGGCGCCATGGAGGTGTGAGGCACACGAGGCAAGTGGCCTGAGATCTATGTGCCTTATCGATACCCATGGGTTGTTCAGGCATGTTGAGCATGTGCAGAAGGCCCGCCATCGAGGATCCAGCCACAAATGTTCTGGTCGGAACATTTCGCCCGATGCTCGACCGGCGCCCTCCTGCCCAGACTTCTTGACGTTCGGCAGGGCACGGGGCCGCCTGTAGGGATGCCCATGGAGGTGGTTCGGTCGAACCGCTTTGCAGACGCGCCCACGAGCGGCGAACGGGGGTACCAAAGGGGCCGTCCGTCGCTGGATGCTCGCCGGAATGTAGGCTCTCTCGTCGCGAACCTGAACTAAGGATCAATTGTGGGGAAAAGCACCGCAGTACGCCACACGAAGTGGTATTACCTCGCATACTGCGCAGGCGGCGAAATGGCCCTGGGCGCCACCTTGTGGGTATGGACCGCCGGCAGCGCGACACGTCGGGACGAGTTCGGGCCCGAGACGCCCGGTGTGCCCTGGGGAACGCTGCTGGTGACAGCGATCGTGGTCACCGCGGTAGCAGGAGGACTCATCGCGTTCACCGGCACCATCTCGCGAATCCTGCGTTGGGCAGTCGCGCTTACCGGAATGATATCCGCGGGCGCAATGGGCCCGCTCGCTCTGCGGCTCATGGTGCGACCGTCGCCGGCGGCCCTCCTGGCGGCGGTGGGCGTTCTCGGTATGTGCGTGGCCATGACAGGGCTGCTGCGCGCACCGTTCATCCGGAAGCCCGAATCCCGATCCGGCCATTCCGCTTGACGATTCAGCCGCCGCGTCACCGTGCCGGGAGACATGGCCGGGGCCGTCCACATACGCTGGACCAAGCCGAAACTGCGGGACTCGGCGGCGGCAGACCGCTGGACCTGGCTCGTCCTGGCCGCACACGCTCAGCTCTGTCTCGCCCGCCCACTCGCTCAGGATCCACGTCGGCCACGGGAGCGGACCGCGGAAGCGAACAGGCTCACCCCGGCCCGGGTCCGGCGGGGGTTCAGGAACCTGCACGCGAAGACGGGCACACCAGCCGGTGCACCGAAACCCACACGGCCCGGCCCCGGCCGCCCGCTCGGTTCGATGAGCCGGCGGCCCGCTACGACGTCGGACGAGTCCTCGCCACCGGCGAGTCCTGCACCCGACCCGCACACTACAAGGTCGGCACCAAACCAAGACGCAGCTCTGAACCGAGTACGGCAGCGTGAAACTCCCGGCCGACAGCATGGAAGTCGTGCGACCATTCGTCGGCCAACAGGGCCACGAGCGGGAACGAAGGACGATGGAATACATCAATCTGGATGCGCAGGTCGGCAACCTGTCAGGCGTCATATCCCCGGCTCGATACCTGGAGCGTCTGCCGTCGCTGGCTGACGATCTGCCAGCCGGGGCCCGGGCATTCGCCACTGCGCCAGAGCACTACGACTTCTACAGCAAGCGGTGCGTGAAGGATCTAGCGGTCCAGCACATCCGCCGCGTCGGAGCTGACGACCAGCAGATGGAGATCCAGTTCCGGCACAACTGCTGGAAGCACGACGAAGACCTGGTCATCCGCTACATAGGTGTCTCCAGCTTCGATGGCGGAAGTATCGAGGACACCGACTGGGTGACCGTCGGGACGGTCATCCTCGACGAGGTCCTGCCCCACCAGAACGGTTGCCGTCACGAGATCGCGTTCTGGAACAGCTCACTCACCCGTCGTCTGCCATGACCTCATCGCGACCTGGACCGCGGCTGACTGCCCCGACAACCCCTAGACCAGCAAGTCCCCTGCTCGCAGAGGTTAAACGGCAAGGGAATCGCTCGGGGTGCCGGGGACGACCATCTGCCCGATCCCGGCGACCTGGTCGTTGACGGCATTGAGCCAGGTGATGCCGCGCTTGAACCCGAAGTGCTTCGGGGACGGCGCCGCGCTGACCGTGCGGACCGGGACGACGAACCGCGGTCCGTCGACCGAGGCCAGCAGACCGTCGCCCCAATACGGCACGACCGGCACCTGGGACTGGGCCTCGATCAGCATCGCGTTCGCCGCGGCGATGGTGTCGCCCCGGAGGTAGAACTGGTCAACGTGGACCAGCCGGGTACGGGTGAGAGCGTCGTGGCCGGGGTTGGTGACCGGGGTCATGCGGATGTTGCACGCCTCGGACACCAACAGCGCGATCACCGAGGTGGTCAGGTCCTTCGATCCGGGCGGCGAAGCCCTTCCCGTTCACGCCGGTCTCGACGCGCAGTTCCCGCAGGCGCGCGCCGAGGGCCATCCTGGCGCTCTGGAAGTCCGTGCTCACACGGATGAACGTACCTGCGTCCACACCTCGGTTGGAGGGGACGCGAGGGGCCAGGCGCGGTCACGGGCCCGGCAGGCAGCGAGGACGTCGGCGGGGTCGTCGACGACCCCGACGCCGGTCGTGACGTCCTGCTCGTCAATGTGGAAGCGAACCAATACTCGGGAGTCGAACAACCAGAAGTCGTAGTCGGGCAGTTCCAGGTGCACGGCTTGCGCGCGGGCGAGTACGCGGATGTCCTCCCCCATCGATGCGTTCGCCGCGGCGGAGGCCATCAGGAACCGCTGGCCGTCGGTCGGCGGCTCGTCGATGATCCGCACGCGGGAGAACCGGCCGCCCTGCACGGTCCTCTCGCGGACGTTGACGTGCCACGCGTTGTCCGGTTCCGGCGCCGGGTCGACACCGCGCATGAACGCCTGAAAACGCGCGCCGGCCCGGTCGGTGGCGTACCCGCGGCGGGTCTCCAGCCGGAACGCGGTGTGCTGGAACTCGGCGAACAGGTGGGCGATGTCCTCGACTGCCGACCAGATCGAGCAATGCCGGGTCGACCTTGCCTGCGGTCCACGCGAAGCCGGCAGCGGGGTTCCCCTCCAACTGGATGACCAGTGTGGCGCCCTGGGGAAGCTCCACGTCGCTTTGGCCGCCGCGCTGCCCGTTGATGGTCTTCGTCGAGGGCTTGTCACTCATCACGAATCCGCTCCCTCCAGGTACGGCCGCCCGGGCCGCTCAGTGCACTTCTGTGCTCCACGCACCTTTCCGACACCGCTGCGGGTATGCCCGAAGCCGGGGATCTGCTATGCACTGCCATGGGCGAGGCGCTGCCGCGGGTCGGCCACAGCCCGGTGGGCTCGGGGCCCATGCGGGGGATGACTCGGCCGGTGTGGCCCAGCAGCAGCGCCTCACCGTGAGCTTGCGTTCAGCGCGGAGGTTGCACCCAGAGGCCCCCCGGGCCCGCGATGGGGCTCATCACCGACGAACTCCGTACCCCAGGTACGTCACCAGCGGGCTCCCGCCCGGGTCAAGCACCATGTCGACCGAGTCCGGCAGTTGTTCGTCGGTCAGTGTGCCGCTACGACGTCCGCGTATCGCCCGCACCAGGCTGCGGACATCGCGCGGCTTGAACGCCGAGACGTCTCTCGCGGTCAGCCCCGCCCTACCGAGCGCCCGTGCGATCTCCACCGGGGGGCGCAGCCGCTGTGCGGCGTAGCGGCCACGGGGCATGATCCGTGTGCCCGGGAAGGCCTGGAAGGCGCCGAGGTAGATGAGGCGGGACACGAGTGTGCGGTTCACGGTGTCGTAGACGAAAGCGCCGCCGGGTCGCAGTACGCGTGCCGCCTCCGCGAGGACCGCATCCGGCCGTTCGGTGATTTCGAGGGTGTCGGCGCAGTACACGAGGTCGAAGGAGCTGTCCGGTAGGTCGAGTTCCTCCGCGGGTGCCGTCAGGTACGTGACGCCCGGCCCGTCGTCCGCCTCCAGGGCGAGGACCGTCGCGGCGTGTGACGCGTCGGCTGCGGTGACCTCGAACCCGAGCCGGGCGAGGCCGCGAGCCAAAAGGCCCCGTCCACTGCCCACGACGAGCGCCCTGCCGGCCGACGGGACAATATTCGACTCCCCGATCACACGGTCCAGGTACTCCACGCGTACGGACTGGAAGGCGAGAGCACGGATGTGACGGCCGTCGACGGCCCCGAAGGCGTCCGAGTCGAGTGCGATGTGCGGGGCGCTGGCCATGGCGGACTCCCTCGGCGATCCGGTCAAGTTCCCTCAAGGAACCTAACATTGACGAGTTCCCTTAGGAAACCCATAGGCGCTACGGTGGGAGCGTGGCCCGTACCTCCCTCTCCTCCGTCGCGTGCTCGATCGCCCGCGCGACCGACCTGTTCGGCGACGCCTGGACGGCCCTGATCATGCGGGACGTCCTCGTCGGCATCAGGCGCTTCGACGAGCTGGCAGAGGACCTCGGCCTCTCACGCAAGGTCCTTGCGGCGCGACTGGCCCGGCTGGTGGAGGAGGGCGTGCTCACGCGCGAGCGATATCAGGCGAGCCCCCCGCGCGAGGAGTACGTGGCCACGGAGAAGGGCCGGGAGCTCTACCCCGTCCTGCTGACACTGATGGCCTGGGGCGACAAGTGGTACGCGGATCCCGCAGGGCCGCCCGCCCGGATCCACCACGACGCCTGCGGGCACATCGCCACGCCGGTCGTGACCTGCGACGCCTGCGGGGATTCACTCACGGTGACCTCCACAACCCAACTACCCGGTCCCGGAGGACGCACAGGGCCGAAGACACTGCTCCTGGGACCGCTTATCGCCGCGCGCGGGCAAGGAACCTGAAGCCGCCGGGCGCCAAGGTCCTCGGGCAGGTGATTGGTGCGCCGGAGACTGTCGCCGAGCGGCGGCGCCGGCTGACCCGATACAACACCCGACTCCGACAATCCCTGTGGCTCCCACTCGCTCTCCCCTGCCTGGATCCCACCACGGGTCTGCTGTCCACCCGCAGACTCGCCGACCAGCTCGACAGGCAGGCGACCGAAACTTCTCACTCGATGCCCCCGACATTCGCCTTGACCTGCAACTTAACCCGCCTTGAGGCCGAGGTCCTTGACGGCGTCCGGCGGTGATCGCGGCGGTGAGGCCGCCACCGTTCACGTCGACCTTGACCGAGGCCATGGCCGCACCGGCAGCGACATCGACGACGGTGCCCGGGATCTGGTTACGGATGGACAGCTCATGAAAGAAGAACCACGCCTCACTGAGCTTCTTCGAGTTGGCCACCGATCGGGTGATTGCGACTGAGCGCTTCAGTGTCGAGTGGGCGGCCGCAGCGTCCGGTGCCAGCAGCTTGGTGAGCCGGGACAAGGGTCCACTCGAGCTTGCCGGCCTGAACGCCAACCCGGCGGCAAGGCCGGTGAGCGACGATCAAGCTGTTGTCAGCCGCTGACTCTAAGGTCGGCCCTATGACATCAGACCTGGTCCAGGACTCATGGACTCGCATCGACGCGTGGCTGCGCGAGCACGCGCCCCGCACGTTTGCCACGCTTCGGCCGCCCGCAGGAGACGAGGAGATCGCAGCAGCGCAACAGGAACTGGGGGTCACCTTTCCTCCGGACCTGGTCGCTTCACTCCAACGGCACAACGGGGCGCTGGAGGGACCTGAGGCTTTCCGCTTCAGCACGGGCGACCGGCTGCTCGGAGTGAGCGGAATCCTCGGGGACACCGGGTTCATGCGCGGCATCGACCAGGGCCTCGACGGGGAGACCGAGGGCTACTGGCTTCACGATTACGTGAAGTTCGGTTCTTACGACGTGACGTCGGACGGTCTTCTGATGGATTGCCGTACCGGGCGGGACTCCTTCGGCGCGATCGGGCGGTTCTTCGACGAGACCGGCACCAGTTTCGGAGAGGTCGACTCGCTGGGTGAGTATCTGGCCGAACTGGCCGGCACGCTTGAGCGAGGCCAGGACGCCGGTGTCGTCACCTTCAACGGCCGGCTGTTCTGGGAGGCGCGTCCGCCTGCCAAGCCGCAGTACAGTGCCAACGAGCCCCTTCCCGCACCGGATGAGCAGCTGCCAGAGCTGGACCTGTCCTACAGTCCCACCGACCTCCTCCACGTGAGCCACCTGGACGGACATGAGGAACTCGGTGCACTGATCGCGACCCTGCCGTATGAGCAGGTGGTCGAGGCCGCGCGGAAGCAGCTGCGCAGACTGGCGGTCGAAACGGGCCTGAACAACTACCTGGAGGTCAAGACAGCCCTGGACGCGTGGGAGTGCGGTGTGGCCCTGCCGCAGCCTGACCAGACCGGCCCGCTCGCCTTGCGACTCCGCGCGGTGCTCGCACAGGCCGACACCGGCCGAGACCACACGCGCAGGTGGGCCGCGGAGAAAATAGCCCTCGGGATCTGGGGGTCCCCGTACAGGTCCGTGTGCGAGAGCGCGGAGACCCGGAGTCACTTCACTCTCGACTGGCGTGCGGATCTGCATGCGGACCTGGGCAATCAGCCCCTGCCACCGACACCTGACGACCGATTTTGGGGGGCGCTGCGCAACCCCGCCATCGACTCCAGTTGGTACGCGGCCCAGTACAGCCAGGATCAGGACTGACCCCAGGGGTTTCGGTTCCGCGTGAGCGCTTCATGCGGCGGTTATCGCCAGACGAAGCGCTCACTAAGGATCTTCAGCGTTGCCGCTCCAGCGTGAGGATGGCCTTGGCGATTGACGTCATGCGGTTGGGGCTGCACCGGGACCTGAGGAAGATCCGCCAGGACTTCAGGATCGCGACACCGCGTTCCACGGGCGCTCGAGCTGCGGCCAGTGCCCGGTTGAGGGTCTTTTCGGTGGGAGTGAGTTCCTGGAGTGGCTTGCGTTTGATGCCGGTCGTCAGCCACGGTCCGCCACCTTGGTAGGCGAGATCGGCCAGGATGGGAACACCCTGGCGCTCGCAGATCCGGATGATCCGGTGGGTACGGGCGGCGGTCAGGTCGTGTGTGCGGCCCGGCAAGGCGGGCGAGAGCCACAGCAGCCGGCCGCCGGGGTCGGTGACGACCTGCACGTTCACGCCGTGGCGCCGGTGTTTGTGGGAGTAGTCGACCCGGCCGTCGCCGACCCGGTCGCACTCGGCGAGGGCGCCGTCGAGCAGGACGAAGTCGGGATCGTGCTCGCAGCGTCTTGAGCAGACCCGGTGCTCGTTCGGCGAGCAGGTCAGCGACCGCGCGGGTGTAGGCGTGGGCGGTGGACTCGCTGATCCCGAAACCAGGCGGCGATCTTCGCAAGAGTGGTGTGCTCTCGTAGGTACACCAGTGCCACCATCGCCCGCTGAGACGGACGGAGCTTGCAGCGCCGGTCGCCCTCACGAGTGACAACCAGCATGGTCACCCACTCCACGAGCGCATGCGGCAGGTCAAGTGCGGCAGGATGGATGACCAACGAGGTACCCGAGCAACGTGATTGAGACGTCAGACATCTCGATCAACAGCTCGGGGGCCTCGTTCATTGCGCTTCACGACCATCACCCGATCGGTGGCCAACTCGAAGAAGCTCACTGAATCGGTCGATCGGCTCGCTTCGATGGCATCGCGCAGGACTTCGAAGCCGGGGTGACGGCGGTGGCGTGGTGTTCGCCCTTGCGGACGTCCAGGCGCAGGAAAGCGCCGGAGCCGCTGATGTCGATCACAGCTCCCTCCGGTCGCTTTCGTCCCACGGCACCGATCGCCACATCCACATGCCGAAGAGCCTCCCGAAACTACGAAAAGCCCGATGGTCATGCCCCTGATCAGCGGGCTCTCAATGCCTCCGGAGCCGATGACACCACCTACAGGCCATGAGATCGCCGGGGGGAGATCACGCCGACTCCGAAGGCCGGGCGCCCCATTACGGGGTAACCAAGAAGGTAGTGGGGGGGGTGACACCGAGGCGGCCAACGGCCAGCGCTGCTCGACGCTCAGCCGCCCCCAGTCCATGCGTGCGTGGCCGGCCCTGCCGATGTCCTCGCCGTGCATGGCTACCCGAGCGATTCCGGCCGGTCTCTCACGAAGGCCAAGAGTCGACCGCGTCGACCGCGCTACCCGGAAGTAGAAATGAGATTCACCGTGTAGCTTGCGGTGAATCTACATTCCTGGGTGCCGAAGGAGGCGTTGTGGAGGCAATCGATTGCCTGAAACCCATCGATGTCGTCAAAGCGTATACGGCGCCTGGAGCAGCCGAAATATGGGACTTTGGTGACCGTTCCGCTTTCTACTATTCTTTGCATCAAATCAGGGTCGAGTATCAGCATCTGATTAAGGTGTCCGACGCTCTCCTCTTCGAATTGGGAAACGGCAAGCCGCTGCGTGACGTTATATGTGAGACTCTCGCCCGGTGCAAGGCCCTGTACCCCACTTGGATGCATTGGCTCCCCCTCTGCTCTGGCGTATAGGCCCCCAGACTGAAACACTTGCTCATCGTCTACCGCGCGGACCGTGCGGACAACTATGACGCCCATCGGACCTATTCGATTGATACCCGTGTTAGCTATGCTCGCCAACGTAACGTCAACCGTCTTCCTAGTCATGACGTTTCCTTCTCGCGATCTCCGCATCGTGCGCCTGGAGTCTTGGTTGAGTGACTTACAGATCCATCGCCTGCACCAGCCTAGGCAGGCTCATACTGTCCATCAGTCGTTCTCGCAACCGGTGAGAAGCGCCGGCGCCGCAGATGCTCATAGTGGCCCCAGTCATGCCCGGAAACCTGCCAAGCGGTGAAAGGTTGACCTGAGATCCTGGCTGCCTGGCTGCCTGGCTCTCAATTCGATGCTCCCTCCGGCCTTGTGCGTCGGCAACTGGAGATGCACACGGTTCCAGCGGCTACGACACCCGCCACAGGTGTTCGGGGTCACTTGCCTTGAGGTGAGAGATCCGGGGCGTGTGTCCGTACTGTCATCGATCGATAGTTGCGCAGGTCGTGTACTGACACGAAGGCGAGAGAGCGCACTTGTGCGCCTGGATCGCCGAGTCCGGAAAAGGCTGTTCCCAGTGGGCCCTGGTCGGCAGCCCCTCCGGGAAACTTACGTGACGGACCAGGCGGCCCCGAACTGTCTTATCACCGCCTCCGACCGGTCCAAGGCCGACAATGACCCGGCCGAGCGGCTACCCTCCGACGGCTCCTACCACTGAACGTACGCCGCGACGTGGGTAGGGGCCAGAGTGCGCTGGGACTTGGCCGTCAACGAGAACGAGCACCAGGCCCTGCTCGGGCTAGTACTGCAATCACACTTGTGTGTGGTTAAGTTGGTGTGTGACTGAGCTCGGGGTGGGGT
>NZ_LGDE01000030.1 GCF_001279725.1 Streptomyces sp. WM4235 | reverse complement strand
CCCCCGACAGCGGACCGCCCCCGTACCCCGGCGCGAGCCGGTCAGTTCAGCAGCATGCGCTTGAGTTCCCGGGCCGCGCGGGGTGGGGCGACGTCCGTGCGGTGGGCCAGGGCGATCGTGCGGCGCAGGGGTGAGCCCGCCAGGGCGGTGGCGCGCAAACCGGGGCCGCCGTGGGCGACCACCATGGCCGGTACCACCGCGACACCCAGACCCGCCCGGACGAAGCCGAGCACGGCGTCCATCTCGCCGCCCTCCACCGTGAACACCGGCTCGAAGCCCGCCGCCCGGCAGGCCGCAACCGTCAGGTCGCGCAGGTCGTAGCCGTGTCGGAACATCACCATCGGCTCGTCCCGCAACGCGGAGATCGTCAGCGGCCCGCCTCCCGCCGGCGGCGGAAGGTCGGCCGAGGAGACCACGACCAGGTCCTCCGTCAACAACTCCATCGTGGTCAGGGCAGGCGCCGACGGCGGCAGCGGCAGCGAGACGAGAGCCAGATCCAAGACCCCTCGCGCCAATTCCCGTACGAGGTCCAGTGAGCCGCTCTCCTCGATCAGCAGCTCGATCCCGGGGTGGGCGGCGTGGAAGGCCCGCAGTACGCCCGGCAGCAGCCCCGTGCACACGCTCGGCGTGGCCCCGAGCCGCACCCGCCCGCGCCGCAGCTGCGCCAGTTCCTGTACCTCCAGCCGTGCCGTGTCGGCGTCCGCGAGAATGCGTCGGGCCAGCGGCAACAGGGCCTCGCCCGCGTCTGTGAGCGCGATGTTGCCGCGCGCCCGACTGAAGAGTTCGGCCCCCAGCTCCCTCTCCAACGCTTTGATCTGCTGGGAAAGCGAAGGCTGCGCCACGTGTTCACGCTCTGCCGCGCGGGTGAAATGCCGGGTCTCGGCAACGGCCACGAAGTACACGAGCTGCTGGAACTGCATCGCCCCAGGGTAGCCCTTGTATAGGGAATCCCTATCGACATCAGCTTCACCATGTCTTGGACCTTTCGGGACCTTCGTCCCTACCGTCGATGTCATGGCATTGGCAACCCGGACGGATCGACGGCCGTCCACCCCGCGCACGCTCTGGGACTCCACCGTCGGCAAGAAGTCCGTGATGGCGGTCTCCGGGCTGATCATGCTCGGCTACCTCGTCGTCCACATGCTCGGCAACCTCAAGATCTTCTTCGGCGCGGACGAGTTCAACGGCTACGCCCACTGGCTGCGCACGCTCGGCTCCCCGTTCCTGCACCACGAGTGGGCCCTGTGGATCATCCGCCTCGTACTGGTCGCCGCCGTCGTCGCCCACGCGGTCTGCGCGTACCAGCTCAGCCGCCGCGACATCAAGGCACGCCCGGTCAAGTACGCCCACAAGCGCCGGCGCGCGAGCTATGCCACCCGCACCATGCGATGGGGTGGAATCATCCTCGCCCTGTTCATCGTGTGGCACCTCCTCGACCTCACCACGCTCACCGTCAACGAGCGCGCCTGGGCCGGCCACCCCTACGAGAACGTGCTGTCCACCTTCTCCACCTGGTACGGCAACACGATCTACATCGTGGCGATGGCGGCCCTCGGTCTGCACGTCCGCCACGGCTTCTGGAGCGCCGCCCAGACCCTCGGCGCCGGCAACGCCCGGCGCGACCGGACCCTGAAGTTCCTGGCCGACGCCCTGGCCCTCGTTCTCTTCGCGGGCTTCGTGTCCGTCCCCGTCGCCGTCATGACCGGAGTGGTGAGCTGACCATGAGCACCCCCTACGCCGACTACGCCCTCGGCGACCCGATCGCCGACACCAAGGCCCCGGAAGGTCCGATCGCCGAACGCTGGGACCGCCGCCGCTTCGAGGCCAAGCTGGTCAACCCGGCTAACCGCCGCAAGCACACCGTCATCGTCGTCGGCACCGGTCTGGCCGGCGGGGCCGCCGGTGCCACCCTCGCCGAACAGGGCTACCACGTCGTCCAGTTCTGCTTCTCCGACTCCCCGCGCCGCGCCCACTCCATCGCCGCGCAGGGCGGCATCAACGCCGCCAAGAACTACCGCAACGACGGCGACTCCGTGCACCGCCTCTTCTACGACACCGTCAAGGGCGGCGACTTCCGCGCCCGCGAGTCCAACGTCCACCGCCTCGCCCAGATCTCCGTCGAGATCATCGACCAGTGCGTCGCCCAGGGCGTCCCCTTCGCCCGCGAGTACGGCGGCCTCCTCGACACCCGTTCCTTCGGCGGCGTCCAGGTCTCCCGCACCTTCTACGCCCGGGGTCAGACCGGACAGCAGCTGCTGCTCGGCGCCTACCAGGCGCTGTCCCGACAGATCGCCGCCGGGAACGTCGAGATGCACGCCCGCACCGAGATGCTCGACCTGATCACGATCGACGGCGTGGCCCGGGGCATCGTGGCCCGCGACCTGGTCACCGGCACGATCGAGGCCCACTACGCCGACGCGGTGGTCCTGGCCAGCGGCGGCTACGGCAACGTCTTCTACCTCTCCACCAACGCCATGAACTCCAACGCGACGGCCGTCTGGCGGGCGCACCGACGCGGCGCGCACTTCGCCAACCCCTGCTTCACGCAGATCCACCCCACCTGCATCCCGCGCACCGGCGACCACCAGTCGAAGCTGACCCTCATGAGCGAGTCGCTGCGCAACGACGGCCGGATCTGGGTCCCCAAGGCCGAGGGTGACACCCGGCCCGCCGCCGACATCCCCGAGGAGGAGCGCGACTACTACCTGGAGCGGATCTACCCCTCTTTCGGCAACCTCGTGCCCCGCGACATCGCCTCCCGCGCCGCGAAGAACGTCTGCGACGAGGGTCGCGGCGTCGGCCCCGGCGGACAGGGCGTGTACCTCGACTTCGCCGACGCGATCCGCCGCATGGGCAAGGACAAGGTCGCGGAGAAGTACGGCAACCTCTTCGACATGTACGAGCGGATCACCGCGGAGAACCCGTACGAGGTGCCCATGCGGATCTACCCCGCCGTGCACTACACGATGGGCGGACTCTGGGTCGACTACGACCTCCAGACGACCGTCCCCGGCCTGTTCGCGATCGGCGAGGCCAACTTCTCCGACCACGGGGCGAACCGCCTCGGCGCCTCCGCGCTGATGCAGGGTTTGGGCGACGGCTACTTCGTCCTCCCCTCCACCATCAACGACTACCTCGCCCGCCGCCACGCCGAGGGCGACGGCGACGTGTTGGACGACCACCACCCGGAGGTCGCCGCGGTGCTGCGCGAGACCCGCGACTGCCTGGCCAAGCTCCTCGCAGTCGACGGCGACCGGACCCCCGACTCCTTCCACCGGGAGATCGGCGAACTCATGTGGGAGTACTGCGGCATGGCCCGCACCGAAGCCGGTCTGCGCAAGGCGCTGGCCCGGATCCCCGAGATCCGCGAGGAGTTCTGGAAGCGGATCAAGGTCCCGGGCAGCGGAGCCGAGTTCAACCAGTCACTGGAGAAGGCCAATCGCATCGTCGACTACCTGGAACTCGCCGAGTTGATGTGTCTCGACGCCCTCCACCGCGCCGAGTCCTGCGGCGGGCACTTCCGCGAGGAGTCCCAGACCCCGGACGGCGAAGCCGCCCGCCGCGACGAGGAGTTCGGATACGTGGCCGCCTGGCAGTACCAGGGCACCGGCGCCGCACCCGTCCTGCACAAGGAAGACCTCGTCTTCGAGTACGTCCACCCCACCCAGCGGAGCTACGCATGAGGCTCACCCTGCGCGTCTGGCGCCAGCGCAACCCCGAGACCCCGGGCGCCATGGCCTCCTACGAGGTCGACGGCATCTCCCAGGACATGTCGTTCCTGGAGATGCTCGACACCCTCAACGAGGACCTCATCCTGCGCGGTGAGGACCCGGTCGCCTTCGACCACGACTGCCGCGAGGGCATCTGCGGAGCCTGCAGCCTCGTCATCAACGGTGATGCCCACGGACCCGAGCGCACCACGACCTGCCAGCTCCACATGCGTTCCTTCGCCGACGGGGACACCATCGACGTCGAGCCCTGGCGGGTCTCGGCCTTCCCGGTCGTGAAGGACCTCGTCGTCGACCGCAGCGCCTTCGACCGGATCATCCAGGCCGGCGGCTACATCACCGCCCCCACCGGCGCCGCCCCCGAGGCGCACGCCACCGCCGTGCCCAAGCCGGCCGCCGACCACGCCTTCGAGCACGCGGAGTGCATCGGATGCGGGGCGTGCGTGGCCGCCTGCCCCAACGGCTCGGCCATGCTGTTCACCTCCGCCAAGGTCAACCACCTCAACGTGCTGCCGCAGGGCTCGCCCGAACGCGAGACCCGCGTCCTCGACATGGTGGCCAGGATGGACGACGAGGGGTTCGGCGGCTGCACCCTGACCGGCGAGTGCGCCACGGCCTGCCCGAAGGGCATCCCGCTGCCGTCGATCGCCGCGATGAACAAGGAGTGGCTGCGGGCGGTCCGCAAGGGCTGAACGGCGCCGTGTGAACCCCCGTACGAGCGCCCCCGGGCCGGTCCGGGCCGACCGGGCCCCGGTTCCCCGGCCTGGGCCGATCGGCTGAGCCGATCCGCCGACCGGGCGCTCGTACGGGCCGTACGTCGCGCCGCGCCCCGGCGGCGTGCGGCGCGTGGGGGACAGTGGGCCCCATGCCAGAAGCCCCCGCCGGGACCGGACCGCGCCGCCGCACCGTGTTGGCCGCCGCCCTCGCCCCGCTCGCGGTGGCCGGCTGCGCCTCCGAGGAAGCCACCGGCCCGGCGCCCGGACCCCAGGCCCTCGCCAAGGACGCCGTCGTGATGGTGATCCGGCACGGGGAGAAGCCGTACGCCGGGGACATCGGCGAGGACGAGGACGGCAACGAGGACCGCGGATTCCTGGCCGGCCGGGGATGGCGTCGCGCCGAGGAACTGCACCGGCTCTTCCCACCGAGCCGCGGCTCGGTGCTGCCCCGACCGGCGGCCGTCTTCGCCACCGGCGGCAAGCCGCCCGCCCCGGCCCGCTGCAAGCAGACCGTCGAGGCGCTGGCCACCGCGCTGAAGACCCCCGTCCGCACCGAGTTCGGCGTCGGCGCCGAAGCGGGCCTGGCCCGCGCCGCCCTGGCCGCGCGGATGCCCGTGCTCGTCTGCTGGGAGTACGCGGGCATGCCCCGCCTGGTCCGCGCCCTCGGCGCGCACCGGGTCCTCGGGGTCCCCGCGATCTGGCCCGACCGCTACGACCTCGTCTGGGTCTTCACCCGCCGTCGGGGCGAGTGGAGCTTCCGCGAACTCCCGCAGCAACTGCTGCCGGGCGACGCCTGAGCCGTCCCGGTGCCTGCCCGGGAGGCGGATGTCAGCTCCCGCCGTCGGAGCCGAGTGCCCGCGCCAGGTAGCCCGCCGTGACGCTGCCGGGCGTACGGGCCACCTCGCGCGGGGTTCCCGACGCGATCACGCGGCCGCCCGCCGCACCACCGCCCGGGCCCATGTCGAGGACCCAGTCCGCGCCGGCCACCACCGCCATGTCGTGCTCCACGACCACCACCGAGTGACCGGCGTCCACCAGGCCGTGCAACTGCCGCATCAGCACCCGCACATCAGCCGGATGCAGTCCCGTGGTCGGCTCGTCCAACAGGTACAGGGTGTGGTCACGGCGCGAGCGCTGGAGCTCCGACGCCAGTTTGACGCGCTGCGCCTCCCCACCGGACAGTTCGGTCGCCGGCTGGCCCAACCGCAGATAGCCCAGGCCGATCTCCTCCAGTGCCCGCAGGCTGCGGGCCGCCGCCGGGACCTCCGCGAAGAACCCCGCCGCGGCCTCCACCGTCAGACCGAGCACCTCCGCGATGTTCAGACCCCGGTAACGGACCTCCAGCGTCTCGGAGTTGTAGCGGGCGCCCGCGCACTGCGGGCAGGGGGCGTACGTACTCGGCAGGAACAGCAGCTCCACCGACACGAAGCCCTCGCCCTGGCAGGTCTCGCAGCGGCCGCCCGGCACGTTGAAGGAGAACCGGCCTGCCCTCCAGCCGCGCGCCTTCGCCTCCTCGGTGGCCGTGAAGAGCCTGCGCACCACGTCGAACAGCCCCGTGTACGTGGCCAGGTTGGAGCGCGGGGTCCGGCCGATCGGCTTCTGGTCCACCTCCACGAGGCGGCGTACGGGAAAGTCCTGATCGGTGAGCCGCCCGGACACCTCCTCGGCGAGCGCCTGCCCGACGAGCGTGGACTTCCCGGACCCGGACACACCGGTGACGGCAGTGAACACCCCCAACGGGAACTCGGCGTCCACACCGCGCAGGTTGTGGCGCCGTACCCCGCTGAGTCTGATCGTCGCGCCTGCGGTGCGCGCCGGCCGGGGCGCGAAGGGCTCTTCCGTCCCGAACAGAGCCCGCGCGGTCGCCGATTCGGCCACGTCGGCCAGTGCGGCCGGCGGCCCGCTGTGCAGCACCCGCCCACCGTGCTCGCCGGCCGCCGGCCCGACGTCCACCAGCCAGTCCGCGTGGCGCACCACGTCCAGATGGTGTTCGACGACGAAGACGGTGTTCCCGGCCGCCTTCAGCCGGTCCAACACGCTCAACAGGGCTTCGGTGTCGGCCGGGTGCAGCCCCGCCGACGGTTCGTCCAGGACGTACACCACCCCGAACAGGCCCGACCGCAACTGAGTGGCCAGCCGCAGTCGTTGCAATTCACCCGCCGACAGGGTCGGCGCGGTGCGGTCCAGGCTCAGGTAGCCGAGTCCCAACTCGGTGACGGGGTCGATGCGCGACCGCAGGTCCTCGATCAGGACCCGGGCGGCCTCCCCCTGCGAAGGCGTCGATGCCAGCACCTCGTCCAGGTCCGTCAGCGCGAGCGCCGCCGCCTCGGCGATCGTGCGGCCCGCGAAGGTCACCGCCAGGGCCTCGGGGCGAAGCCGGCGCCCCTCGCACACCGGGCAGGGAGCATCGGTGAGGAACCGCTCCGCCCGAGCCCTGAGGGTGGCGCTCTTGCTGTCGGAGAAGGTCCGCATCACGTACCGGTGCGCGCTCATGTACGTGCCCTGGTAAGGCCGTTGGATGCGGTCCGCGTCACGCACCGGGTGCACGGTCACCACGGGCTGTTCCCGCGTGAACAGGATCCACTCGCGGTCCTCGGCCGCCAACTCCCGCCAAGGGCGGTCGACGTCGTACCCGAGCGCGTCCAGGACGTCCCGCAGGTTCTTGCCCTGCCAGGCGCCCGGCCAGGCGGCGATGGCGCCCTGACGGATCGACAGGGCAGGATCCGGTACGAGGAGTTTCTCGTTGGTGTGGTGGACTCGGCCCAGTCCCTGACAGGAAGGGCAGGCGCCCGCGGTCGTATTGGGGGAGAAGGAGTCGGAGTCGAGCCGTTCGGCGCCGACGGGGTAGGCGCCGGCCCGCGAGTACAGCATCCGCAGGGAGTTCGACAGCAGGGTCACCGTCCCCACCGAGGACCGCGAGCCGGGCGAGGAGCGCCGCTGCTGCAACGAGACGGCGGGCGGCAGGCCCGTGACGGAGTCCACCTTCGGGGCGCCGATCTGGTGGATCAGCCGGCGGGCGTAGGGCGCCACGGACTCGAAGTACCGACGCTGGGCCTCGGCGTAGAGCGTCCCGAACGCCAGGGAACTCTTCCCGGAGCCGGAGACCCCGGTGAAGACGGTGAGCGCGTCGCGCGGGATGTCCACGTCGACCCCGCGCAGATTGTGCTCCCGGGCGCCCCGGACCCGTACGCAGGGGTCGTGGCTCGGGTTCGGGGGGTCGGGGGCGTACGGGTCCGGGGGGGGGGAGTGGTGCATTCGCCCCACTTTAGTGCGGCGGAGCCGCCGCGGCCCGCCCCGCCCGCCCCGACGATCACAGGCGCGTGCGGTGTCCGCTCAGAGCCCCGCGAGCCGGGCCAGCCCCGCGAAGGAGTCCAGCAGGGCCGTCCGGTCGTAGGTGGAGGTCGTGACCAGCAACTCGTCCGCCTCCGTCGTCCGCGCGACCTCGGCCAGCTCCGCCGCGACCCGCTCCGGAGTCCCGTGGATGTGTCCGACCAGCGCGCCTTCGTACAGCTCACGCTCCTTCGGGGTCATCTCCAGCGCCTCGATCTCCTCGGCCGGCCGGAGCGGAGGGAAGCTGCCCCGGGTGCGGGAGTACGCGAGGGACCAGGCTTCGGGGACCAGGATCCTGCGGGCGGCCTCCTGCGTCTCGGCGACCGCCACGGTCCCGGAGACCACCACGTACGGCTCCGCGCCCCAGGCGGACGCCCGGAACTCCTCGCGGTAGCGGTCCACGACCTCGGCCACCTTCGCCCGGCCCCGCAGGTCCCCGACCACCATCGGCAGTCCGGCCCGCGCCGCGATGCCCGCGCCCTCGCCGGTGGCCAGCACGTACGGGGCGATCGGCAGTCCCTCCGCCGGACGGGCGTGGACCTGGGGGTGGGCGCGTTGGGTTCCGTCCAGCCAGCCCAGCAGCTCGGTCAGCTGCTCCTCGAACAGGTCGGCGTCCTTGGTGTCCCGCCCCAGTGCCCGGCGGATCCCGTCCGTGAAGCCGACCGAGCGGCCGAGGCCCATGTCGACGCGGCCGGGGAACAGGGATTCCAGGACCCCGAACTGTTCGGCGACCACCAGCGGTTGGTGGTTGGGCAGCATGACCCCGCCCGTGCCCACCCGGATCCGGTGGGTGGAGGCGGCCACGGCCGCGGCGAGCACGGTCGGCGCGGAGCCGGCGACGCCGGGCACGCTGTGGTGCTCCGACACCCAGAAGCGGTGGTAACCCATTTCCTCCGCGGCGCGGGCCAGCGCCACGGTGTCGCGCAGCGCCTGCGGGGCGCTGTGGCCCTCGCGGGTCCGGGACCGGTCGAGTATCGAGATTTTTCGGATCACACCGGTGTCAACGTCGTGGAGCGAGGAGGATTCCCCGGTCCGGGAGGGCGCGAGGGGGATTGCACCGCGGGTCGAGCGCCGGCGGGTCGGCGCGGCCTGAGGCGTGGGTCTGAGGCGTGGGTCTGGGGTGCGGTCCTGAGGCGTGGTCCTGAGGCGCGGGCCTGACCGGCGCCACTTCGACGGCGGAACCTAGGCTGGTCGTATGACGCGTGAGACCGACAACCGCCGCCCGCTGGCCGTCTTCGACATCGACAACACTCTGGCCGACACCGACCATCGGCAGCACTTCCTGGAGCGGCGCCCCCGGGACTGGGCGGGTTTCTTCGGTGCGGCCCCGGCCGATCCGCCGCTCGCGCGCGGGGTGGCGCTGGCGGTGGAGAGCGCGGCCGACTGCGAGGTCGTGTACCTCACCGGGCGCCCCGAGCGGTGTCGTGCGGACACCGCCGAGTGGCTGAACCGACACGGTCTGCCGGAGGGGCGGCTGTGGATGCGCGGCAATCAGGACCGCCGTCCGGCCCGGACGACGAAGCTGGAGGTGCTGCGGCGACTCGCCCGGAGTCGGGACGTGCGGATGCTCGTGGACGATGACGAGCTGGTCTGCCAGGCGGCCCGGGCGGCCGGCTTCCGGGTGGTTCTCGCGGACTGGGCGCAGGACGCGCCGGAACTGAAGTCCGCTCAGGAGGCCGAGGGCCGCACCTGAGCGGCGGGCCCCGCGTGCCGCCCGGGGCGGGGCTCGCGCCGCTCGCCGTCGATCAGGTGGCGGTTCTCGCCGACGGCTTCAGTCCTCGCCGTCGATGCGGAAGCCCACCTTGAGGCCGACCTGGTAGTGGCCGATCGCGCCGTTCTCGATGTGTCCCCGCACCTGGGTGACCTCGAACCAGTCGAGGTTGCGGATCGTCTGCCCCGCTCGGGCGATTCCGTTCTTGATGGCCTGATCGATGCCCTCCGGGGAGGTGCCGACGATCTCGGTCACCCGGTACGTGTGATTGGACATGGGG
Source organism: Streptomyces sp. WM4235 (assembly GCF_001279725.1). Lineage (GTDB taxonomy): Bacteria > Actinomycetota > Actinomycetes > Streptomycetales > Streptomycetaceae > Streptomyces. The sequence goes on along the minus strand of NZ_LGDE01000030.1, from coordinate 1,662 downwards.
TCTCCCGATGGTGGTCGCTGTTGCCTTGTTCCAAGGTGCCCCAGTAAGTCCGGGTCCGCGAACTTTGCGCTCACCATCCCGAGCGAAAGGTCTTGACCAGCCTATTGGTCTATGCCAATTTCAAGCCATCTGAGATCCATCCCCAGAAGGTGACCCTCGTGAAGATGCGCTTCCTCGCCGTGTGCACCGTTCTCGCGGCCGCGACCGCCCTCACCGGCTGCAGTCGGATGGCCGGATCCGAAGGCGGGCCCGAGAAGGTGACGCTCTGGTTGATGAAGGGCAGCGCCTCGGACGACTTCATCGCGAAGTTCACCGCCGACTTCGAGAAGGAGCACGCCGGCATCGACCTGGACGTCAAGATCCAGGAGTGGACGGGCATCGGCGACAAGGTCAACGCCGTCCTCAAGGGCACCGCCAAGGAGAGCGCCGACGTCATCGAGGTCGGCAACACCCAGGTCGCCCAGTACGTCGAGACCGGCGGCATCTCCGAAGTGACCATGGACGGGCTGCGCGACTGGGACAGCAGGCACTGGCTCAAGGGCCTCTCCGATCCGGGAAGCGTCGACGGGGCCCAGTACGGAGTTCCCTGGTACGCCGCCAATCGGGTGGTGATCTACAACAAGGAACTCTTCGCGAACGCCGGGGTCACCACCCCGCCGAAGACCCGTCAGGAGTGGATCCAGGCGACCCGGCGGCTCGACAAGGGCGAACAGCAGGGCATCTACCTGCCCGGCCAGAACTGGTACGTCCTCGCCGGCTTCATCTGGGACGAGGGCGGCGAACTCGCGGTGCAGACCAACGGCGAGTGGGCCGGCGCCCTCGACGACGAGAAGGCCCTGAACGCCATGGAGTTCTACAAGCAGCTCCAGGGACTCGGCGACGGCCCCAAGGACGCCGACGAGGAGACGCCCCCGCAGTCCGAGGTCTTCGCGCGCGGCCGGATCGCCCAGATCATCGGCCCGCCGAGCCAGGCGGCGGCGATCGAGGCCGCCAACCCGGCCCTGAAGGACAAGCTCGGCTTCTTCCCGATCCCCGGCAAGAGCGCCGAGAAGCCCGGAGCGGTCTTCACCGGCGGATCCGACCTGATCATCCCGGAGAAGACGGCGAGTCGTGAGCACGCCGTGGACCTGATCACGGCGCTCGTCAGCGAGAAGTGGCAGACCGAACTCGCCACCACCATGAGCTACGTCCCCAACAAGACCACCCTCGCCCACGTGGTCGAGGGCAACGAGGGCGCCGCCACCATGGCCGTCGGCGCCGCCCAGGGACGAGCCACCCCGCAGTCCGCCCGATGGGCCGAGGTCGAGGCCGAGAACCCCATCAAGCCGTACATGACGGCCGCGCTCACCGGCCAGGACCCCAAGCGGGCCGCGAAGACCGCCTCGGAGTCCATCAGCCGGATCCTCGGCTCCGACCACTGAGGCGGCTCCGACACGGGCCCTGCCCCACGGCCCGCCCGCAGGCGTTCGCCGAGTTCAGCGTTCGCACATCCGGCCGCCGCTGAGCGGTCATGTCGAATCCAGCCGGTCACGGAAGAAGTAGAGGAGCCAGGCCTACCTGCCGGCCTGGCTCTCCGTGCCCGGATCAGGAGCAGCCATGACCATCGCACCCCTGTCCCCGTCCCCCCTCGCCTCTCCCGCGCTCCCCGTCACCCCGGCGCCC
>NZ_LGDE01000029.1 GCF_001279725.1 Streptomyces sp. WM4235 | reverse complement strand
GTGCCGGGCCGCGCCTCGGGGGCGGGGGCCGGGGCGGCTGCTCCCGGGTGCGGGGGCCGCGGTGCGTGCGGGGGTTCCGGCGGGGCGAGCAGGGCCGCGTGGAGGGCGCGCAGTTCCGGGCCCGGGTCGGCGCCCAGGCGGTCGGCGAGGTCCCGGCGGAGTCCCTCGTAGGCGGCCAGTGCCTCCGCCGGGCGTCCCGCCGCGTCGAGGGCGCGGATCCGCAGGGCTTGCAGTGGCTCGTCCAGCGGGGGTTCCGCGCACAGCGCGGTCAGCTCGGGCAGGATCCGCTCCGCCTCGCCGAGGGCGAGGGCCGCGGCGATCCGCCCCCGGCGCGCGTCGGCCCGTACGGCCTCCCAGCGCGCGGACTCCCCGGCCGGATCCGGCAGCGAGGCCAGCGCGGGGCCGCGCCACAGGGCGAGGGCGTCGTCGTACAGGGCCGCGGCGGCGGCCGGGTCCCGCTCGGTGGCGGCGGCCCGCGCCAGCCGTTCGAAGCGGTACAGGTCCACGTCCTCGCGGGCGGCGGCCAGGCGGTAGCCGCCCTCACCGGAGCGCACGGCGGCGTGCCCGATCGTCCGGCGCAGCCGCGCCACCAGGGCCTGGAGCGCGGCCGGCGCGTCGGCCGGCCGGTCCCCGTCCCACACCTCGGCGACCAGCAGCTCGACCGGCACGGTGCGGCCCGGCCGCAGGGCGAGGGCGGTCAGGAGGGCGCGCAGGCGCGCCCCGCCCACGGCGACGGGGTCGCCGTCGTCGGTGAGGGCCTGGGCGGTGCCGAGAATCACGTAACGCACCGGCCCATTGTCGCCGTACCCGGGGGACACCCGTCGCCGGACCCGGGATAGGTTTCGCCGCATGGGTCACCAGGGCAGCCGCGGCGAGCGGCAGATCAGTTCCGTCTTCCTCGGGATCGTCGCCGTCATGGCGGTGACCGGGTGGGCCGTGTGGACGGGGTATTCGACGAGCACCGGCCTCGCGGTGTTCCTGTTCGTCACGGCGGCGTGGGTGGTCTCGCTGTGCCTGCACGAGTACGCGCACGCCCGGACCGCCCTGCACGGTGGCGACATCACGGTCGGCGCCAAGGGCTACCTGACCCTGAACCCGCTGAAGTACACGCACGCCATGCTCAGCATCGTGCTGCCGGTGATCTTCGTGATCCTCGGTGGTCTGGGTCTGCCCGGTGGCGCCGTGTACATCGAACGCGACCGGATCAGCGGCCGTTGGAAGCACAGTCTGATCTCGGCCGCGGGCCCGCTGACGAACGTGGCCTTCGCGGTCGTGTGCACCGCGCCGTTCTGGCTGAACGCCCTCGACGGGGTGCCTATGCCGTTCCGCTTCGCGTTGGCGTTCCTGGCGTTGCTCCAGGTCTCGGCGGCGATCCTGAACTTCCTGCCGGTGCCGGGCCTGGACGGGTACGGGGTCATCGAGCCGTGGCTGTCGCACGGGGTGCGCCGCCAGGTGGCGCCGCTGGCGCCGTTCGCCCTGCTCGGCGTGTTCGCGCTGCTGTGGATCCCCGAGGTCAACGCGTTCTTCTTCGGCGCGGTCAGCGGGATCCTCGACGCGCTCGGCGTGTCCGAGTTCGAGACGTACTGCGGTCGCGACCTCTACCGCTTCTGGCAGGACGCGGACGGCTACTGCACCCCGGCGGGCTGAACCGTCGTCCTGCCCGGCTCCGGGCACGCCCCCGGAGCCGGGGACGGCTGCGGCGGCGGCTGCGGCTGCGGTCAGCCGTTCGCGCGGGCGGCCTTGTCGGCCTTGGCCTTGCGCACGTAGTACCAGGCCATGTTGGACGTCAGCCCGGCCAGCAGCACCCAGATGATCCCGAGGAAGCTGCCCTCGACGAAGGCGACCACGGCCGCGGCCACGGACAGGGCACAGACGACAACGGCGAACACGGCAAGGCGGGGCATGCGGCACGGCTCCTCGGCGACACGGAACGGGGTCAGGCTCCTCCAGTGTCCCCCATCGCGTCCCGCCGCCGGTCGCCGCCACCCCCTCGGGACATCCCGCCCATTTCCCCCTTCGCCTGAGGGCCGGTCCGCCGGCTGGATACGGTGCGCGAAGCTCCGTCCGAGCGGACGAAGCCGGACGACCGGGGGGAAGCCATGCGGGAGATGACAAAGGGTGCGAACGTCAGTCTGACCGCCCTCGGCCAGGACGCCGGGGCCGTGGTCGTGAGTCTGGGGTGGACCAGCGCGTCGGGCGCCGGCGACGCCGACGTGTCCGTGTTCCTGCTCGGCACGAACGGCAAGGTCCGCTCGGACGACGACTTCTACTTCTACAACCGTCCCGCGGCCGAGGACGGCAGCGTCCAGTTGCTCGGGAAGACACCGACCGGCAGCGGCGACGAGGACCGCATCGGACTGGACCTGACGGCCGTCCCGGCGGACATCGCGCGGATCGTGGTGGCGGCGAGCCAGTACGGTGACGCCTGCTTCGGGGACCTCGACGACCTGCGGATGACGGTCGCGGACCGCTCCGGTGAGCCACTGGTCGGGTTCTCCATCGACGACGCGAGCGTGGAGAGCGCCTTCGTCTTCGGCGAGTTGTACCGGCGGGGCGGGGAGTGGAAGTTCCGGGCCGTGGGGCAGGGGTACGAGACCGGCCTGGCCGGCCTCGCCACGGCGTTCGGGATCTCCGTCGTCGAGGAGGGCGAGGACGGCGAGGACTCCCCCACGGCCCCGGACACGACCCCGAGCACGGCCACGGCCCCGGCCCCGGCCCCGGCCCCGAGCACGGCGGGGGAAACGGCGCGGGGGACGAGGACGCCCGCCGGGGGCCCGGTCCCCGCCGGACCCGTGACCACGACGGCCGGCGCGGCTCCCGCCCCGATCGAGCCCGCCGCGCACGCCGGACCGGCCGAGGACGCTCCCGCGGTCGCCGGCGTCCCCGCGCAGTCCCGCGGCCGGGACGGGTCCGTCACCAGGGGCGCCCCGACGACCAGGAAGAAGGTCACGTTGCCCAGGGTGGCCAGGAAGTCCCTGGCCGAGAACGACTCCTGGCAGCCGGCCCGGCTCTTCCCGGTCCCCACCCTCAAGAGCGACCGGGAGCGGGAGGTGCGGGCGACCTCGGTGCTCCTCTCCGTCATGACGCAGGTGCCCGAGCTGGGCCGGCGGCTCACGGCCGCCTTCGGCGCCCCCGCCGGACGGACGCAGACCTTCACGGAGGTGTCGTTGCCCCACGGCGACGCCCCCCGCCGGCCGGACGGCGTCATCCGGATCGAGCGCGCCGGCAAGCTCTGGACCGCGCTCGTGGAGACGAAGACCAACGGGAACCCGCTCCGGGCCGAGCAGGTGCAGGCGTACATGGACATCGCCGCGCGGCGCGGCTACGAGGCCGTCATCACGCTCTCCAACGACGTGGCCCTCGACGGCGCCCCCGTGGTCGACGTCAAGATCGACGGGCGTCGCAAGCACAAGGTCGACCTCTGGCACCTGTCGTGGGCGGAGGTGGCCCACCAGGCCCAGCTCCTGATCCGCCACGAGGGCGTGGGCAACCCCGCGCACGCCTGGCTCCTCCAGGAACTGCTGGAGTACCTCCGGCACGAGAACTCCGGCTGTCACGGATTCCAGAACATGGGACCGTCCTGGGTACCCGTCCGCAAGGGCATCGAGGACGAGACCCTCAACATGGGCGACGAGCGGGCCGTCGACGTGGTGGAGAGCTGGGAACGGCTGATCCGTCAGGTCTGCCTGCGCCTGGGCGGAGAACTGGGCCAAAAGGCCCTCCCCGTGCAGCGGGCCCGGCGGGGCAGCGATCCTCGGGAGCGCCGGCTCGCCGCGGCCGAGACCCTGTGCGTGGACGGCCGGCTCTCGGCGGAGTTGCGGGTCGACGGCACGAGCGGTGTCATCGCGGTGACCGCCGATCTGAGGACGGGCAAGGTGCGGACCTCGACGGACGTCCCCGCCCCGGAGGGGCCCACCGCACTGGTGTCGGTGAAGAAACTGGTCCGGATGTTGGCCGAGGCGCCGGCGGATCTCCATGTGGAGAGCCTGGTCGAGGGCGGGAGCGGGGCGCGCGGCACCCTGGAGCGGTTGCGGCCGGAGCCGGGGAACCTGCTGCCCAGGGACGGGGCGCCGGTGTCCGGGTTCCGGCTGACGCTCATCAAGGGGATGGGCAACACCCGGGGCAACACGGAGTCGGGTTTCATCCGCAGCGTCGACGACGCCGTGGCGCGGTTCCACCAGGGCGTCGTGGCGCGGCTGGGCCCGCTGGACGTGCGGGCCGGCCGGCGCGGCTGACCGTACGAGCGGTGCCGCTCGGGGTCGGCCGCGCCGGCCGGGGCGCGGAGGGGGCGCGGGTCGGTTCAGACGTCCGTGACGCGCAGGCCCGCGTGGGCCTTGTAGCGGCGGTTGGTGGAGATGAGGTTCGCGACCAGGGCCTCGACCTGGTGGGCGTTGCGCAGGCGGCCGGCGAAGACGCCCCGCATGCCCGGGATGCGGGCGGCGAGGGCCTGGACGAGGTCGGTGTCGGCGCGGGACTCGCCGAGGACCATCACGTCGGTGTCGATCTCCTCGACCGTCTCGTCCTGGAGCAGCACCGCGGAGAGGTGGTGGAAGGCGGCCGTGACCCGGGAGTCGGGGAGCAGGGCCGCGGCCTGCTGGGCGGCGCTCCCCTCCTCGACCGGGAGGGCGTAGGCGCCCTGCTTGTCGAAGCCGAGCGGGTTGACGCAGTCCACGACGAGCTTGCCGGCGAGGTCCTCGCGCAGTGCTTCGAGGGTCTTGGCGTGGCCCTCCCACGGCACCGCGATGATCACGATGTCGCTGCGCCGGGCGCAGTCGGCGTTGTCGGCGCCCTCGACGCCCAGGCCGAGCTCCTCGGCCGCGGTCTGCGCGCGGTCCGCGGCGCGCGAGCCGATGATCACCTTCTGGCCGGCGCGGGCGAACCGGTAGGCGAGGCCGCGGCCCTGGTCGCCGGTGCCGCCGAGGACGCCGACCACCAGGCCGGAGACGTCGGGAAGGTCCCGGGGGTCCTTGGCCGGCGGCTTCTGCGTGCTGTCTGAGGAAGTCATGGGGGCGAGAGTACTGCCGAGTACGCGTCAGTCGAACGGACGGGAGCCGCCGGTATCGCACCCGCGCGTCCTTTCCGTGGTGCAGGATGCCCGCCATGGATGCCGTGAGGGTGGCGTTGCTGCGCGAGGTTCTCGCCGGCACGCGGTGGCCGGGTGCCGCCCGGGGTTTCGCCGGCTCGTTGCGGCGCGCGGTGGTTCCGTCCGGCGGGAGCCTGCTGCTGGTGGGTACGGAGCAGTACGAGCCGTGGCACATGGCCGCGCACCTGGTGGACGAGGCGGCGTGGTCGGGGCTGCCGGAGCTGGCGCCGACGCTCGTGCGACACCGCGTGCTGCCGGGCGAGCCGCCGCACCTGTCCGTGGGGCTGAGCCGGCTGGAGGCGGCCCGGCGCGGGCACACGGTGCTGGTGGTGGCTCCGCAGGAGCCGGGCGCGGGGCTGCTGGAGCGGGTGCACGACGCGCGGCGGGCCGGGGCGACCGTGCTGTCCCTGGACGGTGGGGATCCCGAGCTGGGGACGTTGGCGCACGAGGCGCTGTCGGTGCCGGGTGCCGCGGCCGAGCTGGACCTGGACACGGTGCAGCACCTGGTCAGCGCGGCGGCCGGGGAGAACGGTCCGCCGGACCGGCGTGGCTCGCGGCGGTTCCGGGACCGGCTGGCGCGGCTGGCCGATCAGTTGACCGCCCCGCCGCCCGGCCGCTGGTGAGGGGCACCGCCCGAGGGGGGTGCCGCCCCGCCGGCCCGTCTCACCCCCTGCCTCGGGGGGCCTGCCTCGGGGGGCGCCTCAGGGGGTTTCCTCGCCCGCCTCGCGGGTCTTGTCGTTCCATTTCGGGTCGTTCTGCCATTCGAGGTTGCGTTCCTGCGCCGTCTCCATGGCGTGGTTCGCCTCCTCGGGCGTGGCGTAGGGGCCGAAACGGTCCTTCGCCGGGCAGTCGGGGCCCTCTTCGACCTTCTTGTGGACCAGGCAGTAGTACCACTCGCCGGGCTTGCCGACCTGGCGCTTCTTGAACAGGGCCATCGTCCTCGGGCTCCTCTCGTACCGCTCTCTGTCGCCAGCTTGCCCCATCACCGCTGGATACACTCGCCTGCATGTCTGGCCAGTCGCTGCTCGTACCAGGCGAGCTCTCTCCCGTCCGTTCCGTTCCCGGAAACATCCGCCGGCCCGAGTACGTGGGCAAGCCCGCGCCCACTCCGTACACCGGACCGGAGGTGCAGAGCGTCGAGACCATCGAGGCCATGCGCATCGCCGGCCGGATCGCCGCCCAGGCGATGGAGGAGGCCGCCAAGCACATCGCGCCGGGGGTGACCACCGACGCGCTCGACAAGGTCGCCCACGAGTACATGTGCGACCACGGGGCCTATCCCTCGACGCTCGGCTACCGGGGATTCCCCAAGTCCCTGTGCTCCTCCGTCAACGAGGTCATCTGTCACGGCATCCCCGACTCGACCGTCCTGCGCGACGGCGACATCGTGAACCTCGACGTGACCGCGTACATCGGCGGCGTCCACGGCGACAACAACGCCACCTACCTGTGCGGGGAGGTGGACGAGGAGTCGCGCCTGCTGGTGGAGCGCACCCACGAGTCCTTGAACCGCGCCATCAAGGCGGTCAAGCCCGGCCGGCAGATCAACATCATCGGTCGGGTCATCGAGTCGTACGCGAAGCGCTTCGGCTACGGCGTGGTCCGGGACTTCACCGGGCACGGCATCAGCACGTCCTTCCACTCCGGCCTGATCGTCCCGCACTACGACAGCCCGCACGCCACCACGGTCATCGAGCCCGGCATGACCTTCACGATCGAGCCGATGCTCACGCTCGGCACCCACGAGTACGACATGTGGGACGACGGCTGGACGGTCGTCACGAAGGACCGCAGGCGGACCGCGCAGTTCGAGCACACGCTGGTCGTGACCGACACGGGAGCGGAGATCCTGACGCTGCCCTAGTGGGAGGCCTCGGGGCCGGGCGAATTTTTACCGACAAGACGTCGGGAACACATTGACTTAGGCAAGCCTAAGTACGAGGATCGAGGTGTGGCGGCGATGCCGCCACGCCTTTTCTCATCCCCCGATCACTCGGAGGTCCGCCTTGGACGCCTTCTCCACGGTCATCCGTGTCGCCTCGCACGAGCAGCACACAGAGGCCGAGACCTCGACGTTCATGAGCGATCTGCTCGGCGGCCGGCTGGGCGTCGACGCCTACGCCCGCTACACCGAGCAGCTGTGGTTCGTGTACCGGGCCCTGGAGGACGCGGCCGAGTCCCTCAAGGACGACGCGGTCGCCGGGCCGTTCATCCGGCCCGAGCTGATGCGCCTGGCGGAGATCGAGCGGGACCTCGCGCACCTGCGCGGCCCCGGGTGGCGCGAGTCGCTGGTGGCGCTGCCGGCGACCGCGGCGTACGCGGCCCGGGTGGCCGAGTGCGCGGCCGACTGGCCGGGCGGTTACGTGGCCCACCACTACACCCGCTACCTGGGCGACCTGTCCGGTGGGCAGATCATCCGGGACAAGGCCGAGCGCACCTGGGGCTTCGAGCGCAAGGGCGACGGCGTGCGCTTCTACGTGTTCGCGGACATCTCCAACCCGGCCGCCTTCAAGCGCACCTACCGCGAGCTGCTGGACGCGATCTCCGCGGACGATCTGGAGAAGCAGCGGATCATCGACGAGTGCAAGCGCGCCTTCGACTTCAACGGGGCCGTCTTCCGCGAGCTGGGCCAGGAGTTCCCGCTCAGCGCGTGAGCGACGTCCGGGACCGACCGGTGCACGAGAGGGAAGGGGCGGGCCCGCCGGGGTCCGCCCCTTCCCCGTGTCCGGGGGCCGCGGCACTCGACCGGGCCGGTCGGGTGCTCAGTTCCGGCCGGGGGGCCGGTTCCCGGCGGGGGCGAAGCGCACGCGTCCGCCGATCTCGACGGTGCCGTCCGGGCCGGGGGCGGTGAGGAGTTGGGAGCCGGCGCCCTGGGTGATGTTCAGCGCGCGGTTCAGTTGGGCGGTGAGCAGGATCGCCGCCGAGCCGGTGGCCTCGTCCTCGACGACGACGCCGTCGGGGCGGCGCGGAAAGCCGCGGGCCCGGATCCGGCCCGCGGCCTCGTCCTCCCACGCCCACGCGTACAACCAGCCCTCGCCCGGCGGCGGGGCGGGCAGTTCCTCGACCTCGGCGGCGCAGGCGTACTGCTCGGTGCGCTTGCCCTCGACCCATTCGGGGCGGGCGGTGATCCAGGTGAACTCGCCGTCGTCGCGGGCCCAGACGGAGCCGACCGGCGGCTGGAGTTCCTCGATGTCGAGCAGCCAGGCGAGGCCGACCAGCGGGTGCCCGGCGAAGGCGAGCCGCGCGCCGGGGGTGCGGATGTCGACGACCCCGCGTTCGGGGTCGTCGACGAACACCGTCTCGCTGTAGCCGAGTTCGGCGGCCAGCGCCTGCCGGGACGCGTCATCCGGGCAGGTGCGGCCGTCGCGGACGACTCCGAGCAGGTTGCCGTACCGGCCGTCGCCCGCGCAGAAGACCTTGAGCACGTCGAGATCGTTCACCGGATCTCTCCCAGGATGCCCCGGGCTTCAGCCCGGGGAGGAAGGGGTCCTCGGCTCGGAGCCGCGAAGCGGCGGAGTTCTCTGCGCATCTGCTGTGACCTGAGCTTTCGTTCGTTGTCAGTGGGGGCTGTTAGGTTGCGATCATGACGGCAGCAGCGATGGCCGACGAGGGGACCGGGCACGCCCGGTACACCTACCGGCTCCGCGTCTCGTCAGGCGCCGCGGACCGGCTCGAAGCGGAGTGGGCGCGATGCCGCTGGGTGTGGAACGAGTGCGTGGCGATGTCCCGCACGGTCCACAAGCTGAACAAGGACGCCGAGACGAAGACGACCTGCGGTCCGGCGCAGCTCGACAGGATGCTGACCGGGGCCCGGCGTTCGATGGTGTGGCTGAGGGAGGGTTCCTCGGTTCCACAGCAGCAGATCATCCGCGATTTCGCCAAGTCCCGCGCGAAGGCGCTGGGGGACATCAAGGCCAGGCTGCCGATGAAGCAGCGGGCCGGGATGCCGAAGCCGAAGAAGAAGCGCGAGGCGCTGCCGAGCCTGAACTACACCCGGCGCGGCTTCCGCCTCAAGGACGGGTGTCTGCACGTGGCCGGCGGGATCGTCCTGCGTGTGGTCTGGTCGCGGGACCTGCCGAAGCCTCCCTCCTCCGTCCGCGTCTACCAGGACAGCCTCGGGCACTGGTACGCGTCTTTCGTGGTCGCCACCGTGACCGAGGCCCTTCCCGCGACGGGCAGGATGATCGGCGTCGACTGGGGCGTCAGGGAGATCGCGACCACCACGTCCGGCGCCCACGATCTGCCGCACCCCGAGCACGGCAAGAGCGCCGCCGAGAAGCTCGCGCACTACCAGCGGATGATGGCCCGCAGGAAGCCGAAGAAAGGCCGGCCGGGCTCGAAGGGCTACCGCGAGGCGAAGCGGCAGACCGCCAAGCTCCACAAGAAGGTCGCCCGCCGGCGCCAGGACACGGCCCGCAAGTGGGCCAAGGCCGTCGCGCGCGACTTTGACCAGCTCGCCGTCGAGGACTTCCGCCCGAAGTTCCTCGCGAAGTCGACCATGGCCCGCAAGGCCGCGGACGCCGCGATCGGCGCCACGAAGACGGCCCTGATCGAGATGGGCCGCAAGCACGGCCGCGAGCTGCACCTTGTCCACCCCGCGCACACCACGATGGACTGCGCGCACTGCGGAGCGAGAGCCAAGCACCGCCTGCCTCTTTCGATGAGAACGTATACGTGCACCGCTTGCGGAATCGAGTCCCCCAGGGATGAGAACTCCGCCCGCGTGATGCTCGTCCGGGCTGGTCTCGTACCCGGCTGGCGTTGATCTTGTAAGACCTGCCACCTGCTAGGTGTCAGGCGAAGTGAGCCAGGAATCCCCGTCCTTTAGGGCGGGGAGGATGTCAAGCGGGCATTCAAGCATGGCTCAGCCCTGGGTCACGCGCCGCCTGCGGGCGATGAGGACGGCGCCGGCGCCGGCCGCGATGACCGCGCCGGAGGCTCCGAGCAGGGCTCCGGCCGGGATCTCGGCGCCGGTGGAGGCGAGGTTGCCGCCCGCGCTCCCGCCGACGCTGCCACCGCCGACGGTGCCGCCGCCGACCGTGCCCGTACCGCCGGTGGTGCCGGTGCCGCCCGAGGTCGAACCGCCGGTGGTGGAGCCGCCGGTGGCGTCGGGGGCGGTGACGTCCTTGTCCACGGACACGGTGAGGTTGACGTCGTCGATCCGGTCACCGGGCGCGTAGCCGTCCTGGTAGACGGGGGTGGTGGAAGGCTCCCGGAGGAACGCGGCGGCGCCCTGTTCGGTCAGTGCCGTGCGGACGCCGTTCAGGGCGAGGAGGCCCTTGCCGGTCTTGTAGTCGGCCTTCGCCAGGTCGAGCGTGGCGAAGGGGACGTTGGTCTTCGTTCCGGCGGCGGTCTTCACGTCCAGGACCAGGGTGCCCTTGGCGCCCTGGGTGTCGATGCGGACGTTGCCGAAGGTCATGTCGATGCCGTGGGCCGCGTACTGGAAGCGCAGGTTGCCCTCGAAGGAGGCGTTCAGCTTGCCCTTCTTCGTGTCGAGGGTGCCCTTGCCCCCGGCGAAGGAGAAGGTGCCGTCGCTCGCGACGGCGCCGCCCGCCGGGGTGATGGAGCCCGCGGACTGGACGTACTTGCGGAAGGACGCCTTGACGCCCCACTTGAGCCTGCCGCTCCGGATCTGCTGGGCGCCCTCGGCCGGGGCGCCGGAGGAGGTCGAGGGCTTGGGGCCCGTCGAGGTGGACGGCTTGGGGCCCGTGGACGTCGTCGGCTTCGTCGAGGTCGTCGGCTTGGGATCCGTGGAGGTCGAGGGCTTGGGGTCCGTGGACGTGGACGGCTTGGGGTCCGTGGAGGTCGAGGGCTTGGGGTCGACCGGGGGCTTGCCGAACTCCAGGGCCGCCGTCAGCGCGTCTCCCGGCTGGTCCTTGTAGCCCGGGTAGTCGAGTTGCTCGGCGGCTTCCGCGGTGAGGACCGTCCCCAACTTGTCCATCTGCGGGCCGGCAAAGGCCACGGTCGCGAACGGGACGTTCTGCGTGAGCGTGCCGTTCTTCTTCACGTCGACGACGAGCTTCTTCGTGCCGGTGTCGAAGCGCGGGTTGCTCAGGGTGATCTCGAAGTGGTGCGCGGTCGACTTGAAGGTGACGCTGCCCTTGAAGGCGGCGGTCACGATGTGGGCGCCGCTGGGGATGTACTGGCCGGTGGGGGCGCCGAAGCGGAAGGTGCCGTCCGCGTTCTTCGTGGCGCCGTCGGCGACGGTGATCTCGCCCTTCGCGACGGTGGTGACGTAGGTGCGGAAGGTCTCCTTCACACCCCAGTCGAGGGTGCCCTTGACGATCGGCCACGGCGCGGTGGAGTCCGCGGCGACGGCGGCCGGGGCGGAGACCGCCGCCGTCGCGGGCAGGACGAGGGCGGTGGCGCCGAGGGCGGCGGCGGTGGCGATGGCGGCCGCGATGGCGATCGGTCGGCGGTGGGACGACATGACTGAGTACTCCTGAAAGGGCAACGGGGGCGACGGGGGGTGTGGCGGGGTGGGGGGGAGGGGGGGGGGGGGCGGGGGGGGGGGGGGGGGGGGCGGGGGGGGGGG
>NZ_LGDE01000028.1 GCF_001279725.1 Streptomyces sp. WM4235 | reverse complement strand
CCCGCCTCGCCGAGCACGCGGCGGCCGATCACCCGGAACCGGGCTGGCTCGTCGAACTCGCCCGCCTCGACCACCCCGCGGCCGTCCCCGGCGCCGTGCTCAGCGCCCTCGGCCTGCGCGAGAACGGCCTGGTCGCCCGTGAGAAGTCACCGGCCGAGGACCCCACCACCCTGCTCATCGACCACTGTGCCCACCGCGGCCTGCTCCTCGTCCTGGACAACTGCGAGCACGTCATCGGCGCGGCCGCCGAACTCGCCGACCGGCTCCTGGCGCACTGCCCCGGCATCCGCGTCCTCGCCACCAGCCGCGAACCCCTCGGCGTTCCCGGCGAGGTGCTGCGTCCCGTGGAGCCCCTGCCGCCCGATCCCGCGCACCGGCTGTTCGCCGACCGGGCGGCGGCCGCCCAGCCCGGGTTCACCCCGGACGACGACCCGGCGGCCGTCGCCGAGATCTGCGCCCGCCTCGACGGCCTTCCGCTCGCCATCGAACTCGCCGCCGCCCGGCTGCGCCTGCTCACCCCGCGCCAGATCGCCGACCGGCTCGACGACCGGTTCCGGCTCCTGACCGGCGGATCCCGCACGCTCCTGCCCCGCCAACAGACCCTGCGCGCCGTCGTGGACTGGTCCTGGGACCTGCTCACCGAACCCGAACGCGCCGTCCTGCGCCGCCTCGCCGTCTTCACCGGCGGCTGCGATCTGACCGCCGCCGAGGCCGTCTGCGCGGCACCCGCCCTCGACGTGGCCGACGTCCTCGGCTCCCTCGTCGACAAGTCCCTCGTCCTGGCCGAGCCCACCCCCGACGGCATGCGGTACCGGATGCTCGAAACCATCCACGAGTACGCCATCTCCCGCGCCGCCGACGAGCCGGCGCAGGCCCGTACGACCGCCCTGCGCCACGCCGCGCACTTCCTCGCCCTCGCGGAGGAAGCCGAACCCCTGCTGCGCTCGGCCGCCCAGCTGCCCTGGATCCGGCGCGTCGAGACCGAGTTGGACAACCTCCGCGCGGCCCTCGACCTGGCCGTGCGGGACGGCGACTCCGACACCGCCCAACGCGCGGTCTTCGCCCTGGGCTGGTTCTGGTGGCTGCGCAACTACCGGATCGAGGGCGCCGAGTGGACCGCCCGGGTCCTCGCCCTCACCCCGACCGAACCGCCCGAGGACTCACCCGCGTACCTGACCCACCAGCACCTCCAGGTGCTCCACATGTTCCTGCGCTCGGAATCCAGTGCGGCCGAGGAGTTCCGTACCCCCGAGTACCGGGCGCTCACCCGCCGCTTGAAGGAAACCTTTCGCCGCGGCTCCCCGGAGACCAGCGCCTTCCCCGGCATCCTGTGGCCCACGACCGCCCTCCTCACCGGCGATCTCCTCGACTTCCACGCCGACCTCGACGAGGCCGTGGAGAACTGCCGCCGATACGGCGGGGATTGGGAACTCGGCGTCATCCTCATGCTCCGCACCCATGTCGCCATCGACATGACCGGAGGCCTGCACACCGTCGACGCCGACCTCGTCGAACTCCACGAGATCGCCGACCGTGTCGGCGACCGCTGGACGCGGGCGCAGGTGTCGAGCGCCGCCGGCGAGGTGGCCCTGTCCCGTGGTCAGTACGACTGGGCCCGCATCGAGTACGAGGAGTGCCTGCGCCTCGCCCGCGAGGTCGGCGCCCACATCGAGGAGCCCTTCGCCATCGCCCGGATCGCGGAGACCGCCTACTGCTCCGGGGACATGGAAGGAGCCGAACGGCTCCTCGCCGAGTCGGACCGGGAGTCGCGCAAGTACGGAGGGGTGTACGACGTACGGGCCTTCGCGCGCCTGCTCGCCTCGATGATCGCCCTCTACCGTGGCGACCACGCCAAGGCCCGCGCCGAGTACGTCGTGGCCCGCGCCGAATCCAAGGGAGCCGGCGTCCCCCCGCAGTTCATCGCGGGGCTCGACAACATCGAAGCCCTCCTCGTCGCCCACGACCAGGGCCCGCGCGCCGCGCTCGCCGGCGCCGGACCCGCCTTCGCCGACGCGATCTCCACGCGCTGCGCGGAACGGGTCCTGGCCGCCCTCGCCGAGACCGCGGCCGGGTTGCTGGCCGCCACCGACCGGCCCGGGGAAGCCCTGCGGATCCTCGCGGCGGCCACCGCCTGGCGCTCGGGACACCCCCGCTCGGTCCCCGAGGAGGCGTTCCTCGACGGGTTCCCCGAACGAGCCCGCGCCTTCCTGGGCCCCGCCCGCTCCGCGGCGGAGGAGGCGGCGGGCGCCGAACTGACCCCGCCCGAGGTCGCGGCCCTGCTCAAGAGCGGCTGATCGCCGCACTCACATGCGGCTGATCACCGTGCTCACGTGCAGCTGATCACCGCGTCGGCCCAGCTCGCCAACGCCGGCAGCCGCCCCGGACCGACCCGTTCCACCACCAGACGCAACGTCTCGTGTCCGGCCAACGACACCTCGACCCGGGCGGGCGCGTCGCCATACCCGAGGGTGTTGGACCGCCACAGTCGCCGCCCGTCGCCGTACACCGAGAACCGGACCTCGCCGTCGGTCAGCAACGCCAGACCGTCCACCCCGGCCCGCGCGGAGAAGCTCGCGCACTGCCGGTTGAGGTTGATCTCCACTGAGGAACGGGCGTCGACGGTGATTCCCTGCGAGAACCGCCGCCCCCCGACCTCCAGCCCCCAGCGCTGCCACACCCAACTGCCGGCCCACGTCCGCAGTTCCGGTGTGCTGTGCTTCCCGTACCCGGAGTATCCGAGCCGCGCCAACGCGAACCCCTGAGCCGGCGCGGGCACCGCCGGAGCCGGCGACTTCGGCGGCGTACGGGCGGGCGAGGGCTTCGGCGCCGGGCGTACGACGGCCGCCTTCGACGCCGACGGCCTGGCCGAAGGCGCCCGACTCGGTGCCGGCGCGGCACTGCGCCGAGGCGGTACGGCAACCCGCGCCACCGGTGCCTTCACCGCCGGTGCCCTCGTCACCGGCGGGCTCGGCTCCGGCGCGGGCGGGGCCGGAGCGGGCACCGCCGGCGCCGCCACCGCGGGCGCCGGCTTCGCCCGGGGCGGCGGGGCGGAATCGTCCCCGGCCAGCGCGAACACCACCCCGGCGGCCGCCGCGACCGCGATCCCGGCGGCGATGGCGGCCTTGGCCGGCAAGCCCAGACCCTCGGACACCACCGCCCCGCCGGCCCCGGCCGAAGCCCCGCCACCCGCACCCGCACCCGCACCCGCGGCCCCGGCGGTCCCGGCCGAGGATCCACCGACCGCGGCGGCGGCAGCCCCCGCACCACCGGCGGCCACGGCCCCACCGGCCACCACCCCGGCCGCCTTCGCCGCGTACCCGGCCGCGAACCAGCCGATGACCGCCACCGGCAACAGCGCGGGAATCCCCGCGTTGACGTCCTTGAGTTCCCCGGCGGCGAGCCGGCACCTGACGCACTCCTCCAAGTGCTTGCGCAGCCCCCGCTCCGCCCGCACCCGCAATCCGCCCCGGGCATAGGCGCCCAACCGGTCCGCGTAGCGCGCGCAGTCCCCGCCCTCGACCAACGCCGAACTCACGTGGGCCTGCAAGTAGGCCTGCTTGAGCCCTTCACGTGCCCGACTGGCCAGCACCGCAGTCGCGTTGGGGCTCAGCCCGAACAGCGGGGCGACCGCACTCGGCGATTCCTCCTCGACGGTCGTGTGCCACAGCACGGCCTGCCACCGCTCGGGCAGGCTCCGGAAGGCGCGCATCGCCAGGGACTGCTCGGCCTCGTGCATCGCCCGAACGTCCGCGCCCCACTCCAGGGTGTCGTCCCCGGAGAGCCCGGCCAGCCCCGCCCCACCCTCCGCACCCGTGGCCGCCTGCTCCGCGAACACCGCGAAGTCCTCGACCAAATGCTCCCGTTTGGCGGTCTTCGCCCACGAGGCCGCGACCCGCCGCACGGTGGTGAGCAGGTACGCCCGCACCGAATGGTCCGGCCCCGCCCCGCCCCGCACCGCCTGGAGGGTCCGTGCGAACACCTCGCCGGTCAGGTCGTCGGCGGTGTGCGCGTCCCGGCAGCAGGTGCGCGCGTAGCGCCGTACGGAATCGGCGTGCCGACGGAACAACTCCTCGTACGAACCGTCGTCACCCCCACGCATCCGGGCGATCAAGTCCGCGTCCGATGGCGGTAGTTCGCCGTCCTCGATTCCCGGACCGACGTGCCGACCACCCGGCTCGCGCTGCGCGGGTACCTGCCGGGCGGGCAGGCTGCCCGCCTCGACCTCGCCACCGGCGCCACCGAGAGACTCGTCTCGCCCGTCAACGTTCATTGCGGAAGCCCCCGCACGGCACACTCAACCGGTACACCGATCCAGCGTGGCACACGGCGCGGGCGCGCCGGCCCCCTCTCACCGCCATCCACTCATCCGGGGAACATCCGGCGAATCGCCGTGCTGATCCTCACCCGTTCGAGCGAGTGGCCGTTCGAGGGAACCGGTCGACCACGTCCACGAAGACCGACACGAAGACCGCCACGACGACCGACACGAAGGCCACTCGACACACCGATCACCGCACGGCACCACCACACACCGAGCCGCACGCCGGTCACCGCCCACGAATCACGCGGGTCACGGCACACCGCCCACGGATCACGCCGATCACCGCACGCCGCCCACGGACCACGCCGCCCACCGCACGCGGATCACGGCACGACACCGGTCACGGCACGCCGATCACGACGTGCCGATCACGACGTGCCGATCACGACGTGCCGGTCACTGCGCCGAGGACCACGATGCGCCGCTCACCGCACCGCGCACCGCTCCCCACACCGCACCGCTGCCCGCACCCGGCCCAGCCGATCAGCACCGCACCCCGACTCAGACCGTGCGGGACCGCAGACCCTCCAGGAGGATCTCCAGCAGTCGGGCCGAAGCCGCTGCCTGCTGCGCCGGGTCCGGCAGTGCGGGCGCGGCGGTCGCTATCACCAGCAGCACATCGGCCACGGTGACGTCGGCACGCAACTCACCCGCCTCCCGGGCACGGTCCACCAGTCGGCCGACCACCTCCAGCAGCGCACCCGCGCCGGAATCGTCCGAGAGCTCGTCCTCGACGGCCGTCCGCGCGCCCACGACCCGAAGGTCCGGCCCGCCGGTCCCGCCGGCCTGACGCTGGTGCGGAACCCTGGCGGCCTCGGCCTCCTCGATCCCGTCCTCGGCGGCCGAGCCGACCCGCAGCACCTGCGGCGGCAGCAGTCGTCCGGCGCCGGAGGCCACGGAGGTGCGCAGGAAGCGCGACAGCGCCTGCCACGGCTCCTCCTCCTGGCCCAGAGCGGACGTGGCCTGGTCGGTCAGTCGGGCGGTCTCTTCCTCGGCTATTCGCCGGACCAGCACGTCCTTGCTCGGGAAGCGCCGGTACACCGTGCCGACACCGACGCGGGCGCGCCGCGCCACGTCCTCCATCGGAGCCCCGTAGCCCAGCTCGCCGAAGACCTCGCGGGCCGCGCGCAGGACGTGTTCGAGGTTGCGCTGGGCGTCGACACGCAGCGGCGTGGAGCGACCCATGCCGTGCGTGGTGGCACCTGTCATCACGCGGCCGCTGTCAGCAGACAGAGCGGTCGCAGAGCCATGGAAATCGGAAATGTGCATATGTTTCCCCCGGTAATCATCTGTCTCCCCCCGGAGACACTCCCCGCCTTCACGCCGAGGGGGGCCACGGTCACGGGGCCCTGGTCCTACTCCTCGACGAGTTACGAACATAGTTGAGCCAGAGTCAATTCAGAAGGGGCAGCCTCGGACGGAGCACCGCCCGATCGGAGCATTCACCCCCACTTTTCCGCCGCAAGCCTCCGGAATCACTCCCTCCGCACCTGCTGACCTGCGCTCCTGCACCCGGATCCACACCCTCCGACAGACCCGCCCCACCACTCTCTCCGGTCACACAATCTGCCGGGCCTGTGGACAAACTCCCGGCCACGTTGCGTCATGGGGTGGTGAAGGCTGCTAACTCGCGGGGCACGGCCCCCGGTACCCCGACCCGAACGCGCATCCTCATCGTGGGCGGCGGATACGTCGGCATGTACACGGCGCTCCGGCTCCAGCGAAAGCTGAGATCCGGCGAAGCCGAGGTCACGGTGATCACCCCCGAGCCCTACATGACGTACCAGCCCTTCCTCCCCGAGGCGGCCGCCGGATCCATCTCCCCCCGCCACGTCGTCGTGCCCCTGCGCCGCGTCCTGGCCAAGTGCCGCATCGTCATCGGTCAGGCCCAGCGCATCGACCACGCCAAGCGCGTCGCGACCGTCACCACCCTCGCCACCGCCGAGGAGGGCGCCGGCGACATCGAGGTCGCCTACGACGAACTCGTCCTCGCGCCCGGCTCCGTCTCGCGCACCCTCCCCGTCCCCGGGCTCGCCGACTACGGCATCGGATTCAAGACGGTCGAAGAGGCCATCGGCCTGCGCAACCACGTCATCGAACAGATGGACATCGCCTCCTCCACCCGCGACCCCGCCATCCGCGACGCCGCCCTCACCTTCGTCTTCGTGGGCGGCGGATACGCGGGCGTCGAGGCCCTCGGCGAGCTGGAGGACATGGCACGCTTCGCGGCCCGGTACTACCACAACATCAAGCCCGAGGACATGAAATGGGTACTGGTCGAGGCCAGCGACCGGATCCTCCCCGAAGTCGGCCCCGAGATGGGCGTCTACACCGTTCGTGAACTGCGCCGACGCAACATCGACGTACGCCTGGAAACCCGCCTCGAATCCTGCGAGAACCGCGTCGCCGTCCTCAGCGACGGCGCCCGCTTCCCCACCCGCACCGTCGTCTGGACCGCCGGCGTCAAACCCCACCCGATCCTCGCCGCCTGCGACCTGCCCAAGAACGAACGCGGCCGGCTCGCCTGCACGGCCTTCCTCACCGTCGAGGGCGTCGAACACGCCTGGGCGGCCGGTGACGCGGCAGCCGTCCCCGACATCACCGCCGCCGAACCGGGCCGCGAATGCGCCCCCAACGCGCAGCACGCCGTCCGCCAGGCCCGGTCCCTCGCCGACAACCTCCTCGCCGCCCTGCGCGACGAGGTCCTCACCGAGTACGCCCACAAGTACGCCGGTTCCGTCGCGTCCCTCGGCCTCCACAAGGGCGTCGCGTACATCTACGGCCGCAAGCTCAAGGGCTACCCGGCCTGGCTGATGCACCGCACCTACCACCTCAGCCGCGTCCCCACCTTCAACCGCAAGATGCGCGTTCTTGCGGAATGGACCCTCTCAGGTCTGTTCAAACGCGAGATCGTCTCCCTAGGCTCCCTCGAACACCCCAGGGCAGAATTCGAACTCGCGGCAGGAGGCGGCCCCAAGCACCCGTCACCCCCACCCGCGCCCCAACCGCCGAAGGACGGCCAGAGCTGACGTTGTCAGTCCGGTCGGCCACACTGGACGTGTGACCATAGGTGGGCTCACACCTGCACAGAGTGACACCGTCCGCGATCGACTCCTGGGGGGCACCGCCCAGCGGCAGCTGGGGGAGACACAGCGACCACTTGCGACACCACGAGGCTTGAACGCAGTGAACTTCACCCGCTGGAGCGCCCGGTTCCCCGGAACGCAGCGCCGCGCCGCCGCCCGGACCGAACACGCCGCCGCCCAGGCCAAACGGGGAGAAGGCTCGGTCCCCGCAGCCCGCGGCGCGGCCACCCACGCCCCGGCGCCCCCGAGCGACGGCACCCCCGCGGAACCCACCGTCTCCGGAACGGGTACGGGCCCCCTCCCGGCCGCACCCGCCCTCGACGAACTCTCCGTACGGGAGGTCCTCGGCCTGCTCCCGGCACTCGTCGCCTTCGTTCACGGCCCCGACCACCGCGTCGCGTACGTCAACGACGCCTACGTCGCCGGCTTCGGCCCCCGCGTCCCCGGCGGCCCCGCCCACCAGGCCCTCCCCGAACTCGGCGACCTCGGGCTGCTCCCGCTCCTCGACCAGGTCCAGCGCAGCGGCAAGCCCCGTACCGCCAAGAACCGCACCGCACCCGGCGGCGGCAACTCGTACACCGTCACCTGCACCCCGGTCGAGTTCCCCCAGACCGACACCGCCTCCGCGCAAGGGCCCCACACCGGCGTACTGATCCACCTCGCCGACGTCACCGACCACGCCGAGGCCGCGGAACGGCTGCGCGCCAGCGAGCGCCGCCAGCGCGAGGCCGCCGTCACCCTCCAGCGCTCGCTCCTGCCCCAGGAACTGGAACAGCCCGACGACCTCCGCATCGCCGCCACCTACCAGCCCGGCGGCACCGAGGCCGCCGTCGGCGGCGACTGGTACGACGTCATCACCCTCGGCGCCGGCCGCACCGCCCTCGTCATCGGCGACGTCATGGGCCGCGGCGTCCGCGCCGCCGCCGTCATGGGCCAGCTGCGCACCGCCGTCCGCGCGTACGCCCGCCTCGACCTCCCGCCCCACGAGGTCCTGCAACTCCTCGACGGCCTCGCCGCCGAGATCGACGCCAGCCAGATCGCCACCTGCGTCTACGCCGTCCACGACCCCAACGAGGGCCTGCTCGCGTACGCCTCCGCCGGCCACCTCCCGATCCTGGTCCGCGACGAGCACGGCACCGTACGCCGCGCCGCCGACCCCACCGGCCCGCCGCTCGGCACCGGCGGCTGGCTGCACACCTCCGGCACCATCGCCCTGGGCCCCGGTTCCACCGCCGTCCTCTATACCGACGGTCTCGTCGAACGCCGCGGCGAGGACATCGACGAAGGCGTCGCCGCCCTCGAACGCGCCCTCGCCGGCGCCCAGGGCACCCCGTCCGTCATCTGCGACCGCCTGATGCGCGCACTCGGCGTGGACGCCGACCACGATGACGACGTCGCCGTGATGGTCCTCCAGCAGCCCGCCCGCACCGGCGCGGACGCCGAGCTCTTCCACAACGCCGCCCTGGAACTCCTCGGAGGCATCGAGGCGGCACCGCGCGCCCGCGCCTTCGCGCAAGGAGTCCTCGCCTCCTGGCGTTTCCCGGTCGAGCTGTGCGACCTCGGCGTGCTGGCCGCCAGCGAACTCGTCGCGAACTCCCTCCAGCACGGCACCCCGCCCATGCACCTCCGGCTGCGCCGCACCGACCGCCGCCTGATCATCGAGGTCACCGACGGGGACGACCACCTCCCGCGCCGCCGCCGCGCCGAACCGGCCGACGAGACCGGCCGCGGCATCTCCATCGTCGCCACCATCGCCTCCAACTGGGGTTGCCGCCGCACCCCGGGCGGCGGCAAGGCCGTCTGGTGCGAGTTCGCGCTCCCCGACAAGCAGCCCGACAAGCAGCCCGACAAGCAGTAGGACGACATGACGATGCCCCCGGTCCGAGAGAGGACCGGGGGCATCGTCATGAAGCGACCTACACGGAAGCGGGCTCCGCGGCCTTCGCCACGGCCACCGGAACCGCCGGCGCCGACGGAGCGCCCTTCAGCAGCGACGGGTTGTCCTGCGCCGGCGTCAGCTGCTTGCCGAGCCGCAGCGCCAGCCAGGCGATCCCCAGCGAGACCACCACGAACACCCCGATGTAGAGCATCGGCACGCCCGCACCGAGCGGCACACCCAGCGGCCCCAGAGCCAACGCCATCTGCTTGACCAGCGCGAAAGCGGAGTTGTACTGCCCCACGGAACCCTCCGGCGCGAGATCCGCGACGAGCGGCGCGAGCGTCGGCGACAGCATCGCCTCACCGATCCCGAAGAGCGCGTACGTGGTGACGAACGCGGCCGCGGCCATCACGGCGCTGCCGTGCCCCAGCCCCGAGAACCCGGCGATGAGCCAGGCACCGGTCCAGATCAGGCCCACCAGCGCGATCACCCGCGACCGCCGCCGCTTCTCGACGAGCCTCAGCACGACGAACTGCGCCACGACGATCGCACCGGTGTTGGCGGCGAGCGCGAACCCGAGCGTGGAAGGCGAGATGCCGGCAGCCTCGGTACCGAAGGCGGCAAGACCCGACTCGAACTGTCCGTAGCAGGCGAAGAAGACCACGAAGCCCAGGACGAGCAGCTTCACCATGGCCTGGTGCCGCAGCATCCGCTTCCAGCCCCCGCCCGCCTGCGAGGGGTCCCTCGGCACGGCGTCCTTGATGCTCGGCGCGTGCGGCATCCGCACGGTGGCGATCACGCCCGCCAGCACCAGGAACATCACGGCCTCGATACCGAACAGCAGGGTGAAGCTGCCGGGGTGCGCGACGTCCACGATCTGGCCGCCGATGAGCCCACCGATGCCGAGACCGAGGTTCTGCATGAAGAACTGGAGCGCGAAGGCACGCGTACGGGTACTCGGGGTCGAGCACCACACGATCATCGTGGCCAGCGCCGGCTGCATCACGGCCTGCCCGGCGCCCAGCGCCAGAGCGGACAGCAGAATCGGCACCAGCCCGGTGGACAACCCCAGGGACAGCGCCCCGACGGACGCGGCCACCGCCGCACCCATCACGACGGGCACGGGACCACGTCGGTCGATGATCCGACCGGTGAAGGGCAGCGCGACGAGAGCGCCCAGGGCGAAGGCCACGAACGCGCTCGTGGCGGCCATGGAGCCCAGATTCCGCACCTGCGCCACGTAGATGTAGAGGAACGGAACCGTGAAGCCGATGCCGAACGCGGTCAACGCGTTCCCGGCCTGGATCCGCCGCATCGCAGCGCCCATCACCTTGGTCACTTTCACCACCTTGATAACTGAAGCCTGAAGACTTCATCCCTAAAGTTCGAAGCTTAACTCTACACATCGAAGGAGTTAGACGCCAACGAGCTCGTGCCATACTTCGGGCCATGGGTGACACCGACGGCACTACGCCTGTCCACGAACCGAGCCTCGACGAGCAGATCGCCGTCTATCAGCGCGAGTTCCAGGACCTCGATCCCCAGGTCGAGAAGGTGGTCTCGGCGCTGAGCCGGCTGAACCGCCGCATGAACGTCGCGTACGGACGCCAGACCGCGGCCCTGGGCATCAGCAACGCGGAGTGGGAGGTCCTCAAGGCCCTCGTCATCTCCGGATCCCCGTACCGCATGGGCCCGAGCGAGCTCGCCAAGCAGCTGGGCCTCACGCCGGCGGCGATGACTCATCGGATCGACCGGATGACGTCGGAGGGCCTGGTCACCCGCGAGCGCGACGAGTCCAACCGGGTCCGCGTGATCGTGGAGCTCACGGACGAGGGACGCAGCAAGTGGCTCGACGCGATGCGCGCGGCCACGGTCTTCGAGGAGGACCTCCTCCAGGACCTCTCCACCGCGGAGCGCGGCGTCCTGGGCGACATGCTGACCCGCCTCCTGGACCGCGTCGAAGACCTCCAAGCCAGGGGTTGACACACCCCCTGCGGATCCGTAAGGTTCTTCGAGTTGTCCCAGAGTCAACTGGTTTTGGCGACAACAACTCCCGCCGCCTCGTTGCGGCACCCAACTCAGCACGATCTCCCACCGGGAACGAATTCGGCATGTCCGAATTAATTTCCGAAGGCCGATTATGAATCGCCTGGGAAGTCCACTAGAGTTCTGGGAGTCGGAAGGGCCCAACAGCCCGGAAGACAAGCCCCGCTGACTGGGAGTCAGGCCCGAAAGGTTCTGATAGAGTCGGAATCGCCGGAAAGGGAAACGCGAAAGCGAAGAACCTGGAAGGCGGAAAACAAGCGAGACTGGCTCTGATAGAGTCGGAAACGCAAGAACGAAGGAAGCGCCCGGAGGAAAGCCCCAGTAATTGTTACTGAGGGTGAGTACAAAGGAAGCGTCCGTTCCTTG
>NZ_LGDE01000027.1 GCF_001279725.1 Streptomyces sp. WM4235 | reverse complement strand
ATGTCGAGGACGGTCGAGATCGGGGCGGGGGTGTCGAACTTCAGCATGATGTCTTCCTTCGCTTCGTTGTTTCCGATGAGGGAAAAGCTACGTTGCGTTCGACAAACCAGCAACACATTCATTCCGTGGACTATCCATCTGCGCAGGTGAGATGCCATATATCGTTGCAACGGAATGACGCCTAACGCAACAGCAACCCCTTCACGTGTTGCAATGAGCTGAGAGTGAACGCTATGGCCGAGGTGCCGGTGCCGACCACGCACCCGACCAGGCTCAGAGATCCCGTCGCCGCACGACCGTCACGGCGACGGCCACCGACATGGCCGCCCAGGCGGCGAGCGCGATCCAGGAACCCGTGATCGTGGCGGGGTGGGCGCCCAGGCTGGTGTGGGATTCGGGGTTCAGGGCCAGCCGACTCCGGGCCGCGAGCGGCAGGTGGTTGCCGATCTCCTTCAGGAACCTGTACCACTCGCCACCGAAGAGCATGGGCAGGATGAAGAGGAGCGCCACGACGGCGACGATCGAGGCGGTGGCGTGTCGCAGTACGGCGCCGAGTGCCATTCCGATGAGCGCGCAGACCGGGATGACCAGTGCGTTCGCCGCGACGGCGCGCAGGCAACCGGGGTCGTGGATGGACAGTCCGACGTGGCGGGAGGCCAGCATCGCGTTGGTGACGAAGAACGATGTCACGGAGACGATGAGGCCGAGGACGAGCGTGATCGCCGTGACGAGGCCCACCTTCGCCGTCATCACCGCGCGCCTGTCGGGGGTGGCGGCGAACGTGGTGCGGATCATTCCGGTGGCGTACTCCCCGAAGACCGTGATGGCGCCGAATCCGGCCGCGGCGAGTGCCATGACGGCGGCGGCGATGTTGCCCAGGCCGTGGAACAGCGGGTCGTACCTGAAGGGCGACAGACCGGGGAGCGGGGGGTGCGGCCGGTCGATGTACGGCAGGTCGGAGTGGACTCCGTTGATGTTGATCGCGATGGCGACGACCGCGCTGAGGGCGAGTACCCAGTAGGTCGACCGGAGCGACCGCACCTTGATCCACTCAGCGGCGAGCAGATCGACGAACCTGGCCGCCGGTTCGGCTGTGCGCGCGGACGGCCGGGCCCCGGAGAACGGCATGGTGCTCATCGTGCTTCTCCCGCGAGGTATTCGACGCTGTCGGCGGTGAGGGACATGAACGCCGACTCCAGGGAGGAGGTACAGGTGGCGAGTTCGTGCAGCACGATGCGGTGCTGGTGGGCCAGTTCACCGATCCGGGCCGCGCCCAGGCCGGCCACCAGCCCCACCTGGCCACTCTCCCGATGCACCGAGGCGCCCTCGGCGCTCAACACGGCCTCCAGGGCTGCCAGATCGGGCGTGTGCACAACCACGTGCCGGGAGGCGTTGCGGGCCGAGAAGTCCTCAAGGCTCTGGTCCGCGATCAGCCGGCCCCGGCCCACGACGATGAGCCGGTCGGCGGTGTGCTCCATCTCGGCCATCATGTGACTGGAGACGAACACGGTGCGGCCCTCGGACGCCAGACGACGGAACAGACCGCGCACCCACAGCACGCCCTCGGGGTCCAGACCGTTCAAGGGCTCGTCGAACAGGAGCACCGGCGGATCGCCGAGCAGGGCACCCGCGATGCCGAGACGCTGCTTCATCCCGAGGGAGAACCCTCCGATGCGACGCGGCGCCGCCTTGGCCAGCCCTACCTCCCGGAGGACATCGTCCACACGGGCCAACGGAATGCGGTTGCCGCGAGCCAGGGCGGACAAGTGCGCGTGAGCGCTGCGTCCGCCGTGAACGTCCTGGGCGTCCAAGAGCGCGCCGACGTGACGCAGTCCGCGCGGGCGTTGTGAGAAGGGAACCCCGTCCACGGTGACGGAGCCACTGGTGGGGGCGTTCAGTCCCAGGATCATGCGCAGCGTGGTGGACTTGCCGGCGCCGTTCGGGCCGAGGAAGCCGGTGACCTTGCCCGGTTCCACGTTGAAGGTCAGGTCGTCGACGGCGAGGGCGTCGCCGAACCGCTTGGTCAGTCGGATGGATTCGATCACGGAGTCCAAACTGCCCGGGAGGGCGGGGAACCGGCATCGGCCGCCGGATCACATGTGCGATCCCTGCTGGTAGCCCCTGGGACTAAGCCCGTGGGCCAATGCCCCGGCAAGAGCGCGCCGATAGGATCGCCCGATGATCGCCACTCGCCGTCCACTCCCGCTCAAGCGCGTGCCACCGGGTGTGTGGGTGGCGGCCTTCTGGTCGACACTCATCCTCGTACGCGCACTCCAGCGGCCGGACGAGTTGCAGCGTCTTCTCCGGTACGACGGCAACATCGAGGACGCGCCGCTGCTGGTCACCGCGATCGTCACGAGCCTGGGCACGCTGCTCCTGTTCCGCGCGCCACTGGCCGCCGTCTCGGTCGCGCTCGCGGGCGCCGTCTTCTCGCTCGGAATGCCGGTACGGGAAACTCCGTTCGTGCTCTTCCTGCTGGCCGACGCGGCCGTGTGCCACACCGCCGCGACCCGTTCGCGGCGGGTCTCGACCCTGGCTGCCGTGCTACCGGTGGGTGTGCTGGCCGGCTACACGCTCTGGCGACTCGCCCAGGGGTACTTCTTCAACCTCGCGGTTCCGGCCACCCTCGCGTCGACCGTCGTCATCGCTTGGCTGATCGGCAACACGGTCCATCAGAACCGGGCGCACGCGCAGACCGTACGCACCCAGGCGACGCAGCAGGCGATCACGGCCGAGCGGCTGCGGATCGCGCGGGAACTGCACGACATGGTCGCGCACAACATCGGCATCATCACCATCCAGGCCGGCATCGGGAGCCGGGTCATGGACACCCAGCCCACCGAGACGCGCAAGGCGCTGGACGCGATCGAGGCCACCGGCAGGGAGACCCTCGCCGACCTTCGGCGGATGCTCGGCGCACTGCGCCGGAGCGACCAGGAGTCCGCGCCGTTGGACCCTCCTCCAGGCCTGGCCGCCCTCGACCAACTGGTCGGCAAGAACGCGGCCGCCGGGGTCCGGGTCGCCCTCCGGTGGGAGGGCGACCGTCGCGACCTGCCCTCGGACGTAGACCTGGCGGCCTTCCGCATCGTCCAGGAGGCGGTCACCAACGTGGTGCGGCATTCGGGCATCCGGGACTGCACCGTGACGGTCGCCTACGAATGCGATGAACTGGCCGTCGACATCGTCGACCTCGGTTGCGGCGGCACCCCCACGGGCTCCGGATTCGGCCTCGCCGGCATGCGGGAACGGGTGAGTCTGCTGCACGGCGAGTTCAGCGCCGGGCCGCGGCCGGAAGGCGGCTTCCGGATCGCCGCGCGGCTGCCCCTGCCCCGACCCATGGCGGCCGGAAGGTGATCCGTGTCGTCCTGATCGACGATCAGCCGCTGATCCGTACCGGGCTGCGGGTCCTCATCGCCGACATCCCCGACATGGAGGTGGTGGGGGACGCCGGAAACGGAGCCGACGCGGTGGAACTGGTCCAGCGACTGCGGCCGGACGTCACCATCATGGACATCCGCATGCCCGGCATGAACGGCATCGAGGCCACTCGCCGGATCAACGCGGATCCGGAGTCGAAGACCCGCGTACTCGTCCTCACCACCTTCGACGACGACGAGTACGTCCATGGCGCGCTGCGCGCCGGAGCGAGCGGCTTCCTGGTCAAGGACATGCCGCTGGAAACCATTCTCGACGGGATCAGGGTCGTCGCCGCCGGAGACGCCCTCATAGCCCCGAGCGTCACGCGCCGTCTCATCGAGGAGTTCGCGGCACGGCCCGAGCCCGCCCCCGCCCGCCGGACGGCGAGGGGCGGCATCACCGACCGGGAACGCGAGGTCCTGACCCTCGTCGGCCACGGCCTGTCCAACGCCGAGATCGCCGAGAAGCTCTCCATCAGCGTGGCCACGGCCAAGGCGCACGTCGCACGGCTCTTCACCCGACTCGACGCGCGCGACCGGGTCCACCTCGTCATCCTCGCCTACGAGATGGGCCTGGTCTCGCCCCCACGATGAGCCCGCTCCCGGGCGGCCGTGGTCAGGGCGTGACGATGGCGAAGTCGGGGTCGGGGGTGTCGAGCAGGCTCACGAGGGTCGCGAAGACCCCCGGGTCGCCCTGGGCGGATACGCCGTCCAGGCCCTTGCCGTCCAGGACGGCGAGCAGTTGTGGCTTGGTGAGGGTCAAGGTGAGGTCGGCGGCCGGGGCCCGGCCGCTGGTCTCCGCGGCGGTGTCGGTGCTGCGGTAGGTGAGGGCGCCGTTGGACAGCAGCAGGTGCCAGGTGCGGCCCTCGTCCGTGACGTTCCAGTTCATCGTGAGCTTCTCGTCCCATGCGCGCGGTCCGTCGACGCGGATGGCGAGGGAGTCGACGAGCATGTCGACGGTGAGTGCCATCGCCATCTCGGGGTTGGTCGCGTCCAGCGCGGTGTGCGCGATGGTACCGCGCAGTTCCTGGGCTCCCATCAGGTAGAAGTTGCGCCAGGTGCCGTTCTCCGCGCCGTGGCCGAGCTTCTCGTACACCGAGGCCAGTGCCTGCTTGGCGGCCGTGTCATCGGGGGCGGCGAAGACCGCGTGCCCGAGCAGCGTCGCGGCGAAGCGCAGGTCGCCCGTGGTGGCGTACTCCTCGCCCTTGGCGACCAGCGCGGGAACGCCGCCGTAGTCGGCGGCGAAGCGGCGGGCCTGCTCGACCGGCGGGAGTTCCCACAGGTGTGCGGGGTTGCC
This sequence comes from Streptomyces sp. WM4235, assembly GCF_001279725.1. GTDB lineage: Bacteria > Actinomycetota > Actinomycetes > Streptomycetales > Streptomycetaceae > Streptomyces. The sequence continues at coordinate 7,416 of NZ_LGDE01000027.1, read as the reverse complement.
GTCGAACCAGCCCATGTAGCGCTGGTAGATGGCCTTCACGTTGTGGCTGACGGAACCGTAGTAGCCGCGGTTGGCCCACCGGCGCGCGACGGCCGGCGGCAGTTCGATCAACTCGGCGATCTCCAGGCCGGTCAGGCCCTGATTGATCATGCGAAGGGTCTGGTCGTGCAGGTAGGCCCACATGTCCCGCTGGCCGGCCAGGTGCTCGACGATGCGGTCCCGGCCCCAGGTGGGCCAGTGATGGGAGGCGAACGCGATCTCGGCTCGGTCACCGAACAGGGCGATCGTCTCGCTCAGGTAGTGCGCCCAGACGCGGGTGTCGCGGACCAACGCGCCGCGCAGGGTCAGGATGTTGTGCATGGTGTGCGTCGCGTTCTCCGCCATGCACAGCGTGCGCCGGTCGGGGAAGTAGAAGTTCATCTCCGCGGGCGCCTCGGTGCCCGGCGTCATCTGGAAGATGATCCGCACTCCGTCGAGGGTCTCCTCCTGGCCGGTGTGGGTGATGTCCAGTGTCGGCGGTACAAGGGTGATCGTGCCCTTCGACGTCGTCATGCCCAGCCCCGCGCCGATCTGCCCGGCAGGACCCTTGGCCAGTTCGGCGCCGTACATGTACACCGCGCGGCGGGTCATCGCACCGCCCGCGTACACGTTCTCCGCCACCGCGTGCTCCAGGAACCCGGCCGGGGCGAGGACCGGCACCGGTGCGTGCCCGTGCGGCAGGACCCCGCGCGAGCCGCCGAAGTGGTCGCCGTGCGAGTGGGTGTAGATCATCCCGGTGACCGGGCGGTCGCCGCGGTGCTCGCGGTACAGCGCGAGCCCGGCGGCCGCGGTCTCGGCGGAGATCAGCGGGTCGATGACGATGACACCGGTGTCGCCCTCGACGAGTGTCATGTTCGACAGGTCCAGGTTCCGGACCTGGTAGATCCCTTCGGTCACCTCGAACAGGCCCTGCTTGTCGCACAGCCGGCTCTGCCGCCAGAGGCTGGGGTGCGCGGTGTCGGGACAGTCCCCGTCCAGGAACGCGTACGCGTCACCGTCCCAGATGACGCGGCCGTCGTCCGTCCGGACGATCGCCGGTGTGAGGGCGGCGACGAAGCCCCGCTCGGCGTCCTCGAAGTCGGAACTGTCGGCGTAGTCGAGATCAGTCATAGGCAACAAATAACCCAAAGAGGTGCAATTTACTCGTCACCGGGGCGGGGATCGGGCAACCGGTTCGGTCAGGGGCGGCGCGGAGCCGGAGCCGGTGCCGGAGCCGGTGCCGGAGCCGGTGCCCCGTCATGATCGGCGGGATGGAAGACTGGCCGGCCGTACACATGGCACATGGCTGATGGCTGATGGCTGATGCCATACGGCAGACGGCAGATGCGGAGAGCGGACAGGGTGGAGATCATCGTGCGACGACGACAGAGGCGCACAGCCGTGGCGTCCCTGATCATGGCGGCACTGGTGACAGCGACGGCCACGGCCTGCGCCTACCCGCTGCAAGATCTTGGCCCGCTGCCCCCGCGGTTCTCCGGTGCGCCGCTGCCCGCGGACACGGCGGTCGCGGAGATGACGTCCGTACTGGCGGCGGAGGGCTTCACGGTGGAGCGGGAACCCTCGACCTACAAGGGCATCTGTCACGAACGGCTCTTGGGACGGAATGCGGCGGAATCGGCGGACACCGCCCTCAAGGCGGCCTTCGCGCGGGCCCGTTCCGAGCACGGCTGGCAGGCCGGTCCTGACATGGGCAGCCGGACTCTCACGCTGACGAAGAACAACTGGACGGTCATGGCAGGCCTCCCCGGAGAGCAGGTGGCCCAAGGCATTCAGCCGCTGATCGTCATGTCGCTGACGTGCGTGGACGGTGACAGCACCCCGTCCGCCGCCACCTCGCCTCCCGCGACCGCGCTCACGCCTTCGCCAGCGCTGACGCCCTCCCCGGCGTCACCCTGACGGACCGGGCCGACCGGGCCGACCTGATGGGCCTGATGGGCCTTACGGCCTGACGGGTGAGGGCTTGACGGGCCCGACAGGCTCGCCGGCGACGAGACACGGCGGGGGAAGTGCTCGACGGGCGGCGCGCAGGGGCGGTCCAGCAGCGCGGACCTCGCGAGCCCGCTGAACTGCAACTCACGCAGGTGGCGGGGTGAGTTGTGCGGACTCATGACCGCTCCTTCCGGGTACGTGTCGCGATGCGATCGAGGTCGACGAGCCGTACGAGCCGCGAGCCGTACGAGGCTACGAGCTGAGCGGGGCCACGAGCTGAGCGGGGCCACGCGCCGGGCGGGGCCACGCGCCGGGCGGGGCCACGCGCTCCGGCAGGAGACGAGGACAACGAGTGGAGGTTCATCGGCTGCGCCGTGCGGGTGCGGAAGCCTCGGGAAGGCGAACGGCCACCAGCGGAAGGAAGCAGCCGACCAGAGGCCCCATGCACAGTGCGATCAGCACGGTTCCGATGCCGAGCGTTCCACCCAGAAGCCAGCCGGCGCCGGCGACGGTGACCTCGATGCCGGTGCGAACCACGGCGAGAGGCAGGTGGGTGAGTCGAACGAGTCCGGTCATGATGCCGTCGCGTGGTCCCGAGCCGAACTGCGCGCCGAGGTAGAGCGCGTCGAAGAATGCCAGTGCGACCAGGCCGAGGACGAGGTATCCGATCCGGGTGAGTGATCCCTGGGGATGGGGGAGCACAGTCGCGGTGGCATCGGCGGCGAACCCGACGATCGCCACGTTGAGGAGCGTGCCCAGCCCGGGCGGTTCTCGCAGGGGGATCCAGGCGAGAAGCACAAGCAGTGAGATCAGGTTGGTCGCCCAACCGAACGAGATGCCAAGGGACTTGGCCATCCCCTCCGTGAGCACGTTCCAACCGGCCGCGCCGAGCCCGGACTGGACGAGCAGCATGACGGCGGCCCCGTACCCCGCCAAGCCGAACAGGAGTTGCGGGATGCGACGCGCTTTCCGGGCTGCCCGGACCTGGGCGAACGCGTTCATGCGCGGGAGCACGGGCGGGTGGTGGGGAGCCGGGGCGGAGGTGTGTGCCGTGGGGGCGGGAGGTGCCATGCGGTGAGTCTCCGGGGCATCTGGCCCTGGGTTCCATAGCCAGATTGACTATGCTGGTCGAGTGAAGATCAGCTCGCACGCGGTGGCACGGATGTTGGGGACGTGGCAGGAGGGGCCCGGTCCGGCGCATCAACGTCTCTCCGACAGACTGCGTCTGCTCATCCTGGACGGACGCATCTCCCTCGGAGCGGCCCTGCCGAGTGAGCGTGACCTGGGGACCGTGCTCGGCACCAGCAGGACCACCGTCGGTGCCGCGTTCCGCACACTGGTCGAGCACGGATACCTCGCCACTCGGGCCCGTACCAGGGCGACGGTGCGGCTGCCCGGCGACACCGCGCCCCGGCAACCGGTCCGCACGGACGCGGAGACCATCGACCTGTCCTTCGCCGCGCCGGCCGCGCCCGTCGAAATCCTCCACGCCGCGTTCGCGACGGCTCTCGAACAGCTGCCACGACATTTCGAGCGGCACGGCTACGACCGCCACGGCACCGCGGAACTACGCGAAGCGGTCGCCGAGTGGTACCAACGGCGAGGATTGCCCACCCGGCCCGATCACATCCTGATCACCAACGGCGCGCAGCACGCACTGGCGCTCCTGACCCGCGTGCTTCTGTCGCCGCGCGACACGGTCCTCATCGACCATCCGACCTACCCGCACGCCATCACCACCTTCACCGAAGCGCGCGCCCGTCTCCTGCCCGTCGCCGTGGGCTCTTCCGCGGGCTCTGCCATGGACGCTGCCGGCTGGGACACCGAGCAACTCCAAGCGGCGGGGCGAGCCGCGAACCTGGCGTACCTGATCCCCGACTTCCACAACCCGACCGGGATGTGCATGTCCACGAGCGTGCGCCAACGGCTCAGGCTCGCGTGCCCCACCATCGTCGACGAGACCATGACCGATCTGCCCTGGACGTTCCGAGCCCGGAACCCCTGGCCTTGCACATGCCGACAGCCATCAGTGTCGGATCGGTGTCCAAGAGCGTCTGGGGCGGCCTGCGCACAGGTTGGATTCGCGCGGTGCCCCCTCTCCTGGAACGCGTCGCACAAGCCCGTCCCACCACGGACCTCGGCACCCCTGTCGTCGAACAGCTCGCCACGGCAACCCTTCTGAACGAGCATCAGACCCGGCGATCCGACGCGCTCCAACACCTCAGGTCGCAGCGTGACACCCTGCGGCAGGCACTCACCGAGTACCTGCCGGACGTCCACACCCTGCAACCAGTCGGGGGTGTGACGCTCTGGGCGACGTTCCGTGAACCCATCAGCTCACGGCTCGCGGCCGTGGCGCCCGACCACGGGGTGACGATCGCGGCCGGACCGCGTTTCGGGGTCGGAGGCGCCTTCGAACGCAACATCCGCCTGCCGTACACGCTCCCTCCGGATCAACTGGTCCAGGGGATCCGCAGACTCGCACGGGCAGAACAGGCGCTCCTCCACGGCGCCACCGGAACGCACACCCCCGCACCCATCGCATGAGCGCGACGAACGGTCATGACCTCATGACCTCATGACCGGCCGACCTCTCGGATCTCATCGATGGAGAAGCGAAAGACCTCCTCGTCGGGCGGCGTCCACTGCACGTCGCTTCCTAGGCGTCCAACGCGGCCAGGCCGTCCTGCCAGCGCGTACGCCGTTCCTCGGGGCTCTGCTCCCACCATGGGGTACCGCGCTCCCCCAGCGCCACCTTCGCCGACTGAACCCTGTCCCGGGCCGCACGCTCGGCCTCGGAATCGTGGGCGCGAAGCGCGACGCCGACGGCCCGCCGGGCAGCCATCAGGTGGACGCGCAGGCGGGCGCTGACGTCATCGGGGATGGCCGGGTCGGTGGCGCGCCAGCGACGTCCGCCGATGACGACGTGATGACCGTCCGGGGTGGTGTCCGGCGGGGGTTTCCGAGTCACAGGAACCGGTTGCCCACACCGGGCACGCGGCAACCACCATGGGCTAGCCCGCCGGGTACGCTCCGACCGCCTGGCGGTAGGCCACGTGGCCGCCGAGCGCGCCGGTGACGGCGACAGCCGTCAGCCCTGCCACCGACCACAGTCGACCCTTCGCCCGCCGGCCACTCAGCCGGTTTGTGAGGGCGATGGCGTAGCAGGTGACCGCGACGGCGTTGGAGGCCGCGTGAGCGAGTCCCACCCGGGCCTGCTCGGGTGGGAGGTCGGCCCAGTCGACCCAGCCCGCCACGGCCGCCGGGGCCACGCCGGCCAGGCCCACCGCCGTGAGGACGGTTGCCCCGCACTGAGCTCCCGGTACGAAGTCCAGGACGGCGGCCGACAGCCAGCAGCCGATGGGCACCTGCACCAGAACGGGATGGACCGGATGGCCCAGCGCCCGGCCGCGCAGAAGATCACGTGCCCCGCCCAGGGGCAGCGAGCGGATCGCCTTCTGTAGGGCCCGCACGGCCGGGTCCGCCTGTGTCGAGTGCTCGATGCGGTCCAATGCCGTCAGCCACCACGTCGACGCAGTCCCCAGGACGGAGCGGCCGGGAGGGACGGGAAGGTCGGAGGTGTGTGTGTCCATACGTAGCACCTACCCGCCCTCGCCCGACACCCCCGACGGCGGGCGGGCGGGTGCGCCCACAAGGCCCTGCGACGTCAGCCTCCCGGGTGGGCTCCGCCCCTGCCGTGACCGCCGTGACCGCCGCTCCGCACCAGCCGTGGCCGGCGTTAACGCCGTTAACGCCGTTAACGGCGTGCCTGCCGCGACCATCTGGCGACGACGGTCGGCATGGGGGCTTGCCGAAAGGGAAGACGCAGCCGTAGCGGAACCCGTACCCCCGTTTGCGCCGCCAGAGCGTTCGCGGGCGGGACGGGCGCTCCAGGAGGAGAACATGGCGCTCGAAAAGAACGACCGGGTGGGCTACCGCGACGGCCGAGAGGGCCGACACCACGGCCGTGTCGAGGAGGTACGCGATCTGGGACCACATGCGGTGTACCGGATTCGCAACGAGCTCACCAACGAGATCCAGGTCATCACGCAGGAGCAGATCGTGCAGGGTACGGGCGAGGCGGACGCGTGACCGCGTGACCGGCTGATCCGGACTCGGGAGCGGGCTCGGGGGTCGTACGGGACCCGGGCCGGTCCGGCCGTTCGCCATGTAGGACCATGGCGTGGTGAACGGAGACGAAGCGGTGGTCACCACGACCACGCACGAAGGCACGACCGTCGTCCGCCTGCGCGGCGATCTCGACGGGGAGAGCGCGCCGGATCTGGCTCGGGCTCTCGTCGAGGCAGCGGCACACGGCGCTTCCCGCACGGTGATCGACCTGTCCCAAGCGGAATTCGCGGACTCCTCCGTCCTCCACGCACTGTTCGACGCACGGAAGGCTCACATGGCGGCGGGAGTGGTTCTCGTTCTCGCGGGCCCGCTACAGGTGGCGATCCGCCGACTGTTCGAGGTGACCGGATCCGGACCCGCGTTCCGCATGACGGACTCCCTGGAGACCGCGATGACATGCTGAGCCCACGGCGTGCGCATCCCCTGCCCGAACCGGCGTGTCACCACATGACACGCCCGACGGTGGGCAGGCGATGACGGTATGAACGCGTCCACAGAAGCCGACGACAGCCGCGGCTCCGGATACGAAGAGGCCCGCGGTCACATGACCGTCGCCACCCCGGCTCCCCCCCCGCCGGCACCACCGACGGCCGACCCCGCTCGCGTACCGGCCACCGCCGCCGCGGCCCGCGCCAGGGTCGGCGAGCTCCTGCGCCGTGCGGGCATCAGCCTGGACAGCGTCACCGCCGCCGACACCCTCCTCGTCACCTCCGAACTCGTCACCAACGCGATCCGCCACGGCGGCGGCCTCACCGCGTTCCACACCGAAATCGCCGACGACACCCTCCTCCTGTCCGTCGCCGACGCCAACCCCCACACCCCGCAGCCCCGCACGGGCACCCCCGACCGCCCCGGCGGCTACGGATGGCCACTCATCAAACGCCTCACCCAACGAGTCGACGTTCGCACTCATCTCAACGGCAAGACCATCAACGCCGAACTACGCCTCGCCTGAACCCGATTCCCCCGCCGGGGCGTTCACCTCGTAACGCCGGTTCACCTCCTGACGCGGGCGGCAACGGCGCGACGCCGACCGCCGGCAAGAACCGGGCCCGGACCGGGCACGACGGCGGGGCCCACCCCCGGGGAAGGGGTGGGCCCCGCAGGACTCGCGTCAGTACGCCGACGTCAGTACGTCGGTACCGCTCCTACCAGCGGTACCAGCGGCCGCTACCCCCCTTGGGGCGAGCGACGAAACCGACCAGCCACAGCACCAATACCGCAATGGCGACCCACCAAAGGATCTTCACCGCGAAACCGGCACCGAAAAGAATCAAAGCGAGCAGAAGAACAAGAAGCAGGGGAACCATGATTATC
>NZ_LGDE01000026.1 GCF_001279725.1 Streptomyces sp. WM4235 | reverse complement strand
GCTGAAGGGCTTCGTGACGTAGTCGTCGGCGCCGACCTCCAGGCCCAGGATCCGGTCGTCCTCGTCTCCGCGCGCGGTGAGCATGACCACCGGGACGGGCGGGGTCCCGTCCCGGTGGGCGCGCAGTCGACGGCAGACCTCGAGTCCGTCCATGCCGGGGAGCATCAGGTCGAGGACGACCAGGTCGGGTCGGTGCTCCTGAGCGGCGCGCAGTGCGGCCGGGCCGTCGGCTGCCCGCTCGACGCGGTATCCGGCCCGTTCCAGGTAGCCGGCCACCACCTCCGAGACGGTCGGGTCGTCGTCCACGACCAGGACGAGGCCGGGGGTCTCGGCGGGCGCGGGTTCCCGCTCGGTGTGCGGGCCCGTGTCCGGATGCCGCTCGATGCTCGATGCCATGCCTCAAGGGTGACACCGCGGGCCGCGGCCGGGGTCCTCGGAGGTCCGTACGCGGCACGGCGTCCGCGTTTCGTAAGGTCTTGAATCGCCTTTCCGGGCTGTCCGGTTCCTACGGTGTGGAGGGTGACTGAATCTGCCTGTGCACCGCCTCGCGCGGACCTCGTACTGCCGTGTCTCGACGAGGCGGAGGCCCTGCCCTGGGTGCTGGCCCGTGTGCCCGCCGGCTGGCGGGCCATCGTCGTCGACAACGGTTCCACCGACGGCTCCCCCGACATCGCCCGCGCCCTCGGCGCCACGGTCGTCCACGAGCCCCGACGCGGGTTCGGGGCCGCCTGCCACGCCGGACTGTTGGCCGCGCGTGCCGACCTGGTCTGCTTCTGCGACTGCGACGGCTCCCTCGATCCCGGGCTGCTCGCCCCCATGGCGGCCCGGATCGTCGCCGGCGAGACGGACCTGCTGCTCGGCCGGCGCCGACCGAGCGGCCGCGGTGCGTGGCCGGTCCACGCCAGGGCCGGCAATCTCGCGCTGGCCCGGATGCTGCGCCGCCGCACCGGCCTGCGGCTGCACGACCTGGGGCCGATGCGGGTCGCGCGCCGCGAGGCCCTGCTCGATCTGGCCCTGACCGACCGCCGCAGCGGGTACCCGCTCCAGATGGTCGTACGGGCCGCCGACGCGGGGTGGCGGGTGAGCGAGACGGACGTCCCCTACCTGCCCCGCTCGGGGAAGTCCAAGGTCACCGGGACCTGGCGGGGCACCTGGCAGGCCGTGCGCGACATGCGGCGGGTCCTGGGCGAGGCCCCCGGCGCCCGCTGCGCGCCGGGTGAGGGGGTCGTCGCGTGAGTACTCTCCTCGTCATCGCCAAAGCGCCCGTCGCCGGGCGGGTGAAGACCCGTCTGACCTCGCGCTTCACCCCCGATCAGGCCGCCGAGTTGGCGTGCGCCGCGCTCCGCGACACCCTGGCCGCCGTCCTCGCCACCCCGGCCCGACGGCGGATCCTGGTCCTGGACGGGGAGGCCGGCCCCTGGCTGCCGGACGGCATCGATGTCCGGCCGCAGTGCGCGGGGACCCTCGACGTCCGCCTCGCCGCGGCTTTCGACCTGGCGGGCGGACCGGCCCTGCTCATCGGGATGGACACCCCTCAGGTCACCCCGGAGCTGCTCCGGCAGGGCCTCGATTTCACGGACACGGACGCCTGGTTCGGGCCGGCGGACGACGGTGGTTTCTGGGCCCTGGGGCTCGCGGATCCGGACCCGGACCTGTTGTGCGGCGTCCCGATGTCCGTACCGGACACCGGCGCGGTGCAGCGGCGGCGGCTGATCGCCGCGGGACTGACCGTGCGGGACCTGCCCGAGTTGTGTGACGTGGACACCCCGCAGGACGCGGCGCGCGTGGCGGCAGCCGCGCCGGCCACCCGGTTCGCGGCCCTGCACGCCGGCCTGTGCGCGGTGACGCGATGACCGTTCGTCTCCTGGAACCCGCCCGCACCTGGCAGGCCGACCCGTACGCCGAGGCGCTGCGCGCCGGCCAGGGTCCCCTGTTCCTGCGGCGCGGTGACGGTTGGCTGCTGCCCCTCGACGTCGAACGCTGGTGCGCGGAACCGGACATCGCCGACGACAGCGTCCTGGACCGCTGCCGGGGCCCCGTCCTCGACGTGGGCTGCGGGCCGGGCCGGCTGGTCGCCGCCCTCGCCCGCAGGGGTCACACGGCGCTCGGCGTGGACGTCACGCCGGCCGCCGTGGAGCGCACCGTGCGGGCGGGCGGCAGCGCCCTGTGCCGGTCGGTGTTCGACCCGCTGCCACGCGAGGGTCGCTGGGGGGCGGTGCTGCTCATCGACGGCAACATCGGGATCGGCGGCGACCCCTCGGCCCTGTTGCGTCGCGCGGCCGAACTCACGGCTCCCGACGGGGCCCTGTTCGTCGAGGTGGTCGGCGCCGACGTGGACGAACGCGTCGAGGTCCACGTCGACGACGGACACGGCGGGCGGGGGGCGCCCTTCCGGTGGGCCAGGCTCGGTACCCGCGCCCTGTGCGCGGCGGCGGAGGGTGCGGGCTGGAGCCCGGCGGGCACCTGGCAGTCGGCGGGCCGGCACTTCGTGCACCTGGGCCGCTGACCGCACCCACCGGACAGCCGCCCTCCGGCCGGAACGTTCTTGCGGCCGGAGGGCGGCTTCGGTGCGTTCAGTGCCGGCGGGCCGTCCGGCGCAGGGCGGCGCGCGTGCCCGTGTACAGGAGGGTGAGCACGGTGATCGCCGCCATGGTCAGCAGCCAGTTGCGCAGGTAGTCCAGTGGCAGGACGGTCGCGTTGGCGACGGCCCCGGGGCGCAGCAGCGGGGGCAGGGCGATGGCGGTGAGGGAACCCGCGACGATCAGGGCGGCGCGCGGGACGCCCCGCAGGCGGAGTCCGACCGCCGCGGTCAGGGCGGCGACCGCCATCACGAGCGGGGCGAGGAACCCGTCGTGCACCACGACGGCGCCCGCGAGCCACAGGGCGATCCGCCAGGGTTCGGGTTGCCGGACCAGGAGCAGCCCGCCCCAGGCCGTCAACGCGAGTCCGAGGGCTCCCAGCACGTATCGGGACCTCATCACACGACCTCCAGTCGGCCGACCCATTTGGTCTGCAGGACCCCCGGCCGGTTGGGGGCGATGATCCGGGCGGGATAGCCGTGGTCCAGGGAGAGCACCTCGCCGCCCAGTCGCAGGGCGAGCAAGGTGAGGGGGTCCTGCGCGTACAGGCGTCCCATGTCCATGACCCGGTAGGCGCCGGCCGCCTCCAGCGACACCACCCGGGCGCGCGAGCCGGGGCCGCCTCCCGCCCGTTCCAGCAGGTCGCGGACGCGTACCCCGGTCCAGCGGGCCGACTTGCTCCATCCCTCGACGCACGCGATGGGCAGCGTCACCTCGTGCTGCGGCAGGGCGTTGAGTTCCTCCAGGGTCAGGGTGAACGGGCGGGGTCCGTGGACGGTCAGGTGCCAGTCGACGAGCGAGGCCTCGGTGACGCGCGCGGCGGCGGCCGTACGGTTCACCGGCAGTCCCTGGACTCCGTACGCGGGGCTGCGCGGGGCGAACAGCGCCAGGCGGCCGAGCGCGGTCACCGACTGCCCGGCGGTGGTCACCGTAACCGCTCCCACCGCGGCGGCCACCCCGACCAGCAGTTGGCGCCGGTTCGGTCCGTCGGCCTCGGGCAGGGACAGGGTGCCGGGGGAATCGAGGGTGAAGTGGTCCCGGATCCGCGGCCATTGCACCGCGATGTGCAGCAGCAGGGCGCCCATGACGACCCAGGCGACGGCGTAGTGGACGGGCACGAAGTTGAACGGCCACGGGTACCACTGGAACGTGTTCAACAGGCCGGTGAAGAGCTGGAACAGGGCGGCCGCGACCAGTACCGCCACCGACAGGCGCTCCAGCGCGTGCGACACGGACCGCACCGGCGGCCAGGCGAACAGGCGCGGGTACACCGCCCACAGTTTCGCGAGCAGCAGCGGGATCGCGGCGATGCCCGAGACCACGTGCAGGCCCTGGGTCAGCCGATAGCCCCAGTACGGGCGGCTCGGCAGATGGTCCGCGAGCCACCCCGGCGGATGTTGGAGGAAGTGGCTCAGCACACCGGTCGTGAAGCAGACGAGGAAGGTCAGGGCCAGCCAACGGCCGATCGCGGTCGCGGTGCGGGCGTCGTGGAGCCGCGCCTTGAAGGTGATCGGCGGGCCCGGGGGCAGAGTGAAACGCATGTCTCCATCACACCCCCGCGGCCATGGGCGCGAGCGGCTTGAACACCTTACGAAACGCGGACGTCAGGGGCGTCGGGGTCCGCCGGAGGGGCCCTTCCTGGAACGCTTGCGCCTTGTGAACCCGCGTACCGCCCTCGCCTCCGCCGCCCTCGCCGCCCTCGTGACGGCGCTCGTCCTCACCGTGCGGTACGACGGTGTCTTCACCGACCCCGTCGGCCTGTTCGCCCGGTACGCCGTCTGCTGGCTGTTGTTCGCGGCCGCCCTGGTGGCGCTGCGCCGGGTCCGGGCCGACCACGTGGTGCCGCTGGTCCTCGCCGGGGCGGTCGCCGTCACCGTGACCGGGCTGGTCGCGGCGCCCCGGACGAGTACCGACTCGTACCGTTACGCGTGGGACGGCCGCGTCCAGTCCGCCGGGATCTCGCCGTACGACCACGCGCCGCGGGATCCGGCGCTCGCGCGGCTGCGCGACCCGTGGCTCTTCCCCACGGGGGCCGCCTGCACCGGGCCGGACCTCGTCCCCCTCCCCCACGCGGGCGCCGCGCCCCACTGCACGCGCATCAACCGGCCGGGCGTCCACACCATCTACCCGCCCGTCGCCGAGGCGTACTTCCTGGCCGTCGACCGGTTGTCGCCACAGGGGGCCCGGCACAAGGCCTTCCAGGTCGGCGGCGCCCTGATCTCCCTCGGCGTGACCGGCGCGCTGCTCGCGATCCTGCGGCGCGGGGGCGGCGACCTCCGTCGGGCCGCGTACTGGGCCTGGTGTCCGGCCGTGGCCGTCGAGGCCGTGAACAACGCGCACGTCGACGTGCTGGGCACGCTCCTCGCGGTCGTCGGCCTCGGCCTCGTCGCCTCCCGGGCGGCGGGGCGGCGGGCCGGCGGCGGGGTGCTGCTGGGCGCCGCCGTCGCCACCAAGTTGCTGCCCGCGATCGTTCTGCCCGGCGCGCTGTCGGGCGTTCGCCGGATCCGGGACGCGGCCGTGGTGCTCCTGCCCGCAGCGGCCTTCACCGCCCTCTCCTACCTGCCGTACCTCCTCCTCTCGCACGGCTCCGTCCTCGGCTACCTCGGCGGCTACGTGCAGGAGGAGGGTTACGAGGACCCGGCGTCCGGGTCCCGGTACTCGCTGCTGCGGCTGGTACTGCCCGACGGCTGGGCGTTGCCCGTGCTGCTCGTGGCCGTGGCGGGTGTGTGCGTCCACGTGATGTGGCGCGGGGACCCTCGGCGGCCCTGGAGCGGGGCGCTGACGGTCGTCGGCTGGTCCTTCGCGCTCCTCACTCCCGGGTACTCCTGGTACGCCCTGCTGCTGATCGCCCTCGTGGCCCTGGACGGTCGCTGGGAATGGCTCGGCGTGGCGCTCGCGGGCGCCGCCGTCTACGTACTGGCCCCGGTCTTCGGCCACGCGGCGGCGCTGAGCAACGTCGCCTACGGCGCCGCGGTCGCCCTGGTCCTCGCCGTCACCCTGCTGCGGCGCCGTACTTCTGCCGCGGCGGGACAGGGTCTACCGTCACCTGTACGAGGAGGAGACGGTCGGCGCCGGCCGTGACGGAACCCCTGACCTCCATCGGCGCTTCCGATCCCCGGCTGGCCGGCGGGGCGGAACCGACTTCGGGAGCCTGAGTGGAGACAACCCTCGTGGTGGTCGCGATCGTGGTGGCCGCACTCGTCGTCAAGACCGCCGTCGCCGAGCTGAGGGAACCCGGCGCGGGCCGCGTCCAGTGGACCTTCCTCCGTGATGCCCGGGCCCTCGCGGCGGGGGTGTGCACCGCGGTCCTCCTCGGCCTCGTCGGCTGGATCCAGGCGGGTGGTGAGGGCGTCCTGTGGGCCGCCCTGGCCGGAGTGCTCGTCGCCTTCGCCGTCGGCCGGGGCCGCCGAACCTGAGTCCTGGGGCGCTGTCGCGGTCGGTGGACGATCCGGCGGCGAGGACCGCCCGCGCGGGAACCCCGTTCGGCCCGGAATTCCCGTTCTTCGAAGATCCTCGGTCCTCCGGAGAAGACCGCGCCGATCCCGCGACCGGAAAGCCGCCACATCGCGAGCGACAGAATCCGGAATAGTTGATTCCGGACCGAAGTCGCGCCCGAACTCACACTCACCGGGTCGCGCGCTCCCCGCCCTTCAACGAGGTACGGCGAGGTCGATCGAATCGAGCCAATGGGCATCAAGAAGACCCTTGTTGACGGTCGATCACCTGTTCACACCCAGTGATACGATCATCGCACTTGCGGGCGGCAGATGGTCATAAAACGACATCTCCGAGCACGGCGAACCATCCGGGCAGAACCCCCGGCACGGGCGGTCCGCCGGTCCACCCGCATTTGACGGAATTCAGCAACTGGCCGTCAGTCGCCTGAAGAGAGTCTTATGACGTATTACATACAGACCCCAGTACTCTGGGCCCTTTTTGTCGCCGTCGTCGGCGCCATCGCCGGCGCCGGCGCCATCATTGTTCGCCAGCGCAGAGCGACCCGGGCCCTGAGACACGAGTTCGAAGAACTCACACACCATTACGCCGCACTGGAGCACAGTTTCTCCACATCCGTCGAGGCCGAGAAAGAACAGGCCCAGGACGCGACGAAATCCGTCCTCAAGTCCGCCATGCGGACACTCCAAGGTCTTGCCGCCGAGCAGCAATCGGTCATCTCCGGACTCCAGAGCAAGTACGGCGAGTCCGTCATTCTCCAGGACCTCCTGGAGATCGACCACACGAACTCGCAGTTCGGGCGGCGTGCGCAATCCATCGCCGTGCTCTGTGACGGCTGGCTGGGGCGCCGGCGCGACGTCGCCTCGGTCTATGACGTGGTCCGCAGCGCACAGGGACGCATCCGCCATTTCCGGCGGGTGGAGATCCTTTCGCAGGTCGACTTCGGCATCACCCACCGGGCCGTCGAACCCGTGGCACTGGCCCTCGCCGAGATGCTCGACAACGCCACCAGCTATTCCAGCCCGGACACCGTCGTCGAAATCAACATCCGCACCGTGCCCAAGGGCATTTGCATCGTCGTCGACGATGCCGGCGTCGGCATGAACGAGGAGGAGCGCGCCAGGGCAGTGAGACTCCTGACGACCGAGCGGGTCTCCGGCGTCTCGGGGCTCGGCAACCCTCCACAGTTCGGCTTCGCCGTGATCGGCGTGCTCTGCGAGCGATTCGGCTTCGAGGTGTCCGTGGACTCCAGCTCACCGTACGGCGGCGTCCGCGCCGTTCTCCTCCTGCCGCACGAACTGCTCACCGGCATGCCGGAGCGCAAGGCCCCGGCTCCGACCGGCGCCGCGTCGACCGCACACCCCGGCGGCCCCGAGTACGCGGTGGCCACGTCCTCGACCGTCGACGGCCTGCCCAAGCGCAGCCGCAAGCGGCCGATGGCGATCGTGCCCGGCAACACCCAGGGCGCGGCGTCGGCGCCCCGCTCCGACGCGGAAGCCGCGGCGATCATGGGCGCGTTCCAGCGGGGCACGCTCCACGGACGGGCCACACCCTCGGGCTCGTCGTCGGGTCAGACGAGCAGCACACGTGATGCGAGCAGCGAAGGACATGAGGTCCCGTGAACAACGATCTGTCATGGATGCTGGACAGCGCCCTGGAGATACCCGGGGCACTGCACGCGGTCCTGGTCTCCGCCGACGGCCTGCTGATGGCCCGGACGAAGGACTTCGACAAGGACAACGCGGACACGGTCGCCGCCGCGATGAGCGGTGTGCAGTCCCTCAGCCGCTCGCTCGGGTTCTTCGTCGACGGCGGCCACCTGCAGTGGCGTCAGACCCTGGTCGAGTTCGACGGCGGCTGGGTCTTCCTGATCTCCGCCGGGGAGGGCGCCTACCTCGGCGTCTCGGCCTCGCCGGACGTCGACATGCAGGACATCACCTTCCGGATGCTGCAGCTCGTCGGCCAGTTGGGCAAGGCCTTGACGACGCCGCCCCGCGAGAACCTCGGCGTCCACTCGTGAACGGCTTCGACGAACTGGAGCCGGAGGCCGCCGAATTAGTGCGTCCGTACGTCATCACCAAGGGACGCGGCCTGCCCGACGAGGAGCACCTGTCCCTCATCACCCTGGTCACCGCCGCGGGTGACCGGCAGCAGCGTCCGACCCAGCTGTCTCCCGAGGAGCAGGGCCTGTTGGACCTGTGTACGGCGGGCTACCTCTCGGTCGCCGAGATCGCGGGGCACACACGGCTGCCCATGGGTGTGGTGAAGATCGTCCTCGCCGCGCTCACCGAGGGCGGCTACCTGATCACCCGTCCTCCCGTGCAGCGGGCCACGCTCACGGACCGCCACATCCTCGAGGAGGTGCTGAATGGTCTACGCACCAAGTTTGGCTGAGCAGGCGTACGTCCGCGACGGAGCGACGCAGACGGCCGTGAAGATCCTCGTCGTCGGTCACTTCGCCGTGGGCAAGACCACCTTCATCGGCGCGATATCGGAGATCCCTCCGCTGTCCACCGAGGAGACGATGACCCGCGCCGGCGAGTCGTTCGACGACCTCAAGGGAGTGCGAACCAAGACCACCACCACGGTGGCCATGGACTTCGGCCGGCTGACGATCAGCGAACGCGTGGTGCTGTACCTGTTCGGGACCCCCGGTCAGCTGCGGTTCGTACAGATGTGGGAGGACATGGCACGTGGCGCGCTCGGCGCGCTGGTGCTGGTGGATCCCGAGAGACTGGCGGACTCCTTCGCCGTGATCGACCTGATCGAGCAGTACGGCCTCGACTACGCGATCGCCGTCAACCGCTTCGACGGAACGCCCGATCGCGCGGAACGGGCCCTGCGCGAGGCGCTGGACCTGCTCGACGACACCCCGGTCGTCACGTGCGACGCGCGCGACCCCAAGTCGTCGGCAGACGCATTGATCACACTCGTCCGCTATTTGCTGGACCGCGCTCGCTAGGAGCAGACATGGACGCTCAACACACCGCACCCGTTCCCCCGCCCGGGTGCCCCGCTCACCAGGTCGGCGGCCGGGTGCCGCTGCACGGACCGGGGTTCGCGGCCGATCCCCAGGCGTACTACACCTATCTGCGCCACTACGGGCCCACCGCTCCCGTGGAGCTCGCTCCCGGGGTGGAGGCCACCCTCGTCACCGACTACTCGACGGCCCTGCAACTGCTCCAGGACTCCGGTTCCTTCCGTAAGGACGCCCGCCGCTGGCGGGAGTTGAACGAGGGTCGGATCAGCCCGGACAACCCGGTCGCGGCCGTGCTCTCGTACCGCCCCAACTGCATGTTCAGCGACGGCGTCGAGCACCTGCGGCTGCGTCAGGCCATCACGGACAGCATGGGCCGCGTCGACTCGCGCAGGCTGGCGCGCAGCACGGAACAGGTGTCCAACTACCTTGTCTCGCAGTTCGGTTCACGTGGCTCGGCCGACCTGCTCGGCGATTACGCCAAGCAGCTGCCGCTGTTCGTGTTCAACGAACTCTTCGGCTGCCCCGCCGACATCGGCGACCGCGTGCTGTTCGGCATCACCGGCATGTTCGACGGCGTCAACGCGGAGCGGGCCGTCGAGGTGTTGTACGGGGCCGTCGGTGAACTGGTGGCGCTCAAGCGTGCCAAGCCTGGCGAGGACGTCACCTCGTGGCTGATGCAGCACGAGGCGAAGCTGACCGACGAGGAGATGGTCCATCAGCTCGCCCTGCTGTTGGTGGCGGGCAACGAACCGCTGCGGAACCTGATCGGCAACACCCTGCACCGGCTGCTCACCCACGACGCGTACGCCCACAAGGGCGGCCTGATCGACGAGGCCCTCGACGACACGTTGTGGGAGAACCCTCCCATGCAGAACCTCGCACCCCACTACCCGTCCTCCGACATGGAGTTCGCCGGGCAGAAGGTGCAGGCGGGCGATCTGATGCTGGTCAGTTTCGCGGCCGCCAACACCGGGCCGGCGCTGACGGCCGCACGTCAGGCCGGCAGCAACCGGGCCCACCTGGCCTGGAGCGCGGGCCCGCACGCCTGCCCGTCGAAGGAGCCCGCCCGGCAGATCACCGTCACCGCCATCGAGAACCTCCTCAACCGGCTCCCGGACGTCGAACTCTCCGTGCCGGAGGACAGCCTGGTGTGGCGCCCGGGTCCGTTCAACCGCGGCCTCGCCACGCTGCCCACCAGGTTCACGCCGTTCGAGACGGCCCGCGAGAGCGCGCCGCAGGCGCGCGCCGGGGCGTCAACGAGCCAGGACCCGGGCGTGGCGAGTCACCGACGTGAACACAGCGGCAAGTGGAGCCAGTTCCTCAACTGGCTCACCAGGTGATCAAGTCCACTTCCACCGGTCCTCCCGCCGCCGCATGAGCGTTCCTCCTCAAGGGTAGTGAGCATCGCGTTGTTCGATGTCACTTACGAGGCAAGGGAGGTGTCGTGGACCAGATATCCGACGACGCCGCGGTGCTGCAACACCTCACCGAACAGGGAACCCTCGATACCCGCCCCTCCAGGCGGGTATCTTCTTGGGCGCTCCCGTCGGTGGGGGGAGGGTCGGTGAGCGCCCCACGGACTGTTCCCCCGAGGGAGACCCTCGGGGGAACGCTCGGTTCTCATGCGGCGAGACAGGCCCTGCGGCTCTGCGAGGCCGCGGGGTTGAACGGCGCCGACTCCGCGTCCTACGCGCGAACACTGCTCGCGGCGCTCGGCCCCGTCGCGGAACGGTCACTCGACCTGCCGCCTCCCGAGCACTCGTTCCTCTCCGACGACCACTCGCCGGTGGAGTTCTCGCTCTCCTTCGTGGCGCACGCCGAACCGACCCTGCGCGTGCTGCTGGAGCCCGGGTACGGCGCCGGCAGTCTGGCGGAGAACGGGCGGACCGGGTTGCGGGTGGTCCGCGAGATGGCGGGGCGGTGGGGATTCGACACGAAGGGGCTGGACGAACTGGAGGACCTGTTTTTCCCGCCGAATCCGCAGGGTCCGCTGGCGCTCTGGTGCGCGCTGGAACTCCTCCCCGGCGGAATCCCCAAGATCAAGGTGTATCTGAACCCGGCGGCCTCCGGGCAGGAACGTTCCGCCGAGACGGTGCGCGAGGCCCTGCGTCGTCTCGGCCACCGGAAGGCGTTCACGGCGTTACCGCAGGGCGACCGTCACCTCTTCTTCGCCTTGGACCTGGGCTCCTGGGAGGAACCCCGGGTCAAGGTCTACCTCGCGCACCACGACCTGACGGCCGCGGAGGCGGCCGGCCTGTCGCGCGTGGACGGCGGCCCCGGCGAGACGGAGGTCACGACCTTCTTCCGCATGGCGGCCGGTCACGTCCCCGACCTCGACGACCTCGACGTCGAGGACGGGCGGATCGCGCGACCGCGGCGGCGGCCCGTCCAGTCCTGCCACGCCTTCACCGAGACGGCGACCGGACGGCCGAGCGGCTTCACGCTCTACGTCCCGATCCGCGACTACGCCCGACACGACGGCGAGGCCCTCGATCGGGCGCTGGCCGTGCTCGGCCGCCACGGCATGGACACCGCCCCGCTCGTCCGGTCGCTGTCCGCCGCCACCTCCCGGGATCTGCGCGACGGGGTGGGGCTCATCGCCTACGTGGGGCTCGCCCACCAGCTCGGTCGCCCGCCGCGGGTGACCGTCTACGTCTCCTCGGAGGCGTACGAGGTCAGGCCGCCGGTCGTCTCGCCACCCGTGGAGGCCGCGGTCGCTCGCTGAGCCCGCTCGACGGCGAGCCTCCGGGCAGGCGGCGCTCCCCGTGGTCACCGACCGGATCCGCGGATCGGTGTCGTGCGACGCCCCGCGTGGGACGCCCCGCGTGGGAGGCCGTGCGTGGGAAGCCGTGTCGTGCGGATCGGCCCGGCCCGGTCCGGCCCGGTCAGGCGTCCTGCAACGCGTCCAGTTCCCGCAGGTAGGAGCCGACGTCCACCTGGATGGAGGCGCCCTCGGTCCGCCCGTAGCGCGCCTCGATGGCCTTCAGGTACACGTCGATCTCCTCGCGCATGACATCCGTCGACGGCAGGGAGGCCTCGCCGTCGACGATCCGGGCCACCCAGCGCGCCTGGGCTTCCACGAGGCGCGTGATCGAGCCCACGGGGCGGATCAATCCGACGAAGTACAGGCCGGGGCGGTCGGGCGCGACGACCCGCTTGTACAGTTCGACGGCCTCCTGCCGGGGGCCAGCCGGACAGCCGGCGGGCAGGAAGGGGAAGGCCATGCGGAATCCCGTGCAGTAGACGATCGCGTCCGCCGCCACCTCGGTTCCGTCGGTGAAGGTCACCCTGTCGCCGTCCAGGGAGCCGATCGCGGGCCTGGGTATCACCCCGCCGTGCCGGATGCGGCTGAGTATCTCGT
>NZ_LGDE01000025.1 GCF_001279725.1 Streptomyces sp. WM4235 | reverse complement strand
GCGGCATCCGCCCTCCCCGCCGTCGCCGCGCTGGCCTGCTTCCAACAACTGGTCCGCCAGATCACCCTCACACGACCACCCCGCCAGGCCGCCCCACGGCACCGAAACCCCTCCGCCTCCGCGCCCGCGCAACTCAAGCAGACGACCCCGACCGCCGGCCGCAGCTCGGACAGAGTGACGCCCGACTACCACATGGCGGACAACAGAGCCGTCCGCCTGCCTTCCCACAGTCACGGTCAAAGGTTCGGGTAAGGCGCATGACGGCAGTTGACGTGCGGCAATGCCGCTTGCACCGGTCCACGCGATGCATGTGGGCTCGGTCCACGCCCGCCGGTCGTCGCGACAGGCGGCGGTGTAGGCGACGGGGGCAGCGATCACTGTCGTGGCTGCGGCGTGGGAGGCACCGGATTCCTGGACCACCCCTCCGCCGAGCGGAAGGGCACTCCCGCAAGGGGGCTGGGCGTGAATCCGTACCGTCAGTGAAGTCTGGCCGACCGAAGGTGCCAAGCGCGTATCCGGGGGACCCGGGCGGGCGCCACAGCGTGAACGGCACTCTCGGGCGACGTCACAAGAGGGGCGAGCCTCGCATGGGCGGCCACCAGGGGGAGCAGAGGCGGCAACAGCCGGTACCTTCCTGGCCAACCCGGTCCTTCCCACACGTCGGAGGGGTGCTCGCCTGCACCCTTGAAACGAAGATCGAAACCGATAGTCACGGGCCTTCCACAGACTCAGCCCGACGGACCGGCTCCTTCGTCCCGTCCCGTCGCGAACCGGACCTGGACATGGACCCGGCCGCCGGTTGAGAGTGCCTCGCCCCGCCGACGAACCGATGACACAACGCGCTCCGGCGCGTCACCACCCACGCCTACCACGAGAGGTCAGCGCCATGGCGTACGAAATGACCCGCGCCGAACGACTCCAGTACCAGCGGCGCCAGGACGCCGCCTACCAGGCCGGCGAAGACGCCGTCACCAACCTCCGAACGGCGCTCGCGCTCGCGGACATGACCCTTCCCTCCCTCAGCAACGACGGCCCGGTGGCAGGCCACGGCTTCGTCCGGCTCGGAGGATGCAACGCGGCCTTCGCCAACCGGCTCGCCGAGGTCATCACCGCGGGCGCCGACGCTCTGCAACACCAGCGGAGGGAAGCCGACAGCTGTGCCTGATCGGTCTCCCGCGCTGGAGGGGTTCCGTCGAAGCCGCGGCGGCGGCGGAACCGTGCGAAGAATCCTCTCGGACGTCCACCACCTCGTGAACGCACCGGCACCACGGGCGTCCCACGAGGGAGGAGCCCACAACCGGTCTGTCACCAGCCGCCGCACCACCTCCGTCCGTGACGACGAGGACCCTGGCCTGACGTCGACAGAAGGAGTGCTCGATGCCGGTACGACCGATGGTTGGGCCACGGAGCCGACCGTTTCGCCGGAGGAGCGGTCCACCTCACCGATTTCATCCACCGGCCGGGCTACGGTGGAAAGGTCCCATAAGCGATGTGCGGCGGAATGAGGCGGCTGGGAGCTGTGTCCACGTCAAGCCATGAAGTCCTCGGCGCGCCCTGCTGGGTGAGCCTGATGACCCGGGATCTCGAATCCGCGCGGCGGTTCTACAGCGCCGTGCTGGGTTGGACGTTCCGCGACACCCGGCTCGGGGAACGGCTCCTGCTGGCGTTCCGCGACGGCGCTCCGGTCGCCGGTCTCGGGGCCCTCGCCGAGGATCTGTCACTGCCCGCGGCCTGGACGCCGTACTTCGCCGTCGACGACGCCGACGTGAGCGCCTCCCGCGTTCGCGAGCGCGGCGCCACCGTCGCCGTGGGCCCGCTGTCCTTCGGCACGGGCCGCGCCGTCCTTGCCGCCGACCCCTCCGGGGCGGTCTTCGGACTCTGGCAAGGCCGGGTGCTCAAGAACTGGAGAGTGGGTCGCGGCACCGCCCCCGCCTGGCTGGAACTCCGTACGCGCGACGCCTTCGCGTCCGCCATCTTCTACGGGGAGGTGCTGGATTGGGCCGGAGAACCTCCCGGGTCCTGTGTGGTGGCCGCCTACGAACACGACCGCGTGGTCCTGAGGCACGGCAGCGACACTGTCGCACGGATCAGCGGCGGAGCCGTGGGCGAGGACCCCGACCCGAATGTCCGGCCGCGATGGCACATCCACTTCCGGGTGCCCGACCTGGAGGCTGCCGTGGAAGCCGCCACCTCCGCGGGAGGAAGTACCGCCTCCCCCGTGGAAGCCTCCACCGCCGCCCGGTGGGTCACCCTCCGCGACCCGGAGGGCGCGCTCTTCACCGTTCTGGCCCCACGGGAGTGACTCCGCCCCAGGGGGCGGCGCGCAGGATCCGGTCGGCAGCCACGGTACGAGCCGAGTACCCGCGTCGTGCGGGAGGCAGGAAGCAGCAGGAAGCGGACACGCTGTGGTGCTGCTCGTCGCCGCGGCCGTGGTCGCGGCGGTGGCAGCGTGGATCCCGACACGCGCCGGCCGTGAGGGGCCGGGGGCTGTTGCGGGGGCCTGACATCCGCTCTCAGCCCGCGTGGACGCCGCCCTCGGTCGGCGCCATGTCCTGCGTACCGATGACGCCGAGCAGCTCAAGCTGAGCGGCGCCCTCGGTACCGGGCGGGGCCGTGAACCACAGGAGGCGCTGACGGCCGTCCTCGCTGAACAGACTGTGGCAGTCCAACTCGATGACGCCCAGCGTCGGGTGCACGATGCGCTTGTGATCGGTGCGTCGCAGGCCGACGTCGTGGGTGTCCCACAGGGCAGCGAACTCCGCGCTGCGCCGCCGCAGTGCGGCCGTCATCGCGGCGACCTCGGTGTCGCGGCCCCGGCGGGCGGCGACTGCCTGCAGATCGGCGACGAAGACCCGTGAGTGGTGCGAGTGGTCCTCGGTCGGGTACACGGCGCGGGCAGCCGGATCGGTGAACCAACGGTAGGCGAAGCCGGTGGCGGGGCCGCGCGGTTCCGGAGACCGGCCGAGCAGCGCCGCGGCCGGCTCGTTCTGGACGAGGGTCTCGTGCAGGTCGGTGATGACCTGGGCGGGCGTGCCGATCAGCCGGTCCAGGAGCCCGAGCAGGGCGGGCTGGGCCTGCCGCGGGCTCGCTCCGTGTGTCGACGCGGGCAGCGGCCGATCCGCGAGGTGGAACAGGTGGTCGCGCTGATCGCCGCCCAGCCGCAGCGCCCGGGCGAGGGCAGCCAGGGTCTGGGACGAAGGCTGGGCGCCACGTCCGCGTTCCAACTCGGTGTAGTAGTCGGCCGACAGACCCGCCAGTTGCGCGACCTCCTCCCGTCGCAGGCCGGGCACCCGGCGCCTGGGCCCGACGGGCAGGCCGACATCGGCCGGCCGGATCCGATCACGCCGGGACCTGAGGAAAGCCGCAAGCTCGGGAAGGTTCACCCGCTCATCGTCGCCTTCCGGCGGGTTTCGAGCCAGGGGCCGACAACCCCTGGGTGGGCTCAGCCCTGGCCGGAGCGGGTGACTCGGACGGATGGTTGCCCCATCGGGTTCGACCGCCTGCTCGTTGTGAGCAGCTCCGGCGTCCCCCGTACGAAGAGAGAGCACCATGCCGTTCGCGAACTTCAAGGTCCCCGCAGGCACCCTCACCGCCGAGCAGAAGGAGCAGATCGTCACGCGCACCACCGACTTGTACGCCGAGATCTTCGGCGACCGCGCCCGGGCCACCACCCTCGTACTGGTCGAAGAGGTCGCCGATGCCGGATGGGGCGTCGGCGGCGGTGTCCTGACGCTTGCCAAGATCCGGCAGACGCCGCAGGAGTAGCGGCTTGGGACATCTCCGGGCCGGTGGGCTGGAGCGACTGAGGTCTCCGGCGGTCGCCCGTGCCCGGTTGGGCCTCAGCCCTTGGGGTCGGTCGGTTTGTGGCCCGGGTAGACGTGGTCCGGGGCCACGATGGAGGTGACCGCCTCGCCGAAGAGGGTGCTCGGTTCCTGGCCGCCGACCGTGACGTCGGTGTTCAGCTCGATGACCATCGTGGCGTCGGCCTCGGGGAGGTAGACGGTCAGCGTCTCGTACCCGGGGATCGAACCGTTGTGGCCGATCCAGCCCTGGACGTCGAAGATGCCGAGGCCGTAGGAGGCCCCCGGGATGATACCGATGGGCTGGGTCTTGAGGCGTTCGGCCTGGGTCGCGGGCTTCAGCAGGGTGCCCGTGGCAACGGTCTTCGCCCAACTGCGCAGGTCGTGGAGGTTGGAGATCATCGCCCCGGCGGCCCAGGCCCAGGACGGGTCCCAGTCGGTGGAGTTCACGACCTTCCCGGAGAGGCTCTGGTTCGTGTAGCCCTGCGGGTGTGGGTCGGGGAACTGGTTGCCGGTCGGGAAGAGGGTGCCGCCCAGGTTGGCCGGCACGAGCACGTCCTGGTTGATGACCTCGCGCAGCAGGCGACCGGTGATCTTCTCCACGACCTGACCGAGCAGGATCAGGTTGGTGTTGGAGTACTCGAACGTGGCGTTCGGCGCGAAGTTCACCGGATGCTTGAAGGAGTAGGCGAGCAACTCCTTGGGGGTGAAGGGGCGGTTGGGGTTCGTCAGGAACGCCTTGTCGAAGCCCGGGTCCTCGCTGTAGTTGAAGAGGCCGCTGCGCATCCCCGCCAGCTCGCGGAGCGTGATCTTGTCGCCGTTCGGGACACCGTCGATGTACTTGCCGATGGGGTCGTCCAGGCCGATCTTCCCCTGGTCGACTAGCTGGAGCAGGGCGGTGACCGTGAAGGTCTTCGTCTCGCTGCCGATGCGGAAGTTCAGGTCGGCCTTCATCGGGGCGCCGGTCGCCTTGTCGGCCACGCCGAAGGTCTTCACGTAGCTGCCCTTGCCGGGGGCCCACAGGCCCACGACCGCGCCCGGCACCTTGGTCTCGCGCAGGGTCTTCGCGATGGCCGCGTCCAGTTTCGCCTTGACGGCCGGGGTCAGCGCGACGAAGGCGTCGTCCGCGGACGGTGAGGGGGTGGCCGCCCCCCGGGCGGTGGTGGTCGCGCCCAACGGGGCGATGAGGAGGGTGGCGGCTGCGCCGGCCACGCAGGCCCGGCGGAGCCGTATGAAGGTTGGGTTCACCGCACAGCCTCCTGTCGTCCGGGGGAGCCGGAACGGCAATCCCAAGGCTAGGGCCGAGCCGGTCAGGGCGCGCGCCGGGCCGCCGGCCGCCGGCCTCCGCGATCACTGTCGTCCCGGCTGCCGCAGCGGGCGGGGCGGACTCCCGCCAGAGGTGGGCATCGGTCTTGTTCCCGGCCGTCGGCCGGGCGCAGGCGACGGCCGGGCGGGTGTCGGCGCCGGTGTGGTGAACCTGTACTCGGATGGCGGCGGGGCGAGTGGCAGCGGTGGCAGTCCGCCGAGTCGCGCCCGACACTCGTTGGCGGGGACGAACCCGAGTGAAGGGCAGCAGCCGATGCCGCAAGCCGAGGAGGAAGGCGTCACCGCACGCCCGACCGGAACGGTGGATCAGCATCGGAGCAGGACCGGACACCTGCGCGCCGTGATCAGGCAGACCAACCTCCTGCCGGCCTTTCTGGTCCTCACCGCCATGACGGTGGCCCTGTGGCTCATGGGCATGCCGTTTCTGCAGGCCCTGACGATCTCCACCGGCGTGAAGATCGCGGTGGCCCTGCTCGAACTCCGTCGTCTTCCCCACCCTCCCGACAACTGACGCGGCCCCTGCCACAGCGCGCGCCCGGCAGCGGGCCCCGGCACCGAACGGCCCGCGGTGCGGTCGCGCGGCAGGCCCCCGTCATGACCTCGAAGAGCGGATGCACGATACAGGGAAGACGCGCAAGGCAAGCCTTCCGTACCGTGCTTTAGCCGAAGTTGCTCAACCGGCTCACTTCCACGGCCGGCGGCACTAGGGTCCACATCGCGCCATGAGTCCCAGCCCTGCCAGAGCCAGTCGTGTCGCACAAGGGTGGCTCCATGTTCTGGAGCCACCCTGCACGACAGGGTTCGGACGGCGGTGCGCCGATGACGACCGCCACCCCGGAGACCGCTTCTTCATGCACACTGGATCGCCTCCCACGAGAGCCTCATTGACCGTCCTGGCACTGGTCGCCGCCGTACTGGCACTGATCCTGGGCGGGGCGGGCCCGGCCTCCGCCCACGCCGGCCTCAGTGGCGCCGATCCTGCGGACGGAGCCGTCCTCAAGGCAGCGCCGAAGCAGGTCACGCTCACCTTCACCGAGTCGGTCAGCCTCTCCGACGACGCGGTGAGGGTGTTGTCGCCGGACAACGAGCGGGCGAACCCCCGTCCGGCGCAGCAGGTGGACGGCAAGGGGAACACCGCCCGGGTGGAGCTGCCCGGCAAGCTGATCGAGGGTACGTACACGGTCGCGTGGCGGGTCGTCTCGGCCGACGGCCACCCGATCTCGGGCGCGTTCGTCTTCTCCATCGGCAAGCCGTCCGAGACGGCTGCCGTGGTGGTCACCGGTTCACCGGACGACACGGCCGCCGGCCGCCTGTACGGCTTCTTCCGCTACATCGCCTACAGCGGCCTGGCCCTCCTCGTCGGAGCCGTGGCGTTCGTCCTGGTGTGCCTGCCCGGCGCGGGCACGGTTCGCCCGGTGCGCAGGCTGTTGGTGACGGGGTGGGCGGCTCTGGTGGTGTCCGGCGCCGCCCTGTTGCTGCTGCGCGGCCCGTACGAGGCGGCCGGCTCGCTCACGTCGGTGTTCGACCCCTCCCAGCTGGGCCGAACCGTCACCGGGAAGCCCGGGATCGCGCTGATCGCGCGGCTGGCGCTCCTTGCGGTGGGCGTCCTGTTGCTGAAGCGGTTCTCCGGACAACTGGGCCGGCAGGACGAGGACTCGCGGCAGCCAGAGGGCTTCGGTACCGGTGTTCGCGTGATCGGGGCCGCGTTCGCCCTGGGTCTGGCCCTTACCTGGGCCGCCGCCGAGCATGCCTCCGCCGGCATCCAGGTGCCGCTGGCCATTCCCGTCGCGGTGCTGCACCTGCTGGCCATGGGAGTCTGGCTCGGCGGTCTGATCACGCTGCTGATCGTGCTCCGGCGCCGAGCGCCCGACGCCCTCGACGTCCCGGCTTCCGCGATCGGCCGCTTCTCGACGCTCGCTTTCGTCGCGGTCTCCACGCTGGTCGGGACGGGCGTGTACCAGTCCTGGCGGCAGGTCGGCTCCTGGGAGGCGCTGTCCACCACGTCGTACGGCCGGACCCTGATCGTCAAGATCGCCGCCGTGATCCTCGTGCTGTGGGCGGCGTCGTTCTCGCGCCGATGGACGGCTCGCCTCGTTCAGGAGGCGCCATCGGCCGCCGAGACGGTGCCGGAGCCCGAGAGGGTGAAGGTCGCACAGATGGTCGGCGCACCGGCCGGCCCGGAGGCAGCAGGTCCCGGTGACGGGCCCGTTGCCCCTGTCGGTGGTGAGCCGTCCGTCTCCGAGGCCGACGGATTCCGGCGCGGGCTGCGGCGTACGGTCGCCGCCGAGGCCGCCCTCGGTGTCGTGGTCCTGGTGATCACGACTCTGCTCACCGGCACGCAGCCCAGCCGCGCCGCCGACGAGAAGGCGTCGGCGGTCACCGTGCAGGAGCCGCAGGCGAAGGTGCTCATGGTGCCGTTCGACATGGGGACGGCGGGCCACCGCGGCACGGTGCAGGTCACGCTGGCGCCGGGCCGGGTGGGCGAGAACACGGTGGAGGCCGTGGTGTACACCGCGGACGGGGGGTTGGCGACCGTTCCCGAACTCCGCCTCACCCTCAACCAGGACGACCTGGACATCGGGCCGCTCGACGCGAAGCTCAAGAATCAGAAGGGGTACTGGGCCGCCTACGACCTGCGACTGCCCGTGCCCGGGGTGTGGACCCTGAACCTCACGGTGCGCACCACCGACATCGACCAGGTCACCGTGCGCGAGACCGTGGACATCACGACGTCCCCGTAGTGCGGTGTCTGTCCCAGGGTTCTGGGATCCCGGGAGGTGTGGCCGAGTCATCGGGCACGCGTTCTCGGGCGGCATGAGCCGGCGCGGTGGTCGTGGCACCGGTTCTCGGTCAAGGTCCGGCTCGGGGCGCCCCGAGCCGACGGACCGGTGCGACGACCGGTCCTCCCGAACGCGGTGTCAGAGCGACCCACGAGGGGGACTGCACGACCGGTCTCCGTACCCACGTTGTGCCGACTCGCGGCAGGGGCGGCGCACGGCGCAGGCCGTGCGCCGCCCCTGCGGCCTGTGTCAGGCTCGGCTGCGGCGCAGCCACCAGAAGGTGCCGACACCGGCGATCAGTACGACGGCGGCGATCACGCCGACGATGAGTGCGACGCTGCTGCCCGTATCCTCCTCACTCGTCGCCTGCGCGCTCGCGGCCGCCACGGGAGCGGAGGGGGCCGCCGGTGACGGCTTGAGCGACGGGGCGGCGCTGGGGGTCGGCGAGGCCGACGGGCCGGGGGCGATCGGCTTGGCCCCGGGGGCCGCCGCCTTCAGCTCCAGCCGGGGGGCCGGATTGTCGACCTTCTCACCATTGGTGGGCACCTCGATCCAACGGGCGATCTTTCCGTCCCCGTAGGTCTCGAGTGTTTTGAACGCGAGGGACTTCTCGTCGGGCAACTGGCGCACCGTGATGCTGTACTCGGCATCCGTGCCGGTGGCCAGGGCGGCACCGCCGATCGCGTACCCGTCGGGAGTGGCCGTCAGCTTCCACTCTTTGGGGGCTTCCTTCAGCGTCACGGCGTCCGGGCTGATGCCCTTCGGGAGGACGACCCGCAACTCCGCGATTCCCGCGGTGTCCGACTCCGCCTCGGAGGTGAAGGACAACGTGACGTTCTCGGCGAGGGCACGCGGGTCGGAGGCCGTGACCTCGGCGTGCGCGGCGGCGGGCCCGGCGGCCGCGCCCACGACGATCAACGCGCCGACGGCCGCGATACCCAGTCTGCGGAGCTGAGCGCGGGTGTGTGATGTGTTCACGATGGAGAGCCCTCTCGGTGCGCGAAGCGGGCGTCACCGTGCAGGTGCACTGCCCGCCAGGATGGGGGGAACGTTTCCCGCACACCCGGCAGGAGGGCCTCGACGTACCAGCGCATGACAGAGCATCGCCGTCACCGTCGGCTGGAGGGCAAGCCCGTTGAGGGATGCGGGTACCGTCCGCAGGCAGGGCCGTACCCATGGTCGACGGTGGAGACCGAAGGCCGCGGCGGCGGCCGCGACTGCCGAGTGGGCCCATCGGTTCACCGTCTCCGGCAGGCGACTGAGCGCCTGGTCCGCGTGGTACATGAGCAAGGCCATCACCCACGCGGCCACGCAATGGGCCGCCGCCATCCCCCACGTGCCGTGGTGCGCCGCGTGCACCGTCTCCGTCAGGCCGTCGTGGGCTTCGGGGTGAGCGCGGGGTGCCGCCTGGGGCACCGAAAGCCCCTGATGCAGGAGCAGTTGAGCGGCGTCGGTGGCCGCCACCACCTGCCACCAAGGCCGGGGCCGCCGGACCTCAAGCCAAGAGAGGGCGAAGACGAGCGACGCCCCGACCGACGCGCGCTGCCAGGACACCCACCCCTCCGAGGCCAGTTGATGGGCCACGACGGCCAGAGCCGAGCTGAGCAGGGTGAACACGGCAGCCCGCAGGCACCGTCCGCTTCGCCACACGGGCGGTGGACTGGAACGCATCCCTGTACGAGCTCCGATCATGTCGGGCCCATCATCTGCCGCAGGGGCCGCCATCAGGCCGCAACTGTCAATTGTGGAGCAGTTTTCCGAGCCTGCCGAGAACGCTCGTCTTGTGCGGGTGCGGTCGGAAGTGCTGGCGTCCGCACCGAACGAACGGGCCGGCCACCATCCCGGGCTCCGTCCCGGCCCGGGACGGCAAGGCGCAGGCCGTGATGTCAGTGCGTCCCGGCACGGCGACCGCGTCCGCCAGGTGCCGTCTCAGCGGGCCGGCAGGTCTGCTGCGAAACCTTCCGAAACCTCACTGGGAAGGAAAGGCCCCGATGGCGGAACAATTGATGCTCACCCCTTCAGTCGATGGGCAAGTTGCCCGCCGCCCTTTACCCTGACACCGAATCAGCGAGAGGGACAGTCGAGCGACGATCGAGAAGCAGCGCGAACGTCGGAGTCGCCCAGGGCTTGACCCCCGGCGTGGGGCCACCATCCGGTTCGGACCGGCGACCGGGTACCGGCAGGCGGCCCGGCGGGCAGACGGACACAGCCGCCGAGCGGCAGAAGGCAGGTATCCCCCGTGCTCATCGACCTCTCCGGGAAGACCGCGCTGGTCACCGGATCGACCCAGGGCATCGGCGCGGCCATCGCGTCCGGCCTCGCCCACGCCGGGGCACGGGTGGCCGTCAACGGCCGCACCGAGAAGTCCGTCGACGAGGCGGTGCGGCGCATGAGCGCGGGACGCGGCACGCTGATCGCGGCGCCCGGTGACATCTCGACGGACGACGGCGCGCAGGCGGTCTTCGACGCGGTCCCACAGGTCGACGTCCTCGTGAACAACCTCGGGATCTTCGGCTCGATGCCGGCCCTGGAGATCCCGGACGACGAGTGGCGCCGCTACTTCGACATGAATGTCCTGACGGCGATTCGGATGATCCGGCATTACCTGCCGGGGATGACGGAGCGCTCGTGGGGCCGGATCCAGAACATCGCCAGCGACTCGGCGGTGGTGACTCCCGCCGAGATGATCCACTACGGCATGTCCAAGACCGCCCTCCTCGCCGTCTCGCGCGGCTTCGCCAAGGAGGCCGCCGGGACGGGGGTGACCGTCAACTCCGTCATGGCGGGCCCGACGCACACGGGTGGAGTGGAGGACTTCGTCTACGAGTCGGTGGACCGCGATCTGCCCTGGGAAGAGGCACAGCGAGAGTTCATGCGCACGCACCGTCCCCAATCGCTGCTCCAGCGCCTGATCGAGCCCGAGGAGATCGCGAACATGGTGGTCTACCTCAGTTCCCCCTTCGCCTCCGCGACCACCGGCGGGGCGCTGCGCGTGGACGGCGGCTACGTGGACTCGATCCTTCCGTAACCGATCCACAGCGAGGCGCCGCGCGACACCCGCCGCGGGGGCGGGCAGCGGGTCCGCGACCCGAGGGCCGGGGTCAGCCGGCCCAGCGACCGGTCAGGAAGGTGATGGCCACCACCACGCCGAGCGGGGCCACGACATACAGGTACACCGCCTGCACGAGCGGCCGTCGAAGGCTCCACCCGGCCAGGGCGATCCACAGCGGCCACCACAGCAGCGTGGAGCGCGGGATCGAGGTGTACCAGTACGAGGTGCCCAGCGCCCACAGGGTGAGGGCGAGGTAGAGCGCCTCGGGCAGTCGGCGTCGGCGGACCAGCAGGGCCAGCAGGACCACGCCGGCCAGGATCGCCAGCAGTTCCGCCTGCGACATCAGCGCGTACCCGGTGGGTTGCGTGTGGTGGAAGGCGGCCTCCCAGGTGTTCGACCAGGCGTCCCAGGGTGCGTGGAAGTCCCGGTACCAGCCGCGTTCCTGAGCGTGTTTCCACGCCATCCAGTCGCCGGTACGGGCCGACAGGAACCAGCCGTAGAGCACGGGGGTGAGGGCGGGCAGCGCCAGCCAGGGAGCCGAGCGCCAGGCGCTCCGATCGCGGACGGTCAGCACGAAGTGGAGCACGAGCGCGGCGGCCAGGAACAGGCCGGTGACCCGTACCGAGCAGGCCAGACAGGTCAGGGCCGCGGCGGCCGGCCAGTTCCCGCGCTGCGCCGCGAGCCACGCGGGCAAGGCCAGCGCCAGGAACAGGGACTCCGTGTAACCGGCCGCGAGGAACACCGCGCAGGGCGAGAGGAGGAAGAACACCGCCGCACGCCGGCCGCCTTCCAGGTCGCGCAGTTGGCGGCGGGCGATCCGTGCGAGCGCGAGGACGGCGACGCCTCCCGCGACGAAGGAGGTCAGCGCCCCGGCCGCGGCCCAGTGGGGGACGACCACGTGGACGGCGCGCAGGGTGAGGGGGAACCCGGGGAAGAAGGCCTCGCGGTTGTCCCAGCCGACCGTCCACGGGCCGGCGCCGTCCGGGAAGTAGCCGTCCTGGGCTATGTGGAGGTAGTGCCACCAGTCCCACTGCTGCCAGGGGGAAAGCAGCGAGGGCGCCCGCCGGGACTTGCCGTCGGCGGGGAACAGCCAACTCACGGCTCCGGCGGTGATCCAGATCCCGATGCGGGTGAGGACGTAGAGCGACAGCACCTCGCGGTCGGCGGGGCCGAACCGCGGCCGGCGGGGCTTGGGCCGCGGTTCGGCGGGGAAGGGGGGTGCGTGGACGGTGACCGGTCGCGACGGGGTGGAAACGGACATACGGGTACTCCTGAATCGGCTGAGGGCGCGCCGGACCGCCGGCCGAGGCTGCGCGGCCGGTGGGGTGCCGGTGTCCCCGGGCTACCGGGGCGGGTTGGACGGGGTGGGTTGGGCCAGGGTCATCGCGGGGCGGTCGAGGAGGGCGCCCCCGTCGATCCCCCGGTCGGAGGGGGCACGGTCGCGTTGGGCAGCACGGGCTCGGTGG
>NZ_LGDE01000024.1 GCF_001279725.1 Streptomyces sp. WM4235 | reverse complement strand
CCGGGGGACTGAGGGGGCTGAGGGGGGCTTTGGTGGGGGGCGGGGGTTGGGGGTGTGAGGGGTCCGCACGCCCCCAACCCCCGCCCCCCACCGCGGCGTTCCGGCACAGACCGGGACACGTCCGCGAAACAATTCTGCAATCCCTTGCGCAAGGTCTTGCAGGGGTTCGGCCTGGCACCTACCGTCGCTGCAATCCCCACCTCTTCCGCCAGGAGGCCCCCGCATGCCTGCCAGAGCTGTCAGTGCTGCAAGAACCACCAGAGCCACAACCCTGTTCGCCGCCACCGCACTTGTCGCCGCGTCCTTCACCGTTCAGGCCCCCCGGGCGGTCGCTGCCACTCCCGGCGTCAAGGACGTCACGGCCGTGTTGTTCGAGTGGCGCTTCGACTCCGTCGCGCGGGCCTGCACCGACAGCCTGGGGCCCGCCGGGTACGGGTACGTCCAGGTGTCGCCTCCGCAGGAGCACATCCAGGGCGACCAGTGGTGGACCTCGTACCAGCCCGTCAGCTACAAGATCGCCGGGCGGCTCGGTGACCGGACGGCCTTCAAGGCGATGGTCGACACCTGTCACGCCGCCGGCGTGAAGGTGGTCGTCGACTCCGTCATCAACCACATGGCCGCCGCCGACGGCACCGGGACGGGCGGCTCTTCGTACACGAAGTACGGCTACCCCGGCCTCTACTCCGGCGCCGACATGGACGACTGTCGGGCGACGATCTCGAACTACCAGGACCGGGGCAACGTCCAGAACTGCGAACTGGTGCAGCTCGCCGACCTCGACACCGGCGAGGACTACGTGCGCGGCCGGATCGCCGGCTACCTCAACGACCTGCTCTCCCTCGGCGTCGACGGATTCCGGATCGACGCGGCCAAGCACATGCCGGCCGCCGACCTCGCCAACATCAAGTCACGGCTGAGCAACCCCTCCGCCTACTGGAAGCAGGAGGCGATCTTCGGTGCGGGCGAGGCCGTGTCGCCGTCCGAGTACCTGGGCAACGGGGACGTGCAGGAGTTCCGCTACGCCCGCGATCTGAAGCGGGTCTTCCAGGGCGAGAGCCTCGCCCACCTGAAGAACTTCGGCGAGGCGTGGGGATACATGCCCTCCGGCCAGTCCGCCGTCTTCGTCGACAACCACGACACCGAGCGCGGTGGTGACACCCTCAGCTACAAGGACGGTTCCGCCTACACCCTCGCCAACGTCTTCATGCTGGCCTGGCCGTACGGATCGCCGGACGTGCACTCCGGCTACGAGTGGAGCCAGAAGGACGCCGGTCCGCCCAACGGCGGCTCGGTGAACGCCTGTTACGTCGACGGCTGGAAGTGCCAGCACGCGTGGCGGGAGATCTCCTCCATGGTGGGCTTCCGCAACGCCGCGCGCGGCCAGTCCGTCACCGACTGGTGGGACAACGGCGGTGACCAGATCGCGTTCGGGCGCGGCGCCAAGGCGTACGCGGCGCTCAACCACGAGGGCTCGGCGCTGACCCGGACCTTCCAGACGTCCCTGCCGGCGGGTGGCTACTGCGACGTCCAGAGCGGGCGTACGGTCACGGTCGACTCGGCCGGCCGGTTCACGGCCACGCTCGGCGCCGGCAGCGCGGTGGCCCTGCACGTGAACGCCCGTACCTGCGCGGGCGGCAGCACCCCGCCGCCCGCCTCGGACGCCGGGGCCTCGTTCGGCGTGAACGCCTCCACGGTCCTCGGCCAGAACATCCACGTGACGGGCGACCGGGCCGAGCTCGGGAACTGGAACGCCTCCGTCGCCCCGAAGTTGGACCCGGCGGCCTACCCGGTGTGGAAGCTCGACGTCTCGCTCCCGCCCGGCACGTCCTTCTCGTACAAGTACGTGCGCAAGGACGCCTCCGGGAACGTCACCTGGGAGAGCGGCGCCAACCGCTCCGCCACCGTTCCCGCGAGCGGTCGGGTCACGTTGACCGACACCTGGCGCAACTGACCTCCGCCCCCCTGAACCAGGGCCGCCCGGCACCTCACTCCCCGCCACCGCCGGGCGGTCCTCGTCCCACGCAGACACGTGACCGAGGAGTCCTTGCCTTGATACGCCCCGCCGCGGGAGTGATCGCCGCCAGCCTGGCCGTGACGCTCCTGCCCGCCCTCCCGGCGTCGGCCGCCTCCCGGCCGCCGGCCCCGCCCTCGGACGCCGCGCTGGCGGCCGAACCGGCCCGCCACGACCTGACCCGGGAGCAGTTCTACTTCGTCCTCCCGGACCGGTTCGCGAACGGCGATCCGCGCAACGACCGGGGCGGGCTGACCGGCTCCCGGTTGGAAACCGGCCTGGACCCGACGGACAAGGGCTTCTACCAGGGCGGTGACCTCAAGGGGCTGACGGACCGGCTCGACTACATCAAGGGGCTCGGCACGACGGCCATCTGGATGGCGCCGATCTTCAAGAGCCAGCCGGTGCAGGGCGCGGGCGCCGACGTCTCGGCCGGCTACCACGGCTACTGGATCACCGACTTCACGCAGGTGGACCCGCACTTCGGGACCAACGCCGACCTGGAGCGGCTGATCGACAAGGCGCACCGGAAGGGGATGAAGGTCTTCTTCGACGTCATCACCAACCACACCGCCGATGTCATCGACCACCGCGAGGCCTCCCGCGGCTACCTCTCCAAGGGCGCGTTCCCGTACCTGACCAAGGACGGGGTTCCCTTCGACGACTCCGACCACGCCGACGGGAAGCGGAAGTTCCCGGCGACGGACGCCGATTCCTTCCCCCTCACCCCCGTCGTGCCCGCGGCGAAGAAGAACGTCAAGGTCCCGTCCTGGCTCAACGACCCGTCGATGTACCACAACCGGGGCGACTCCACCTTCGCCGGCGAGTCCTCCGAGCAGGGTGACTTCTCCGGCCTCGACGACCTGTGGACCGAGCGTCCCGAGGTGGTCGACGGGATGGAGAAGATCTACGAGAAGTGGGTCCGGGACTTCGACATCGACGGTTTCCGGATCGACACGGTCAAGCACGTCAACACCGGGTTCTGGACGCAGTGGGCCACGGCCCTGGACGCGTACGCGGCCAAGCGGGGCCGCGAGGACTTCTTCATGTTCGGCGAGGTGTACTCCGCCGACACCGCCGTCACCTCCCCGTACGTGACCCGGGGCCGGCTCGACGCCACCCTCGACTTCCCGCTCCAGGACGCGATCCGCGCGTACGCCTCCCAGGGCGCGGGTGCCTCGCGGCTGGGCTCGGTGCTGGCCGACGACCACCGGTACACCACCGACAAGGCGAACGCCTACGAGCAGGTCACCTTCCTCGGCAACCACGACATGGGCCGCTTCGGGACCTTCCTGAAGCAGGACCGGCCGCAGGCGGGGGAGCGGGAGCTGCTGGACCGCTACCGGCTGGCCAACGAGTTGATGTTCCTCTCACGGGGCAATCCGGTGATCTACTCGGGTGACGAGCAGGGCTTCACGGGCGCCGGCGGTGACAAGGACGCCCGGCAGCCCCTCTTCGCCTCGCGGACCGCCGACTACCTGGACGACGACCAGCTCGGCACGGCGCGCACCCACGCGAGCGACGCCTACGATCCGCAGCACCCGCTCTACCGGCAGATCAGTGCTCTCGCGAAGCTGACCCGGGACCACCCGGCGCTGCGGGACGGCGTCCAGAGCGCGCGCCTGGACACCGACTCCGTCCACGCGGTCGCCCGGACCGACGCCCGTACCCGTACCGAGTACCTGGTGGCGTCGAACAACGCGACCGGGCCCCGCACCGTGGAGCTCGACGCGCCGGCCGGCGCCGGCTACCGCACCCTGTACGGCGGCACCTCCCCGTACGCCGGAACCATCCGCGCCTCCGCCGCCGGCAAGCTCACCGTCACCGTCCCCGCGCTGGGCTCGGTGGTCCTGCGGGCCACCGCCCCCCTCGCCCCGCCCGCGACCCGGCCGTCCCTGACCTTGAAGGCCCCGGCCGCCGGCGCCACCGGTACCGTCGAGCTGTCCGCCGAGGTCACCGGGGGCTCCCTGAACCGGGTCGTGTTCGCGGCCCAGGCCGGCGCCGGGAAGTGGCAGGTCCTCGGCTCGGCCGACCACGCCCCGTACCGGGTCACCCAGCACGTCACGGCCGCGCTCGGCACCCCGCTGCGCTACAAGGCGGTCGTCGTGGACTCCGCCGGTCGTACGGCGAGCGCCCTCGCCGGGTCCGTCGCCGGCCAGGCCCCGCCCGCCCCGGCCCCGGGCGCGACGCAGCGCGAGTACGCGGTGGTGCACTACAACCGGCCCGACGGCGACTACGCGGACCGGCGGCTGTACGCCTGGGGCGACATCGCCGAGGGCGAGGCCAGGCCCTGGCCCGAGGGGCACGCGTTCAGCGGCCGTGACGCGTACGGGGCCTTCGCCTACGTCCGGCTGAAGCCCGGGGCCTCCTCGGTGAACTACCTGGTCATCGACAAGGACGGCAACAAGGACGTCGCCGCGGACAGAACCGTCGACGTGACGAGGACCGGCGAGATCTGGCTCGAACAGGGCAAGGAGGCGGCCCGCACCGAACGCCCCGCCCAACCGCCGCAGGACACCACCAAAGCCGTCCTGCACCACCAGCGCCCCGACGGCGCGTACGACGGCTGGGGCCTGCACGTCTGGGCCGGCGCCGCGAACCCCACCGACTGGTCGAAGCCCCTCCGGCCCACCCGCATCGACTCGTTCGGCGCGGTCTACGAGGTTCCGCTCGCCGAAGGCGCCCAGAGCCTCAGCTACATCCTCCACAAGGGCGACGAGAAGGACCTGCCCACCGACCAGTCGCTGGACCTGAAGGCCACCGGCCACGAGGTGTGGATGCTCGGCGGCAAGGAGCGCTACCTCCTCCCGCAGCCCGCCGGTTCGGCCGCCGCCCTGGACCTCACCAAGGCCGAGGCCGTCTGGATCGACCGCGACACCGTCGCCTGGAAGGCCCCCGAGGCCGCCGCCTCCCTCCAGCTCCTCGCCTCCCGCGAGGGCCGCATCACCGTCGACGACGGAGCCCTGAAGGAGGAGGGCGCCGCCTGGCTGCGCCTGAACCGTTCCGAACTCACCGCCGCCCAGAAGAAGAAGTTCCCGCACCTGGCCTCGTACGCCGCCTTCACCGTCGACGCCCGCGACCGCGACCGGGTCCGCGAGGCCCTGCGCGGCCAGCTCGTCGCGAGCGCCCGCGCCGCGAACGGCGCCGTCCTCGCGGCCACCGGCGTGCAACTCGCCGGCGTCCTCGACGACCTGTACGCCACCACGGCCGCGCTCGGCCCCGTCTTCAAGGACGGCCGCCCCACCCTCTCCGTCTGGGCGCCCACCGCCCGGAAGGTCTCCCTCGAACTCGACGGCCGTACCGTCGCCATGCGACGCGACGACGCCACCGGCGTCTGGTCCGTGCGCGGCGAGCGGAGCTGGACCGGCAAGCCGTACCGCTACGACGTCACCGTGTGGGCGCCGAGCACCCGCCGGATGGTCCGCAACCTGGTCACCGACCCGTACTCCACCGCCCTGACCACCGACTCCGCCCGCAGTCTGGCCGTGGACCTGGCCGACCCGAAGCTCGCCCCGGCGGGCTGGCGGAACCTCAAGAAGCCCGCACCGGTCCCCTTCACCTCCGCGCAGATCCAGGAACTCCACGTCCGGGACTTCTCCGTCGCGGACCGCACCACCACCCACCCCGGCCAGTACCTGGCCTTCACCGACACCGGCTCGGCCGGCATGCGGCACCTGCGCGACCTCGCCGCCGCCGGCACCTCCTACGTCCACCTGCTGCCGGCCTTCGACATCGGCACCATCCCGGAGAAGCCCGCCGACCGCACCGAACCCGCCTGCGACCTGAAGGCGTACGCCCCCGACAGCGACCAGCAGCAGGCCTGCGTGAGCGCCGCCGCCGCGAAGGACGCCTACAACTGGGGCTACGACCCGCAGCACTACACCGTGCCGGAGGGCTCCTACGCGAGCGACCCGAACGGCACCGCCCGCACGGTCGAGTTCCGCAGGATGGTCCAGTCGCTGAACGGCGCCGGACTGCGCACGGTCATGGACGTGGTCTACAACCACACCGTGGCCGCCGGGCAGTCCGACAAGTCGGTCCTCGACCGGATCGTGCCCGGCTACTACCAGCGCCTGCTGCCCGACGGCGCCGTGGCCACCTCCACCTGCTGCGCCAACACCGCCCCCGAGAACACCATGATGGGCCGGCTCGTCGTCGACTCGATCGTCACCTGGGCCAAGGAGTACAAGGTCGACGGCTTCCGCTTCGACCTCATGGGCCACCACCCGAAGGACAACATCCTGGCCGTGCGCAAGGCCCTCGACGGGCTGACCCTCGCCAAGGACGGGGTCGACGGCAAGCGGATCGTCCTCTACGGCGAGGGCTGGAACTTCGGCGAGGTCGCCGACGACGCCCGGTTCGTGCAGGCCACGCAGAAGAACATGGCCGGCACCGGCATCGCCACCTTCTCCGACCGCTCGCGCGACGCGGTCCGCGGCGGCGGCCCCTTCGACGAGGACCCCGGGGTCCAGGGCTTCGCCTCCGGACTGTTCACCGCGCCCAACTCCTCGCCCGCGAACGGCACTCCCGAGCAGCAGCGGGCCCGGCTGCTGCACGCCCAGGACCTGATCAAGGTCGGGCTGACCGGCAACCTCGCCTCGTACGCCTTCACCGACACCACCGGCCGTCGGATCAAGGGCTCCGAGCTGGACTACAACGGCGCCCCGGCCGGGTACGCCGCCGCTCCCGGCGACGCCCTGGCCTACGCCGACGCGCACGACAACGAGTCCCTGTACGACGCCCTGACCTTCAAGCTCCCGAAGGGCACCCCGGAGGCGGACAAGGCCCGCATGCAGGTCCTCGCCATGGCCACCGCGACCCTCTCGCAGGGCCCCGCCCTCTCCCAGGCGGGCACGGACCTGCTGCGTTCGAAGTCGCTGGACCGCAACTCCTTCGACAGCGGCGACTGGTTCAACGCCATCCACTGGGACTGCCGTGACGGCAACGGCTTCGGCCGAGGCCTTCCGCCGGCCGCCGACAACCAGCCCAAGTGGCCCTACGCGAAGCCCCTCCTGACCGGCCCGGCCCCCGGCTGCCCCGAGATCACCGGGACCTCCGCCGCCCACCGCGACCTGCTCAGGATCCGTACGACGGAACCGGCCTTCGCCCTCACCACGGCCGACGCCGTCCAGCGGACCATAGGCTTCCCGCTCTCCGGGACCGAGGAGACCCCCGGAGTGATCACCATGACCGCCGGCGACCTGGTGGTGGTCTTCAACGCCACCCCGGGCGTCCGGTCCCAGCGGGTGGCCGACCTCGCCGGCCGCGGCTACGCGCTGCACCCGATCCAGGCCGCGGGTTCCGACGCGACCGTGAAGGGGTCGACGTACGACACGGGGACGGGGCAGTTCACCGTCCCGGCCCGCACGGTCGCGGTCTTCAAGCGCGGCTGACCGCTCCTTCCCCTTCCCCTGCGACGCGGCGGTGCCGGACCCGGTCCGGCACCGCCGCCGCACGTGGTGCGGGTGTCAGGCATCAGACGTCAGGCGTCCTACACCGGGCGCCGGGCGTCGCACACCGGGCGCCCGGTATCGGGTGCCGGACGTCAGACCCAGATGCGGACGGCTTCCATCCGCAGCGCCTGCCCGGTGGTCCCGGCGTACACCGGGTTCCCCGCCACCGTGTTCAGCCAGCCGTGGTTCGCGACGTGCGCCTGCGCCCCCACACCGCCGGAGCCGACCTGCACGCCGAGGGCCTCCATCCGGCGTGCCTGCCCGGTGGTGCCCACCGTCACGGCCGCGCCCTCCCCGGCACAGGCCCAGCCCTGCCAGCCGACGTCGGCGAGGTGCGCGTTGGCGCAGACCCCGCCGACCCCGCGCGTGGCGATCACCACGGCCTCCATGCGGCGGCCCTGCCCGGTCGTCCCGGCCACCTGGCCGTCGCACACCGCCGCCTGCCAGCCCACGTCCTGCACGTGCGCGGCGTAACAGACCGTGCGGGCGTTCGGCGCCAACGACCGCTGCCTGGCCGTCGCGGCCTCCACCTCCGCGATCACCGCGGCGGGCGCCTGTACGGCGCCGCTCGCGACCGCCCTGCCGCTCGCCGGGGCCGGCGCCGACGGCCGGCCCTGGGCCTGCGCCACGCCCGTGGCACCCAGTACTCCCGCCAACGCCATGCCCAACACGGCGCCCGCGACCCTGCTCATGGAACTCTTCACGGCTTTCCCCTCCTGGTACCGACTGGTCGGGTCCATCGGTACCGGGGCGCCGTCGGGGACGGCAACCGGTTGCGGGCGCCACGGCCGAGAGAGGGCGCGACTTGGCGCGCGCCGGGGACTTGCGTCGGCCGCCCGCCCCGTGCGTCGAGGCGCCGGACCGGCGTCGGACCGACGGGTCAGACGTCGAGGCGCCGCTCCATCAGGATCACCCCGTACACCCGGCCGTCCTTGCCCTGCTTCGAGGGGCACTCGCCGACCACCCGGTAGCCCGCGCCCTGGTAGTACGCGAGCAGCCGCGGGTTGGTGGACACGCAGTCCAGCCGGGCCCGCTCCCGACCGGTCCGGGCGATCCGGTACTCGGCGTGTTCGAGTATCCGCATGCCGGCTCCGGCGGGCGCGGCGCTCCGCTCGATCATCAGCCGGTGGATGTAGCCGGCCACCGGAGGCTGGACTCCCCACGCCTCCTCGTCGGACCACCACAACTCGTAGGCGCCCACGACCCGTCCGTCGGCGTCCTCGGCGATCCACACCTCGCCCTCGCGGATCCTGGCCCGGAAGTGCTCGGCGTCCTTGTCACCCGGTTTCCACTGGTCGATCCCGTTGGCGCGCATCCACCGGGCGGCCTGGTCGTGCAGCTTCACCAGCGTGCCGGCGTCCTTCTCCACGGCCTGCCGGAACAACATTCCGTCGTCAATGATCACTCGGGCATTATTCCGCCACCGGGCCGCCGCGTCATGATCGGTGTGGTCATGATCAGCGTGAGCGCGGAACCGTGGTCGGCACGATCGCCGCCAGCCGCCCGACCAACACCCCGAACGGCCCGTCGGCCGGCTCGTCGGCCAGGATGCGCACCAGGATCCCCGCCATCTCCTCGTCGTACGCGGCGCTCACGGCGGCCAGCGCCGCGAAGTCGTGCACCAACTGGAGTTCCAGCTCGTTGCGGGGGATCTTCCGCCCGTCGAGCCAGATCAACGCCGTGGACTCGGCGAGCGACACCCACGTGCGGACCACGAGCTCCATCCGCGCGGGCGGCTTCTCGATCCGCAGGTGCGTGATGATCTGCTCGTACGCGGCCTGCCTGACCTCGTCGATCATCGCGTTGGCCCGGCTGCTCCCGGCCGCCGGCCCGCCCCGCATCAGGGCCGAGAACCCGGGCCCGTGGTCGTCGACGAACGCGAAGAACCGGCCCATGACCCGCAACAGCCGTGCCCCGAGCGGACCCTCCTGCGGCTCGACGAACCGTTGCGCGAGTTCATCCGCGGCCCGCCGCAACGCGGCCTCGTACAGGCTGAGCTTGCCCGGAAAGTAGTGGTAGACGAGCGGCCTCGATATCCCGGCCGCCGCCGCGATCTCGTCGATCGACACATCGTCGGGCGACCGGTGGCTGAACAGCTCCAGAGCCACCCCGATCAGCTGCTGCCGCCGCTCCTCGACACCCATCCTGCGTCGCACCCCGGTTGTCATGCGGACACCATACTTCGCCCGCCACATCCCCTGACCAGAGCACCTTCCCCCGCGTCCGCCCGCTTCGCCGGACCGCGCGCACCCGCTCCGCCGGCCCCCGTCGGGTCGCCCCGCCGGATTCCTCCGCGAGGCGCCGAACAGCTCGTTTCTCGTCAATCACATATGCGCCAACTGCTCTGTCTTGTAAGGCAGTTGAGCGTCGGCGTACATTCGCGATCGCGATGTGCGGCTGAGCGCGTCGCCTGGAGTCAGGGGAGGCTCCGTTGTCATCGGGGGATGGGAAAAATGCCTTCACGAAGAATCCCGCGGCTTCGCCATGCCATGGCGGCCGCACTCGGTGCGGTGGTCATGGCGGGTTTCCTGCCCGGGCACGTGCCGATGGCCGCGGCCCTGGCCGCCGCCGCGAGTCCCACGCCGACCGAGGGGCAGAATGCGCTCCGTGTGGCGGGGGACGGGTGAGCCGGTTGAGGTTGTCGGTCAGAGGACCGAGTTCACCACCACGTACGCAAATCCGGACGGGAAATCGTTCCGGTTGGACCAGTCCGTGGTCCCCGTCCGGGTCAAGGGGGAGGCCGGCGCCTGGGTCGAGCCGGACGCCACCCTGCGATTGCGCGCCGACGGCACGGTGGGCCCGAAGGCGGCCGCCGCCGGCGTGACCTTCTCGGGCGGCGGGGAGCGGGACAGCCTCGTCACCATCGACCGCGGGGGCCGATCGCTGTCCTTCGGCTGAAGAAGTGGGCCACCCGCTCCTACACCCTGGGCGGCACCAAGGTCGCGGTCCGCACCAACGAGTCGGGCACCTCGCGACTCTCCTTCACCGCCGGCGACCGCAACGGCACGATGAGCCTCTCGGTGGCCGACGACGACAACCAGACGCTGTCCAAGCGGTACACGACCCCCTTCGGCGCCGCCCGCGGCACCAACCCGACGACGTGGCCGGACGACAAGCGCTTCCTGGACAAGCCGGTCGACGCCAACACCGGCCTCACCCACATCGGCGTCCGCGAGTACGACCCCCTGACGGGACGCTTCCTTAGAGTCGACCCGGTCCTCGTGACGGACTCGGCCCAGTCCCTGGGCGGGTACGGCTACGCCAACAACAACCCCGTCACCACCTCCGACCCCTCGGGCGCCTGCTCCGACATCGACTGCCCCACCCGCGGCCCGAACGGCCACAACGACACCCCGCTTCCCGCGGACTCCCCGGCCCAGCAGCACAACACCGGCGCGCAGAGCGGGAGTAATGGCGGCGGCGGTGGCGGTGGCGGCGGTGGCCGGGGCTCCGGCAAGCGGGGAACCGCGACCGGCATGGGCAACGGATGCCCCCAGGGGATGTCCCGCTTCTGCGGCCCGCTCTATGGTGGCCCTCCGATTGTGCCGGCTCCGCACTTCCGTACGCACTTCCGCTGTCGCAGCTGGAGCCCGAATGCCCGAAGGGCATGATGACGACTCGCTGCCTGACCGACGTTTCGCCGGGGAAGATCCTCCTGGATCCCTTCAACGATGGGAACGATGAAAACGGAGCCAATGATCTGGCCTTCGGCTATGCGTCCCTCACGAGCGGATGTGCTGCACGATCCGCACAGTATGTGCGCTTCGAGCACTCCCCTGGAGGCAATCAACCCATGACGGTGGGGGACGTGCTGTTCTATCCGGGCAATCGGCATGATTTCACGACTCAACTCAACCGTGAATGGAACAAGAGGGAGGAAATCAAGAAGGATTGGGGTCAGGGGAAGGCGGCAGAATTTGGCCCTGATTTGGAGAAGCATGAGGCGATTCATTCACATCAGTGGGCTTCCTTCAGCAGTGCCTCCTTCTTCGTGACGGCCTATGCGGTGGAATCCGGTAGGTCGGTGGTTCGTGTCGGTGGTCCGTGGCCTGCGCATGCGAACAAGTATGAGCTTTGAAGCCAACCTTTGGTGGGGTGGATACCTGAAGTTCCACAATCTGCGGGCCGATCCCGTCGGCGGAACTCGATGAGAATCTCACTCCTTGAAGGGGGTTTCGGAATGGCGCCGATTCGACGGGGTCTGTTTGGGTTGACGGTCGCGTCGACAGCGGCTTGTCTCGTGCTCGTGGGCTGCTCGCCGGCGCCCAAGCCGATCGTGGGGGTGGAAAGGACGGCCGGCGGGTCAGCGAAGGTGCTCATCGTCCCGTGCCCTGGATATGTCCCGGATCTGGTTGACGTCGCCGCCGCGGAGGGGATGCCGCGGTGGTCGATATCGAACGTGGCGGGGAAGGGTGCGAGCGAGATCGAGTTCTTCAAGGTTCCCGAAGGGTGGAGGATCTCGACCGATGCGGTGTTCGACCTGAAGACCACCGGCGCGAGCTACATCGTGGGCGTCATGGGGGGTGTCG
Source organism: Streptomyces sp. WM4235 (assembly GCF_001279725.1). Classification (GTDB taxonomy): domain Bacteria; phylum Actinomycetota; class Actinomycetes; order Streptomycetales; family Streptomycetaceae; genus Streptomyces. Next base: position 150,808 of record NZ_LGDE01000024.1, on the reverse strand, counting down.
GGGCGCGTGCGGTGAATGCCCGGTTGGCATTCGACCTCGACCGGCTGGAGGCGCTTGAGGAGGGAGAAGTCCTCGTGCGCGGCGGCAAGACGGTCAAGCGGGAGGACTTCCTGAAGCCCGACGCGGACCGCTGCGAACCGTAGGAGCGCACCTGGGCCCCGGAGGTGAAAACCCGCCTCCGGGGCCCTCGGCATGTTCGACCTACAGCTGCCTACACGTGCCTACAGACGTCTACAGGTCCAGGACCAGGCGGTCCGAGGCCGCGCGGGAGACGCACAGGAGCATCGAGTCCTCGCGTTCGCCGTCCGTGAGGAGCTCGTCGCGGTGGTCGATCTCACCGGTCAGCACGCGGTGTTGGCAGGTTCCGCAGAAGCCCTGCTCGCAGGAGTACGGGGTGTTCGGCAGTTCCCGTCGGACCGCCGCCAGGGTGGTCTCGTTCGCGGCGACCTCGACGGTGCGGCCCGAGCGGCTCAGCTCCACCGTGAACGGGTGCGTGGCGCCGCCCGTGGTCGCGGTCGGGGCGAAGCGCTCCAGGTGGACCGGTACGGCGGCCGGGGCCGCGGCCCGTACCGCCTCCATCAGCGGTTCGGGCCCGCAGCAGTAGACCAGCGTGCCCGGGGCGGCGGCGGTGACCGGGCCCAGGTCGGGCAGGCCGCTCTCGTCCTGCGCGAGGACCGTGACCCGGTCCCCGTACGCGGCGAGTTCCGCGAGGAACGGCATCGTGGCCCGGCTGCGGCCCCCGTACAGCAGGGTCCAGTCGGCGCCCGCCGCCTCGGCCGCCCGGAGCATCGGCAGGATCGGGGTGATGCCGATGCCGCCGGCCACGAAGACGTACGAAGGCGCCGGCGCGAGCGGGAAGCGGTTGCGGGGCGGGCGCAGTTCCAGCTCCGCGCCCTCCACGAGCTGCGCGTGGGCCTCGCGGGAGCCGCCCCGGCCGTCCTCGACGAGCCGGATCGCGATCGTGTAGCGGCCCCGGTCGGTGGGATCCCCGCACAGGGAGTACTGCCGCACCAGACCCGAGGGCAGCGTCACGTCCACGTGCGCCCCCGGGGTCCACGCGGGGAGCTCCGCGGATTCCAGGGTCAGTCGCAGGACCCCGTCCGCCGGTTCGGTACGGGCGACGATCAGAGCGCGCAGGGTCCGGCGCGGCGAGTACCCCGATATGGGGGTTTCCAGGGCGGGCAGCGGCCACAGCGGCGAGCGGCCGATGCGCCCCCGCAGGGCGCGCCGGGTCAGCAGGGCGGCGCCCGCGACGGCGGTGAGGGTCAGGGCGCGCCTCACGGCCGCACCCCGCCGTTGGCGCCCGGCGAGGACGCCAGGTAGGCCTCCGCCTGGGCGGTGGAACCTTCCTGCGAGGGGTGGTACGTCCGGGAGAGGTACGTCGGGATCGATTTCAGCATGGCTCCCGTCGAGGGGAGCACACCCTGTTGTCCGGACCGGAAGAACTGCCCCAACGACGCCTTGGCCAGAGGTAGTTGGGGGTCGTTCTCCATGAAGAAGCGCGCCCCGCGCTGCCACAGGAACGCGAGCGCCGCGAAGGCGGTGGCCCAGGTCCTGGCCCGGCGTCGGTAGCCGCCGTCGACGTGCATGAACAGGTCGAAGGCCACCGAGCGGTGCTCCACCTCCTCCGCACCGTGCCAGCGCAGCAAGTCGAGCATCATCGGGTCGGCGCCCCGCCGGTCCAATTCCTCGGCGTTGAGGACCCAGTCGCCCAGGAACGCCGTGTAGTGCTCGATGGCCGCGATCATCGCGACCCGCTCCATGAGCCACCAGTCGCGGGCCTTGCCGGGCGGCAGCGTACGGTCGCCCAGCAGCTTCTCGAAGAGCCAGTCGACCTGGGCCGTGTACGGCGTCGGGTCCAGACCCAGCCGCTTGAGGTGGGGGAGCACGTCGTCGTGCGCGGCGGCGTGCATGGCCTCCTGGCCGATGAAGCCGACGACGTCCGCGCGCAGCCGCTCGTCCGTGATGAGGGGGAGCACCTGCTTGTAGACGTGCACGAACCAGCGTTCACCGGCGGGGAGCAGGAGGTGCAGCACGTTGATGGTGTGCCCGGCGAAGGGATCGCCGGGCAGCCAGTGGAGCGGGGTCGCGTCCCAGGAGAAGGAGACGTTCCGCGCCCGGAGGTCCATGTGTTCCGACGCCACGGGGGCGGGCGCGAGCGGCGTATTAGACATGGCGTCAATGTACTGAGGGGTAGCGAGATGGAAAACCCCTCTGCGCCGACTTCCTGCCGACCTCGACTTCCCGCCCACCTCGACTTCCTGCCGACCTCGACGACCGACCCGTGCCCGCGACCCTCCGCGGCGCCGGTCCGACGACAGGACCAACCGCAGCGCCTACCGCAGCACCTACCGCAGCACCCCCGCCTTCGTCCCGTCGGTCAGCTTGCCCGACAGGTCCACCTGGGCGCCCGCCGGAGCCTTGACCGCCAGTCGATTCCCGGTCGCGGCCCCGTTCACCCCGGCGCCCTTCACCGACAGCGAGGCGAACTGGGCGCTGCCCGCAGCCACCACGTACCACTGGCCCGCTCGGGACTTCCACAGGACGCCCGCCAGCACCCTCGGCTCCCGGGGCCCGCACGCCGGCGAGCCCTCGGCCTTGGCGGCCTGCGCCGCCGGCGGCGCGCCCGGCGCCAGGAACTGGGCCTGTACCCGGTCCGCCGTGCCCTGCCAGGTTTCCGCCCGGGTGCACAGCCAGGTCGCCGTGCCCTCGCGCTCCGGCATCGGCTGCTTCGCGTACGTCCACGCGTTGACGCTGCGCACCCCGTGCGAGCGGACCGAGGGCAACAGGCAGGCGGTCCTCGACCATTCGCCGAGTTCGGCTGCCTCCGTCACGTTCCGCTCGGCGCCCGGGGCGCCGGAGGTGAGCCGGGCCGGGGTCAGCTCGCCCAGGTCGGTGACCAGCCGCGTTGCGCCGTCACCGGTCAGCGCCAGCGCGTTCCAGCTCGTGCAGTTGCCCCCCGGTGCCGGGCCCACGACGGGCGGGGTGACCCCGTCCGGGGTGAGCTTCAGTGCCGTCGGGGCCTCGCCGGGCTTGAGGAGGTCCCGCAGCGCGGCGGCGCGCACCCAGGGCGCCGTGAGGTAGCGGACGTTGCCGTCGACCCGGCTGAGGACCAGGCCGGTCGCGGTGTCCGCCGAGGCGCCGTCGGTCCGGGCGAAGTCCAAGGCGGCTCCGGTGGTCCCGGAGCGGGACTCCGCGTACCGGATCACGCGCAGCCCGTCGTACAGCAGCACCACGACGGCCTGGTCGACGGCGCCCGCGTACAGCAGCTGCGGCGGGCCCATCGGCGGGCCGGTCGGGCTGCCGGGAGTGGCCGAGACCACGACGGAGGAGCCGGGCCTGGCCCAGACGGCGAGCGCCCGGCGCAGCAGCTCCGTGTCGTCGACGCGGTCACCGCGGGCGGGCCAGCCCGAGTAGTCCGTACGGGAGGACGTACGCCAGACCGTGGCCGAGGCCCGCACCAACTGCCCCGGATCCAGCGCCTGTTCGGCGGCGGCGTTGCGCGCGTACGACGGGGCGGCGGGCCCGTCCGAGCCCCAGCCGCCGCCCGGCAGCGCGAGGAGCGCCCCGCACACCGCGAGGGCGGCTGCCCCGGCCAGGGAGGCCCGGAAGAAGCGGCGCCGCCGCAGCAGGTCGGTGGGTCGCGCCTGGAGCACGCACGGGTCGAACTCGGGGGAGGCGAACAGGCCGTCGTGCACCGGATCCCCGGACTCCGCGACCGCCGCCGCCGGGTTCGCTACCCCGGCCTCGGTCAGCACCCGCAGCACCTCCGGCTCGGGCAGCCCCTCCAGCGCCCGCAGGACGCAGGCCGCGCGACCGGGACCGTTCAGGGTCGCCAGCCACTGGTCCAGCGCCAGTTCCTCGGCCCCGCCCGAGCGGGGGAACAGCCGCAGCCCCCACACCTGCGGGAGCACCGGCGGCAGTTGTCCGCGCAGCGGCAGCGACCGGAACGTCAGGGGGATCCCCGCCTCCAGCGCGGAGCGCAGCACGCGCAGCCGGACGTACGCGTACCCGGACTCGGGGCCGCCCTCGCCCCGCTGCGCCGGCACCCCGCCGCGCACCGTGCCGGGGTCGGTGCCCCGGCGGCCGCGCGGGAGCGCCCGCTGGGTCAGGGAGTGGGCGGTGAGCACCCGCCGGTTGCGGCCGAGGGCGGGCGGCAGCACCAGGTAGGCGAGCCGCACCAGCCGCGGGTAGTGCTCGACGATGGCGGCCTCGGCCAGTTCGACGTCGGGGGTCACGGGGGGCAGGGGGCGGGTGGCGGTATCCGGCGCAGTCACGTTCAGCAGAACGAGCGAATCGTCCGATGGTCACCCGTCGCCGGGGCACCCGTTCGGGCCCGCGCGCCGGGGTGCGCGAGGCCCTGCCGGGCGCCCCCGACGAATCGTTCCCGCCGAGTGTCGGCCGAGGCGGCCCAGGCGATGAGGCGGGCCCTCGGCGTCGCGGCGGCTCAGGCGATGAGGCGGGCCCGCAACGCCTCGACGGTCTCGTCGGGGACGCCGAGGCCCTCGCGCACGTACTTCTCCATCGAGCCGTACCGCGTCCCGACCTCCCGCAGGGCCGTCTCCAGGTAGGAGGGGAACACCCCGATCAGGGCCAGCGCGATGTCCGGGTCCCCGCCGGCCGCCGTGAAGCCCTCGATCATCCGCGCGAAGGCCCGCTTCACCGCGGGATTGACCGAGAGGTACTCCTCCATCAAGGTCTCCTCGTCGGCGCCGAGCAGCGACAGGATGACGGTCGCGCCCCAGCCCGTACGGTCCTTGCCGGCCGTGCAGTGGAACAGCAGCGGGCCCGCCTGCGGGTCGGCGGCCTCGGTGAGCAGCAGCCGGTACGCCGCCTGCGCGGACGCGGAGACCACGAACGACCGGTACACCTCGGCGAAGATGGCCTGCGCCTTGCCCCCGCCGAGGTGCTCCTCGGCCACGGCCGGATCGGACAGCAGGTCCTTGAGCTGCGCGGCGGCGGGCACGCCGCCCACCCCGGCCCGCATCTTGTCCGCCAGTACGTCGCTGACCAGCAGGCGCGCCCCGGCCGGCAGCCGGTCGGGGTGGTCGGCCCGCTCGGCGTCGCTGCGGAAGTCGATGACCGTACGGATTCCCAGCGCGGCCACCGTCGGGTCGGCGTCGAGGTCGAGCCGGTCGAGCTGACCCGAGCGCAGGACGAGCCCGCGGCGTACGGTGCGGCCGCCTGAGAGCGGGGTGCCGCCGAGGTCGCGCAGGTTGGCGACGGTGGTGGACGGAGTGGCGGTCATCGTGGCGGCTCCAGCACTGTGCGGATCGGACGGGTCGGACGGATGGGACGGGTCGGGTGGGGGCGAGAGGAGGGGGCGGGGCGGGTCACCCGGTTCGCGCGAGGACGTTCCCGCGCGGCCTCGCCCCGGAGAGACGATCGGCCGCCAGCGAGAGGCCGACCCCCACGCCCAGGGCCACCAGGTGACCGACATCGGTGAACGTCCGCCCGCGCCTCAGCACCGGCGCCGCGGCGAGCGCCAACAGGCCGACCCGGGCCACGCCCCGCACCGTCCCGCGCGGCAGCGCGGAGGTCAGGACGCCGAGCACCGTGTTCAGCCCGTAGCTCGTGCCCACGTCCAGCGCCCGCCGGGTCTCGGTGTCCGCGGTGCGCCGCAGCACGGTGTGGACGAGCAGCGTGGCGCAGGCGTGCCCGAAGAGGAAGGCCGCGGCCGTCCACCACGCCCCGTACGCGTACTCCGTGTAGCCGAGCGCGGCCACCAGCAGGAGCGCGTAGGGCAGCGGCATCGGCTCCTCGACGACGAGGGCACTGCTCAGCAACGTCCCCCAGTGGCCGGCGTCGAGGTTGTCGACGTTGGTCGAGCAGCCGCGCAGCACCCGTTCCCGCTCGTACGGCGCCAGGCGTTCCATGACGTGGGCCCCGAGCTGGACCCCGCCGGTGTAGGCGACGGCGACGGAGCCGGGAGGAAGCGGCCGGGACCAGGGCAGTGGATTCACTCGAACATGATCGGACACGGCCCCGTCGAGGCCGGCACCGGGCCTCGTGGGAGCATGACCAGGACATGTCCGAAACTCGCGCGCCGATGCGCGCCACACGGGCCGCGTTGTTCGCGGCGGTGTGTGTCGCCTTGGGTGCGGTGGGGCATTCGTACATGTCGGGTATGGATGTTCCCCTTTGCGGCCTTCTTGGTGCTTTCGGGGTGATCTGCTCACTCGCGTGGCTCGCCGCCGGGCGACGGCGGGGCCCCGTGGGCATCACCGCCGGGCTCCTCGCCGCGCAGGGCATGTTGCACCTCGCTTTCTCCGGAAGCCAGGGAGCCCACCCCGCGTCGATGCCGATGCACGCGCCGAGGGTCGCCGACCCGGCCGGAACTTCCCCCGCCCATCACCACACCACCGGCATGGACATGGGCGCGGCGGGTGCGGGAGGCGGCACCACCGCACCTCACGAGATGGCCGACATGGCCGGCATGGCCGACCTCGCCGACCTGGCGGGGACGGCCGGGCACGGACACGGCGGCCTCGGGATGATCGCCGCCCACGTGCTGGCCGGGCTCTTCTGCGCCGCGTGGCTCGCGTGGGGCGAGGCCGCCGTGTTCCGGCTCGCCGGCGCCCTCGGGGCCGCCGCGCTGCTCGCCGCCCGGCCGCTGTCCCGCGCGCTCGCCCTGGTCCGCACGCGCGTGGCCCTCGTACCGGCGCCGCCCGCGCACTGTCCTCCGTACGAACGGCCGCGCTTCCTGCGCGGGGCCCTGCACGCCCACGCCGTGGTGCGCCGCGGCCCGCCGCGCCGGCGAGACACCCGAGCCACGGCCCCCGGCCGTCCTGCCCGCGCCTGACCGGCGCACCCTCCCCGGCCCCGTCGGTGAGGGGCGAGACCTGGGGGTCATCACCCATGTCTTCGCCAACACCTAGGACCGACATGTCCCTTGACGAGCTTCAGGACGCCCCCGCCCGGGGCGCCGAGGTGCCACCCCGACACACCGCCGGAGGCTGGGCCGCGTTGCGGCCGCTGCTCCTGCGGACGCACTTCTACGCCGGGCTGCTGATCGCCCCGCTGCTGTTCATCGCCGCCGCCACCGGGCTGCTCTACGCCGCCTCCTGGCAGGCCGAGAAGATCGTCTACGCCGACGAACTGAGCGTCCCCCGCGTGGGCGAGCGCGCCCTGCCGCTGAGCGCCCAGGTCCGGGCCGCCCGGGAGGCGGAGCCCGGAGGCGAGGTCACCGCCGTCTGGCCCGCACCCGACGCCGACGACACCACCCGGGTGATCATGGAGAAGAAGGGGCTCGCGGAGGGCGAGACCCTGACCGTGTTCGTCGACCCGTACACCGCCGACGTGCGCGGGCAGCTCACCACCGCCGGCGACGCGCTGCCGCTGCGGGCCTGGCTGAGCGAGTTCCACTCCAGCCTCCAGCTGGGCGAGTTCGGCCGGAACTACAGCGAGCTGGCCGCCAGCTGGCTCTGGGTGGTCGCCCTGGGCGGGCTCGCCCTGTGGATCGGTCGCCGGCGCACCCGCCCGGCACGGCTCGTCCTCCCGGACCGGACCGCCACCGGCCGTCGCCGGACCCTGTCCTGGCACGGCACGGTGGGCCTGTGGGCCGCGGCCGGCCTCGTCGTCCTCTCCGCGACCGGCCTGACCTGGTCGAAGTACGCCGGTGAGAACATCGGGCAGCTCCAGGACCGGCTGGGCGGGGCCACCCCGTCCGTCACCGCCACGCTGGACGGCGCCGGGGCCGCCGGCGGGGCGGACGAACACGCCGGGCACGTCATGACCGACGGCATGGAGATGCCCCTGCCCGCGCCGACCGCGGACGTGGGCATCGACAAGGCCGTCGCCGCGGCCAGGGCCGCCGGCGTGACCGAGGACCTGCGCGTGACCCTGCCCGCCCGGGGCAAGGGCTACGTGGTCAAGGAGACGGACAAGCAGGTGCCGGTGCACCTGGACGCCGTCGCCGTGGACCCGGCCGACGGCACGGTCATGGACGAACTGCGCTTCGCGGACCACCCCCTGCTCGCGAAGATGACCCGCTTCGGCATCGACCTGCACATGGGTCTGACCTTCGGCCTCGCCAACCAGGTCGCGCTGGCGGCGCTCGCCGTCGCGGTGATGTTCCTCGTGTTCTGGGGCTACCGCATGTGGTGGATGCGCCGACCCACCAAGGATCGCCGGCTGTCGGTCGGCCGCGCGCAGCCGCGCGGTGCCTGGCGACGGTTGCCCGCGACGACGCTGCTGCCGCTCGCCGCGGTGACGGCGCTGGTGGGCTGGTTCGTGCCGATGCTCGGGATCAGCCTGCTGGTGTTCCTGCTGCTCGACGTCGCGCTGGGATTCCTGGCGCGCCGCCGGGCGGCATTGGCGACGGGGGCGTAGCCCAGCCCGGTCCGGGCCCCGACGCCACGACGGGTCGGGGCCCCGGACCGGGACGTGCGACGACCGCGGGCCCGTACTCCCCCTCGCGCGTACGGGCCCGCGGTCGGGCGGCGGGTCTCCGCCGTGCGGCTCAGGGGGCGTACTTGTAGCCCACGCGGCGCACGGTCTGGATCGCGCCCCGGTGGGCCGTGCCCAGCTTGCGGCGCAGTCGGGCGATGTGGACGTCGACGGTGCGACCGTCGCCCACGTGCCCGTAACCCCAGACGGTGGTGACCAACTGGTCCCGGCTGTGCACCCGGTGCGGGTGCGCCACCAGGTGGGCCAGCAGCTCGAACTCCAGGTACGTGAGGTCCAGCACCGTGCCGTCGACCTCGGCGGTGCGCTGCGCCGGGTCGATCCGGACCAGCTCGTCACCGGTGGCGGCGGGCGCCGCGGTCGGGCCGGCCGAGGGCGCTCCGGCGCGGGTCGGGGCGGGGACGGAGTGCGGGGCGAAGGCGATCGGCTGCTGGTCGGCCGGTACGAGGACCAGGTAGCCGACCATCGGCGGCTGCCCCGGCAGGGTCGGCAGGGTGTGCTGGGGCGCGGGCAGCCAGGTGGCGCCCGGCGGGAGCAGGTCCACCACCCGGGCCACCTCGTCCCGGTCCACGGCCCGCAGTCGGTGGCGCGGACTGGGCGGGAAGGTCAGGGGAGCGGCGGAAGAGGCGGACGTGAGGGTACGGGGGTTCGTCATGAGTGGTCAGCTCTTTCACGCGGAGTGGTCGGCAGGAGACGTGCGTACGTCGTCGATGTCGTACCGCGCAGACCGAAGGCCTCGGGGAGGTCGTCTGTGAGAGGTCCCGGGAGGCTTTAGAGGGCCGGCGCGTTCTTCGCGCGGCAACACACCCGGTCGAAATCATGATCCTGACGGGAAGGCCAGAACGGCTCGAGGTCGCTGCGACCTGACGAGGTGTACGAGACGTACGAGTGGCTGGCCATGACCTCATTCAAGCAGATGTACGGGGCCCCGGGCAGACCCCGTCTCACTCTATGGATCGGAATCTCATATTCCGTGACGTCGGCGTGAATGAGGTGTCACCATCGCGACAAATCGTCAGCCGGTGAGGCGCTTTCGCCAGTCCGTGCCGGTCACGCGGATCGCGTCCCCGGCCGACCCGTCCCAGGCCCACCGGAGCCCCGCCGCGTCCAACGCGGCCACCACCTCCCGGCCCACCGAGACCGTCTCCTCGTCGCCCGCGTCGAAGGCCCCGTAATACAGGTGCAGATCGTGGCCGACCGCGACGCTCTCCGTGCACTGGGTGTGGAAGAACACGAACCCGCGCGCGTCCCCCTCGCGTTCCTCCCAGATCTCCCCCTGGCCGCAGTTGCGGCAACAGGTGAAGTTCTCCCGGGCGGTGATGCCGCCGGAGTCCAGGGCCGCGAAGGCGCGGGTCAGTCGGTCCGGATCCGTCTCGCCGGTCCAGGTGGCCTGCTCCGCGACCCGCTCCCGCCAGAGCCGGTACACCAGCACGCGGGCCTGCGGCCCGGACACCGGCCGGACGCCGTCCTTCACCAGGTAGTCCTCGGCGTGCTCGATCAGCTCCGGTATCCCGTCGTAGCCGCACCGCAGGACGAGCCGGATCCGTTCCTCCAACTGCTCGCGCACGGAGTCCTCCAGCGCCGGCGGCTCCGGCTCGACGGGGAGGTCCAGCCGCTCCCAGGCCGGGCCGAGCTCCCAGCCCTTCTCCTGCCGGGCCCAGCCGGTCATCACCCGACCGACCTCCTGCGGCGCTGACAGGTACGCCTGGAAGTGCCGGTCGGCGGAGCCCTCGCGGTACTCCAACTGGTAGGAGCGGGCACCGGAGTCGCCCGCCTCGTGCCACACCTGGATGAACACCTCCGGGTCGGAGGTGCGCCGCTCGACGATGAGGAAGCGGTCGCCCGGGGCGCCGATGCGTCCCAGTAGTTCGGTCAGGGTGCGTGAGGAGGGGCGGTCGTGGGTGTCGCCGCGCTCGGTCCTGATTCTGATCGGGAGCATGGGCACACCGTGCCAGAGGGCACCGACAGCGACGCCCGCCGGGCCTGGTGGCCGGCGGGCGCCGTCGTGCGTGCGGTGGTCCGACCCGGAGCCGGGCCGGGGGCGGATCGGGCCGGGTCAGGGCCTCAGAGCAGGCCGTCCTTCTCCAGCGCGGTGCAGCAGGTGTCCGTGATGAGGCGGGTCACCACGTACGGGTCCACGTTGGCGTTCGGCCGGCGGTCCTCGATGTAGCCCTTGCCGTCCTTCTCGACCTGCCACGGGATGCGCACCGAGGCGCCGCGGTCGGAGACGCCGTAGCTGAACTCGTTCCACGGGGCGGTCTCGTGCAGACCCGTCAGGCGCTCGTCGATGCCGGCGCCGTAGTTCTTGACGTGGTCGAGCGGCTTGCTGCCCTCGCCCAGGGACTCGCACGCGGAGATGATCGCGCGGTAGTCCTCGCGCATCGCCTTCGTGGAGAAGTTGGTGTGGGCGCCCGCGCCGTTCCAGTCGCCCTTGACCGGCTTCGGGTTCAGCGTCGCGGAGACGTTGAAGTCCTCGGCCGTGCGGTAGAGCAGCCAGCGCGCGATCCACAGCTGGTCGGAGACCTCCAGCGGGCCGACGGGGCCGACCTGGAACTCCCACTGGCCGGGCATGACCTCGGCGTTGATGCCGGAGATGCTCAGGCCGGCCACGAGGCAGTGGTCGAGGTGCTTCTCGACGATGTCGCGGCCGAAGATCTCGTCCGAGCCGACGCCGCAGTAGTAGCCGCCCTGGGCGGCGGGGAAGCCGTTGACCGGGAAGCCGAGCGGGCGGGCGCCGTCGAAGAAGGTGTACTCCTGCTCGATGCCGAAGATCGGCTCCTGGCCCGCGAACTTCTCGGCGATCGGACGGAGCAGTGCGCGCGTGTTCGACTCGTGGGGGGTCATGTCGATGTTCATGACCTCGCACAGGACGAGGACGTTGTCCCCGCCGCGGATCGGGTCCGGGCAGGAGAACACCGGCTGCAGCACACGGTCGGAGGCGTGTCCCTCGGCCTGGTTGGTGCTCGATCCGTCGAAGCCCCAGATCGGCAGCGCGTCGCCGTCGGCGAGGATCCGCGTCTTGGAGCGAAGCTTGGCCGTCGGCTCCGTGCCGTCGATCCAGATGTACTCAGCCTTGTAGCTCACGGGCCCCATCCTTCGGTGCGTCGCTCCGGCGCGGACTCTGCGGGTGTTGCGTTCGCGGCGCTGCGTGTGCGGTGCCGCGGTTTCGGCCGCCGGCTCGCCGGTCGCGGCGCTGCGATCGCGTGCTGCGGTGATGACCGCAGCGTGCCCCCACGCGATTTCTCTTCCGTTGCCCGTGTGTGAACCCCGTGTTACCGAGATGTGCGCCGCAGGTGGGAACGGTCGTGCGGGTCGGCGATGGCACACCCGTCCGGGTGCGGCACACTGAGCGGGTGAGCATTTCGTATGATTTGAACTCCGCCGGTGGCTCCTCCGTGGACGCCGCCGAGAGCCCCCGACCCCGGGTCGGCCTGCTGGGCACCGGCCCCTGGGCCCAACGCACGCACGCCCCCGCCCTCGCCGCGCACGCCGGCTCCGACTTCGTCGGGGTGTGGGGCAGGCGCCCCGAGGCGGCGGCCGAACTCGCCCGCGCCCACGGCGTGAAGGTGTACGAAGACCCCGACGAACTGTTCGCCGACTGTGACGTCGTGGCGTTCGCCCTGCCGCCCGACGTACAGGCTCCGCTCGCGGTCCGCGCGGCCGCCGCCGGATGCCATCTGCTGCTCGACAAGCCCGTCGCGACGACGGTGGAGGACGCCTCGGCCGTGGCCGCCGCCGCGGCGGAGCACGAGGTCGCCTCCGTCGTCTTCCTGACCCTCCGGTTCGCCCAGCCGACCGCCGGGTGGGTCGAGGAGCAGACCGGGCGCTCCGGCTGGTTCACCGCGTCCGCCCACTGGCTCGGCGCCCTCTACCCGCCCGACGGGACCCCCGGCGGTCACCCCGACTCGCCCTGGCGCAAGGCCAAGGGCGGGCTGTGGGACGTCGGCCCGCACGCCCTGTCCGTCCTGATCCCGGTGCTCGGCGACGTCACCGCAGTGTCCGCCACCCGGGGCCCCTCCGACGTGGTGCAACTGGCCCTGCGTCACGCCTCGGGCGCCGCCAGCACCGCCGTGCTCAGCCTGGGCGCGCCGCGGGCGGCCGCCGGGGTGGGGCTGGAACTGCGCGGGACCGAGGGGATCTTCGAGCTGCCCGAGTGGAGCGACGTGCCCGGCGCCTACGGTCGGGCGCTGGACGCGCTGCTCGCGGCGGCCCGCACGGGCGAGCCGGACGCGCGGGACGCGGGGTTCGGGCTCCGGCTGACGGAGATCCTGGCCGAGGCGGAGCGCCAGTTGGGCGCGTGAGGGGTGGGGCGGGGGGCTTGGTCCCGTCCATCCCCCCCCGCCCCTCTGCGGGATTCGCCTTCGCGGCGGGGCGTCGATCGCGGCCCGGGCGGCTCCTGCGCGCGCGTGCGGGCGGACTCCCGTGCGGGCGGACTCCACCGTCCACCGTCACCCTGGTCCGCGAGGCCCGCACGACCTCGTTTCAGGCGCAGAAGCTGCTGGTCGAGGCACCCCCGAGTGCCGCAGCCTGGTTTGGAAGCGGCGGACGGCCTCCCGCCCGGTCGGGTCGACGTGCTCCCCGGGGGTCACGCACCACGCGATGCCGCTCACGGCGGCCGACGCGATCACCCGGCTGCTGACGGAGGCTTGAGTCGGCCCGTCGGATCGAGCCGACCGGCCGGCTCAGGGCTTGCGGGACATGGCCTCGCGCACGGCCTCGTCGGTACGGGCGATCACGGCCGTGCCGTCCTCGGCGGTGATGATCGGGCGCTGGATCAGCTTGGGGTGCGCCGCCAGATGGGCGATCCAGCGGCCCCGCGCGGCGTCCGTCCCCTCGCGCGGCAGCTCCCGTACCCCACTCTCGCGGGCCAGCGGGTCGGAGGTGCGCGTGATGTCCCAGGGCTCCAGCCCGAGGCGGTCCAGCACCTCGCGGATCTCGGCCTCGGACGGCACGTCCTCCAGGTACCGGCGCACCGTGTAGTCGGCGCCCTCCGCGTCCAGCAGGGTCAGCGCGGCACGGCACTTGGAACAGGCGGGATTGATCCAGATCTCCATGCGCCCAAGCCTAACGAGGCGTCGTGCCGGGCCGGTCTGGCCAGGGGCTTTTGTCAGTGCCCCCCGGTAAAATCGAAGGAGCACGACAGGAAGCCAACTACCGTTTGGGAGGCTGTAGATGGCCGCTGCCGCGATCATTTCGATGCCCAAGAAGAAGCCACTGCCGGCGGGGCTGCCCCGCGAGTGGTACGAGAGCCACAACCGCCGTCTGAAGGCGATGCGGCTGGCGATATCGCTGCTCGACACCGGGACCTACGACGCTCGACGCGCCACCAACCGCAAGATCCGGACGATGGCGGTGCGGGTGGGGATCCACCGGCCGTCCAACGTGACCTGCAAGATGGTGCGCGCCTTCATCCGCGACGTCGGCTGACGTTCGACGCGGGCTCCGGGGGCCGCGGCACGGCGACGCCGCGCCCCCCGGGGCCGTCCCGGCCCGGGCGCCCGCGCCGCTCGCGGCCGGTCGGACCCTCGGCAGGCAGGCAGGCAGGCAGCAGGCAGGCCCGGCCACGGCACGCCCGGTCACGGCACGCCCGGTCACGGCACGCCCGGTCACGTCACGCCCGGTCGCGTTTCCATGGCCGGCAGGGACAGGAGCAGGACCGCCACGTCGTCGCTCGGGCCGCCCGCGGTGAAGGCCTCCAGGTCCCGCCACACCGCCCGCACCAGGCCCTCGGAGTCGTCGGCCAGCACCGGGATCCGGGAGGCCAGCGGGTAGAAGCCGCCGTCCGCGTCGCGGGCCTCGGTCACCCCGTCCGTGTGCGCGAGCAGCCGGTCGCCCGGCAGCAGCGGAACCTCGGCGACCTTCGGCAGCTCGGGCACGGTCAGGCCCAGGCCCAGCGGGGGCCCCGGCTCCACGTCCAGTTCCGCGGTCGTCGAGCCGCGGAGCAACAGCACGGGCGGATGCCCGCACGACACGATCCGTACGAGATCCAGTCCGGGCGGGAACTCCAGCAGCACCGCCGTCGCGAACAGCTCCGGGTGCCGGATCGAGGCGGCCGCCGCGTCGGCCACCAGCCGCCGGTCCAGCCGGGCCGCGACCGCCGCCAGCTCGGGATCGTCCAGGACCGCCTCCCGGAAGGCGCCGAGCAGCGCGGCCACCGTCCCGACCGCCGCCAGACCGTGCCCCTGGACGTCGGCCACCACCGCCCGGACCCCGTACGGCCCGGCCCGCACGTCGTACAGGTCGCCGCCGACCAGCGTGCCGCGCTGCGCCGCCCGGTACAGACCGGAGCAGTGCACCGGACCCACCCGGTCCGGTACCGGTGGCAGCACCGCGAGCTGGGCCGCCTCGGCGACGGTCCGGACGCTGACCAGCTGGTCGTCGCGACGGCGCCGCACGAAGGAGATCACCACGCTGAGCAGGCCGACGAAGGCCACGGTGGCCAGGTCCGTGCCCCGGGCGTTGGCCACGCCGAGCTGGGGGACGCCGAGCAGCACGAGGACCAGTACGGCGAACGCGCAGGTTCCCAGGGGGCCGTACGAGAACGCGGCCACCGCGGGCAGGGCCGCGAGGAAGTACCCCAGCTCCGCGCCGGGGGTCAGCCACTGCGCGCAGCACAGCACCACCACGGCCACGACGGGCGCAAGCCGGGCCCAGCGGGGCGGGGGCGTCCCGTGCAGCCGGCCGGAGTCCTCGAGTCCGCGTCTCACTCCTCCACCCTGATCCCGGCCGGCCGGGGGCGCACCCCGGGTGAGCGTCGGGTGGCCTCGCGCGGTCCGCCCCGCGACAGTGGTGCGGTGACCGAATCGGCGGGCGCGCGGAGCGCGGAGATCAGCACCCGGCTCAACTGGCTCAGGGCGGGGGTCCTGGGCGCCAACGACGGGATCATCTCCACGGCGGGCCTGGTGGTGGGCGTCGCCGGGGCGACGACCTCGCGCGCGGCGATCCTGACGGCGGGAGTGGCCGGGCTGCTGGCGGGGGCGCTGTCGATGGCGGCGGGGGAGTACGTGTCGGTCAGTTCGCAGCGGGACTCGGAACGCGCCGCCCTGGCCGTGGAGCGGCGGGAGCTGGCCGACGAGCCGGAGGAGGAGCTCGCGGAGCTGACGGACATGCTGGCGGCGCGCGGCCTGAGCCGGGAACTCGCCCGGGAGGCCGCCGAACAGCTGACGGCACGCGACGCCCTGCGAGCCCACGCCCAAGTGGAACTGGGGATCAACCCGGACGAGCTGGTGAACCCCTGGCACGCGGCCCTCGCGAGCCTGCTCTCCTTCACGGTGGGGGCGCTGCTCCCGCTCCTGGCGATCGTCCTGCCGCAGCCGTCGGCACGGGTGCCGGTGACGGTGGCGGCCGTGCTGGCGGCGCTGACCCTGTGCGGGCTGGCCGGCGCCCGCCTGGGCGGCGCCCCCGCCGCGCGGGCGGTGCTGCGGAACGTGGCGGGCGGCGCGGTCGCGATGGCCGTCACCTACGCCGTGGGCACCTGGATCGGCGGCACCTGACCCGATGGATCGGCGGCACCTGACCCGACCGGGACCGCCAGTCCGATCCGTCCCCGGACCACCCCGGCGCGGCCCGCCCGGTGGATCCCCGGGCGCCACGCCCCGGGTCGCCCGTGCACGGGCGCGACCTGCGGGCAGACTGGCGCCATGCGCATCGCGGTCACCGGAGCATCCGGCCTCATCGGCAAGGTCCTCGTACGGTCCCTCCAAGTGGACGGCCACGAGGTGGTGCGCTTCGTGCGCCGCCCCGCCGCCGCCCCGGACGAGGCGACCTGGGACCCGCGGCGCGGGTACGTGGACCCCGCCGGACTGGTCGGCTGCGGCGCCGTCGTCCACCTGGCCGGAGCCGGGGTCGGCGACCACCGCTGGACGGCCGCGTACAAGAGGGAGATCCGCGACAGCCGTGTCCTCGGCACCGCCGCCATCGCCCGGGCCGTCGCGGACATGGCCGAGCCGCCGCCGGTCCTCGTCAGTGGGAGCGCCGTCGGCTACTACGGGGACACCGGCGACCGCGTCGTCGACGAGGACGCCCCGGCGGGGGAGGGCTTCCTGCCCTCCGTCTGCGTCGAGTGGGAGGCGGCCGCCGCGCCGGCCGGGGACGCCGGGATCCGTACGGTCTTCGCCCGCACCGGCCTGGTCGTCGCCGCCGACGGCGGGGCGTGGGGCCGGCTGTTCCCCGTCTTCCGGGCCGGCGTCGGCGGTCGGCTCGGCAACGGCCGCCAGTACTGGTCGCACATCTCGATGCACGACGAGGTCGCCGCCCTGCGCCACCTGATCACCGCGTCCGGGCTGTCCGGTCCGGTGAACCTGACGGCCCCCGAGCCGCGGACCAACCGTGAGGTGACGGCGGCGATGGGGCGGGTGCTGCACCGTCCGACGGTGTGCGCCGTGCCGGCGCCCGTCATGCGCGTCGTCCTCGGCGAGTTCGCCGAGGACGTGCTGGGAAGTCAGCGGGTGCGTCCCACGAAGCTGTTGGAGTCCGGCTTCGTGTTCCGCCACCCGGGGATCGACGAGTCGATCAGGGCCGCGCTGGCCTAGGGGCGGCGGCCCGGTGGCCCGGTGGCCCGGCGGCTCGGGGGAGCATCGTCCGCTCACGTGCGACCGTTTGTGACCCGAATGCGACCGCTGTGCGACCGGAGTTGTGCGCAATACCGCACCGGACTCGGGTTCTGCCGGAGGCCGTTGGGGGAAGGAGGAACCCCACACAGCCGCGCCGACCTCGGGGAGGGGCACGTGCTCAGCAGCGCACACCATGCAGACGTCGTCATCGTGGGAGCCGGAGTCTCAGGACTCGCGGCGGCACACCATCTGATCGCCGCGGGAGTCACGGTCACCGTCCTGGAGGCCGCGAACGACCCCGGCGGTCGGATGGCCACCGAGTCGGTCGACGGCTTCCGGCTCGACCGGACCGGCCAGCTCCTCAACACCTCGTACACCGAACCGTCCCGCACCCCGGGCCTGGAGGCGCTCGTCCTGCGCCCCTTCGCGCCCGGGGTCCTCATCCGGGGAGCCGACGGCAAACAGCAGCGCGCCGGGGCCCTCACCCCCGCCCGCGCCCTGGCCGGCGGCTCCCTCGACCAGGCCCGGCTCAGCGCCGCGCTCGGCCGGCTCGCCGCCCTGCCCGTGGAGCGCCTGCTCGCCCGGCCCGAACGCACCGCGACGGCCGCCCTGCGCACCCGCGGCCTGCCGCCGCGCACGGTCAACGGCGTACTGCGCCCCCTGCTCGCCACCCTGCTCCGCGACCCGGAACTGACCACCTCCAGCCGGGTCGCCGACCTCGCCCTGCGCGGATTCGCCCGAGGCCGGCTCGCCGTGCCCGAGGGCGGCGCCGCGAGCCTGCCCGACCTGCTCGCCGCCGCCCTGCCGCCCGGCACCGTACGGACCGGGGTGCGGGTCCGCACGGTGGCGACGAACCTCGTCACCACCGAGGAGCACGGCGACTTCAGCTGCCGTTCCGTCGTGCTCGCCACCGGCGCCCGGGCCGCCGCCGACCTGCTGCCGGGGCTGCGGGTGCCGAACTTCCACGAGGTCACCGTCATCCACCACGGCACCGCCGTCCCGCTGCCGTGGGACGGTTCCCTGCTCCTGGACGCCGACCCGAAGTGGCCGCTCGCCCACACCACCGTGATGAGTGCGGTCGACCCGACGCGGGCTCCCGCCGGGCGGAGCCTGGTCACCACCACCGTGCACGGACCGCCGCCGCCCACCCGCACGGTCGCCTCCCGGCTCGCCCGGCTCTACGACACCTCCACCCGGGACTGGGAGCCACTCGCCGTCCACCACACCCCGGAGGCCGTCCCGGCCATGCCCCCGCCGTACGACCTGCGCCGCCCGGTACGGGTCGTGGCCGGGCTGTACGTGTGCGGCGACCACCGCGACGTCAACACCGTCCAGGGGGCCCTGCACTCCGCCCGACGCGCGAGCACGGCCGTCCTGCGCGACTTCGGCATCCCGGTGCCGGCCGCCCCGGAACGATCCGTTCCGGTGGCGGCCTGAGTCGGTCCCGCCCCGGCCGCGTACGCGTGAGGGCCCGGCCCCGTGACCGGGGCCGGGCCCTCACGCCCGCCCCCGTGACCGGGACGGGGCGCGGGCCCGCTCAGACCAGCGCGGCGACCCGGTCCCGGTAGGTCCGCACCGCCGAGGCGTCCCGGTACGGCTCCAGCCGCCGCTCGAAGTCCCGTACGTACTCCACCGCGCGCGCCGACCGCATCTCCATCGCCTGCTGCGCCGCCTCCGCGCCCAGCGCGCACGCCTGGTCCAGCTCGCCGAGCCCCAGCCGGGCCGTGGCCAGCACCACCCTGCAGAACAGCCGCGAGCGCGCGTGGCCGGGCGCCCGCAACTGGAGCGAGCGCTCCGCGTGCTGCGCCGAGGCCCGGTACTGCTGGAGATCCCGGTGGCAGTGGCCGAACTCGTCCGCCAACTGCGCCTCGTCGTAGAAGCGGGCCCAGTGCGGCACGTCGTCCCCCGGCCGGGCCGCGCCCAGCGCCCGCTCCGCCCGCACCAGCGAGGCCGTCGAGGCCCGCACCTCGCCCAACACCGCGTGCCCCCGCGCCTCCGCCGAGTGCAGCAACGCCTGCACCACCGGCGGCGGCCCGGAGCCCACGCCCTGCTGGGCGACCCGGGCGAGCTGCACCGCCTCCCGCCCGTGCCCCAGGTAGACGGCCTGCCGGCTCATCGTGACCAGCACGTACGACCCGTACGGCCGGTCGGCGGCGGCCTGCGAGAGCCGCAGCGCCTGCACGAAGTACCGCTGGGCCAGCCCGTGCGCGGCGATGTCGTACGAGGTCCAACCCGCGAGCCGGGTCAGGTCGGCGGCGGCCGCGAACAGCCTGCGCCCGGTGGTCTCCCCGTACGTGCCCCGCAGCATCGGCTCCGCCTCGTGCTCCAGGTACCGCACCAGCGCCTGCCGGGCGTGCCCGCCGCCGTAGGTGTCGTCCAGGGTCCGGAACAGTTCGCTCACCGACCGCAGCGCCGCGATGTCCCCGCCCGTCACCCGCTGGCCGGGCGCCCGGTCGATCTGCCGCTGGCGGGGCACGGCCGTCCGCCCCTGCGTCGGGACCCGCGAGCCGGCGGGCTCCGCGCCCCGCCCGACCCGTTCGTCGGCCCGGCCGATCAGCCAGTCCCGGCTGGGCACCACCAGACCGGCCGGGGTGAAGGCGATCTTGCGCAGCTCGGCGTGCGAGCCGGAGTCCTTGCGCCACAGTCCGCTCGCGATGTCCACGGCCTCCTCGGGGGTGGCCGCGAACTCCAGCCCCGCGTAGACGGGCGCGCACGCGTCGAGCCCCAGGTCCTGGGCCGACAGCCGCCGCCCGAGGCGCCGGGTGAAGACCTCCGCGATCAGCGCGGGGGTCGTCCCGCGGGGTTGCTGGCCGCGCAGCCACCGGGTCACGGACGTCTTGTCGTACCGCAGATCGAGACCGTGTTCCAGGCCGAGCTGGTCGACGCGGCGGGCGAGACCGGCGTTGGAGAACCCGGCTTCCGCGATCAGCGCCGAGAGTTGCCGGTTGGGGACGCGCTGGGCTGGTCGTTCCGTCATCGGCTCCACGGTTTCCTGACGTGAAAGACCGGAGTCCCGGCCCTGTGAACGGCGTGAATGTAGCGGCGAACTTCGCCCGCACCGCCCCCTCTGTCCCACATTCATCCGATCGTGTGCAGAACCTGCGGGGTCCTTTACGGATGGGCACGCTCCGCCCGTATGGGCGACGACCGAGGCGACCGTCGGGGCCCTGAGGAGCCGCTTTCGGCCGGCCGTACCCTTGGCTGGTGCGATGCGTGCACACAGCAGGTTCAACGAGGAGGCGCTGCGGTGACTGAGCTTCGGTTTGTCCATCTGGGCTTCGGGCCGGAATTCGTCGAGTACACCGAGGCCTGGGACGAGCAGCGCCGGGTGCACGCCGCCCGCTTCGCGGACGAGATCGAGGACACCTGCCTGCTGGTCGAGCACCGACCCGTCTACACGGCCGGTCGGCGCACCGCAGACAACGAGCGGCCGTTGGACGGCACGCCGGTCGTGGACGTGGACCGGGGCGGAAAGATCACCTGGCACGGGCCGGGCCAGCTCGTCGGCTACCCGATCATGAAGCTGCCGCGCCCCGTGGACGTGGTCGCCCACGTCCGCCGGCTGGAGGACGCGCTGATCAGGACCGCAGCCGAGTTCGGGCTGGAGACCACCCGGATCGAGGGGCGCAGCGGTGTCTGGGTGCTCGGCGACCCCGTCGAGGACCGGCCGGGCATCGGCGGACTCTCGCTGGACCTCGATCCCCGGATGCACGACGACGAGTTCGACGCCCGGCTGAACGGCCCCGAGTACGCCCCGTCCAACGCCGGCCAGCGCCGCGAGGACCGCAAGCTCGCCGCCATCGGCATCCGGGTCGCCAAGGGCGTCACCATGCACGGGTTCTCGATCAACGTGAATCCGGACAACACCTGGTTCGACCGGATCATCCCCTGCGGCATCCGGGACGCCGGTGTGACCTCGCTCTCGTACGAACTGGGCCGGGAGATCACCATCGCCCAGGTGCTGCCCGTCATCGAGCGGCACCTCAAGGACGTCCTGGAGCAGGCGGAGCTCCGACCGAGGGAGATCGAGCCCGCCGCCGGCTGAGGCCCGGGGAATGCGTCCGGCCGCCCCCAGGTTGGCGGACGTAAGAACGTATGAAATTACGGGCGTACCCTGGTGGGCGCCGAAGAATCGAAGTCACAGGGAGCCGGTCGTGTCCGCAGTCGCACCCGACGGACGCAAGATGCTGCGCCTCGAGGTCCGTAACGCCCAGACCCCCATCGAGCGCAAGCCCGAGTGGATCAAGACCCGGGCGAAGATGGGCCCCGAGTACACCAAGATGCAGGCCCTGGTGAAGGGCGAAGGACTGCACACGGTGTGCCAGGAAGCCGGCTGTCCGAACATCTACGAATGCTGGGAAGACCGCGAGGCCACCTTCCTCATCGGTGGCGACCAGTGCACCCGGCGCTGTGACTTCTGCCAGATCGACACGGGCAAGCCCGAGGCCCTCGACCGGGACGAGCCGCGTCGTGTCGGCGAGTCCGTGGTCACCATGGACCTGAACTACGCGACGATCACCGGCGTGGCCCGCGACGACCTGCCCGACGGCGGCGCCTGGCTGTACGCGGAGACCGTGCGCCAGATCCACCAGCAGACGGCGGGCCGTGAGACCGGCCACACCAAGGTCGAGCTGCTGGCCCCCGACTTCAACGCGGTGCCGGAACTCCTGGAGGAGGTCTTCGCCTCCCGCCCCGAGGTCTTCGCGCACAACGTCGAGACGGTCCCCCGGATCTTCAAGCGGATCCGCCCCGGCTTCCGCTACGAGCGCTCCCTCGACGTGATCACCAAGGCACGCGCCTACGGCCTGATCACGAAGTCGAACCTGATCCTCGGCATGGGCGAGGAGCGCGAGGAGGTCACGCAGGCCCTCAAGGACCTGCACGAGGCCGGCTGCGAGCTCATCACCATCACCCAGTACCTGCGCCCCTCGCCGCGCCACCACCCCGTCGAGCGGTGGGTCAAGCCGGCCGAGTTCGTCGAGCTGGCGAAGGAGGCCGAGGAGATCGGCTTCTCCGGTGTGATGTCCGGTCCGCTGGTGCGTTCCTCGTACCGCGCCGGGCGCCTCTACCAGCAGGCGATGGAGAAGCGCGCCACCGTCTGACGTGGGCGTGTGAAGTCCCGCACAATAACTTACTGAACAGTAACACCGCGCCGACGCGGCCCCTAGGCTCATTCCAGGATGAGTCGGGTGGGCCGCGTCAGTGTTTTCGCGCCCAACATGTTCATCGCATTTGACCGACCGGTCACGCCCTGGTAACACCAGTCAGTGACGATTGCTGCACGCACCGCACATCGCGCAGCGCGCACCACCGCTTCGCTCCACGTACCACCGCTTCACTCCCAGCCGTCGTGAGCACCGTGAGAGGGATCGACATCATGCAGGCCGCGCCCGTACGCGCCATCGCCATCCCGTCCTTCACAGACGCCTTCCGGGGCATCGAGTCGCTGCTCATGAGCGGCGCCCGCCGCAACGCCTGGAGCGCGGTCCTGGAGGACCGCCGCAGGGCCAAGGATCGGGTCGAAACCGAGCACGTACTCGAGGCCGCGGCGACCCGCCGTCCGCAGGCCACGTAAACTCGCCTTATGGCGAGGAAGTCAAACGCAGAGACTGCTGCGAACCCCGGGCGACTGAAGCAGATCGCCCTGACGTACAAGATGACGCGCAAGGCCGACCCGAAGGTCGGTCTGATCGTCGCGGGCGTGGGAATCGTCACCTTCGGTGTCTTTCTTGCGATCGGCTTCCTGATCGGCCACCCGGTCTACCTGGGCATCCTGGGTTTCCTGGTGGCGTTCCTCGCGATGGCGATCGTCTTCGGGCGACGGGCCGAGCGGGCTGCCTTCGGGCAGATGGAGGGACAGCCGGGCGCTGCCGCGGCCGTACTGGACAACGTGGGACGGGGTTGGACCACCACCCCGGCCGTCGCGATGAACCGGAACCAGGACATCGTCCACCGGGCCGTCGGCAAGGCGGGCGTCGTCCTGATCGCGGAGGGCAACCCGAACCGGGTCAAGGTCCTGCTCGCGGCCGAGAAGAAGAAGCTGGCCCGGATCATGCCCGACGTCCCGGTGCACGACTTCATCGTGGGCACCGGCGAGGGCGAGGTCCCGCTCAAGAAGGTCCGTACGACGCTGCTCAAGCTGCCGCGCGTGCTGGCCGGCCCGCAGATCACGCAGGTGAACGACAAGCTCCGGGCCATGGGTGACCTCATGAGCAACATGCCGGTCCCGAAGGGCCCCATGCCGAAGGGCACGCGCATGCCGCGCGGCGGCAAGATGCGCTGACAATGCGCTGACCTGCTTTTCGTATACGACACGGGGGTGCCCCCGGAGCCGATGGCTCCGGGGGCACCCCCGTCTCGTCGTGCTCTGGGCGCGCTGTCGTCGTGTTCTCCGCGACGCGCGCCGTTCCTCAGATGCGGACCTGGACCGCGCCGGCGAGCCGGTCGTGCAGGCCCCGGCCGTCCCGGTCCGAGATCAGGGCGGGTACGAAGAGGGCCAGCAGCAGGGTGCGCAGCGCCACCCGGCCGAGGCCCAGGCGCGAGCCGTCCAGCGCGATGACCCGGAGTCCCAGGATCCGCTTGCCGGGGGTGAAGCCCACCGTGCCCACCGTCAGGAACGTGAGGCTCAGGAAGAGCGCCAGCGTCCACGGGCTGGAAGCGTCCAGGTCACCGCCCGTGATCAGGGCGTAGGCGATCAGCTGACAACCGACCCAGTCGATGACGACGGCGCCGAGTCGACGCCCGAAACGGGCCACCGAGCCGGGCCCCGAACGGGGAAGGCCCAGGCGCTCGCCCGGATGGCCGAAGTCGACGCCCATCTCCTCGGCGGCCGCGCGGGGGCCGGAAAGCCAGGATCCGATTGCTTGCCTGTTGTCCACCCGACCACGGTACCGGTGCGCTCTCCGGCGCCCCGGACGGGACCCTGGTTAACTTGTGCGAAACAAATGGGTCATGCTTGAGAAATCCCGTCTGCTTATGGTCGGGTCAGCGTGCGGCACCGCACTGACGCACCACGAGCTATAAAGCCCGCCCCTGCCCCGGGGTCGGGAGTAGGAGGAGTTGGATGTTCCAGAACGCCGACGAAGTGAAGCAGTACATCGAGGAGAACGACGTCAAGTTCGTCGACGTCCGCTTCTGTGACCTGCCTGGTGTGATGCAGCACTTCACCATCCCGGCGCGGGCGTTCGACCCGGCGGAGGAGCTCGCCTTCGACGGATCCTCCATCCGCGGCTTCCAGGCGATCCACGAGTCCGACATGGCGCTGCGCGCCGACATCACCACCGCGCGCCTGGACCCGTTCCGCAAGGACAAGACGCTCAACATCAACTTCTTCATCCACGACCCGATCACGGGCGAGGCCTACAGCCGCGACCCGCGCAACATCGCGAAGAAGGCCGAGGCGTACCTCGCCTCCACCGGCATCGCCGACACCGCGTACTTCGGCCCCGAGGCCGAGTTCTACGTGTTCGACAGCGTGCGCTTCGCGACGACCGCGAACGAGAGCTTCTACCACATCGACTCCGAGGCCGGCGCCTGGAACACCGGCTCCGAGGAGAACAACCGCGGCTACAAGGTCCGCTACAAGGGCGGCTACTTCCCCGTCGCCCCGGTCGACCACTTCGCCGACCTGCGCGCCGAGATCTCGCTGGAACTGGACGCCCAGGGCCTCCAGGTCGAGCGCCAGCACCACGAGGTCGGCACCGGCGGCCAGGCCGAGATCAACTACAAGTTCAACACGCTGCTCGCCGCGGCCGACGACCTGATGCTCTTCAAGTACATCGTGAAGAACGTCGCCTGGCGCAACGGCAAGACCGCGACCTTCATGCCGAAGCCGATCTTCGGTGACAACGGCTCGGGCATGCACGTCCACCAGTCGCTGTGGGCGAACGGCGACCCGCTGTTCTACGACGAGGCCGGCTACGCGGGCCTCTCGGACACCGCCCGCTACTACATCGGCGGCATCCTCAAGCACGCCCCGTCGCTGCTGGCCTTCACCAACCCGACGGTGAACTCCTACCACCGCCTGGTGCCGGGCTTCGAGGCGCCGGTCAACATGGTGTACTCGCAGCGCAACCGCTCCGCCGCGATGCGCATCCCGATCACCGGCTCGAACCCGAAGGCCAAGCGCGTCGAGTTCCGCGCCCCGGACCCGTCGTCCAACCCGTACCTCGCCTTCGCGGCGCTGCTGCTCGCGGGCCTCGACGGCGTCAAGAACAAGATCGAGCCGATGGAGCCGATCGACAAGGACCTCTACGAGCTCTCCCCCGACGAGCACGCGAGCGTCCCGCAAGTCCCGACCAGCCTGGAGGACGTCCTCAAGGCCCTGGAGGAGGACCACGAGTACCTCCTCGCCGGCGGTGTCTTCACCCCGGACCTGATCGAGACCTGGATCGACTACAAGCGCACCAACGAGATCGCCCCGATCGCGCTGCGCCCGCACCCGCACGAGTTCGAGATGTACTTCGACATCTAGTCGCCCCGAGCGTCCACCGGCGGAACCCGCACGACGGGCCGCCGGACGGCCGCTCCGCGACCTTGCCACAGGCGCCCGCGCCCGTGGCCGTGCCGCCCTCCACTCCTCACGGAGCGGAGGGCGGCACTTCGTCGTTTCCGGGGCGCTTCGCCGCCCCGGACCGCTTCGCCGCTTCCGGGAAGCGGGCCCTCAGGCCGGGCGGTGCAACAGGGCCATCGCGCCCGTCAGCTCGCGCAGGCAGCGGACCGCGAGTTCGGCCGGGGAGCCGGGGCCCGCGACCGGGGCGTCGGTGGCCGACCAGAGTTCCAGGGCGATGCGGATCGCGTCCGTGGCGGCCGCCGCCAGGAGACGGACGCCGAGGGCGTCGGCGTCCGGTCCGGCGAGCCGGGCGATCACCGGGACCAGGCGTTCCTCGGAGTCCTGGTTCACGCGGTACCAGACGGCCCGCAGGGCCTCGTCGCCGGTGGCCGCCCGCAGCAGCCCGCGCGTCACCTTCAGGCCTTCCTCGACGGCCCGGGAGTCGCCGAGGGAGCGGGTGACGGCGCGCTCCAGCGCCTCGGCCAGGGGGGTGCCGGGATCCTCCTCGGCGAGCAACGCGCGCCAGGCGTCACCGCCGCCGGCGAGCAGGGGGGCAACGGCCTCCTGCTTGTTGCGGAAGTAGCGGTAGAACGTGCGCAGGGCCACGCCGGCGCGGTGGGCGATGTCCTCGGCGGTGGTGCCGTCGGGGCCGTGCTCGGCGAAGAGTTCGCAGGCGGCGCGGGCGATGTCGAGCTGGGTGGCGGCCTTGCGGCGCTCGGTTAGCGACTGGGCTCCGGGGCCGGCCTGGGGAGAGTACGGACGAGGGGATCTCACGTATGAAGCCTACCGTCCGACAGGCTCGGCCGATGCATGCATTGACACTCTGGCAAAACGTGTCACTTGGTCGTACGCTCGCCCCCATGAACCGTTACGAAGGACGTCGCGTCCTCATCACCGGCGGCGGCTCCGGCATCGGCCGGGCCACCGTCCACCGCATCCTCGCCGAGGGCGGCCGCGTACACACCGTGGACGTCGACGAAGCCGGGCTCAAGAACACGGCGGACCGGGCCGGCGCCGACGGTCGCGGGGACCGCCTCACCACCGCCGTCCTCGACATAGCCGACGAGGCGGCCGTACGGGCCGGGATCGCCGGCGCCGTCGCGAGCCTCGGCGGGCTCGACGTGCTGGTGAACGCCGCCGGCATCCTGCGCTCCTCGCACACCCACCAGACCACGCTCGACTTCTGGAACAAGGTCATCGCGGTCAACCTCACCGGCACCTTCCTGGTGATCCGCGAGTCGATCCCGGCGCTGCTGGCGGGCGACCAACCGGTCGTCGTGAACTTCAGCTCCACCTCGGCGTCCTTCGCGCACCCCTACATGTCCGCCTACGCGGCCAGCAAGGGCGGCATCCAGTCCATGACCCACGCCCTGGCCGCCGAGTACAGCAAGCAGGGCCTGCGGTTCGTCGCCGTGGCCCCCGGCTCCATCGAGTCCGGCATGACCACCGGCAACGGCCCGGGCCTGCCCGAGGACACCGACTGGAGCCTGTTCACCAAGCTCGCCCCGGCCCTCGGCCAGGGCTTCGCGGGCCCGGAGACGGTGGCCGGCGTCGTCGCGATGCTCGGGTCCGAGGACGGCGCGTTCATCACCGGCACGGAGATCCGCATCGACGGCGGCACGCACTACTGAGGCGCGCCGGCCACGACTGACCCGCGCCGCCCGCACGCGCCACCGACCGGGGTCAGCCCCTGAACCGGTCCCAGAGCCGGGGGAAGCGTTCCGCGAGCACGGCTTCGTTCTCGAAGTCGAGGGGAGCGCCCTCCGGCTCGGCCGCCTGGAGCGGGACCCCGAGGTCCGGCGCCACCGAACCGGTCAGCTGCTCGTACGCCTCGTCCGCCGCGTACCCCAGCTCCTCGCCGTCGCCGTCGATCTCCTCGTCGAAGTCGCCCAGCAGCTCCGCCAGGTGGTCGGGATCGTGCACCCCGCCCTCGAAGACCTCCCGCCCCTGGCCGATCAGCCAGCACCGGAAGTAGTCGAACGCGTCGTCGCTCGCCCCGTCGAGCAGCACCCAGGCCGCGCCCCAGAGGTCCCAGGTGTACGCGCGGTTGTACCGCGACTCGAAGTGCCGGGCGAAGTCCAGCACGGAGTCCGGGTCGAGCTGCGCCAGCCGCTCCACGAGCAGCTCGGCGTGCTCCTCGGGGTCGCCCTCGGCGGCCTCGCGGGTACGGTCGACGATCTCCCAGAACTCCGTCTCGTCCATCACCGCTCCAGCATCACGGGTCCACCCCCGTGCCGCCACCGCTCATACGGCCAAAGGCCGGTGTCCGCCCCCCATTGGCGGGGCGGACACCGGCCTTCGGCCGTAGGGTGGCGCGTCGGACTCGGCGCGACGGGGCGCCCGGGTCCTACAGGCCGTAGCGCTCGCGGGCCTCCTTGATGGCGGACGCCGGCACCTCGCCGCGGCGGGCGAGCTGGGCCAGCGCGGCCACCACGATGGACTGGGCGTCGACACCGAAGTGCCGGCGGGCGCCCTCGCGGGTGTCGGAGAGGCCGAAGCCGTCCGTGCCCAGCGAGGTGTAGTCCTGCTCCACCCACTGGCTGATCTGGTCCGGGACCTGACGCATCCAGTCGGACACGGCCAGCACCGGGCTCGTGACGCCCTCCAGCGCGCGGGTGACGTACGGGGTGCGCACCTCGCCGCGCAGCAGCGCCTCGTCGCACTCCAGCGCGTCGCGGCGCAGCTCGCCCCAGGAGGTGGCGGACCAGACGTCGGCGGCCACGTTCCAGTCGGCGGCGAGGAGCTTCTGGGCGTCCAGGGCCCAGTGGATCGCCGTGCCGGAGGCCATGAGCTGGACCTTCGGGGCGTCGGCGGCGGGGGCCGCCTCGGCGAGGTCGGCCGCGGTGTTGAAGCGGTACAGGCCCTTGAGGATGCCTTCCTCGACGCCCTCCGGGATGGCGGGCTGGACCTTCGGCTCGTTGTAGACCGTCAGGTAGTAGAAGACGTCTTCCGGCTTCTCGCCGTACATGCGGCGCAGACCGTCCTTGACGATCACCGCGATCTCGTACGCGAAGGCCGGGTCGTAGTTGAGCGACGCCGGGTTCGTGGACGCGATCAGGTGCGAGTGGCCGTCGGCGTGCTGGAGGCCCTCACCGGTCAGCGTGGTGCGACCGGCGGTGGCGCCGACGATGAAGCCCTTGCCGAGCTGGTCGGCGAGCTGCCACATCTGGTCGGCGGTGCGCTGCCAGCCGAACATCGAGTAGAAGATGTAGAACGGGATCATCGGCTCGCCGTGCGTCGCGTACGACGTGCAGGCGGCGATGAAGTCGGCCATGGCGCCGGCCTCGGTGATCCCCTCGTTGAGGATCTGGCCGTCCTTGGCTTCCTTGTAGTACATGAGCTGGTCGCGGTCGACCGGCTCGTACGTCTGGCCCAGCGGTGAGTAGATGCCGGCCGACGGGAAGAGGGACTCCATGCCGAAGGTACGGGCCTCGTCGGGGACGATCGGCACCCAGCGCTTGCCGGTCTCCTTGTCCCGCATCAGGTCCTTGACGAGCCGGACGAAGGCCATGGTGGTGGCCATCTCCTGCTTGCCGGAGCCCTTGAGGAGCGGGGCGAAGGAGCGGTCGGCCGGGGCCGGCAGGGCCACGGGCTTGACCTTGCGGGCCGGGGCCGGGCCGCCGAGGGCCGCGCGGCGCTCGTTGAGGTACCGCACCTCGGGGCTGTCCGCGCCCGGGTGGCCGTAGGGGACCTGGCCGTCGACGAAGGCGCTGTCCGGGATCGGGAGGTCGAGCTTGTCGCGCATGCTCTTGAACTCGTCGATCGTGAGCTTCTTCATCTGGTGGTTCGCGTTCTTCGACTCGAACCCGGCGCCCAGCGTGTAGCCCTTGACGGTCTGCGCGAGGATGACCGTCGGCGCGCCCTTGTGCTCCAGGGCGGCCTTGTACGCGGCGTACACCTTGCGGGGCTCGTGGCCGCCGCGGGAGGTGTGGAAGCACTCGGCGATCTTCGCGTCGGACAGCACGGCCGCGAGCTGCACGAGTTCGGCGTTGGCGCCGAAGAAGTGCTCGCGGATGTAGGCCGCGTCGCGGGTCGCGTACGTCTGGAACTGCGCGTCCGGCACCTCGCGCAGGCGGCGCACGAGGGCGCCGGTGGTGTCGAGCTGGAACAGCTCGTCCCAGGCGGAGCCCCACAGGGACTTGATGACGTTCCAGCCGGCGCCGCGGAACTGGGCCTCCAGCTCCTGGACCACGCGGAAGTTTGCGCGGACCGGACCGTCGAGACGCTGCAGGTTGCAGTTGATGACGAAGGTCAGGTTGTCGAGCTGCTCGCGGGAGGCGAGGGCCAGGGCGGCGGTCGACTCGGGCTCGTCCATCTCGCCGTCGCCCAGGAAGGCCCAGACGTGCGAGTTCGCGGTGTCCTTGATGCTGCGGTTGTGCAGGTAGCGGTTGAACCGCGCCTGGTAGATCGCGGACAGCGGGCCGAGGCCCATGGACACCGTCGGGAACTCCCACAGCCACGGCAGGCGCCGCGGGTGCGGGTAGGACGGCAGGCCGTTGCCGCCGGACTCCTGGCGGAAGTTGTCGAGCTGCTGCTCGGAGACGCGGCCGTCGAGGAAGGCGCGCGCGTAGATGCCGGGGGAGGCGTGGCCCTGGATGTAGAGCTGGTCGCCCGATCCGTCGGCCTCCTTCCCGCGGAAGAAGTGCTGGAAGCCGGTCTCGTAGAGCCAGGCCGCCGAGGCGAAGGTGGCGATGTGGCCGCCGACGCCGTACTTGGAGCCGCGGGTCACCATGGCGGCCGCGTTCCAGCGGTTCCACGCGGTGATCCTGGCTTCCATCGCCTCGTCGCCGGGGAACTCCGGCTCCGCGGCGGTGGGGATGGTGTTGACGTAGTCCGTCTCAAGGAGCTTCGGCAGCGCGAGACCGGCGGCCTCGGCGTGCTGGAGGGTACGACGGAGCAGGTACTCGGCGCGGCGCGTACCGGCGGCCTTGGCGACGGCGTCGAGGGAGGCCGCCCATTCGGCGGTCTCCTCGGTGTCGCGGTCCGGGAGCTGGTCGAGCTCGCTCGGAAGCTTTCCTACGGGGTCGGACATCGGTGTGCGCCGCCTTCCGGACAAAGGAGAGGTGGTGAAGAAAATCCCTGACGGGCAGGACAGGGTCGATGGACCCGGGTGGGGTCCGCGTTGACTGTAAAGCGCTGATCGATGATCGATCAAATAAAAGTGACAATTAAATGTCCAAGGGGCGAAAGTCGGCACCGGGTGCCATGGCTCAAGGCACCCGGTGCCGGTGGTCTCGCGTCGTGGAACCAGTACAGGTCGACGCGCCGGCGGCTCCCTGGAGAGCCGCTCGAAACCCCAGGTCGGAAGCGGTTTCAGCAGTCTTGCCGAAGGCGCGGGGGCGTTCGTCAGGCGCGCGGCGCGCAGCCCAGGACATGCCGCTTCACGAGCAGCCCGATGTCCGGATCCTGACCGCGGAACGCCGCCACGAGCGCCTCGTGTTCCTCCGCGTACGACTTCTGGACGGTACCGAGCCAGCGGATGGACAGGGCCGTGAACACCTCGATGCCCAGGCTCTCCCAGGTGTGCAGCAGCACGCTGTTCCCGGCCGCCCGCACCATCTCGCGGTGGAAGCCCACCGTGTGCCGCACCTGCGCCGTGCCGTCCTCGGTGCGGTCCGCCTCCCACAGGGCCGCCACGTGCGGCTCCAGCGCCGTGCAGTCGGCCGCCAGCCGGGGCGCGGCCAGCTCGGCGGCGATCTGCTCCAGACCGGCCCGGACCGGGTAGATCTCCTCCAGGTCGGCCGCGGAGAGGTTCCGTACGCGGACGCCCTTGTTCGGCGCGGACTCGATCAGCCGCAGCGTCTCCAGCTCGCGCAACGCCTCCCGTACGGGCGTCTGGCTGACCTCCAGCTCGACGGCGATCCGGCGCTCGACGATCCGCTCGCCGGGCTTCCAACGGCCGCTGACGATCCCCTCCACGATGTGCTCGCGGATCTGCTCGCGCAGCGAGTGCACGACGGGTGGGGTGATCATCGGCGCTTCATCTCCTGAGGGGCACGCAGGGCTCTGATGCGTAGACAATACGGCGGAGTAGCCCTGAGCGAGGTGTTCCGGGGCGGGGACCCCGGGTGAGGCTGGTTACAAGACCGTTCCGGCCGGCCCGCCCCACCCGGCGGGGACGCCGCCCGGACACGACGACGGCGCCCCCGCCCGGAGTGGTTCCGGACGGGGGCGCCGTATCGAGCGGATGCCGCGGGGGCGTGAGCCCTACAGGCCGAGCTCGACCTCGAACTCGCCGGCTTCCAGGATGGCCTTGACGGCCGAGAGGTACCGGGCCGCGTCCGCGCCGTCCACCAGGCGGTGGTCGTAGGACAGGGTCAGGTACGTCATGTCGCGGATGCCGATGTTCGTGCCCTCGGCGGTCTCGATGACCACCGGGCGCTTGACCGTGGCACCGATGCCCAGGATGGCGACCTGGTTCGGCGGCACGATGACCGTGTCGAACAGGGCGCCGCGCGAGCCGGTGTTGCTGATGGTGAAGGTCGCGCCCGACAGCTCGTCCGGCGTGATCTTGTTGCCGCGGACCTTGGCGGCCAGGTCGGCGGTCGCCTTGGAGATGCCCGCCAGGTTGAGGTCACCGGCACCCTTGATGACCGGGGTCATCAGGCCCTTCTCGGAGTCCACGGCGATGCCGATGTTCTCCGAGTCGAAGTAGGTGATGGTGCCCTCGTCCTCGTTGATCCGGGCGTTGACGACCGCGTGGGCCTTCAGCGCCTGGGCCGCGGCCTTGACGAAGAACGGCATCGGCGAGAGCTTGACGCCCTCACGGGCCAGGAACGCGCCCTTGGCCTTCTCGCGCAGCTTCATGATCTTGGTGATGTCCACCTCGACCACGGAGCTGAGCTGCGCCTGCGAGTGCAGGGCCTTCATCATGTTGTCGCCGATGACCTTGCGCATGCGGGTCATCTTGACGGTCTGGCCACGCAGCTCGGACACCGCGGCCGGAGCCTTGGCGGCCGGAGCGGCAGCGGCGGCTGCCGGCGCCGGAGCGGCGGCGGCGGCCTTGGCGGCCTCGGCGGCGGCCAGGACGTCCTGCTTGCGGATACGGCCACCGACACCGGAGCCCGAGACCGAGGACAGGTCGACGCCGGACTCCGAGGCGAGCTTGCGCACCAGCGGGGTCACGTACGCGCCCTCGTCACCGGCCGAGGCCGGGGCGGCGGGAGCGGCCGGGGCCACGGGAGCCGCGGCGGCCGGAGCCTGAGCGGCCGGAGCGGCCTGCGCCGGAGCGGCGGCCGGAGCCGCCACGGGAGCCGGAGCGGCAGCCGCGGGAGCGGCCTGGACCGGAGCCGGGGCGGCGGCCGGAGCGGCAGCCTCCACCGGAGCCGGGGCTGCGGCGGGAGCGGGAGCGGCGGCCTCGGCCGGAGCCGGGGCGGCCTCGGCCGGAGCAGCCGCGCCGGCGACACCGATGACGGCCAGGCGAGCGCCGACCTCGGCGGTCTCGTCCTCGCCGACCAGGATCTCCAGCAGGGTGCCGGCGACCGGGGCGGGGATCTCGGTGTCGACCTTGTCGGTCGAGACCTCCAGCAGCGGCTCGTCGGCCTCGACCGACTCGCCGACCTGCTTCAGCCAGCGGGTGACGGTGCCCTCGGTGACGCTCTCGCCCAGGGCGGGGAGGGTGACGTCCGTGCCGGCCGCGGCAGGCGCGGCGGCGGGTGCCTCGGCGGCCGGGGCCTCGGCGGCGGGTGCCTCGGCAGCCGGAGCCGCCTCGGCGGGGGCCTCGGCCGGAGCCTCGGCGGTGACCGTCTCGGCCTCGGCCGGGGCCGGGGCGCCCGAGCCGTCGTCGATGACGGCCAGCTCGGCGCCGACCTCGACGGTCTCGTCCTCGGCGACCTTGATGGAGGCCAGGATGCCGGACACGGGCGACGGGATCTCGGTGTCGACCTTGTCGGTCGATACCTCGAGCAACGGCTCGTCGGCCTCGACGCGCTCGCCCTCGGCCTTCAGCCAACGGGTGACAGTGCCCTCGGTGACGCTCTCACCGAGCGCCGGAAGGGTTACGGAAACCGACATGGTTTCAGTTGCTCCTAACGGTGGGGTCTCCCCCAGCTCGAGCGGAGTCGAGAGCTTGGGGAAGTACGGAAGTGGTCGTCGCGCCCGTGACGATTAGTCGTGGGAGTGAAGCGGCTTGCCGGCAAGGGCCAGGTGGGCCTCGCCGAGCGCTTCGTTCTGGGTCGGGTGCGCGTGGATGAGCTGCGCGACCTCGGCCGGCAGAGCTTCCCAGTTGTAGATCAACTGGGCTTCGCCGACCTGCTCGCCCATCCGGTCACCGACCATGTGGACGCCGACCACGGCACCGTCCTTGACCTGGACGAGCTTGATCTCGCCCGCGGTCTTGAGGATCTTGCTCTTGCCGTTGCCCGCCAGGTTGTACTTCAGGGCCACGACCTTGTCCGCCCCGTAGATCTCCTTGGCCTTGGCCTCGGTGATGCCGACGGAGGCGACCTCGGGGTGGCAGTACGTGACGCGCGGCACACCGTCGTAGTCGATCGGGACGGCCTTGAGGCCGGCCAGACGCTCGGCGACGAGGATGCCCTCGGCGAAGCCGACGTGTGCGAGCTGCAGGGTCGGGACGAGGTCACCGACGGCCGAGATGCTCGGCACGTTGGTCTGCATGTACTCGTCGACCAGGACGTAGCCGCGGTCCATCGCGACGCCCTGCTCCTCGTAACCCAGACCCTGCGAGACCGGGCCGCGGCCGATCGCGACCAGCAGCACCTCCGCCTCGAAGGTCTTGCCGTCGGCGAGGGTGACGCGGACACCGTTCTCGGTGTACTCGGCCTTCTCGAAGAAGGTGCCGAGGTTGAACTTGATGCCGCGCTTGCGGAACGCGCGCTCAAGAAGCTTGGAGCTGTTCTCGTCCTCGACCGGCACGAGGTGCTTGAGACCCTCGATGACGGTGACGTCGGTGCCGAAGGACTTCCACGCCGAGGCGAACTCGACGCCGATGACGCCGCCGCCCAGGATGATCGCGGACTCGGGCACGCGGTCCAGGACGAGCGCGTGGTCCGAGGAGATGATGCGGTTTCCGTCGATGTCCAGGCCCGGCAGCGACTTCGGCACGGAGCCGGTCGCCAGCAGGACGTGGCGGCCCTGGATGGTGCGGCCGTCGACGTCGACGGAGGTCGGCGAGGAGAGGCGGCCCTCACCCTCGATGTAGGTCACCTTGCGCGAGGCGACGAGACCCTGGAGACCCTTGTACAGGCCCGAGATGACGTCGTCCTTGTACTTGTGCACACCCGCGATGTCGATGCCCTCGAAGGAGGCCTTGACACCGAACTGGGCGGCTTCGCGCGCCTGGTCCGCGATCTCACCGGCGTGCAGCAGTGCCTTCGTGGGGATGCAGCCGTTGTGCAGGCAGGTGCCGCCGAGCTTGTTCTTCTCGATCAGCGCAACGTCGAGACCCAGCTGGGATGCGCGCAGCGCCGCGGCGTAACCGCCACTGCCACCGCCGAGGATCACTAGGTCGAAAACGGTGCTGGCGTCGTTCGCCACGTCACGTCCTCCATGCATGTGCGCCGGGCACCGGTCCTCTGTGACCGGGGCGGCGGCTGGTAATCGGCCGCTTGTTTCTTCGGCCCTGTGGTGGGGGCCCTGTCCTGCCGAGAACCCATCTTCGCATTTGTCGGGGGAACGCGGGACGCCGGGCCCCGGCTCTGGACCGTCGTTCCGCCCGAACCGGGGGTTACCACTGCGTAGAAACCTACTGATCCTCGAGGTTTCGTCCAGGGCGAACGCGCCCCGGGACCCCGACCGGGGTCCCGGGGCGCGTTCCGTCCCACCTGGCGAGACGGATCGCGGTCGCGTCAGCCCAGGTCGCCCGTGGCGGTGCGCTCGGCCAGCCGCACCAGGGTGCGCACGGCCGAGCCGGTGCCGCCCTTGGGGGTGTAGCCGTACGGGGCGCCCTCGTGGAAGGCGGGGCCCGCGATGTCGAGGTGGGCCCAGGTGATGCCCTCGCCGACGAACTCCTGGAGGAAGAGGCCGGCCACCAGGCCGCCGCCCATGCGGACACCCATGTTGGCGATGTCGGCGGTGGGGGAGTCCATGGTCTTGCGCAGGTCCGCGGGGAGCGGCATCGGCCAGGAGGCCTCGCCGACCTCCTCGGCGATCTCGTGGATCGAGGTGCGGAAGGCGTCGTCGTTGGCCATCACGGCGAAGGTCCGGTCACCCAGGGCCAGCACCATGGCGCCGGTCAGGGTGGCGACGTCGACGATCGCGTCCGGGTTCTCCTCGGAGGCCTTGGTCAGCGCGTCGCCCAGGACGAGACGGCCCTCGGCGTCGGTGTTGAGGACCTCGACGGTCTTGCCGCTGTACATGCGCAGCACGTCGCCGGGCTTGGTGGCGGAGCCGGACGGCATGTTCTCGGCGAGCGCGAGCCAGCCGGTGACGTTGACCTGGAGGCCCAGCTTGGCGGCCGCGACGACGGCGGCGAACACGGCGGCGGCGCCGGCCATGTCGCACTTCATCGTCTCGTTGTGACCGGCCGGCTTCAGGGAGATGCCGCCCGAGTCGTAGGTGATGCCCTTGCCGACGAAGGCGAGGGTCTTCGCCGCCTTGGAGTGGGTGTAGCTGAGCTTCACCAGGCGCGGCGGGTTCTCGGAGCCCTTGCCGACGCCCATGATGCCGCCGAAGCCACCCTTGACGAGGGCCTTCTCGTCCAGCACCTGGACCTTGATGCCGTTCTCCTTCGCGGCCGCGGACGCGACGGCGGCGAAGGCCTCGGGGGTGAGGTCGTTCGGCGGGGTGTTGACCAGGTCACGCGCGATGTTGACCTCGGTCGCGACGACGATGGCGCGCTCGGCCGCGGCCTTGTGCTCCTTGTCGCGCGGCTTGGCGCCGAGCAGGGCGATCTCGGCGAGGGGCTGCTTGGGGCCCTCGCCCTTGGCGGCCTTCTTCTCGCCGCCCTGGTAGACGGTGAAGGCGTACGCGCCGAGCAGCGCGCCCTCGGCGACCGCGGTGACGGCGGAGGCGTCGTCGAGGGGAAGCGCGAAGGCGGCCTTCTTCACGCCGTGCAGGGCGCGGGCGGCGGATCCGGCGGCGCGGCGCAGCGCCTCCTCGTCGTAGGACTCGTCCTGCTCCGGTACGGAGCCCAGACCGACCGCCAGCACGACCGGGACCTTGAGGCCGGTGGGCGCGGGCAGCTTGGTGATCTCGCCTTCCGCGCCCGAGGCGCCGAGCGCGTCAAGCACGGTGGCGAGCTTTCCGCCGAACGCCTTGTCCACGGCCTCGGCGCCTGCGGCGACCACGGGGCCCTTGGCGCCCTTCGCCACGCCGACCACGAGGGCGTCGGCGCGCAACGTCGCGGCGCCGGCAGTGCTGAGAGTCAGAGCAGTCACGGTGGTGAAGTCTCGCTTCCGTTTGTGTATGTGGGCGCTGCGGTCGCGTCGGGGTCGCCGGCCGCTCCGCAGCGATCGTATTCCGGCTCGACGGCCGCCGGAAACGAGCCTACGCCGACGCGCTCGTCGTACGTCACTCGAAGGTTTGGCAAGTTGTTCGATCAGGACGCCGACAGGTTCACCCATCTGTGGCCTCTGTTCCAGGTTTGCCCTTTAGACCTGACGGGGTCCGAGAGAGTGATGCCGCTCTCGCAAGGGGACGCGGGGTCCCTTTGCATGATTTCCACAGAGCCTCCCCGGCGCGGCCGAACGCCATGCGGCCCAAGTCGTCGGGAGGCCTGCGGGGGGAAGGCCGAAATGGTCAACAAGAACCGGATGAACAGGGTCGCCGCGGCGATGGCCGCCGCGACCCTGATGTCCGTGGCAGTACCCGCGGCGTCCGCCGAGGCGGCCGCCGTGACACCGCGCATCGACCTCAGGGTGCTGGTCGTCGACGACGGCGGCAGCTCGGTCGAGGCGATCACCGCCGAACTCCGCGACACCGGAGTCCCGTACACCCGTGTCGACCTGGGCAGCGGCAGCCGCCCGGTGATCAACGCCGCCTACCTGAGCGACACGGTCGACGGCCGTCCGCGCGCCAAGTTCCAGGGCGTGGTGCTGCCCAACGAGAACCCCTTCGGCGCGGGTTCGGCCGAGATGACGGCGCTCGCCGCGTACGAGACGACGTACGGGATCCGCCAGGTCGACGCCTACACCTGGTCGCACCCGGGCGTCGGACTGGAGTACACCGACAACGGCGGTTACAGCGGCACGCTCGACGGCACCCAGGCCGCCGTCACCGCCGCCGGCAAGACGGGCCCCTTCGGCTACCTCGGCGGTCAGGTCACCTTCGAGGACAACTCGCCGCTGGTACCCGAGAGCTACGGGTTCATGGGCAAGCCGCGCACCGGCTACACCAGCTACCTCGACGCGCCCGTCGGCTCCGGGCGGGCCTCGCTCGTCGGCGAGTACGCCCACGACGGGCGCAGCGAACTGGTCGTCACCTTCGGCTACAACCAGTACCAGCAGCAGTTCCGGCTGCTGGCCCGGGGCATCGTCGAATGGCTCACCCAGGGCGTCCACCTCGGCCAGGAGCGCAACTACTTCGCGGTCCACGTCGACGACGTCTTCGCCCCGGACGCCCGCTGGAGCAAGGAGCTCAACTGCACGCCCGGCGACTACGCCTGCGCGGGCGGCGAGGGCCAGGAGAGCACCATCCGGATGACCGCCGCCGACGCCCAGTACGCGGCGCAGTGGCAGACCTCCAAGAACTTCAAGCTCGACATGCTCTTCAACGCGGGCGCGGGCGAGGAGTGGAAGACCGAACACGGCGGCGTCGACGCCATGACCGCCCAACTGGTGGCGGACCGGGCCAAGTACCGCTGGATGAACCACACGTACACGCACCCGTTCCTCGGCTGTGTGCAGGACACCACCACCTCCCCCTGGACCTGCAAGAAGAACGCCCAGGGCGTGATCCAGTACATGAGCCGCGCCGAGATCTCGGCGCAGATCCGCGACAACAACAACTGGGCGGCCGCCAAGGGCATCACCACCGACCGCACCGAGCTCGTCACCGGCGAGCACTCCGGCCTCAAGACGGCCCCGCAGCAGCCCGTGGACAACCCCAACCTGGCGGGCGCGCTCGCCGACAACGGGGTCAAGTGGGCGGGCAGCGACAACTCCCGCGAGCCGGCGCAGCGCGCGGTCGGCGCCGCCCTGACCGTCCCGCGCCACCCGATGAACGTGTACTACAACACGGGCACCAACGCGGAGATGGCCGACGAGTACAACTGGATCTACACCAGTCGTGCCGACGGCGGCAGCGGCGCCTGCGAGGACAACCCGGCGACCTCCACCTGTCTGCCGGCCCCGCTCGACGTCACCACCGGCTACACGAACCACATCGTCCCGCAGGAGGCCCGGACGGCCCTGCGCCACGTGCTGGCCAACGATCCCCGGCCGCACTACGTCCACCAGTCCAACCTGGCCGAGGACCGCACCCTGTACCCGGTGCTCAACCAGGTCCTCGACACCTACCGCACGCTGTACGCGCCCAGCGCGCCCATCGTGAACCAGACCATGAAGGACACCGGCGTCGAGATGACCCGTCGCGCCGCCTGGGACAAGGCCGTCGCGAACAACCAGGTCACCGCCTACCGCATCGGCAAGGACGTCACCGTCAAGGCGCCCTCCGGAGTGGTCGCCCCGATCACCGCGCCGAACGGGACCAAGAAGCAGCTGCTGCTCGGCACCGCCGACTTCGGCACCGCGTACGCCGGCACCCGCTCGGCGTGGACGGGCCCGGAGCTGCTCCAGTCCGCGGTCACGCTGAAGCTGCTCTGACCTCCCCCCGGCCTCCGTCAGGCCGGCCGTTCCACCGCACGCGCACACGCATCACCCAGCGCCGGCGCTCCGCGAACCACGGGCGCCGGCCCCTTTTCCGTCCTGGGGGGACACACCGCATGAGCCATGGGCGTCATGTCACCATGCTCACCGAAGGCACCTATCCATACGTCCACGGGGGCGTCAGCACCTGGTGCGACCAACTGGTCCGCGGCATGCCGGAGGTCGACTTCAACGTCATAGCCCTGACCGGCTCCGGACGCGAGCCGGTCACCTGGGAACTGCCGCGCAACGTCTACCGGCACACCGCCGTACCGCTCTGGGGTCCTCCGTCGGCCCGGCGACTGCGGTCGACACTGCGCGGCAGGGCTCTTCGAGGTTTCACCGAGACGTACGAGACGTTCCTGCTCTCCCTGCTCGACCCGCGGCACGGCGGATTCTCGCGATCCCTGCGCGAACTGGCCCTGCTGGCCCGCGCCGGCAAGCTCGCGCCGGCCTTGCGCTCCGAGTCCGTACTGCGCCTGCTGATGACCGTCTGGACCCGCCCCGGCCTCGTCACCGCCGAGGCCGCGCCCACCATCCACGACGCGCTCACCGCCACCGACCTGCTGGAACACGCGCTGCGCCCGCTGTCCGTGCGGATCCCGCCCGACAGCGTCGCCCACGCCGTCAGCAGCGGCCTCGCCACCCTTCCGGCCCTCGCCGCCAAATACCTCGACCAGGTGCCCTTCCTCCTCACCGAGCACGGCATCTACCTGCGCGAGCGCTACCTGGGCTACCGCACCGCCGAACAGCGCTGGCCCGTGAAGGCGTTGATGCTCGGCTTCTACCGCGAGCTCAACACCGAGGGCTACCGGCAGGCCGACCTGATCACCCCCTGCAACCAGTACAACCGTCGCTGGGAGGAGCGCGGCGGCGCCGCCTCCGACCGCATCCGCACCGTCTACAACGGCGTCGACCCGCACGCCTTCCCCGAGGCCGGCCCCGAACCCGAGGTCCCCACCCTCAGCTGGTGCGGCCGCATCGACCCGATCAAGGACCTCGAAACCCTCATCCGCGCGTACGCGTTCATGCGCGAGGAACTCCCCGCCCTGCGGCTGCGCCTCTTCGGGCCGGTCCCGGCGGGCTGCGAGGACTACAAGCTCCGCCTGGAGAAGCTCGCCGCCGAACTCGGCGTCGGCGACGGCATCACCTACGAGGGCCGGATCGACCAGGTCGCGAAGGCCTACGCCGCCGGCAGCGTCGTGATGCTCTCCTCCATCAGCGAGGGCTTCCCCTTCAGCATCATCGAGGCCATGTCCTGCGGCCGCACCACGGTCTCCACCGACGTGGGAGGCGTACGCGAGGCCGTCGGGGACACCGGTCTCGTCGTCCCGCCCCGCGAGCCCGAGACCATGGCCCGCGCCACCCTCGCCCTGCTCCGCGACGACGAACGGCGCGCCGAACTCGGCCGGATGTCGCGCAGGCGGGTGGTCGAGAAGTTCACCCTCCACCAGTCCGTCGACGGCTTCCGGCACATCTACCGGGAACTCGCCGGCCAACCCCTGCTGCCCGTCCACCCGGGCGACGACTGGACCCAGCGGCTCGCGGACCCCTGGTACAAGGAGCTCGCCGCCGACGGGAGCCTGTGGTGAGCGGTTCCCTCTGGCTGAAGGTCCCGGGCGGCAACACGCTGCCCGCCGTCCCGCGCCCCCGGCGGACGGTCCCCCCGGCCGCCGACCCGATGGACGAACTCACCGAGCGCCTCGACGTGTTCATCGCCGCCGCCGTCCACCCGGACGAGATAGCGGCCATCCTCGAATCCGACGGGATGACCGACGAGTACATCCGGCTCACCTACGGCCGCCACGACTCCTTCGCGCTCGCCGAGGAGCTGTACACCCGGGTGCCCCGCTCCTTCCCGGAGCCCGAGGGCGCCCCCGACCCCTGGAAGGTCTCGCTCACCGCCTGCCTGCTCCGCGGTGTGATCTTCGCCCTGCCCGGCCTGGCCTACCTGCTCGGCGCACCCCTGCTGGAGGGCCCCCAGGACCGGCTGGGGCTGCCCGCCGGGACGCTGACCCTGCTCGCCGGGGCACTGATCGGGTGGGTCTGGGACCAGACCCTGTCCCACCGGGCCTACTCCTGGCTCGGCCTCGGCGACCGTGCCGCCGCCGGGCGGACCCTGCTCGCCGGGGCCCCCGCCGGGGCGCTGCTGGGCACCGCCGCCGCGCTGGCGGTGCCCGGCGGCCCGCCGTTCTCGTACGCGTTCGCCGCCGGACAGGCCCTGTACGTCGGAGCCGCCACCGTCCTGCTGGTCCTCGGCCGGGAGCGGATGCTGATCGCCGCGCTCGCGCCGATGGCCGCGGGCGCGGTGCTGTCCCTCTTCGTGGACCTGCCCGTACCCGTGCGCGTCACCCTGCTCGTGGTGTCGCTGCTGGCCGCCTGCGCCCTCGCCGTCCGGGAACTCCCGCTGGCCGAGGGCGTGCGGACCACCGTGCGCCGCGTCCGGGGCTGGTCCCGGCGCGGCCCGGGGGAGGGCCCGGTGCGCTGGCGGATGCTGCGCGGGGCCGAGGAGGAGTACCGGCCGCGCGGACCCCGGCTCGGGGACTCCGTGCCGTACGGGGTGTTCGGCCTCGGCACCGGCCTGCTCGTGCTGTACGCCGCCCTCGGCGAGGTGCTGGCCGGAGGCCCCGCCGAGGCCGTCGCCGCGCCCTCCGCGGTGGCCCTCACCCTCAGCATGGGCCCCGCCGAATGGCTGCTCCACCGGTTCCGCAGCGGCAGCCTCGCCGGGCTGCGGGCCGCCCGCTCGCCCCGGGCGTTCCGACACCGGATGCTCGGCACGCTGACCCGGTGCCTCGCCTCCTACCTGGTGGTGCTGCTCGCCCTGGGCGTCGTCGGGACCCTGCTGTGGCCCGGAGCCCCCGCGCCGACCGGCCTGCGCGTCGCGACGCTGCTGCTGCTCGGCGCCGTGATGTGGACCGGGCTGCTGCTCCAGTCGTTCGGCGCGGTCCGCCCCGCCGCGATGGTCTGCGCCTCGGCCGCCGTCGCCCAGAGCCTGGCCCTGCTCCTCGGGACCGGGCAGCCGCGGCTCGTCCAACTGGTCGTGGCGGGCACGGCGGCCGCCGCCCTGGCCGCCATGGTCTGCCTGTTCCTGGGTCGGGCCACGGCCCACCGCTGACGCACGTGCCCCCGTACCCGACGGACATGAAGAAGGACCACATGCTGCTGGTGCCCCTCTACGAGCACCCCGCCGACCAGCCCGAGGCCTGGGAGCTGCTGATCCGCTCCGCGGGCCGCCTGCACTCGGTGGTGCTCAACCCCGACAGCGGGCCGGGCGACGCCCCCGACGAACGGTTCGCCGCCGTCGCCGCACGGCTGCGCGAAGCCGGGGTGCCCGTCCTGGGTTACGCCGACACCGACTACGGGCGGCGCCCGCACGCGGCCGTCGTCCAGGACCTGTTGCGCCACCGCGACTGGTACGACACCGACGGGGCCTTCCTCGACCAGGCCTCCGCCGACCCCGAACTGCTGGCGCACTACGGTCGGCTCGGGGTCGCCGCCCGGGCCGCGGGCGCCCGCACGGTCGTCCTCAACCACGGCGTCCACCCGCACCCCGGGTACGCCGAACTCGCGGACCTGCTGGTCACCTTCGAGGGGCCCTGGGACGCCTACCGGGACGCGGCGGCCGTGCCCGCCTGGACCGCCGACCACCCCGCGGGACGGTTCTGCCACCTGGTGTACGCCGTCCCGCCGGGCGCGCCCACCGCCGAACTCGCCCGGGAGCGGGGGGCCGCCGTGCACTGCGCGGTCCCCGGAACCGGCGCGCACCCGTGGGGCACCCTCCCGTACGCCCTGGAGGCCACCGCGTGAACCGCCGTCCGCCGCGGTGGTCCCTGCCGGTCCTCGTCCCCCTGCTGCTGATCGCCGCGTGCACCACCGTGCCGGAGCCGGACGACGTCTCGCCCGACCCGGCGCCGGGGCAGCGCTGGCAGCCCGAGCCGGGGGTCAGCTGGCAGTGGCAGCTCTCGGGCAGGCTCGACACCTCGGTGAAGGCGGCCGTGTACGACGTCGACGGGTTCACCACGACCAAGGAGCAGGTCGCCGTCCTGAAGAAGGCCGGACGCAAGACGATCTGCTACCTCTCCACCGGGGCCTGGGAGGACTTCCGCCCGGACGCCGACGACTTCCCGAAGTCGATGCTCGGCAAGGGCAACGGCTGGGAGGGCGAACGCTGGTTGGACATCCGGCGCCTCAAGGAGCTGGAACCGCTGATGGCCAAGCGCGTCGACATGTGCCGGGGCAAGGGCTTCGACGCGGTGGAGCCCGACAACATGGACGGCTACGCCAACACCTCGGGCTTCCCGCTGACCGGCGACGACCAGTTGAGGTACAACCGGCTGATCGCCCGGCTGGCCCACGACCGGGGCCTGTCGGTCGGCCTGAAGAACGACCTGGACCAGATCCCCCAACTCGTCGGGAACTTCGACTTCGCGGTCAACGAGCAGTGCGTGGAACACGACGAGTGCGACCGGTACGCGCCGTTCACCGACGCGGGCAAGGCCGTCTTCCACGTCGAGTACGAGGGTCGGGTGGGCGACTGGTGCGCCCGCTCGCAGGAGGCCAAGCTCAGCTCGCTCCAGAAGAAGTACGACCTGGGTGCCTGGCGCAGGGTCTGCCCCCGCTCCGGCACCCCCTGAGGGAACCGGAGCGGGCTAGGAGACCGGCAGGATGGCGTGGACCCGGTATCCGCCGCCGTACCGGGGGCCCGCGAAGCAGGACCCGCCCAGCGCGCCCGCCCGCTCGCGCATCCCGAGCAGCCCGTGGCCGCCACCCGGATCGGCCGGTTCCGGGGCCGGGTCGGCGGAGGTGCCCCCGTCGTCGAGGACGGTCACCTCCACCGAGGCCCCGACCCGGACCACGCTCACCTCGGCGCTGGCTCCCGGGCCCGCGTGCTTGCGCACGTTGGTCAGCGCCTCCTGGATCACCCGGTACGCGGCCAGGTCCACGGCGGCCGGCAGCGCGGAATCGTCCCGCCCCAACTGCACGATGACCTCGACCGGCAGCCCGGCGTGCCGGAAGGTGTCCGTCAGCTCGTCCAGCACGGCCAGCCCCGGCGCGGGCTCGGTCGGCGCCTCCGGGTCGCCGGACTGGCGCAGCAGCCCGACCGTGG
Organism: Streptomyces sp. WM4235; assembly: GCF_001279725.1. GTDB lineage: Bacteria > Actinomycetota > Actinomycetes > Streptomycetales > Streptomycetaceae > Streptomyces. The sequence goes on along the minus strand of NZ_LGDE01000024.1, from coordinate 106,429 downwards.
CACGGAGCTCGTTCAACGCCGAGCGGCTGGCGTCCCGTACGTGGGCCAGCGCCTCCTTGGCCTGGTCGGGGCGCTTGTCCATCACGTGCGCGGCCACCCCCGCCTGCACGTTGACGAGGGCGATGTGGTGGGCGACCACGTCGTGCAGGTCCCGGGCGATCCGCAGCCGCTCCTCGGCGACCCGGCGCCTGGCCTCCTCGTCACGGGTCCGCTCGGCTCGCTCGGCCCGTTCCCGGATGGCGTCGACGAAGGCGCGTCGACTGCGCACGGCGTCGCCGGCGGCGGCGGCCATGCCGGTCCAGGCGAAGATCCCGAGGTTCTCCTGCGCGTACCAGGGCAGTGGTCCCGCCAGCATGGCGACGCCGGTCAGCCCCGTCATGGTGAGCAGCCCGATCCGCCAGGTGGTGGGCCGGTCGGTGCGGGCGGCCAGCGTGTACAGGGCGATCACCGCGCACATCACGACGGGTGCCCGGGGCTCCCCGGTGGTCAGCTCCAGCAGGGACAGCGCGCAGGTCACGGCGAGCACGGCACGGGTGTGCCGGCGCCGGAACACGAGGGCGGCGGCGCCCAGGAGCATCAGCAGGAGCGAGAAGGGGTCGGGGGTGCGGGTGCCGAAGGTGGGCCCGTGCGGCCCGCGGGGATCGGCGAACGATCCGACGACCATGGAGACGAGCGCCCCGAGCGCGAGCACGGCGTCGGTGGCGAGCGGATGGGCCCGCATCCACTGCCGGGTGGGGGCGAAGGGCCCGAGGTGTGTCGTCACCCCGTTACGGTACGGCCTGCCCGCGAGGCGCAGGACGGAGGCGGAGGCGTCACGCCCCCGGCGGTGCGCTCGACGCGGGCGGCGGGCGTTGCCCCAGCGGGGCCCGGGAGCGCCGCGGCCCCCACTTCGCGCGCAGCACGCACACCACCATGACGGCGGCGATGGCGGCCAGGTGCTCCTTGCCCGCCAGATTGTCCTTGATCAGCACCTCGCCGATCATCACCAGGATCACCAGGGCGCCGGTGAGGTGGGCGCGGTAGCGCCAGCAGACGTAGATCGCGAGTCCCACGACCGCCGCCGACGGCCCGGTGTCGTTGACGACGCGGTCGGACACCGGCAGACCGAAGGGGTGGTCGGGGCCCAGCGAGAGACCGATCCGGGCGTACGTGGTGCCGGCGAGGGTGGCCACGTAGCCGACCACCAGGGTGCGCCACCAGCCGACGCAGATCTCCGAGATCCCGAAGACCAGCAGGATCTGCGCGAGCGCCCCCCACACCGGCAGGTCGAGCGCCGGTACGAACAGGGACAGGGGCGTGCGCAACAGCGCCAGCCAGAGCGGGTCGACGGCCTTGACCGAACCGAGGTCCTGCACCGGCTGGAAGCCCCATGAGGTGTTCTGGACGATCTGGAAGACCGAGGTCAGACAGACCGCGCCGAGGGTCATCGGGATCGCCCGCCACTTCTCGCGGGCGAGCGAGTCCCGGATCGTCCAGAACAGGGGCCCCCACTCGCGGCGGGCGAACCGCCGCAGTGAGGAGTTCGTCAACGCTTGGTCTCCAGGTGTCTGCGGTGCATCCACTTCGGCAGGCCGGGAGCTTCGAGGAAGCCCTCCGCCCGGCCCGCCGCGACACCGATCCGCAGCAGGTCCGAACTCTTCTCGAAGAGCATGAACCGCGGTTCCCAGATCGGCCGGTATTTGGCGTTGGCCCGGTAGAGGGACTCGATCTGCCACCAGCGCGAGAAGAAGCTCAGCAACGAGCGCCACATCCGCAGCACCGGACCGGCGCCGAGCTTCGATCCCCGCTCGAAGACGGAGCGGAACATCGCGAAGTTCAGTGAGACCTGTGTGACGCCGATCTCCTTTGACCGCTCCAGGAGTTCGATGACCATGAACTCCATCAGACCGTTCTCCGAGTCCCGGTCGCGGCGCATCAGGTCGAGCGACAGACCCTTGGGTCCCCACGGCACGAAGGACAGCACGGCACGCAGTTCACCGTTGCCGTCGAAGCACTCCAGCATCACGCACTGGCCGTCGTCGGGATCGCCCAACCGGCCCAGTGCCATCGAGAAGCCGCGCTCGGTCGCCCCGTCGCGCCAGTCGTCGGCGCGGACGAGGAGTACGTCCATCTCCTCGGTCGGGATGTCGGAGTGCCGGCGGATCCGCACCGTGTACCCGGCGCGCTTGACCCGGTTGTAGGCCTGCCGGACGGTCCGCATGGCGCGGCCCTCCAGCGTGAACTCGGCGGTCTCGACGATGGCCTCGTCGCCCAGTTCCAGCGCGTCCAGGCCGTGCCGGGCGTAGATCTGCCCGGCCTCCTCGCTCGCGCCCATGACGGCCGGCACCCAGCCGTGCTCGCGGGCCTCGGCCAGCCAGGGCTCGATGGCGCCGGGCCAGGCCTCGGGGTCGCCGATCGGGTCGCCGGAGGCCAGGGACACGCCGCCGACGACGCGGTAGGTGACGGCGGCCTTGCCGGTGGGGGACCAGATGACGGACTTCTCGCGGCGCAGCGCGAAGTAGCCGAGCGAGTCACGGTCGCCCTGCTTGGCGAGCAGGGCCCGCAGCCGGTCCTCGTCCTCGGGGGTGAGCGGGTCCACGGCGCGGCGCGAGCGGAACGCGGCGAACAGCACGGCGAGGAGCAGCAGCATCGACATGACGTTGACGAAGACGTCCACCCACGCCGGCGTGGCGATCCCGTCGTAGGCCCGGTCGTTCGGCTCCAGGGTGATCAGCCGCATCGCGCCGTACTTCCAGCGGGCGAGGAAGGTGGCGTCGGCCCGGTCCGGGTCGGTGTTGGTGGCGCCGACGAGCAGGGCCGCGACCAGCGAGGTCAGCAGCAGCCCGACGGCGGCCACGGCGGTGGCCAGCTTGGGGTTGGACCGGTCGCCCTTGGCGTAGAACTCGTGGCGGCCCAGCAGCAGGGCGCCGACGAAGGCCGCGGTCAAGGCGAGCGAGACCCAGTTCTGCGCGTGGTCGCGGAACTCCGGGTAGCAGAAGTCGTAGTCCCCGCCGACGCACGGGGCGAAGGCGGCCGTGGCGAAGGCGAACAGCAGCATGCCGCTGATCACCAGGTTCAGGATCCAGGCGGCCCGTTTGCGGCGGCCCATGGTGACGGCGAGGATCAGCGAGAACAGCCCCGAGGCGAAGCCCGCCGTGAGCAGGTACGGGGTGTAGAAGTCGGCGGTGTTGTGCCGGCGCAGGTCCTGCCCCAGCGAAAGCCACACCGCGCTGAGGAAGTTCACGAAGGTGACGACGCGCAGGTACCAGATCGCGAAGGCGGCGCCGCGCCGTGACGGTTTGCTGCCCCTGCGGGCCTCCGCCTTGGCCGCGGGATCCCCCTTGCCTGTTTCCCCCCTGCCGGCGGGATCGCCGCCGGACTCTTTTCTTCCGTTTACTGCCGTTGTGGTATCTGCGCTGGTCAAGCGGACCTCTCCCATGGAAAGCGATGATATGGGGCGTCACCGTCCACGGGCGGATCGAGCGCCCCGGACTGGTCAGGCCCGTGGCGCCCGGTGAATTCAGTCCGTCGGCTCCTCCACCGCTCGTTCCGGCAGCTCCGCAGCGAGTGCGGCGGCCGCCTGGACGAGGGGGAGGGCCAGCAAGGCCCCTGTTCCCTCGCCCACAGTGACGCCGTGGTCGAGCACGGGGTTGAGCGCCATCCTGTCCAAGGCCTTCGCCTGGCCGGGTTCGCCGCTCGCCTGGCCGGCCAACCACCAGTCCGGGGCCCGGAACGCGGCCCTCTGGGCCACCAACCCGCAGGCCGCCGAGACCAGCCCGTCGAGGATGACCGGTGTACGGCGCACCGCGCACTGGAGCAGGAAGCCGGTGATCGCGGCGACGTCCGTGCCGCCGACCTTCGCCAGCAGGGCCACCTGGTCGCCCAGGACCGGACGGGCCCGGCGCAGGGCGTCGCGGATGGCCGCGCACTTGCGCATCCAGGCCAGGTCGTCGATCGGGGCGCCCCCGCGACCGGTGACGACCGAGGCGTCCGTCCCGCACAGTGCGGCGACCAGCGTCGCGGCCACCGTGGTGCCACCGACACTGAGGTCCCCGAGCACGACGAGATCGGTTCCCGAGTCGGCCTCCTCGTCGGCGACCCGCATCCCGAGCCGCAGCGCGGCCTCGGCCTCCTCGACCGTCAACGCGTCCTCGACGTCGATCCGCCCGCTGCCGCGCCGCACCCGGTGCCGCACGATCTCCTCGGGGAGCAGCCCCGGATCGCAGTCCAGGCCGGTGTCGACGATCCGTACGCCCGCGCCGAACCGGGCCGCCAGGACGGCCACCGGGCTGGTCCCGTCGAGCACGCCCCGCACCAGCTCGTGCGCGGTGCCCGCGGTCCGCGCGGAGACCCCCTCGGCGGCGATCCCGTGGTCGGCCGCGAACAGCACGACGCGGGGCCGTTCGATCTGCCCGACCGGAACCCGCCCCTGCGCGGCGGCGAGCCACTCGCCGAGCTCGTCGAGCCGGCCCAGCGCGCCGGGCGGCACCGCCAGCCGCTCACGGCGATCCTCGGCGTCACGCCGGACGCCCCCGTCGGGGCGTTCGATCAGATCGGAGAAGTCGTCGAGATTCAGCGTGGTCATCTGCCAGAGCGTACAGCCGGTGAGGCCCTCCCCAAGCCCCTCCCGGAGCCTCGCCGTCGGTGCGCCGGGCGCGATTTCGACGCCGCGGCGACCCGGCGCCGGCGACGTCAGTCCTTCAGTACCACCGCCTGTCCGGCCACGACCAGCAGGACGTGCTCGCACTGCGCCGCCACCGCGTTGTTGAGCCGCCCCAACTCGTCACGGAAACGTCGCCCGGAGGACGTCGCGGGGACCACTCCCGAGCCGACCTCGTTGCTGACGAGCACCACCGGACGACGGGTCGCGCGGACCGCCGCCACCAACTCCTCGGTCGACTCGCGCAGTTTCCGCTGCCCGCCGCCCGCCCACGCCTCGTCGTCCCAGGCCCCGGCCCGGTCCATCGCGTCGGTCAGCCACAGCGCCAGGCAGTCGATCAACAGCGGCGGGCCGCCGTCGTTCTCCAACAGCGGGACCAGCGCGCAGGTTTCCACCGTCCGCCAGCTCGACGGCCGCCGCTCCCGGTGCAGACCCACCCGCTGCGCCCACTCCGCGTCCCCGTCGCGGGAACCGCCCGTGGCCACGTAGACCACCTCGGGGAAGCCCGCCAACCGGCGTTCCGCCTCGTACGACTTGCCGGACCGGGCGCCGCCCAGGACCAGCGTGCGCCGCGGCAGTTCCGGCGCCGCGTGGTACTCGCCGACCGCCACCGTCGTGCCGTCCGGCACCAGCCGCGCCCCGGCCGCCGCACACCGCCGCTCCGCCTCCCGCCCGGGCGGGGTGTCGTGGTCCAGGTGCACGGCGATCAGGTCCGTCGCCGGCCCCAGCGCGCCGCTCGCCCGCAGCCGCGCCACCGCCTCCGGCCGGCCGAGCACGTCCGCGAGGACCACGTCGTAGGGACGCTGCCCGGCCGAGCCCCCCGACTCCGGGCGCCCGGACCCCAGACCGGCCGGCGCCCCGCCCGGCGGGAGGTACAGCAGCCGGCTGCCGTCCGGCCCGGTCACCTCGTAGCCGGTGCCGGGCGTGTCCATCGGCACCGCCCGCACCCGGTGACCACTGATCACCGACAGTTCCTGCCCGTCCGGCACCCGCCCCGCCGCCGGCAGACCCGGCGGCAGCTCGACGGGGGGCCCGTCGTGCGGGTGGGTGAGCAGCACCTGCCGCACACCGGCCAGCGAATGCCCCGCGCGGGCCCCGGCCAACACCGCCCCGGGGGTCAGGTCGAGCAGCAGCGCGCCGTCCACGAGCACGGCCGTCGCCGCCCTGGAGAGGGGGCCGACGGAGACCGCGCAGGCGGCGCAGGGACAGCCGGGTCGGGGCAGTCCTTCGGGGGTACCGGTACCGAGCAGAGTGAGTTCCACCCGATGATCCTCCCGCGTCCGCGGGAGTGGTGCTCGCCCGGCTACTCTGCGGGCAGACTCAAGGCGAACAACGCGGGTGCGCGAAGGACGATCGACGCGCGAACAGCGGACGAGCAACGGAGGCGGACATGGCGTGGACGTGGCGGTTCGAGACGGCCGAGGGCAGCGAGACGACCCCGTCGGTGGTGCCGGAGGAGTTCACCACGCAGGGGGACGCGGAGTCCTGGATCGGTGAGTACTGGAAGGACCTGCTGGAGGGCGGCACCGAGAAGGTGAAGCTGTCCGACGACACGGGCACCGAGCTGTACACGATGAGCCTGCGCGAGGCCCTGGACGCCTGACCGGCGCCCGCCGCCGCGGTGTGCGGGCTCAGCCCCGCACACCGCACAGGTGCAACAGCGCCGCCACCGCGCGGTACGGGTCGGTGCGTCCGGCCCGGTCCTCGGCGGCGAGCAACCGTTCCATCTCCGCCTCGTTCGGCAGGTGGTTCCCGGCCTCGGTGCCGTCGGTGAAGACCCGCACCCCGTACCAGGCCTGGAGCGGAGCCCCGATCCCCGAGAGCGTGGCCGTCAGACCCGCCAGTCGGTCGGCGCGTACGTCCAGGCCCAACCGGTTCGTGTAGTCGACGGTGTCGAACGCCCGCAGAGCGGCGTTCCAATCGCCACCGAGCCCCGGTCGCATGGCGAGCGCGTCGCCGTTGCGGACCAGCAGGGACAGCAGCCCGCCCGGAGCGAGCATCCGGGCCAGCCCCGCCAGCATGGCGTCCGGCTCCGGTACGTACATCAGGACGCCGTGGCACAGCACCACGTCGAAGCTGCCCGGCACGAAGTGCGCGCCGGTCTCCCGGCCGTCGCCCTCCATCAGCCGGACCCGGTCGCGAATGCCCGCCGGCTCGCCGGCCAGCGCCTCACGGGCGACCGCCAGCATGTCGGGGTCCTGCTCCAGGCCGGTCACCTTGTGCCCTGCGCGCGCCAGGCGCAGGGCCTGGGTGCCCTGGCCCATGCCCACGTCGAGGACGCGCAGCCGCTGCCCGACCGGGAAGCGGTGCGCGATCTGTTCGTCGACCTGGCGGCCCACGAGTTCCTGCCGGACCGCGTTGCGCAGTCCGCCCAGGCCCTCCAGCCACAGTCGGGATCCCCCGGAGAAGTCGGCCACGTCGCCCCCCGACGCCCCGGATGCGGGCGTCGCTGTGCTCAGGGCCGTTCCCCGCGCTTGACCTGCGGCTTCGGCAGGCGCAGCCGGCGCATCTGAAGCGTGCGCATCAGGCCGTACGCGACGGCGCCACGCTTGGGCTCGTCCGGGAACCGCTCGTTGACGGCCTTGCGCAGACGGATGAACATGCCGATGGAGTCGAGGAGGATCAGCGCGATCACACCCATCCACAGCACCAGCGCGATGCTCTGGAGCCGCTCGACCCGCACCATGCTCAGCACGAGGATGATCACCGCCAGCGGCAGGAACATCTCGGCGACCGAGAAGCGAGAGTCCACGAAGTCGCGGACGAAGCGGCGGACGGGGCCCTTGTCGCGGGCGGGCAGGTAGCGCTCGTCGCCGTTGGCGAGGGCCTCGCGCTGCTTCGCCATCTCCACGCGACGGCGCTCACGGGCCCGCTTGGCGTCCTCCTTCCGATTGCCGGTCGAGGCCACCACTGCCTTGCGCTGCGACTGGGCCACAGCACGCTTCGGCGTCGGGCGGCCCTTCGGGGCCTGGGGGTCACGGGGCTGCGAAAGGTCGGCGCTCACCTTGTCGGTGGCGGGGGCCTTTTCTTCCTTGGAGGAACGGCTACCAAACACGAAACCAAGCCTACGTGGTCAAGGGCACGCTCCCCACCTCGGTGGGGAACGATCCGGCAACGGCGGGCGTCTTCACTTGTGCAGGGTTCTTGTGACGGGCGGGCCCCTCCGGGGATCTCCTGGGACCACCTACTCCTTACGCCTGACACGGCGGCGGCGTAGTCGTCCTGGAGGAGGAGCGCATTCGTTCTCGAACAGTGCGGTAATGGAGACAGGGCCCGTACTGTGGGTTCTGTTGGTGACCTTGAGCGAGGTCCGTCTAGAAGGGGGCGCGCGAAGCCCATGAGCGGTGTCATGAAGCGTATGGGGATGATCTTCCGCGCGAAGGCGAACAAGGCCCTTGACCGGGCCGAGGACCCGCGCGAAACCCTCGACTACTCGTACCAGAAGCAGCTGGAACTGCTGCAGAAGGTACGCCGCGGTGTCGCCGACGTCGCGACCTCCCGCAAGCGCCTGGAACTGCAGCTGAACCAGCTCCAGGGCCAGTCCACCAAGCTGGAGGACCAGGGCCGCAAGGCGCTGGCCCTCGGCCGCGAGGACCTGGCCCGCGAGGCCCTGTCCCGGCGCGCGTCGCTCCAGCAGCAGGTCAGCGACCTGGAGGTGCAGCACCAGACCCTCCAGGGCGAGGAGGAGAAGCTGACCCTCGCCGCCCAGCGCCTCCAGGCCAAGGTGGACGCCTTCCGCACGAAGAAGGAGACCATCAAGGCCACCTACACCGCGGCCCAGGCGCAGACCCGGATCGCGGAGTCCTTCTCCGGCATCTCGGAGGAGATGAGCGACGTCGGCCTCGCCATCCAGCGGGCCGAGGACAAGACGGCCCAGCTCCAGGCCCGCGCCGGCGCGATCGACGAGCTGCTGGCCTCCGGCGCCCTGGACGACCGCAGTGGCCTCGGCTCCAAGGACGACATCCAGGCCGAGCTGGACCGCCTCTCCGGCGGCTCGGACGTGGAGCTGGAGCTCCAGCGGATGAAGGCCGAACTGGCGGGCGGCCCGGCCGACCGGCAGCAGGCCATCGAGGGCGGCGCCCCGGGCGCCACCCAGCCCACCCAGACCCCGCACCGGTTCGACAAGCAGTAGGACGGGCCCGTCATGATTGTTCGCATCATGGGGGAGGGCCAGTGGGAACTGGCCGACAGCCACTTCGTCGAGCTGAACAAGCTCGACGACGAACTGCTCGCCGAGATGGAGTCCGGTGACGGCGAGGGGTTCCGGCGCACGCTGGCCGCGCTCCTCGACGCGGTCCGCAGACTCGGCGAGCCCCTGCCGGACGAGGCCCTGGAGCCGTCCGAGCTGATCCTCCCGGCGCCCGGCGCGAGCCTGGACGAGGTCAGGGAGATGCTCAGCGACGACGGCCTGATCCCGGGCTGATCCCCGGGGGCACCGGCGGTCCGCCCGTCAGTCCGGGCCCTTCTCCAGCGAGACCCGCTCCGGGTCCGGCGTTCCGCCGATGAAGTTCTCGAACCTGCGGCGCGGCGAGGCCCAGCGCCGGTCGTGATGGAAGGCGCGCAGCCCCGCCTTGGCGCGCGCCTTCGGACGGTTCGCGTAGAAGCGCTTCGCATAGGGGGAACCGGGCCGGGCGAGGCGGACCGCGCCGATCAGCGCGACGAACGGCACGACCGTGCCGAAGATCGCCGTGCGCGCCTTGCCCTTCCACAGCGCGACCAACGCCAGGCAGAAGTTGCCGGCCATGTTCATCATGACCACTCCGCGGCTCTGCCGTTCCTCGGGGGTGAGGTCGTTGACCCCGAACGGCAGGAACCCGCCGAGCATCAGCGCCACCAGCGCGGCGGTCAGGACCACGATCTCCACGCTCTTGCGGCCGTCCTCGCTCCAGTACACGTCGTCCAGGTGCAGGATCAGCGCGAACTCGTCCAGCACCAGCCCGGCGCCGATCCCGAAGAGCACGGCGGAGAGCAGCGATCCGAAGCCCTCCCGACCGCTGCTGATCGCACCGAAACCACCGATGATCACCAGGATCACGCCCGGTACGACGTGATGGATGTGCATGCCGCCCGGCGTGACGTTCTTGAACGGCCCCCGCCCCGCCCGGATCAGGCGGGTGATCACCCGGGTGATCAGGAACGACAGGACGAACGACAGCAGGGCGAGCAGCAGCGGGAGCTTGCCCGGCTCCAGGATGTTGCGGTACCACCAGTGACCCATGACACCACCTTCCACCGTGGCGGGTAATGCGCAATTCAACCCCGGCGGTGGCGGGGTAGCGTTCGCGCCGATGAAAGATTCGTTCGAAGATCCGCCGCAGTCGCCGCCGCCCGAGCGCGCCCCGCTCGTCGACGGGGTCCGCTTCGCGTTCGGCACCCTCACCGTGCTGCCCGCCCGCATCACCCGGTGGGACCGGCCGGCCGCCCGTACCGGGATGGCCTGCGCGCCGCTCGCCGGACTCGCCGTGGGTCTGCTCGCGGCCGTCCCCGGAGTGCTTCTGCTGGTCCTCGGCGGTGGGCCGCTGCTGGCCGCCGCCGTCACCGTCGCCGTGCCGGCCGCGCTGACCCGGGGGCTGCACCTCGACGGACTCGCCGACACGGTCGACGGGCTGGGGAGCGCCAAGCCCGCCGAAGAGGCGCTGCGGATCATGAAGCAGTCCGACATCGGTCCCTTCGGGGTGATCGCCCTGCTGGTGGTCTTCCTGGTGCAGGTGGCGGCGCTGGCGAACGTGTACGCCGACAGTTGGGTACGGGGCGCCCTCGCCACCGTCCTCGCCGCCGTCACCGCGCGACTCGCCATGACCCTGGCCGCCCGCGACGGCGTACCGGCCGCCCGACCCGGAGGCCTGGGCGCGGCGGTCGCGAGCGTGGTCCCCATCCGCTCGGCCGTCCTCGTCACCGCCCTCACCGTGACGGCCTGCACGGCCGCGGCCCTCCCGCTGGGGCTGCCCGCCGCGGTTCAGCACGCGGCGGCGGTACTCGTCGCCCTGCCCGTCGCCGAACTGCTCCTGCGCCGCTGCGTGAGCCGCTTCGACGGGGTCACCGGTGACGTCTTCGGCGCCCTGTCCGAGGTCTCGGCCACCGTGGTCCTCGTGGTCCTGGCCCTGGGCTGACCCCCGCGGAGCACCGTGCGGGGGACGCACGCGGCGCCGCCCCGCCACCGGGCCGGGATCTTGGGGACGTACCCTCGGGGGGTGGACGACACGGTGACAGGGATGCCGGGCGGCGGGCCCATCAGGGTGCTGCTCGCCGACGATCAGGCGCTGCTGCGCAGCGCGTTCAAGGTGCTCGTCGACTCCGAGGCAGACATGGAGGTCGTCGGCGAGGCCTCCGACGGGGCCCAGGCCTACGCCCTCGCCGGCGAACGACGGGCCGACGTGGTCCTGATGGACATCCGGATGCCGGGCACCGACGGGCTGGCCGCCACCCGCATGATCAGCGCCGACCCGGAACTGCGCGACGTGCGCGTCGTCATGTTGACCACCTTCGAGGTGGACGAGTACGTGGTCCAGGCCCTGCGCGCCGGTGCCTCCGGCTTCCTCGGCAAGGGCGCCGAACCGGACGAGCTGCTCAACGCGATCCGGGTCGCCGCCGCCGGCGAGGCCCTGCTCTCCCCGGCCGCCACCAAGGGGCTCATCGCCACCTTCCTCGCGCAGGGCGGCCACCCGGACGTCCCCGCCGACGGCTCCGCGCACGCCGCCCGCCTCGCCACGCTGACCGTGCGCGAGCGCGAGGTCCTCGTACTCGTCGCGGCGGGCCTGTCCAACGACGGCATCGCCGGCCGCCTGGAGGTCAGCCCGCTCACCGTCAAGACCCACGTCAACCGGGCCATGGCCAAGCTGGGCGCCCGCGACCGGGCCCAACTGGTGGTCGTCGCGTACGAATCGGGCCTGGTGCGGCCCCGCGCCGACGGCGCGCGGTAGTTCGGGGCGGCGCAGTAGTGCGGCGTACTGCGGGCGCGGTATGCCGCGCGTAAGTACGGCACCTGGGGGCGACGAAGCGGCGCCCCCGGGTGCGAAAGGCTGAGGGGCCCTCGCTTGTCCCTGACGGTGTCACCTCGCCGCCGTCACCGAATGAGAGATCATCCACCATGTCGTGGCTGTCCCGCTTCAGCCTGGCCCAGAGAGCACTGATCGGCCTCGTGTCGATCATCGCGCTCCTCTTCGGCGCCATAGCCGTCCCGCAGCTCAAGCAGCAACTGCTGCCGTCCATCGAACTGCCGATGGTGTCCGTGCTCGCGCCCTACCAGGGCGCCTCGCCCGACGTGGTGGAGAAGCAGGTCATCGAGCCGATCGAAAGCACCCTCAAGGGCGTCGACGGCATCACCGGCATCACCTCCACCGCCAGTGAGGGCAACGCCCTCGTCATGGCGACCTTCGACTACGGCGACAGCGGCACCAAGCAGCTCGTCGCCGACGTCCAGCAGGCCGTCAACCGGGCCCGCGTCCGGCTGCCCGCCGAGGTGGACCCGCAGGTGGTGGCCGGTTCCACCGACGACATCCCGACCGTCATCCTCGCCGTCACCTCGGACAAGGACCAGCAGGCCCTCGCGGACCAGCTGGAGGCCTCGGTGGTCCCCGTCCTCTCGGACATCGAGGGCGTCGGCCAGGTCACCGTGGACGGGGTACGGGACCTCCAGGTCACCGTCACCCCCGACAACGCGAAGCTCGCGGCCGCCGGCCTCGACGCGGCCGCGCTGAACAAGGGCCTCCAGGCCGGCGGCGCCACGATGCCGGCCGGCTCCTTCGACGAGGAGGGCAAGAACCGCACCGTCCGCGTGGGCGCCGGCTACACCTCCCTCGCCCAGTTGGAGGACCTGCGACTGAGCCCCGGCCCCGGCAAGCCGGCCGCCCGTCTCGGCGACGTGGCCGCGGTGAAGCAGGAACCCGCCCAGGCCGTCTCCATCACCCGTACCAACGGCAAGCCCAGCCTCGCCCTCGTCCTGACCATGGACAAGGACGGCAGCGCCGTCGCGATCTCCGACGCCGTCAAGGACAAACTGCCCGAGCTGCGTTCCACCCTCGGCTCCGGTGCCGCCCTCGCCGTGGTCACCGACCAAGGCCCGGCCGTCGCCAAGTCCATCTCCAGCCTCACCACCGAGGGCCTGCTCGGCCTGCTCTTCGCGGTGATCGTGATCCTGGTCTTCCTCGGCTCCCTGCGCTCGACCCTGGTCACCGCGGTCTCCATTCCGCTGTCCGTGGTCCTCGCGCTGATCGTGCTGTGGACCCGCGACCTGTCGCTCAACATGCTGACCCTGGGCGCCCTCACCATCGCCATCGGCCGCGTCGTCGACGACTCGATCGTGGTCCTGGAGAACATCAAGCGGCACCTCGGCTACGGCGAGGAGCGCGAGGCAGCGATCATCACCGCCGTCAAGGAGGTGGCCGGCGCGGTCACCTCGTCCACGCTGACCACCGTCGCCGTCTTCCTGCCGATCGGCCTCGTCGGCGGAATGATCGGCGAACTCTTCGGTTCCTTCTCACTCACCGTCACCGCGGCCCTGCTGGCCTCGCTGCTCGTCTCGCTGACGGTGGTCCCGGTCCTGTCGTACTGGTTCCTGCGCGCCCCCAAGGGCACCTCGCAGGACCCGGACAAGGCCCGCCGCGACGCCGAGGAGAAGGAGGCCCGCAGCCGGCTCCAGCGCCTCTACGTGCGCGTCCTGGGCTTCGCGACCCGCCGCAGGCTGACGAGCGTGGCCATCGCCGTCGTGGTCCTCGTCGCCACCTTCGCCATGTCCCCGCTGCTGAAGACCAACTTCTTCGACCAGGGCGAGCAGGACACCCTGACGGTCAAGCAGGAGCTGGCCCCCGGCACCTCGCTGGCCGCCGCGGACGCGTCGAGCCGCAAGGTCGAGCAGGTCCTCGCCTCGGTCGACGGCGTCAAGGACTACCAGGTCACCGTCGGCTCCTCCGGCTTCATGGCGGCCTTCGGCGGCGGCACGGGCTCCAACCAGGCCTCGTACCAGGTCACGCTGGAGGACTCCGGCAAGGCGGAGTCCGTCAAGAAGAGCATCGAGACCGAGCTCGCCGCGCTCGACGGCGTCGGCGACACCCGCATCATCGCGGGCGGCTTCGGGAGCTCCAACCTGAGCGTGGTCGTCAAGGCCGGCGACGCCGACGTGCTGGCCAAGGCCGCCGCGCAGGTCCAGGCCGAGGTGGCGAAGCTCAAGGACGTCACCGACGTGCAGAGCGACCTCTCGCAGTCGGTGCCCCGGATCTCGGTGGTCGCCGGCCCCAAGGCCGCCGAGGCGGGCCTGGACCAGGCCGCGCTGGGCGCGATCGTCGCGCAGTCCGTCCGGGGCACCCCGGCGGGCAAGGCCGTCCTGGACGACACCGAGCGGGACATCCTCGTGCGGTCGGCGCAGCCGGCCACCACCCTGGCCCAGCTCCAGGCCCTTCCCGTCGGCCCGGTCAAGCTCGGTGACATCGCCGAGGTCAAGGTGGTCCCCGGCCCGGTCGCGATGACCCGGATCGACGGCGCCCGCGCCGCCACCATCACGGCCAAGCCGGTCGGCGACAACACCGGCGCCGTCAGCACGGAGCTCCAGAGCAGGATCAAGGCGCTGGACCTGCCCGCGGGCGCCACGGCCTCGATCGGCGGCGTCTCCGAGGACCAGGACGACGCCTTCGCCTCCCTGGCCCTGGCCATGCTCGCCGCCATCGCGATCGTCTTCATGCTGCTGGTCGCGACCTTCCGCTCGCTGGTCCAGCCGCTGATCCTGCTGGTGTCCGTGCCGTTCGCGGCGACCGGCGCGCTCGGCCTGCTCATCGTCACCGGCACCCCCATGGGCGTCCCGGCGATGATCGGCATGCTGATGCTCATCGGCATCGTGGTGACCAACGCGATCGTCCTGATCGACCTGGTCAACCAGTACCGCGCCCAGGGCCTCGGCGTCGTCGAGGCCGTCATCGAGGGCGGCCGCCACCGGCTCCGCCCGATCCTGATGACCGCCCTCGCGACGATCTTCGCGCTGCTCCCGATGGCGCTCGGCGTCACCGGCGAGGGCGGCTTCATCTCGCAGCCGCTCGCGGTCGTGGTGATCGGCGGCCTGGTCAGCTCGACGTTGCTGACCCTGCTGCTCGTGCCGACCCTCTACACGATGGTCGAGCTGTTCAAGGAGCGCCGCCGGGCGAAGAAGCGGGCCCGCCTTTCGGTGGTCCCGAGCCCCGCCCCGACCGAGGACGACGCCCCGGTCAAGGTCTGACGCCACCGCGTCCCAGGGCCCCGGTCCCCGTACGCGTACGGGGACCGCGGCCGCCCCGGGAACGGCGAAGGGGCGCCCGGCGGCAAGCCGGGCGCCCCTTCCTGGTGCTCGAACGACGTGTACGAAACGACGCGTACGAAACGACCCGCGTTCGAGCGGACCGCTACGGAAGCGCGAGCATGCGCTCCAGGGCGAGCTTCGCGAAGCTCTCGGTCTCCTTGTCGACCTCGATCCGGTTGACCAGGTTGCCCTCGGCGAGGGATTCCAGGGTCCAGACCAGGTGCGGCAGGTCGATGCGGTTCATCGTCGAGCAGAAGCAGACCGTCTTGTCGAGGAAGACGACCTCCTTGTCCTCGGCGGCGAAACGGTTCGCCAGACGGCGGACCAGGTTCAGTTCGGTGCCGATGGCCCACTTGGAGCCGGCCGGGGCCGCCTCCAGCGCCTTGATGATGTACTCGGTGGAACCGACGTAGTCCGCGGCCGCCACCACCTCGTGCCTGCACTCGGGGTGGACCAGGACGTTCACGCCGGGTATGCGGGCACGGACGTCGTTGACGGAGTCCACCGAGAACCGGCCGTGCACCGAGCAGTGCCCGCGCCACAGGATCATCTTGGCGTCGCGCAGCTGCTCGACGGTCAGGCCGCCGTTGGGCTTGTGCGGGTTGTAGAGCACGCAGTCGTCCAACGACATGCCCATGTCGCGGACCGCGGTGTTGCGCCCGAGGTGCTGGTCGGGCAGGAAGAGCACCTTCTCGCCTTGCTCGAAGGCCCAGTCCAGGGCCTTCTTGGCGTTGGACGACGTGCAGATCGTGCCGCCGTGCTTGCCGGTGAAGGCCTTGATGTCGGCCGAGGAGTTCATGTAGGAGACCGGCACGGTGTCGCCCGCGATCCCGGCCTCGGTCAGCACGTCCCAGCACTCCGCGACCTGCTCGGCGGTGGCCATGTCGGCCATCGAGCAGCCGGCCGCGAGGTCGGGAAGGACGACCTTCTGGTCGTCGGAGGTGAGGATGTCCGCGGACTCGGCCATGAAGTGGACGCCGCAGAAGACGATGTACTCGGCCTCCGGCTTGGCGGCCGCGTCCTTCGCCAGCTTGAACGAGTCGCCGGTCACGTCCGCGAACTCGATGACCTCGTCGCGCTGGTAGTGGTGGCCGAGGATGAAGACCTTGTCCCCGAGCTTCTCCTTGGCCGCGCGGGCGCGGGCCACCAGGTTCGGGTCCGACGGCGAGGGCAGGTCGCCGGGGCACTCCACCCCGCGCTCGCTCTTGGGGTCGGCTTCGCGGCCGAGCAGCAGCAGGGCAAGGGGCGTCGGCTGGACGTCCAAAGGCTGGGCGGTGGTCACGACACGCACCCTTTCTGTTCTGCGACTAGGTACTTCCGAGGAAGCGCTTCGACTTCTCGTCTATTTGACGTTATCTATCATAACCGCTTCACGTCAGTTTGACGATGCCCGATAGCGTCGATGTGACGAATTCGCCCCGCCCCGCAACTCTCCCGTCCGTCAGGTTCGTCCCCCCGTGCCGGTGTGCGAGCATGAATATCGAGACAAGGTGCGGGACCCGGAATGAATCCGCCATCGCGCTGGTTGCCACCGACGGCAAGAGTCCGACGTTTCCCCAGCCTCCGGCGGGGAGCCGCCCACTTCGGGAGTGAATGCAGATGTCCGTACAGGACGACAAGACCACTGTGAGCGACGGCATCCTCCTGTCCGACGCCGCCGCCGTGAAGGTCAAGACCCTGCTGGAGCAGGAAGGCCGTGAGGACCTGGCGCTGCGCGTGGCCGTCCAGCCCGGTGGCTGCTCGGGCCTGCGCTACCAGCTCTTCTTCGACGAGCGCTCCCTCGACGGCGACGTCGTCAAGGACTTCGACGGCGTCAAGGTCGTCACGGACCGGATGAGCTCGCCCTACCTCCACGGGGCCTCCATCGACTTCGTCGACACCATCGAGAAGCAGGGCTTCACCATCGACAACCCGAACGCCACCGGCTCCTGCGCCTGCGGCGACTCGTTCAGCTAAGCCTGTACGACGAGGGCCCGCGCACCGGTCGAGTACGACTGGTGCGCGGGCCCTCTCGCATGTCGGGGCTCGCCTGTCGGGATCCCGCCGCGGCGGGATCCCTCCGGCTCAGCCGCGGGGGAGCGGCTTGCCCGTGGTCGCGTCGACCACCTTCCGGTCGCCGAGCGGCTCCTTGAGGGTCACCGTCCGGGACATCTCCTCCGCGATCATGATGCAGTTCTGGCCCGGCTTGTTCGGGGTGTCGGTGATCTTCACCAGTACCGACCCGCCCTCCTCGCGCGCCTCCACGGCGTACGCGCTGCACACCCCGCCCCAGAAGTTCACGGTCAGCTTCCGGTCGGCCTCGGCGTACGAGAACCCGGGCACGGTGCGTCCACCCGTCGGAGGGACCGGCGCCGGAGCGGTGCTCTCCTCGGCCGAGGCCGGCTGGACCACCGTGTGGCCCGCCGCGCCGTCCTTGCCGGCCACCTCGAAGTGCCAGGCCGGGACCAGGCCCCGCGTACCGTCGACGGTCCCGGGCGCCAACCCGAGCACGGCGCCCCGTACGGTCTCCGTCCGCGGCGGCTTCATCGGGCGCGGCTCCGGGTTGCAGGGCAGCGTGTCGGTCGCCCCGACCGGGGTGTCCGGAGTCAGCGGCACCGAGGTAGCGCAGCCGCTCGGGCCCGTAACCGCGCCGTTCGACCCCGACTTCCCGGCGTTCAGCCGGGCCAGCGCCTCGACGGCCCCGACCACCGACTGCTCGGCGGCCCGGACCGGCGTCTTCAGCTCGCCGCTCGCCGTCACCACCCGGGAGTCCGGACCCACGCTCACCTTGCTGGACCAGCCCTGCGTCGGCAGGTCCCCGATCACCGGGTCCGCCGTCACCACCCGGGCCGAGCCCTGCGCGAGGCGGGCGTCCAGCTTCGCGCCGGCCTGACCCGCGGCGGCCAGCACCGGGGTCGCGGCGGCCTTGGCGGCCTCCTCGGAGACCGGCTTCGCGTCGGCGGAGCCCTGCGGCTCCTGCGGGTCCTTCGGGAGGGTGGCCGGCCCGCAGGTGTCCTGACCGCGCTTGCAGTCGTCCCCACCCGCGCCGTTGTCGCCGCCCGGCTGGAAGCGGTTGAACGTCCAGGTGCCGGGAGCCTTGAGGGCGACCGTCAGCCGGGGCCCGGAACCGTCGGCGCCCTCGCCGGCCAGCCACTGCCCGCCCGACAGCCGGGGCGCGCCGGTCACTCCCAACGCGCTCGCCAGCCGCGCCACTTCCTCGGAGGTCACCTCGCCCGACGCGGCGAACGTCGGCGCCTTCGCCGGGGCCTCGGGCAACTTCACGTCCGCGCGGTACGTCACCCCGCCGCCGGACGGGTCCGGCTCGCCGGGGGCGATCCCCGGCCCCGACGGGGTCCCGCCCTCGCGGGCCGCCGCGGCCGTGCGCTCGTTCGTCCGCCCGGCGCCGGATCCGTCGCCGTGGGCCGTCGACGCCCAGTAGGCCGTACCGCCACCCGCGAGCAGGACGGCGGCCGCGATCGAGCCGATGGCCCAGGCCGGCCGCCGTCGTGTGGCGCGTGCTGTGTCGGGTTCTTCGCTGGTCACCGAATCGCTCCTTCACTCGTCCCGTCGTACGTGATGCGGGTGTGACGGGACAGGGGCGGAACCGGTTCCCCCCGGGGAGCGGCCGGGGCCGGACGAGCCGAAAGGGATCCCCTAGTCGCCGTACTCCGCGGTGGACGCGATCAGTCGGGCCGAGGAGGGCGGGACGCTGATGCCGTGGATCTGGGACGGTGCCACCCGGTCCGGACGCGGGCCCACCGGGACCGCCCAGTGCGGGGCCATCCGGGCGCAGTCGCCCAGCAGTCGTGCGAAACCGGGACGGATCTCGGCGTTGTGGTCGGCGTACCCGAAGCCATCGCTGTAGGTCATGAGGGCACCGTAGGCCCGGCCCGGCGGGCGAAGAAAGGCCTACTACGGGGTAGTTTCGTACGGTCGGCCTGGCGCCGGGGACCGGGTAGTTTTGAATGTCCCCCTTGCCGCCCTCCGCAGGAGCATCCACGCCGTGCGCATCGCAGTCACCGGCTCCATCGCCACCGACCACCTCATGACCTTCCCCGGCCGTTTCGCCGATCAGCTGGTCGCGGACCAGTTGCACACGGTCTCCCTCTCCTTCCTCGTGGACAACCTCGACGTACGGCGGGGCGGTGTCGGCCCGAACATCTGCTTCGGAATGGGTCAGCTCGGCAGCCGTCCCGTCCTGGTCGGCGCGGCCGGCTCGGACTTCGACGAGTACCGCGCGTGGCTGGACCGCAACGGGGTCGACACCGAGTCCGTGCGGATCTCCGAGGTGCTGCACACCGCGCGCTTCGTCTGCACGACGGACGCCGACCACAACCAGATCGGCTCCTTCTACACGGGCGCGATGAGCGAGGCCCGGCTGATCGAGCTGAAGGCCGTCGCCGACCGGGTGGGCGGGCTGGACCTCGTCCTCATCGGCGCCGACGACCCCGAGGCGATGCTGCGCCACACCGAGGAGTGCCGCACGCGCGGGATCCCCTTCGCCGCCGACTTCTCGCAGCAGATCGCCCGCATGGACGGCGACAACATCCGCACCCTGATGGAGGGCGCGACGTACCTCTTCTCGAACGAGTACGAGAAGGGCCTCATCGAGTCGAAGTCCGGCTGGACCGACGCGGAGATCCTGGCCAAGGTCGGCACCCGGGTGACGACGCTGGGCTCCCAGGGCGTGCGGATCGACCGGGTCGGCGAGGAGCCGATCGTCGTCGGCTGCCCCGAGGAGACCGCCAAGGTGGACCCGACGGGCGTCGGCGACGCCTTCCGCGCCGGTTTCCTGACGGGCCTGGGCTGGGGCGTCGGCCTGGAGCGGGCGGCGCAGGTGGGCTGCATGCTCGCCACGCTGGTCATCGAGACGCTGGGCACGCAGGAGTACACGCTGGCGCGGGCGCACTTCATGGAGCGCTTCACCAAGGCGTACGGCGACGAGGCCGCGGCCGAGGTCCGGTCCCACCTCTCGGCGTAAGGCAGCCCGACGGCGCGGCGGGAGCACTCCCGCCGCGCTCCCGGCCGTACGTCCCCGGCCGCACGGGTCAGCGCAGCCGGCGGACCGCGTACGCCACGCCCACCTCGGCCGCCGTCTCGCCCAGGTAGGCGTGGCCGCGCATCGCGCACCACGCCGG
The DNA here is from genome assembly GCF_001279725.1 of Streptomyces sp. WM4235. GTDB lineage: Bacteria > Actinomycetota > Actinomycetes > Streptomycetales > Streptomycetaceae > Streptomyces. The sequence continues at coordinate 86,412 of NZ_LGDE01000024.1, read as the reverse complement.
GATGTCCAGGCGGGCGACCTCGTCGTCCGACACGACCGTCACCGTGCCGCCCACCGGCACCGTCACGATCGCCCGGGCCAGTTCGATCACCGGCTGGGGGCAGCGCAGCCCCAGGGCGTCGAGGCGCACCGCGTCCGCGACCGGCGCGCACGGCTCCGGCTCGCTCACCCCGAGCTTCTCCCGGACGTCGGCCACCGCGCGCGGCAGGACCTCCAGGAAGCCGTTCACGTCGTCGGCGGTGGTCCCGGGCGGCAGGGACACCCGTACGTTCCCCTCCGACAGCACCCCCATGGCCCGCAGCACGTGCGAAGGCGTCAGGGTCGAACTGGTGCAGGAAGAGCCGGAGGACACCGAGTAGCCCGCCCGGTCCAGCTCGTGCAGCAGGGTCTCCCCGTCGACGTACAGGCAGGAGAACGTGACCAGGTGCGGCAACCGCCGGTCCGGGTCGCCGACCACCTCCACGTCCGGCACCAACCGGGCCACCCGCCTTCGGATCCGGTCCACCAGGACCCGCAGTCGGGCCGCCTCCACATCGGCCTCGGCGCGCACCGCCCGCAGCGAGGCGGCCGCCGCCACGATCGCGGGCAGATTGACGAAACCGGGGGAGCGGCCCGACTCCCTTTCGTCCGAAGGCCCTTGGGGGGAGAAACGGACCCCCTTGCGGACGGCCAACAGCCCGACCCCGGGCGGACCACCCCACTTGTGGGCGCTCGCGGTGAGCAGCGACCACCCGCCCTCCACCCGGCCCCACGCCAGCGACTGCGCCGCGTCCACCAGCAACGGCACCCCGGCCGCGCCGCACACCTCGGCGACCTCCGCCACCGGCTGGACGGTGCCCACCTCGTGATTGGCCGACTGGAGACAGGCCAGCGCCGTGGTCGGGCCGAGCACGGCGGCGTACTCCGCCGGGTTGACCGCGCCGAAGCGGTCGACCGGCACCTCGGTGACCGTGCCGCCGCCGGCCGCGTGCACCTCGGCGGCGTGCAGTACCGAACTGTGTTCGACCGCCGACACCACCAGGTGCCCGCCGACCCGCCGGCGTCCGGCCAGGGCTCCGGCGAGGCCCGTGTGAACCGCGTGCGTCCCCGAAGGAGTGAACACCAGCTCGTCGGGGCGACAGCCCACCGCCTCGGCGGCGGCCTCGCGCGCCGCGTCCAACAGCAACCGGGCGCGGCGGCCCTCCCGGTACAGCCGGGCCGGGTCGGCCCAGCCCTCGTCCAGGGCGGCCAGCAGCGCCTGACGGGCCACAGGGTGCAGCGGGGCGGCTGAGGCGGTGTCGAAGTACGGCATCCGGCCACGCTAACCGGCGGCCGGGGACGCCCGAGGTCAGGGGCCGTCAGTTGTCCGCCGGAGTGCGCCATTCAGGGCCGGATGGCCCGTCCCCCGGACGGCGGATCCATCCCTTCGGGGTCAGTAGCGGCGCGTTGGGCACCCTCCCCGCGCGACCCCAAATAGCGTCCAGTAGGGTTTGGTCCGCATAAACATCCAAACCCCTGCCTGCGTCAGGGCCGGCGACCGACCCGAATACGGCCGCGGCCAGCCACGCGGGCCGAGACTCTCGGGAAGGCGCTACGTGAGTCCCTACGGCTCCGACCGCTCGCCGCGGCGCCCGATGCGGCGGAAGCTGCTCCAGGCGCTGACTGCGGGCGTGGTCCTGGCGACCGCCACTGGTTGCTCGTATACATGGAAAGACTTCCCTCGCCTCGGAATGCCGACTCCGGTAACTGAGGAGGCGCCGCGCATTCTCTCCCTCTGGCAGGGATCCTGGGCTGCCGCGCTGATCACGGGCATCCTGGTGTGGGGCCTGATCCTGTGGAGCGTCATCTTCCACCGGCGCAGCCGCACGAAGATCGAGGTTCCGGCGCAGACCCGGTACAACATGCCCATCGAGGCGCTGTACACCGTGGTCCCGCTCATCATCGTCTCGGTGCTCTTCTACTTCACCGCGCGTGACGAGTCGAAGTTGCTCGCCCTCTCCAAGCCCGCCCACACCATCAACGTGGTCGGCTACCAGTGGAGCTGGGGCTTCAACTACATCGAGGACGTCGACGGCGACCCCGCGACCCCGAAGCTGCCGGCCCCGTCGGTCGGCGAGGAGAAGAAGGAGGGGGCCGTCCCGGTCCCCAAGGAGCTCGCCTCCATCCCGGACCGCTTCGCCAAGGACTTCCCCAAGGGCGCCGAAGGCGTCTACACCCAGGGCGTCCCCGGTGACCGGAACCCGCAGACGGGCAACCCGGGTCCGACCCTCTGGCTCCCCAAGGGCGAGAAGGTCCGCTTCATCCTCTCGTCCAATGACGTCATCCACTCGTTCTGGGTGGTTCCCTTCCTGTTCAAGCAGGACGTCATCCCCGGCCACACCAACGTCTTCGAGGTGACCCCCTCCCAGGAGGGCACCTTCATGGGCAAGTGCGCCGAGCTCTGTGGTGTCGACCACTCCCGGATGCTCTTCAACGTGAAGGTCGTCTCGCCGGAGAAGTACCAGGCGCACCTGAAGGAACTGGCCGAGAAGGGGCAGACCGGCTTCCTGCCGGCCGGCATCAAGCAGACCGACCCGGCCCGGAACTCGGAGACGAACAAACTGTGAGCATCCTCAACGAATCTCAGGGTGCCGCCGCCGACTCGTATGAGAACGAGCTGCCGGTACGGCGCAAGCAGCCGGGCAATGTCGTCGTGAAGTGGTTGACCACCACCGACCACAAGACCATCGGCACGATGTACCTGATCACGTCGTTCGTGTTCTTCATCATCGGCGGGATCATGGCGCTCTTCATGCGCGCCGAGCTGGCCCGTCCGGGTACGCAGATCATGTCGAACGAGCAGTTCAACCAGGCGTTCACCATGCATGGCACGATCATGCTGCTGATGTTCGCCACCCCGCTCTTCGCGGGCTTCGCGAACTGGATCATGCCGCTGCAGATCGGCGCGCCCGACGTGGCGTTCCCGCGGCTGAACATGTTCGCGTACTGGCTGTACCTCTTCGGCTCGACCATCGCGGTCGCCGGCTTCGTGACGCCGAACGGCGCGGCCGACTTCGGTTGGTTCGCCTACTCGCCCCTGTCGGACGCGGTGCGTTCGCCGGGCATCGGCGCCGACATGTGGATCATGGGTCTGGCCTTCTCCGGCTTCGGCACGATCCTCGGCTCGGTCAACTTCATCACCACGATCATCTGCATGCGCGCGCCCGGCATGACGATGTTCCGCATGCCGATCTTCACCTGGAACGTGCTGCTGACCGGTGTTCTGGTCCTGCTCGCCTTCCCGGTCCTCGCCGCCGCGCTCTTCGCGCTGGAGGCCGACCGGAAGTTCGGTGCGCACGTCTTCGACGCGGCCAACGGCGGTGCCTTGCTGTGGCAACACCTCTTCTGGTTCTTCGGACACCCAGAGGTGTACATCATCGCCTTGCCCTTCTTCGGCATCATCTCCGAGGTCATCCCGGTCTTCTCGCGCAAGCCGATGTTCGGTTACATCGGCCTGATCGCCGCGACGATCGCCATCGCCGGCCTCTCGGTGACGGTGTGGGCCCACCACATGTACGTCACCGGCGGTGTGCTGCTGCCGTTCTTCTCCTTCATGACCTTCCTGATCGCGGTACCGACCGGTGTGAAGTTCTTCAACTGGATCGGCACCATGTGGAAGGGCTCGTTGTCCTTCGAGACCCCGATGCTCTGGGCCGTCGGCTTCCTGATCACCTTCACCTTCGGTGGTCTGACCGGCGTCATCCTGGCCTCGCCCCCGATGGACTTCCACGTCTCGGACTCGTACTTCGTCGTCGCGCACTTCCACTACGTGATCTTCGGCACCGTGGTGTTCGCGATGTTCTCCGGCTTCCACTTCTGGTGGCCGAAGTTCACGGGCAAGATGCTGGACGAGCGCCTCGGCAAGATCACGTTCTGGACGCTGTTCGTCGGCTTCCACGGCACCTTCCTGGTGCAGCACTGGCTGGGCGCCGAGGGCATGGCGCGTCGTTACGCCGACTACCTCGAGGCCGACGGCTTCACCGCGCTGAACACGATCTCCACGATCAGCTCGTTCCTGCTCGGCCTGTCGATGCTGCCCTTCATGTACAACGTCTGGAAGACGGCGAAGTACGGGAAGAAGGTCGAGGTCGACGACCCGTGGGGCTACGGCCGTTCGCTCGAATGGGCGACTTCCTGCCCGCCGCCGCGGCACAACTTCCTCACCCTTCCGCGGATTCGTTCCGAGTCCCCGGCGTTCGACCTGCACCACCCGGAGATCGCGGCCCTCGACCACCTTGAGGACCACGGCGCCGGCACCAAGGCCGTCACCGGTGGCAAGGAGGCCGGCAAGTGAAGATCCAGGGCAAGATGTTCCTCTGGCTCTCCTTCTTCATCCTGATCATGGCCGTCGTGTACGGCGTGTGGTCGAAGGAGCCCGTAGGCACCACCGCGCTCTTCCTGGCCTTCGGCCTGAGCGTCATGATCGGCTACTACCTGGCCTTCACGGCCAAGCGCGTCGACGAGATGGCCCAGGACAACCTGGAGGCCGACGTCGCCGACGAGGCGGGCGAGCTGGGGTTCTTCTCCCCGCACAGCTGGCAGCCGCTCTCGCTGGCCATCGGTGGCGCGCTCGCCTTCATGGGCGTCATCTTCGGCTGGTGGCTCATGTACTTCTCGGCCCCGATCATCGTGATCGGCCTGTGGGGCTGGGTGTACGAGTACTACCGCGGTGAGAACCAGAACCAGTAGCCAAAGCGGCACCCACGCACGACACCAGGGGCCCGGACACCTCGAACAGAGGAGTCCGGGCCCCTCGTTTGCAGTCACCCCGCGCGCCGTAATTGTCATATCTTCATAGCGTTAGTCCCATGAACCACTCACCGCGTCTTTGGACGGTAATCGGCTGCTCCCTGCTGGTCGCGTCCCTCGGGGCCGGCGCCACCGCCTGTGGGTCCGAAGAGGAGAACCCGCTGTCCGCCCGCCCGTTTGACGCGGGCGAGCAGGTCGCCTTCAACCAGAAAGCCGGCGGACGACCGGTGGACCACAACCGGCCGCTGGAGATCACCGCGAAGAGCGGCGGCGGCCGGATCACCGACGTCACCGTCGTGGACACCCACGGCCGCCGCCTGGCCGGCGAACTCACCGCCACCGGCGAGCGCTGGCACAGCACGGTCCCGCTGGCAGCCGGCGTCCGCTACACCGTCACCGTCAACACGGAGGACGAGAGGGGCGCTCCGGGGCAGCGCACGATGGCGTTCGACACCACACCCTCCAAAGGGGTCCTCCAGGTCGAATTCGGGCCCGAGGAGGGCAAGTACGGCGTCGGGCAGCCCATCACGGCCGAACTCAACGAGCCCGTCAAGGACAAGGCCGCCCGCGCGCTGGTCGAGCGCGGCCTGGTCGTCGACACACCGGAGGGCGTCGAGGGCGCCTGGCACTGGGTCGACGACAAGAACCTGCACTTCAGACCCAAGGAGTACTGGCCGGCCAACACCACCGTGTCCGTACGGAGCAACCTGGAGGGCGTCCGGATCACCGACGACCTCTACGGCGCCGCGGCCAAGCCGCTGAAGCTGGAGATCGGCGACCGCGTCGAGGTCACCACCGACGCCTCCTCGCACTACCTGACCTTCCGGCGCAACGGAGAAGTGATCAACACCATTCCGGTGACCACCGGAAAGCCGGGCTTCTCCACCCGAAACGGGATCAAAGTGGTCCTGGGCAAGCAGTACTTCGTCCAGATGCGCGGCGACACCGTCGGCATCGGCGGCAGCGAGTACTACAACCTGCCCGTCTACTACGCGACGCGCGTCACCTGGAGTGGTGAATACGTGCACGCGGCCCCGTGGTCCGTCGGCTCCCAGGGCTACGAGAACGTCAGCCACGGCTGCACCGGCATGAGCACGGGCAACGCCGCCTGGTTCTACGAGAACATCACCGAGGGCGACGTCGTCAAGGTGATCAACAGCATCGGCGACGACATGGACACCTTCGGGAACGGCTTCGGCGACTGGAACATGGAGTGGAAGGAGTGGCGCGAGGGCAGCGCCCTCCTCAAGGGCACGCAGGACGGTCGCAGCCCCGTCGACCAGGCCCGACTCCGCCCGCAGGTCTGAACCGGCGCGCGCGGGCGCGCGGAACCCCCCGAAAGAGGCCCTCGATCGGCCCACGGGAGCCCGTACGGGCTCCCGTGGGCCGCTTCTCCTTCGTCCCGCACCTTTACGCGTCCAGGGCCAGCCGAGGCCGCAGCAGGCCCGCCAGGACCTCCGGGAAGTCCACCGGGTCCACCGGGAGGGTCACTGCGGCGTCCGCGCGGCTCCAGGTGGCCAGCCAGGCGTCCTGGGGGCGCCCCATGAGCAGCAGGACCGGCGGGCAGCGGAAGATCTCGTCCTTGATCTGCCGGCACACACCCATGCCCCCGGCGGGGACGGCCTCCCCGTCCAGCACGCACACGTCGATGCCGCCCGCGTCCAGGGCGGACAGGACCGCCGGAAGGGTCGCGCACTCCAGGAACTCCACCGGCGGCAGGTCCGCGGCCGGCCTGCGTCCGGCGGCCAGCCGCACCTGCTCCCGGGTGCCCGCGTCGTCGCTGTAGACCAGAACTCGCGCAGTCGCCCGCATTTCGTTCCTCCACGTGTCCCGTGAATCACGTTGATGTTGCGCGGGATGCTACTCCGTCCGACCCGGTGTCAACATCGGTTCGCACAGCCTCGCGAGTACCCGTCCACCACCCGATCTGATGGGCCGTTCGGGCCTTGCACACGCCCCTGACACTCCGAACGGCACCCCCCGGGGTGAGGGCGGGATAAGCGACCGACATAATGTCGGTCGTGGCGACAGCAACGACAGTAGATACCGGGCACGCGCACCCGACGGTCAACCGGCCGAACCTCGTCAGCGTCGGAACCATCATCTGGTTGAGTTCCGAGCTGATGTTCTTCGCGGCCCTCTTCGCGATGTACTTCACCCTGCGATCAGTGACGGGTGCCGAGTACTGGACAGAACAGGCCTCGGCCTTGAATCTGCCCTTCTCGGCGACGAACACAACGATCCTGGTGCTCTCCTCGCTCACCTGCCAGCTCGGCGTGTTCGCAGCCGAGCGCGGTGACGTGAAGAAGCTCCGGACGTGGTTCATCATCACGTTCGTCATGGGTGCGATCTTCATTGGCGGCCAGGTGTTCGAGTACACCGAGCTGGTCAAGCACGAGGGCATGTCTCTCTCGTCCGGCCCGTACGGATCGGTGTTCTACCTGACCACCGGCTTCCACGGCATGCACGTGACGGGCGGTCTCATCGCCTTCCTGCTGGTCCTCGGCCGGACGTACGCGGCCAAGAGGTTCACCCACGAACAGGCCACGTCGGCCATCGTCGTGTCCTACTACTGGCACTTCGTCGATGTCGTCTGGATCGGCCTCTTCGCGACGATCTACCTGATCAAGTAGCGAACACGTCGCCGGGCCCGACCCGGCACTCCATCCAGAAACACCGACGCAGAAGATCCTGACACCGGGGTAATCCGTGAAAAAGCTCTCCGCACGACGACGCCATCCGCTGGCGGCGGTCGTCGTTCTACTCTTCGCGCTGGCGGCCACTGGGGGGCTTTACGCCGCCTTTGCCCCCGCGGGCAAGGCGCAGGCCGATGAAACCGCCCAGTCCCTCGCCATCGAGGAGGGCAAGAAGCTCTACGCCGTGGGCTGCGCAAGCTGCCACGGAACCGGCGGTCAGGGTTCCTCTGACGGCCCGAGCCTGGTCGGCGTCGGCTCCGCGGCCGTCGACTTCCAGGTGAGCACGGGCCGCATGCCCGCCCAGCAGCCCGGCGCCCAGGTGCCGAAGAAGCCCGTGATCTACTCGCAGGCCCAGATCGACCAGCTGGCCGCGTACATCTCGTCTCTCGGCGCCGGCCCGATCACGCCGACCGAGAAGCAGTACGACCCGGCAGGGGCCGACATCGCCAAGGGTGGTGAACTGTTCCGCAACAACTGCGCGCAGTGCCACAACTTCACCGGCGAGGGCGGCGCCCTGACGCACGGCAAGTACGCCCCCAACCTTGAGGGCGTCGAGCCGAAGCACATCTACGAGGCCATGCTCACCGGCCCGCAGAACATGCCCTCCTTCCCGGACAGCACCATGCCGGAGAAGCAGAAGAAGGACATCATCGCGTACCTCCAGAACGTGAACGGCGAGAAGTCGAACAGCCCCGGTGGTCTCAAGCTCGGTGGCCTCGGCCCCGTGTCCGAGGGTCTGTTCGGCTGGATCTTCGGTCTGGGTGCGTTGATCGCTGTCGCCGTCTGGGTCGCGGCCCACACCGCTAAGGCCAAGAAGTCATGAGTAGCCAAGACATTCCCGAAGAGAAGCACCTGCCGAGCGAGCAGGGCGACGCGCACCACGGTGGCGTAGCGGTCGCGGACGATCCGTTCGCCGACCCGGGCCTTCCGGTCCACAAGCCGCGCATCCAGGACATCGACGAGCGGGCCGCCAAGCGGTCCGAGCGTACGGTCGCGATGCTGTTCACGCTGTCGATGCTGGCCACGATCGGCTTCATCGCCTCGTACGTGGCCATCCCGATCGACAAGATCGTCTACATCTTCCCCGTCGGGAAGGTGAGCGGCCTGAACTTCGCCCTGGGTCTGACCCTGGGCGTGGCCCTCTTCTGCATCGGCGCGGGCGCGGTCCACTGGGCCCGCACCCTGATGTCCGACGTCGAGGTCGCCGACGAGCGGCACGCCATCGCCTCCCCGCCGGAGGTCAAGGCGAAGGTCCTCGCGGACTTCGCCGACGGCGCGCGCGAGTCCGACATCGGTCGACGCAAGCTGATCCGCAACACGATGTTCGGCGCGCTGGCCCTGCTGCCGCTCTCCGGCGTCATCCTGATGCGCGACCTGGGCCCGCTGCCCGAGGACAAGCTCCGCAAGACCATGTGGGCCAAGGGCAAGCTGCTCATCAACGACAACACGAACGAGCCGCTGCGTCCCGAGGACGTCATCGTCGGTTCGCTCACCTTCGCCCGGCCGGAAGGCCTGGAGGAGGAGCAGCACGACTTCCAGACCCAGATCGCCAAGGCCGCCCTGATGATCGTCCGCATCCAGCCGGACGACATCAAGGACAAGCAGGAGCTGGAGTGGTCCCACGACGGGATCGTCGCCTACTCCAAGATCTGCACCCACGTCGGCTGCCCGATCAGCCTGTACGAGCAGCAGACGCACCACGTGCTCTGCCCGTGCCACCAGTCCACCTTCGACCTCTCCGACGGCGCCCGAGTCATCTTCGGCCCGGCTGGTCACGCGCTTCCGCAGCTGCGGATCGGCGTCAATGACGAAGGTTTCCTCGAGGCGCTCGGCGACTTCGAAGAGCCCGTCGGTCCTGCTTTCTGGGAGCGCGGATGAGCACTGCCACCACTGACACCAGCGCGCGCAAAGCGCCCGCCGGCGAGCGCGTAGCGGACTGGGCGGACGGTCGCCTGGGCATCTACGGCCTCGCCAAGGCGAACATGCGCAAGATCTTCCCGGACCACTGGTCCTTCATGCTGGGTGAGATCTGCCTCTACGCCTTCGTCATCATCATCCTCACGGGTGTGTACCTGACGCTGTTCTTCCACCCGAGCATGAACGAGGTCGTGTACCACGGCTCGTACGTGCCGATGCAGGGCGTCCAGATGTCCGAGGCCTTCGCCTCGACCCTGGACATCAGCTTCGACGTCCGCGGCGGTCTGCTCATCCGGCAGATCCACCACTGGGCGGCGCTGATCTTCGTCGCGGCCATGGTCGTGCACATGATGCGCGTCTTCTTCACGGGTGCGTTCCGCAAGCCCCGCGAGGTCAACTGGATCTTCGGCTTCCTGCTGCTGGTCCTCGGCATGTTCACCGGTTTCACCGGTTACTCGCTGCCGGACGACCTGCTCTCGGGTACCGGTGTCCGCTTCATGCAGGGCGCCATCCTGTCGGTCCCGGTCGTGGGCACCTACCTGTCGATGTTCCTCTTCGGCGGGGAGTTCCCGGGCGGCGACTTCGTCGCGCGGTTCTACTCGGTCCACATCCTGCTGCTGCCCGGCATCATGATGGGCCTGTTGGTGGCCCACCTGATCCTGGTCGTGTTCCACAAGCACACCCAGTACGCCGGCCCCGGCAAGACGAACAAGAACGTCGTCGGCATGCCGCTGCTGCCGGTCTACATGGCCAAGGCCGGAGGCTTCTTCTTCCTGGTCTTCGGTGTCATCGCGGCCATCGCGGCGCTCGCCTCGATCAACCCGATCTGGGCGCTCGGCCCGTACCGCCCGGACCACGTGTCCACCGGCGCGCAGCCCGACTGGTACATGGGCATGCCGGAAGGCCTGATCCGAGCCATGCCGGGCTGGGAGATCAACCTGTGGGGCCACACCCTCGTCCTGGGCGTGTTCATCCCGCTGCTGCTCTTCCCGCTGGTGCTGGGCGCCATCGCCGTCTGGCCGTTCATCGAGTCCTGGGTCACCGGGGACAAGCGCGAGCACCACATCCTGGACCGCCCGCGCAACGTCCCGACCCGTACGGGCTTCGGTGTCGCCTGGATCGCGGAGTACATCGTGCTCCTCATCGGCGGCGGCAACGACATGTTCGCCCAGTACTTCCACCTGTCGATCAACTCGATCACCTGGTTCGTCCGGATCGGCTTCTTCGTCGTCCCGGTCCTCGCCTTCATCGTCACCAAGCGGATCTGCCTCGGCCTTCAGCGCCGGGACCACGACAAGGTGCTGCACGGTCGCGAGACCGGTGTCATCAAGCGCCTGCCGCACGGTGAGTTCGTCGAGGTCCACGAGCCGCTCCCGCAGTCCCAGCTGCACACGCTCACCGCGCACGAGCAGTACCGGCCGATCGAGCTGGGCCCGACGGTCGACGAGAACGGTGTCGAGCGCAAGCTCACGGCCGCGGAGAAGCTCCGCGCGAAGCTCAGCAAGGGCTTCTACGCGGAGAACAACCAGATTCCGAAGCCCACGGTGGAGGAGTACAAGGAGATCCAGAGTGGCCACGGCCACCACTGATCCCGCGTGAGCGTTTGACCGCACCCGCATGAGGGATTGATTTCGGTCAATCCTGGTGTCGCCACGGCGAGAGCCCCGTCCAGACCCTGGACGGGGCTCTTTGCCGTCCTGCGCGGCTGGATAGGCTGAGACCCTTCCCATCAGACGTGGGCGGCGAGCACGGGGCGGCCCACTAGCGCAGGAGCGGACCATGGACGTTGTGACCCCGGCAGGCGGCGACAGCGTGGCGGCCCGCGGTTGGCCGGGCGTGCTCGACGCCCTGCTGACCGGCCGGGACCTGCGCGCCGAGGACACCGCCTGGGCCATGGACACGATCATGCGCGGCGAGGCCACCGACGCCCAGATCGCCGGGTTCGTGGTGGCGCTGCGGGCCAAGGGCGAGACCGTCGAGGAGATCGCCGGGCTCGTCGGGAGCATGTACGAGCACGCCAACCTGATCGAGGTGCCCGGCCGGACGGTGGACATCGTCGGAACCGGCGGCGACGGGGCCAAGACGGTGAACATCTCCACGATGTCGGCGATCGTGGTGGCCGGCGCCGGCGCCAAGGTCGTCAAGCACGGCAACCGGGCCGCCTCCTCCGCGAGCGGCTCCTCGGACGTCCTGGAGAAGCTCGGCGTCAACCTCGACCTCACCCCCGCGCGCGTGGTGCAGGTCGCCGAGGAGGCCGGCATCACCTTCTGCTTCGCCGTGAAGTTCCACCCCGCGCTGCGGCACGTGGCGGCGGCGCGCAAGGAGCTGGGCATCCGGACCCTGTTCAACTTCCTCGGCCCGCTGACCAACCCGGCCCGCGTCCGCGCCCAGGCGACCGGCGTGGCCGACCCCCGGGTGGCGCCCATCGTCGCGGGCGTCCTCGCCGAACGCGGCTCCTCGGCGCTCGTGTTCCGGGGCGACGACGGCCTCGACGAGCTGACCACCACCGGCACCTCCCGGGTGTGGTGGGTGCGGGACGGATCGGTCACCGAGCTGCCCTTCGACCCGCGCGACGTGGGGATCGACGTGGTCGACGTGTCCGCGCTGCGGGGCGAGGACCCCTCGTACAACGCCGACGTCGCCCGGCGCCTGCTCGCGGGTGAGACCGGCCCCGTGCGCGACGCCGTCCTGCTGAACTCGGCCGCCGCCCTGGTGGCGCTGGACCCGGGCACCGGCTCGCTGGAGGAGCAGATCGCGGCCGGCATCACCCGGGCGGCGCAGTCCATCGACTCGGGATCGGCGCGCGCCGCGCTGGAGCGTTGGGTGACGGCCAGCAACGCGTAGTGCGGCTCGTCCGAAAGGCGTGAAACAGCCGACCCCGGTCCACGATGCGGACCGGGGTCTTGCGCACGACGCATCGTGTGGCAGGATTCTGCCCAGGTCACGAGTGACAGCGTTTAGGCCCCGGCTTGCTGTCCGGCAACCCTCCTTCCGTGGCGGGGTGCCCCGGGTGATGACCAGGCCGTAGGCAGTGAGGTCTACGGCAAGCGCGGATCCCTCGACACCAGGGATCCTGGTCTCTCGAGGAGCGTTTCCGTGAGCAAGCGAATGCGATAGGGCGGCTCCGCCCCTTCTTCACCCCTCGGAACAGGGTCTTCTTTCGCGTACCCGTGTACGCCCTCCCCGTGCTCCGAGGTCATCCCCGTACCCCTCCGGTCGGCCGCCGAGCCGTACCCGCGTACGGGCACACCGAAGCCATTCAGCCCTGCCTGCCGGGAGATTCCGCCATGTCCGCATCCCTGAACACCGCCGTCACCGCCGCCGACGTCGCCGTCGACCCCGCCTGTGTCGAGCCGCTGCCCGTCCTCGGCCGCGACGTCACCGTGCCGCTCGTCACCGGCGGCGAGGTCACCTACGCCGCCCTCGACTACGCGGCCAGCGCCCCCGCCCTCCAGCGCGTCTGGGACGACGTGGCGGCCTACGCCCCCTACTACGGCAGCGTGCACCGGGGCGCCGGCTACCTCTCGCAGCTCTCCACCGACCTGTTCGAGCAGAGCCGGGTCACCGTCGCGGAGTTCCTCGACTGCCGCGCCGAGGACCAGGTGATCTTCACGCGGTCCACCACCGACTCCCTGAACCTGCTCGCCGCCGCGCTCCCGGCCGACTGCCAGGTCTTCGTCTTCGAGACCGAGCACCACGCCTCCCTGCTGCCCTGGGGGGACGCGCGGGTCACCTACCTCAACGCGCCGCGCACCCCGGCCCAGGCCGTCGAGACCCTGGAGCGGGCGCTGGCCGGGCGCGACCCGTACGGTCCCGCGCTGGTGTGCGTGACCGGCGCGTCCAACGTCACCGGTGAGCTGTGGCCCGTACGGGAACTCGCCGCGGCGGCGCACGCCCACGGAGCGCGGATCGTGCTGGACGCCGCCCAGTTGGCCCCGCACCACCCCGTCTCCGTGCGGGAACTCGACGTGGACTGGGTGGCCTTCTCCGGACACAAGCTGTACGCGCCCTTCGGCTCGGGCGTGCTCGCCGGCCGCGCGGACTGGCTCCAGGCCGCCGAGCCGTACCTGGCCGGCGGTGGCGCCTCCCGCAAGGTGGCCCGCCGGGAGGACGGCGGCGTGGACGTCGAGTGGCACACCACGGCCGCCCGCCACGAGGCCGGTTCCCCGAACGTCATCGGCGTCTACTCCATCGCCTCCGCCTGCCGCGCCCTGAAGGAGGCCGGGTTCGAGAACCTGGTCGCCCGCGAGAACCACCTCATCGCGAAGGTCCGCGAGGGCCTGGCCGACGTCCCGGCGGTCCGCGTGCTGTCCCTCTTCGGCGACGACGCCCCGCGCGTCGGCGTCATCTCCTTCGTCGTCGACGGATGGAACAGCTCGCACTTCGCCGCCGCCCTCTCCGCGGAGTACGGCATCGGCGTCCGCGACGGGCTGTTCTGCGCCCACCCGCTGGTCCGCACCCTGCTCGGCAGCGAGCCGCAGGAGCCGGGCGAGTGCGGGGCGCCGGAGGCCGGCCCGGGGGAGCGCTCGCTCAACGCGATCCGCGTCAGCTTCGGCGCCGGTACCCCCGACGAGCACGTCGAGCGGTTCGTCGGCGCGGTCAGGGAACTCGTCACCGACGGGGCCAAGTGGCGGTACCACACCGAAGAGGGCCGCTGCGTCCCGGCCGTCTGAGCCCGTCCCGGCCGTCCGACCCGGTGTTGTCGTCCGCCTGAGCCCGTGCCCACCGCCCGAACCCCCTGCCGACCGTCCGCGTCGGCCCCTGAACGCCGCGCGCCCCGGTCGGGAGGACTCCCGCCGGGGCCTTCGGTCGTCGCGAGGGCTGCCGGGCCTCGACACGCCCGGGCCGGAAACTACGCGTCGAGGCCGATCGCGAAGGCGGCTTCCAGGTCGTGCTGGGAGTACGTGCGGAACGCCACGTGCGTGTCCGTGGCCTCGACGCCCGGGATCTTGCTGATGCTGCCCGGGATGATGTCCGCGAGGTTCTCGTGGCGGGCCACCCGGACCAGGGCGATCAGGTCGTAGGTGCCGGTGACGGAGTAGACCTCGCTGACGCTGTCCAGCGCGGCGATGGCCTCGGCGATCTCGGGGATCCGGTCCACGCTGGTCTTGATGAGCACGATCGCGGTGATCACGGTTGGCTGTCTCCCTCGCCGGCAGTCACTGGTCGCCTCACTCTAGTCGTACGCCGGTAGCGCACCCACGCGTAGCCGAAGCCCAGGGAGAAGCCCACCACGTGGGCCAGATAGGCGACCCCCGGACCGCTTTCCGCCCGGTGCGCCGCCACCCACTGCAACGCGAACCAGAACACCAGCACGATCCAGGCGGGGAAGCGCAGCGGCAGGAAGAACAGGAACGGGAACAGGCTCGTGACCCGGGCGCGGGGGAACAGGCACAGGAACGCCCCGAGCACCGCGGAGATCGCGCCGGACGCCCCGACCAGGGTCTGGTCGGAGGAGGCGTTGGCCGCCGCGTAGGCGCCCAGGGCGAGGTAGCCCGTACAGACGTAGAAGACGAGGAAGGCCGGGCGGCCCATCCGGGCCTCCGTCATCGCGCCGAAGACGTACAGGAAGAGCATGTTGCCCAGCAGGTGCAGCCAGCTGCCGTGGACGAACAGCGCAGTCAGCGGGGTGAGCAGCGCCCTGGCCGATCCGGAGAGGAGTTGATCGGGGACCACACCCCAGCGCCGGAAGTAGTCGGTGCCCCGCGCGAGCAGCTCGTCGCCGGTCCCGTAGACCGGATTCATGCCCGAGGCGGGACCGAGGAGGAACACCACGCAGCAGCCGGCGATCAGCGCATGGGTGATCACCGGGCCCCTGGAGGCCTCGCGGACGGCCTGCCACCTTACGATCATGCGACCGAGCATGACCCAACCGGACCCCCTCGGAGCGGTGGCAGGCCGTAGGGTTACAAGCTGCGGTCCGCCGTACGGCTCAGCGGGCCGCTTTAATTGAAACTGAAAGAGCCACGAAGGAGAGAGCGGCCTGATGACGGTTCCCCAGCCGACCGACACCACCCGGTGGCGCTGCACCCTGTGCGGCAACCTCACGCGTTTCGACGTGACCCGTTCGTCGAAGGTCGTGGAGTACATCCACCTGGACCTCGCCGGGGAGCCCAAGGTCGAGGAGCGAGAGGTGGTCAATGAGACCATCGAGTCGGTTCGCTGTCGCTGGTGCAACGCGGTGGACCAGATCGAGCTCGTGGACAGGCCGGGCGCGGACTCCTGAAGGAGCCGGGCCCACAGGTAGATCACGGTAGGGGTGACGGATTGTGGAGCCAGCAAGCGGCGCTGAGCCGGCCGACGCGGCCGGCGACGCCGCCGAGGTGCTCGACCGCCCGCTGCCGGAAGGCGTGCGGCGCAGGGTCGTCGCCCTCGTCTCGGACGCCTTCGGCGGACTGACGGTCGGGGACCTCCCGGCGCAGCTGCGCCAGTACGCCCGGTTCACCCCGACCCGGCGTGCCAAGTTCGCGGGCAACGCGATGGCCGCGGCGGTGGAGACGGACGCCGTCTTCCGCGGCCGGGTCGCCGAGAAGCTCCGCGAGGCCCAGGCCGAGCTGGCCGGGGCCCTGGAGTCCGGGGCCCCGCCCGCCGCCGCCGATCCGCTGGACGTGGCGGCCGCCGCGTACGTGCTGCGGCCGGCCGGCTGGGTCAAGCTGGTGGCCGCCGCCGGCGAGGAGGCGCAGCGCGCCGACGCCGAGCGGGTCGGCGACGAGACCCGGCGCGAACTGGAGCGGCTCCGCGAGGAGCTGGCGCACGTACGCGAACTGCAGCGCAGCGGCGGTGAGCAGGTGCGCGGCGAGCTGGACGCGGCGCGCAAGGAAGCGGAATCGCTTCAGCGCAAACTGCGCAGCGCCCTCAGCGACGTCAAGCGAGGCGAGGCCGCGCTGCGCAAGATCAACGCCGAGATCGACGGGATCCGCGGTGAGGCGGCGGCGCAGGTGACGGCCGCCGAGAGCGAGACGCGGCGGCTCAAGTCCCGCCTCGCGGAGGTGGAATCGGCGCTGGAGACCTCGCGCCGGGCCACCCGCGAGGGACGCAGCATCGAGGACATGCGGCTGCGGCTGCTCCTGGACACCGTGTTGGACGCGGCGGCCGGACTGCGCCGCGAGCTGGCGCTGCCGCCCGTGTCCACCCGGCCCGCGGACACCGTGGAGGCGGTGGAGCCGGGCCGGATGACCCCGAAGGACATCGCGGCGCGGGCCTTGTCGGAGACCGATCCGGCGCTGCTGGACCAGTTGTTGGCGCTGCCCCAGGCGCATCTGGTGATCGACGGCTACAACGTGACCAAGACCGGCTATCCGACGATGCCGCTGGAGAAGCAGCGGCTCCGGCTGCTCGGCGGCCTCTCGATGCTGGCCGCGCAGACGGGTGCGGAGATGACGTGTGTCTTCGACGGCGCGGAACTGGCGGCGCCGGTGCTGCTCGCCCCGCCGCGCGGGGTGCGGGTGCTGTTCTCCAAGGCGGGGGTGACGGCGGACGAGCTGATCCGCCAGTTGGTGCGGGCCGAGCCCGCCGGCCGGCCCGTGGTCGTGGTCTCCACGGACCGGGAGGTCGCGGACGGGGTGGCGAAGGCGGGTGCCCGGCCGGTGACGTCCGCGCTGCTGCTGAAGCGGCTCGCCCGAGTTTCGTAGTACCTGCGGCTTCTGTCCCTTCCTGCAACGGCTGTGCGCAATGCCGGTATTGGTGGGCCAGTGAAGGGAACGTACCGTCAACTGACCGGTACGGAGCGTGCGAAGACGGTAAAGAAGCCGGTCGGCGACCGGAATTTTGCCTTCGGGGATTTGAACTGATCACAGCCGGGTCACTAGGGTCTGTTCAAACCTTCGTGCGGTCGTTCACTCATTCGGGGTGTCGGCGAAGGCGCGCTGCCGAGTGTGTGACCCTCTTCGGCGGCTCCAGGATGAAGGAGCTCGCGTTCGTGGCGTCCCACCGTCGACCCAAGCCGCCGACCCGCACGCGCGTGAGCGTCCTCACCGCCCTCGCCACCGCGGCCGTCGCCCTCTCCGCCCAGTCGGCCCACGCCGCCCCGGACAAGCCGAAGAAGGACGAGGTCAAGGAACAGGTCGACGCCCTCTACGAGGAGTCCGAGCAGGCCGGCGAGAAGGCCAACGCGGCCAAGGACCGCCAGGACAAGCTGGAGAAGGAGATCGGCCGGCTCCAGGACCAGGTCGCGCGCGGCCAGGCGGAGCTCAACGACCTGCGCAGCACGCTCGGTTCGATGGCCACGGCCCAGTACCGCGGCGGCGGCCTCGACCAGTCGCTGCAACTGTTCCTCTCCGAGAACCCCCAGGACTACCTCGACAAGTCCTCCATGCTCCAGCAGATGAGCGGCAAGCAGGTCGAGGCGATATCCCAGATCCAGACCAAGCAGAGGACCCTGGCGCAGCAGCGCGCGGAGGCCGGGACCAAGCTCGCCGACCTCGACGCCACCCGCAAGGAACTGGCCGAGAAGAAGACCACCGCCCAGCGCAAGCTCGCCGAGGCCCAGGCCCACCTCAACTCGCTGACGGAGCAGGAGCGTTCGCAGCTGAAGGCCGCGGAGGCCAAGGCGGGCGAGGAGGCCGCCAAGGCCGCCGGCGGGGGCGCCAAGCCCGGTGCGGTGAAGGGCTCCGGGCGGGCCGCGCAGGCGCTCGCCGCCGCCCTGACCCAGGAGGGCAAGGGCTACAACCTGGGCTCCACCGGCATGGCGTACTGGGACTGCTCCAGCCTGGCGCAGTGGGCCTACGGACAGGCCGGCGTCCAGATCAGCCGCACCACCTTCACGCAGGTCAACGACGGCACGCGCATCGGCGAGAGCCAGCTCCAGCCCGGTGACCTGGTCTTCTTCTACGACGACCTGCACCACGTCGGCCTCTACGCGGGCAACGGCCAGGTCTTCCACGCCTCCAACCCCAGGGGCGGCGTCAAGTACGAAGCCATGAGGAACATGCCCTTCCAGTTCGGCGTCCGCGTCGGCTGACCCCGCCCGGCGCCTCCCCGCACCGGGGAGGCGTGCCGGACACCGCCCATCCGGGCGAATTGCGCGGCCCCGCCGTGACCGCACGCCCCGCCGGTGACCTGCGTCTCCTGCGGGGCGCCCGTGTGTCCGGCCCCCGACGGTCGTTGGTCGGCGCCCCGTCGCGCCGCTACTGTCTGCCAGCGCGGAACCCGGCACACGGCCGTCCACGGAGGGCGGACCCGGGCCCCGCGCAAGCGGAAGGGAGCGGTTCCACGTGGCGT
This sequence comes from Streptomyces sp. WM4235, assembly GCF_001279725.1. GTDB lineage: Bacteria > Actinomycetota > Actinomycetes > Streptomycetales > Streptomycetaceae > Streptomyces. The sequence continues at coordinate 67,814 of NZ_LGDE01000024.1, read as the reverse complement.
CCCATCGCCGGTCCGGCCTCACCGGCCTCGACCGGAACACGAAGATCTCCGTCCTCACCGCCGCAGCGGCCACCGTCGCGGTCGCCCTGACGGGAGCACCCGCCGGCGCGGCCCCCGGTCTCCCGCAGGACCCCTCGGCGGGCGCCCGCGCCCGGGTCGACCGGCTCTTCGAGGAAGCCGAACAGGCCACCGAGCGGTTCAACGAGGCCGGCGAGAAGGCCGACCGGCTCCGCGCCGAGATCAGCCGTGCCCAGGACTCCGTCGCCCGGGGCCAGGACCGCATCAACACCATGCGCGGGGTCCTCGGCGCCTTCGCCGGAGCCCAGTACCGCTCGGACGGCATGGACCCCACCCTCTCGCTGATGCTGTCGGACAACCCCGACGACTACCTCGACAAGGCGGCCGTCCTCGGCCGGCTCGGCGACCGCCAGGCCGACCAACTCGACGAACTCCGCGACGAGCAGCGCCGGATCGCCGTGCAACGCCGGGAGGCCTCCCACAAGCTCGCCGAGCTGGACGCCCTGCGCGCCGACGTCGCCCGACACAAGAGGTCCGTCACCGCCAAGCTCGCCGCCGCCCGCCGGCTGCTGAACGCGATGCCCTCGCGGGAACGGGCCGACTTCGAGCGCGCCTCGCGCTCCGGCGACCGGCCCGGCCCGTTCCCCGAGATCACCTCCGCCGGCGCGTCCTCGGGCCGGGCCGCGACCGCCGTGATGGCGGCCCGGGCCGCCGTGGGTCGCCCGTACGTGTGGGGTTCCACCGGCCCCTCCGGCTTCGACTGTTCCGGGCTGATGGTGTGGTCCTACCGCCAGGCCGGCGTCTCGCTGCCGCGCACCTCGCAGGCGCAGCGGCACGCGGGCCGGCAGGTGCCGCTGTCGCAGGCCCGGCCCGGCGACCTGGTGACGTACCGCTCGGACGCCAGCCACGTCGGCATGTACGTCGGCAACGGCCAGGTGGTCCACGCCCCCTACCCGGGCGCGCGGGTGCGCTACGACCCCGTCGGCATGATGCCGGTGTCCTCGGTGACACGGCCCTAGGCGGACGCTGCGTACGATCGACCGATGCTCCCGCGTCATCGGCCGGTCGTACGAGTCCTGCCCCTGCTGCTGTGCGCGCTCCTGGTCGGATGCGGCCTGTCCGGCGCCGCACCCCTGGACCCCGGCGTCCGGCGTGCCGTGGCCGACTGGTCCTCGGCCCCGCCCGCGCGCCTCGCCGGGATCCCGCTGGAGGGCTGGTCGTACGAGGTCACCTCGGTCCGCCGGGACGGTGACCGTGCACTCGCGCGGGCCCGGCTCCACTACCGGCTGACCGGCCACGACGCGGCCCCCGCCGAGTCGGCGCGCGAGGTCGACCTGACCCGGGACGACGGGACCTGGCGGGTGACCGGCGACCGGCCCGCCCCCGGAGCCCCGCCGCAACTGTGGGACCAGGGCGACCCGACCGTGGTCCGGGGCGCGCACGCGCTGGTGCTCGGCGTGGGACAGACCCGGCAGACCCTGTCCGGGATCGCCGCCGAGGCCGACCGGGCGGTGCCCGCCGTCGACTCCGCCTGGCCGGGACCCTGGGCGGGGCGGGTGGTGGTGCTGGTCCCGGGCACGCTGGACGCCATGGCCGCACTGCTGGGGCAGCCCGCCGCCGCGTACCGGGGCATGGGGGCCGTCACCACCGGCAAGGCGGGCGCCGGGCCCGCGCCGGCCGACCGGGTGGTCGTCAACCCCGAGGGGTACGCCCAGTTGTCGGGGGCGGGCCGCCGGATCGTGCTCACCCACGAGGTCACCCACGTGGCCACCCGCGCCGCGACCACCGCCGGGACCCCCCTGTGGCTGTCCGAGGGCTTCGCGGACTGGGTGGCCTACCGGGACACCCCGAGCACGCCGGCCGAGGCGGCGCCCGCGCTGGGGCGGGCGGTGCGGCGCGGCGAACTGCCGGCCGCGCTGCCCTCGAACGAGGCCTTCGCGTTCGGCGGGGACCCGGACGCGCTGGCGCGCGCGTACGAGGGCTCCTGGCTGGCCTGCCGGCTGATCGCGGCCAAGTGGGGCGACGCCACGCTGGTCCGGCTCTACGAGTCGGCGGGCCGCGAGCCGCTGCCCACGGCGCTGGCGGACACGATCGGCGGCGACCTGGCGGGCCTGACGACGGCCTGGCAGGCGGCCCTGAGCGGGGAACTGGGAGCCCGGTAGCCCCCGGCCGCGGGGATACCCCGCCAGGCCTGGGCAGGGGGCGTGCCGGCGCGGGCGGACAGGCTCGGCGGGGACCGCGCGGGTGCGCGCCGGACCGTCCGGTACTTTGGCTGACGATGCACAAGACGCTGATCGTGACCAACGACTTCCCGCCGCGACCCGGCGGCATCCAGGCCTTCCTGCACAACATGGCGCTGCGCCTGGATCCCGACCGGATCGTCGTCTACACCTCCACCTGGAAGCACGGCGCCGAGGGCCGCGAGGCCACCGAGGCCTTCGACGCGGAGCAGCCCTTCCAGGTGGTGCGCGACCGCACGACGATGCTGCTGCCGACCCCGCGGGTGACCCGGCGGGCCGTCGGCCTGCTGCGCGAACACGGCTGCGAGTCGGTGTGGTTCGGCGCGGCCGCGCCGCTCGGGCTGATGGGGCCCGCGCTGCGCCGGGCGGGCGCGCGCCGGCTGGTCGCGACCACGCACGGGCACGAGGCCGGCTGGGCCCAGTTGCCGGCCGCGCGGCAGTTGCTGCGGCGGATCGGCGAGGGCACCGACACCCTGACCTACCTGGGGGAGTACACCCGCGCGCGGATCGCCTCGGCGGTCACGGACCGGGCGGCCGCCCGGATGGTCCAACTCCCGCCGGGCGTCGACGAGAAGACCTTCCACCCGGGGTCGGGCGGGGCCGAGGTCCGGGCGCGGCTCGGGCTCGCCGAGCGGCCCGTGGTGGTGTGCGTGTCCCGGCTGGTCCCGCGCAAGGGACAGGACACCCTCATCGAGGCCATGCCCCGGATCCTGGCCGCGGTGCCCGACGCCGTGCTGCTGATCGTGGGCGGCGGCCCGTACGAGGCCGACCTGCGCCGGCTCGCGGCCGACACGGGCGTGGCCGACTCCGTGGTCTTCACCGGGGCGGTCCCGTGGTCGGAGCTGCCCGCGCACTACGGCGCCGGTGACGTCTTCGCGATGCCGTGCCGGACCCGGCGCGGGGGACTGGACGTCGAGGGGCTCGGGATCGTGTACCTGGAGGCCTCCGCGACGGGGCTCCCGGTGGTCGCGGGCGACTCGGGCGGCGCCCCCGACGCGGTGCTGGACGGGGAGACCGGCTGGGTGGTCCGGGGCGGCTCCCCGGAGGAGGCGGCCGACCGGATCGCCACCCTGCTGCTGGACCCGGAGCTGCGCCGCGGCATGGGCGAGCGGGGCCGCGCGTGGGTCGAGGAGAAGTGGCGCTGGGACCTGCTCGCCGAGCGCCTGCGCGAGCTGCTCTGAGGTTCCGCCCCCAAGGGGGACCTTCCGGCCGTCGGGCGGTGCGTCGTGGCCGGTTCGCCATGCCTGACTGTCACTCAGATGTGTGTCAGCGCCTGCTATGGGGGGATGTGCGGATTCCGCTCATCATGCGGCCATGACACCTCAGCTGACGCGCCGTCAAATGCTTGGCATCGGCGCCCTCCAGACCGCGGCCGTGCTCGGATTCACCCGGATCGGGCCGGCCTCCGCGGCGGCCGTCGAACCCGCCGCGGCGACCTACGCCCCCGCCATCGTCGTGGGCTCCGGATACGGCTCAGCCGTCGCCGCGCTCCGGCTCGGCCAGGCCGGCGTCCGTACCGTCGTCCTCGAAATGGGCCGGCTCTGGGACACCCCCGGGTCCGACGGCAGGATCTTCCCGTCCACCTCCGCGCCCGACCAGCGCTCCATGTGGTTCCGCACCCGCACCGAGGCCCCGCTCGCCCAGTTCCTCTGGCTGGACGTGGTCAACCGGAACATCAGCCCCTACCCCGGCGTCCTCGACCGGGTGAACTTCGGCGACATGTCCGTGTACGTGGGCCGCGGGGTGGGCGGCGGATCCCTCGTCAACGGCGGCATGGCGCCGACGCCCCGACGCTCGTACTTCTCCGAGGTGCTGCCCCGGGTCGACGCCGACGAGATGTACGGCACCTACTACCCGCGCGCCCGGGCCATGCTCGGCGTCAACGACATCGACCCGGCCTGGTTCGAGTCCACGGAGTGGTACCGCTTCGCCCGCGTCTCCCGCAAGCACGCCCAGAACACCGGCCTGAGGACCACCTTCGTCCCCAACGTCTACGACTTCGAGTACATGAAGCGCGAGGCCGCCGGCACCGCCACCCGGTCCGCGCTCGCGGGCGAGGTCATCTACGGCAACAACCACGGCAAGAAGAGCGTCGACAAGACCTACCTCGCCGCCGCCCTCGGCACCGGCAACGTCACCATCGAGACGATGCAACGCGTCGTCGGCGTACGGACCGACCCGGCCGGGGGCTACGTGCTGACGGTGCGCACCAGCGACGTCACCGGCAAGGTCACCCAGACGCGCGAACTCGGTTGCCGACAGCTCTTCCTGGGCGCCGGCAGCCTCGGCACCACCGAGATCCTCGTCCGTGCCCGCGAGACCGGCACCCTGCCCGCGCTGACGGAACAGGTCGGCCGGGGCTGGGGGCCCAACGGCAACGTCATGACCGCGCGGGCCAACCACCTCTGGGACACGGTCGGTGCGAACCAGTCCACCATGCCCGCTCTCGGCATCGACGACTGGGACAACGCCGCCAACCCGGTCTTCGCGGAGATCGCCCCGCTCCCGATGGGGATCGAGCACTGGATCTCGATGTACCTGGCCATCACCAAGAACCCCGAGCGCGGCCACTTCACCTACGACGCCGCCACCGACTCGGCACGCCTGCAGTGGAGCCGGGACCAGAACGCCCCGTCGGTGCGGGCGGCGAAACAGCTCTTCGACCGGATCAACCGGCGCAACTTCACGATCTACCGGTACGACCTGTTCGGCGACAACAAGGCCTTCGCCGACAACTTCACCTACCACCCGCTCGGCGGTTGCGTCCTCGGCGAGGCCACCGACGACCACGGCCGGGTCAAGGGTTACCAGGGGCTGTACGTGGTCGACGGCTCACTGGTCCCGGGGTCCCTCGGCGTGAACCCGTTCGTGACCATCACCGCGCTCGCCGAGCGGAACATGGAACGGATCCTCACCGACCCGCGCTGACCCCGCCCGGCGAACGAACTCCGGTCCGGGGAACGAACCCCGCCCGTCGTACGCACTCCGGTCGGGGCTCCGGGAACGAGGGGGATCAGCCCCGGTACAGCGCCTCGATCTCGTCCGCGTAGTCCTTCGCCACCACGTTCCGCTTGAGCTTCAGCGACGGCGTGATGTGGCCCGACTCCTCCGTGAACTGGGAGGGCAGAATGCGGAATTTCCGCACCGATTCCGCCTTGGAGACCGCCGCGTTGCCGTCGTCCACTGCCTTCTGGACGGCTGCGATCAGATCCGCGTCCTCGCGCAGCTCCGCCGCCGTCACACCGGCCGGCTTGCCGTTCTCGGCGGCCCAGCGGCCCAGGAACTCCTCGTCGATGGTGACCAGCGCGGCCACGAACGGCCGCGCGTCGCCCACCACCATGCACTCCGCGACCAGCGCGTGGGCACGGATGCGGTCCTCGATCACCGCGGGCGCCACGTTCTTGCCGCCCGCCGTGACGATGAGTTCCTTCTTGCGTCCGGTGATCGCGAGGTAGCCGTCCTCGTCGAGGGTGCCGACGTCGCCGGTGTGGAACCAGCCGTCGGTGAGCGCCTCGGCGGTCGCCGTCTCGTTCTTCCAGTACTCCTTGAAGATGTGCTCGCCGTGCAGCAGCACCTCGCCGTCGTCGGCGATGCGCACCACGGAGCCCGGCAGCGGCTGACCGACCGAACCGATCTTCTGGCGGTCCCACGGGTTGAAGGCCGTGGCCGCGCAGGACTCGGTCAGGCCGTAGCCCTCCAGCACCGTGAAGCCGATGCCGCGGAAGAAGTGACCGAGCCGCTCGCCCAGGGGGGCGCCGCCGGAGATCGCGTACTCGCCGCGCCCGCCGAGGACCGTGTGCAGCTTGCTGTAGACCAGCTTCGAGAACAGCTTGTGCTTGAGCCGCAGCCCGAGGCCGGGGCCGCCCGGGGCGTCCAGCGCACGGCTGTACGCGATGGCCGTCTCGGCCGCGGCGTCGAAGATCCGGCCCTTGCCGTCGGCCTGGGCCTTGGCGCGGGCCGAGTTGTAGACCTTCTCGAAGACGCGCGGCACGCCGAGGATCAGCGTGGGCCGGAACGACTGGAGTTCGTCGGTGAGGTTCTTGATGTCCGGTACGCAGCCCAGCCGGATCGGCGCCAGGACGGCCGCCACCTCCACCAGACGCCCGAAGACGTGCGCGGCCGGCAGGAAGAGCAGCACGGAACACTCGCCGGTGCGGAAGAGCGGGCCGAGCCGCTCGACGACGTTGCCGCACTCCGCGAAGAAGTTGCGGTGCGTCAGCACGCAGCCCTTGGGGCGGCCCGTGGTGCCCGAGGTGTAGACGATGGTCGCCGGGTCGTCGGCGTTCGCCAGGGCCGTGCGCTCGTCGACCTCGGCGTCCGTGACCCCGGCGCCGGCGGCGCGGAGCGCGGCGGGGGCGCCCTGCTCGATCTCCCAGACCTCGCGCAGCTCCGGCAGCCTGTCGCGCAGACCGGCCACCGTCGCACTGTGGCCGGGGCTCTCGACGACGACGGCGCTCGCGCCGGAGTCGCCGAGGATCCACTGGATCTGCTCGGGGGAGCTGGTCTCGTAGACCGGCACCGTGACGCCGCCCGCGGTCCAGATGGCGAAGTCGAACAGCACCCACTCGTACCGGGTGCGGGAGATCAGGGCCACCCGCTCACCGGGGCGGATGCCGGACGCGATCAGACCCTTGGCCGTGGCCCGGACCTCGGCCAGGAACTCGGTCGCGCTCACGTCCTGCCATCTGCCGTCCACCTTGCGGCTCATGACGGCGACGTCGGGATGCTGAGCGGCGTTGCGGCGGATGAGATCCGTCAGGTTCCCGTCCGACGGGACCTCGTACAGGGCCGGAAGGCTGAACTCGCGCAAGACTGCTGCTCCTCTGGGCGCCATCGCCACCATGTGGACCGACCGGACGTTACCCACCGGTAGTGGGTTCCGGATAGAGGGAACCGGCCAGATGTTCCATGCGTCACACGACACGGACGTGCCGAGCCGACACTAGTCGACCCCGTTCACGACTCGGAAGTAACCGCAGGTCCGCCGACCGCGGGGCTGCCCCTACCCGTCGAGCCCGGGCGCCCCTAGGGTGGCGGCATGGTGGGCAGGGAGAGTCGTACGCGGGTTCATGTCGTCAGTGACGTCCACGGCAACGCCGAGGCGCTCGCACGGGCCGGAGAGGGTGCCGACGCCCTGATCTGCCTCGGTGACCTGGTGCTCTTCCTCGACTACGCGGACCACTCGCGCGGCATCTTCCCCGATCTGTTCGGCGTCGAGAACGCCGACCGCATCGTGGAACTGCGCACCGCCCGCCGTTACGGGGAAGCGCGCGATCTCGGCCGGCGGCTGTGGGCCGGCCTCGATCGGGAGACGCTGATCGAGGGAGCGGTGCGACGCCAGTACGCCGAGATGTTCGCCGCGTTCCCGAATCCCACGTACGCCACCTACGGCAACGTCGACATGCCGGGCCTGTGGCCGCAGTACGCGGGACCGGGCACGACCGTGCTCGACGGGCAGCGGGTGGAGATCGGCGGCCGGGTCTTCGGCTTCGTGGGCGGCGGGCTGCCCTCGCCCATGCGGACCCCGTACGAGGTGGACCCCGAGGAGTACGCGGCCAAGGTGGAGGCCCTGGGCGAGGTGGACGTGCTCTGCTCGCACATCCCGCCGGAGGTGCCGGAGCTCTGCTACGACACGGTGGCCAGGCGGTTCGAGCGGGGCAGCGAGGCCCTGTTGGACGCGATCCGGAGGACCCGCCCGAGGTACGCGCTGTTCGGGCACGTGCACCAGCCGATGGCCCGGCGGATGCGGATCGGGGCGACGGAGTGCGTGAACGTCGGACACTTCGCCTCCACGGGGCGGCCGTGGGCGATGGAGTGGTGAGCAGAGCCGTCCGGTCCCGCGCCTTCCGCACCGCCCGCGCCGACGGCCGGCACGGCCGTCATCGCGGGACCGGGGAGGCACTGGAGTGGCCGGCCCCGCACGCGCGGTAGCCTTCACGCGGCGGCCGGAGGCCCCCGCACACTTGTCGAATACTCCCCGGAGGAGCGACCGCGATGGCGGAACACACCAGCTCGAGCATCACGATCGAGGCGGCCCCGGCCGACGTCATGGCCGTGATCGCCGACTTCGCCCGCTACCCCGAGTGGACCGGCGAGGTGAAGGAGGCCGAGGTACTGGCCACCGACGCCGCCGGTCGCGCCGAGAAGGTCCGCCTGCTGCTCGACGCCGGCGCGATCAAGGACGACCACACGCTCGCCTACTCCTGGACGGGCGCCGACGAGGTCAGCTGGACGCTGGACAAGTCGCAGATGCTCCGCCAGCTGGACGGCTCCTACCGGCTCGCCCCGCTGGACGGCGGCAAGCGCACCGAGGTCACCTACCAGCTGACCGTGGACGTCAAGATCCCGATGCTCGGCATGATCAAGCGCAAGGCCGAGAAGGTCATCATCGACCGCGCCCTCGCGGGCCTGAAGAAGCGCGTCGAATCCGCCTGAGCGCACGCCGGAGTCGGCCGACTCCGGCCTCGCCGCCGTTCGAGGCGCGGGGCCCTGGACGGAGCCCCGCCGGAGGGCGCACCCCGGGCGGAGCCCGGCCCGCACCCCCTCACAGGAGCACCGCACCATGCACACCCTGCTGATCACCGGCCCCGGTGGAGCCGGTCGGACCACCGTGGCCGCGGCCACCGCCCTCGCCGCCGCGCGGCAGGGGCGCCGCGTACTGCTGCTGTCCGGTGACCCCGGCGCCCCCGACGACCGCCTGGTCGAGCTGCTGGGGCCCACCACCGGCCCCGTCGCGGAGGTCGCGCCCGGACTGAGGGCCGTCCCCGTCGCCCACGGGATCCGGGCCGCGCGCATCGACTCCGGCGAGGAGTTCCGGGCCGAACTCGTCACCCTCCAGGAGCGGGGCGCCTCCCTGCTCGGGATGCTCGGCGGACGGCCGCTCGGGTCGGAGGAACTCACCGAACTCCCCGGCGCCGAACAGTTCGCCCTGCTCAGGGCCCTGCGCCGAGCCGCCTCGGCCCCCGGCGTCGATCTCCTGATCGTGGACATGCCCCCGCTGCACCAGGCGATTGCCACCCTCGCGCTCCCCGCCCAACTGCGCCGCTACCTGGCCCGACTGCTGCCCGCGCAGCGGCAGGCGGCCCGAGCCCTGCGCCCCGTCCTCGCCCAGCTCGCCGGGGTACCCATGCCCGCCCAGTGGCTGTACGACGCCGCTGCCCGCTGGGACGAGGAACTGGCCGCCGTCGAGGCCGTCGTCGAGTCGCCCGCGACCGAGCTGCGCCTGGTGGCCGAGCCCGGACCCGCCTCCGACGACGCGCTGCGCACCGGCCGGCTCGGGCTCGCCCTGCACCGGCTCCCGGTCGCCTCCCTCGTCGCGAACCGGACGGTCCCGCGGGACTCCGCCGACCCGTGGGTCGCCGACCTCGCCGCCCGACAGCGGAAGTACACCGACCAGTGGGCCGCCGAGCTGACCGTGGCCCCGCTCGCGCACCTCGGTCGGGACCCCCGTGATCTGCGGGACCTGACCCTGCTCGCGGACACCGAGGGCATCGCCCCCCGGGAGGCCGCCGTGTACCGCCGCGCCTGGGCCGTCGAGGACCGACTCGCCGAGGACGGGGTACTGGTCTGGGCCGTGCCGCTCCCCGGCGCCCGCAAGTCCGACCTGGACCTGATCCGGCGCGGCGACGAACTGCTGCTCACGGCCGGCCCGTACCGCAGGATCGTTTCGCTGCCGTCGGCGCTCCGGCGCTGCACCGTCTCCGGCGCGGCCCTGACCGACGGCGAGCTGCGCGTCCGCTTCACCCCGGATCCACAGCTGTGGCCCCGCGAGCGCTGAGGCCCGTACCCCCGTTCGGGTACCGTCGAAGGTAGTCCGTCCCGTACGTCCCGCATCCGCCGCAGGAGTCCGCCATGAGCGAGGCCACCGACCGCCCCATCGACGACGACGCCTGGGCCAAGGCCTGCGCCGAGGACCTCGCAGCGGAGAAGGAGCGCCGCAGGGCGGGGCAGGGCCAGGCGGGCACCGGCACCGGCAGTGCCTCCGAGGAACTGTTCAAGCTCTTCGAAGCCGTCGCCGACAAGGTCTCCGCCCTGAACAACCCGCTGCTCGGCGCCGCCGCCCAGGGCGCCGTGCGCCAGTTCGTCACCCAGGCCAAGACCGCCGCCAAGCCCGTCATCGAACGCAACCCCGAGGTCTTCGACCACCTCGCGGCGGCCGGCTCCGAGCTGCTCGCCGCCTACCGGTCGGCCGTCGAGGGCCACGAGCGCCGCTGGACCCGCGACGAGGCCGCGCCGTCCGCTCCGGGCCCCCGCGCGGAAAGCGCCCCCCACAGCCCCGGCACCGGGCGCGACGACCGGGAGGAAGGTCCCGATTCCGGCCCTTCCGAGCGGATCGATCTCGACTGATCCTCCGTCGCGCTCGGGTACGGTGGGCCGTGGCGGGGTTTGACCGGAAACCGAGGGACTAATGGGACTCACCATCGGCGTCGACATCGGCGGCACGAAGATCGCGGCCGGCGTGGTCGACGAAGAGGGCACCATCCTTGAGACGTACAAGGTGCCCACCCCGCCGACCGCGGACGGGGTGACGGACGCGATCTGCGCCGCCGTGTCCGAGGTCAGCAGCAACCACACCATCGACGCCGTCGGCATCGGCGCCGCCGGATACGTGGACGACAAGCGCGCCACCGTGCTCTTCGCGCCGAACATCAACTGGCGCCACGAGCCGCTCAAGGACAAGGTCGAGCAGCGCATCGGCCTGCCGGTCGTCGTCGAGAACGACGCGAACTGCGCGGCCTGGGGCGAGTACCGCTTCGGCGCCGGCCAGGGCCACGACGACGTCATCTGCATCACGCTCGGCACGGGCCTCGGCGGCGGCATCATCATCGGCAACAAGCTGCGGCGCGGACGCTTCGGCGTCGCCGCCGAGTTCGGCCACATCCGGGTCGTCCCGGACGGCCTGCTGTGCGGATGCGGCAGCCAGGGCTGCTGGGAGCAGTACGCCTCCGGGCGCGCGCTCGTCCGGTACGCCAAGCAGCGCGCCAACGCCACCCCCGAGAACGCCACGACCCTGCTCGCGCTCGGCGACGGCACCCCCGAGGGCATCGAGGGCAAGCACATCAGCGAGGCGGCCCGGGCCGGCGACCTGGTCGCCATCGACTCCTTCCGCGAGCTGGCCCGCTGGGCCGGCGCGGGGCTGGCCGACCTGGCGTCCCTGTTCGACCCGTCCGCGTTCATCGTCGGCGGCGGTGTCTCCGACGAGGGCGACCTCGTCCTGGACCCGATCCGCAAGTCCTTCAAGCGCTGGCTGATCGGCGGCGCCTGGCGCCCGCACGCGCAGGTCCTCGCCGCGCAGCTCGGCGGCAAGGCCGGCATGGTCGGCGCGGCCGACCTCGCCCGCCAGGGCTGACGCACCCGGTTCCCTCCGCTGCCCGCCGCGCCCCCTGTGGGAGCGGCGGGCAGCTGCGTATCTTGCGGGGCATGGACCTGCCGAAGTCGCATACGGAGCCCGACGGTTCAGCCGTGATCCGGGTACTCAGCTACAACATTCGCTCGCTGCGCGACGACGAGGACGCGCTCGCCCGCGTGATCCGGGCGTGCGAGCCCGACCTGGTGTGCGTCCAGGAGGCGCCGCGCTTCTTCCGGTGGCGCAAACACGCGGCGCGACTGGCGTCGAAGTGCGACCTGGTGGTGCTCGGCGGCGGTGCGACGGCGGCCGGTCCGCTGCTGCTGTGCTCGCTGCGGGCGCACGTGGAGCACACCCGGGACGTCCTGCTGCCGTTGCGGCCGGGACTGCACCGCAGGGGCTTCGCGACGGCCGTCGTCCGCTTCGGGCCCGCACCCGGGACCAGGGTCGGCGTGCTCAGCGCCCACCTGCCGCTGGACGCGGGGGAACGGGAGGAACACGCGGGGCTGCTGCTGGAGCGGCTGGCGGGCATGGACGTCCCGTACGCAATCGCCGCGGGCGACGTCAACGAGGGCCCGGAGGGCCGGGCCTTCGGCCTGCTGGCCGCGGAACTCCAGGACTGCCGGGCCGTGGCGCCGTGGGGCGGGGAACACACCTGGCTCCGGTCCGGGGAGCCGAGGCGGATCGACGCCGTCTTCGCGTCGAAGGGGGTCGAGGTGCTGGGCTGCGGGGTCCCGACGGGCCTTCCCGGGGTCACGGACGCGGACCTGCGGGCCGCCACCGACCACCTCCCGGTGCTGGCGGCGCTGCGCCTCGGCGCCGGCCCGGCACCGGGCTGAGCCGCCCGGTGCGACGCCGGCGGGTGCCTCGCACCGGGGCGGCGTCGCACCGGGGCCCGGCCGGGCCCCGAACGGATCCGGAAGGGACGCCCGGGATCCGGGAGGGAACGCCCTAGACGACCGCTCCGCGCCCCGGGTCGTCCTCGTCGTCGTCGTCGTGCGACATGCGGGCCACCAGGGTGGCGAAGCCGCCCAGGAAGCCGCCGATGCCCAGGGTGGTCAGCCACCAGGTCATCTCCCACTGGAGCAGCACCGCCACGAGCAGCAGCACCGGCCCGCCCACGACCGCCAGCCAGGCGAACTTGGAGGTGGTGTCCGCCGCCGGGAGCTCGGGCTCCGGAGGAACGAAATGGCCCTCGTCCGCCCGGTCCTCGGGCGTCACGTCCTCGTCCTTCGGCTCGACCGGCGAGTGGTCCCGGGGGCCCGCCCCGCCCACGCCCGGCGCGAAGGTCACCGAGCTGCCCAGCGGCCCGGCGGGGGCCGGCGGGTCACCGGGACCGGCGTCCTTCTCCGGGGGCTTCGCGACCGAGGGGGGCGTCGGTTGGACGTCCTCCTCGGGCAGCATCAGGTTCTCGATCGGTCGGAACGGTCTGGATCCCGGCGGGTCCGGCGGTTCCTGCCCGTACCCGGCGACGATCGCCGCCCACGCGGCCTCCTCGTCCAACGGGGGAACACCCCCGGACGACTCCTCGTGCTCAGCCACCGCTGGCCGCCCCCTCCCTGCCGACGCTCTTCGAGAGCCGTCCGACGAACGCAAAACTGTCCGCGAAGATCCGCTCCGCGTCATGGTCCAACGTCGCGACGTGGTAGCTCTGTTCCAGCAGGGTCTCGGTCACGTCCGTGGACGAGATCCGGGACAGCACCCGCGCCGAGTCCACGGGCGGGACGACGTGGTCCTGCGGGCTGTGCAGCAGCAGCACCGGCTGGGTGACCTGGGGCAGCTCGGCGTCCACCAGGCGCAGGAACGCGCGCAGCGAGTGCGCGGCCCGCGTCGGGACCCGGTCGTAGCCGACCTCCACCGATCCCGGCTTCGCGATGTCGTTGGCGACGCCCGGCGTGGAGCGGATGACGTGCTTGGCCACCGGAAGGGCGAAGGCCAGCGGGTCGTGCACCTTGTTGGCCGGGTTGACCAGGACGATGCCGCTGACCGAGTCCCCGTGCTTGGCGGCCAGGCGCAGGGTCAGCGCGCCGCCCATCGACAGTCCGAAGACGAACACCTGCTCGCACCGGTCGAGCAGCTCGCGCAGCGCGCGGTCGACCTCGGCGTACCAGTCCTGCCAGCCCGTGAGTTGCATGTCCTGCCAACGCGTCCCGTGCCCGGGCAGCAACGGCAGCGACACCGTCAGCCCCCGCTCGGCCAGGTACTCGGCCCAGGGGCGCAGCGACTGCGGGGAACCGGTGAAGCCGTGGCAGAGCAGTACGCCGACCTCTCCGCCCTCGTGGCGGAACGGCTCTGCTCCAGGGAGGACGGGCACCAGGGTCTCCTTGTTGATCGGAAGGCGAGGGGGATGAGGGGGCGATGAGGGGGTACGGGTGCGTAGCGCTGTGTGACTTCACCGTACGCGACCGGGGTGGTACCGACCAGGGTCGTAGGACCGCTCCCGGGGGAGCCAGGGGATAAGGTCTGTTCGACAGACACAGGAAGGCTTTCGAGTTGATCTACGGCGCAATGAAGTTCTCGATCGGCGGTTCCCTGAAGCTCGCCTTCAGGCCGTGGGTGGAGGGCCTCGAAAACATTCCCGCTGAGGGGCCGGCGATCCTCGCGAGCAACCACCTGTCCTTCTCGGACTCCTTCTTCCTTCCGGCCGTGCTCGACCGGAAGGTGACCTTCATCGCGAAGGCGGAGTACTTCACCTCCCCGGGCGTCAAGGGCAAGCTGACGGCCGCCTTCTTCAAGGGCGTCGGCCAGCTCCCGGTGGACCGCTCCGGAGCGCGCGGTGCCGGCGAGGCCGCCATCAAGAGCGGCATCGACGTCATCGAACGCGGAGAGCTGTTCGGTATCTACCCCGAGGGGACGCGTTCACCCGACGGTCGCCTCTACCGCGGCAAGCCCGGCGGTCTGGCCCGGGTGGCACTCGCCACCGGAGCCCCGGTCATCCCGGTCGCGATGATCGACACCGAGAAGATCCAGCCGCCCGGCAAGGTGGTGCCGAAGCTGATGCGACCCGGCATCCGGATCGGCAAGCCGCTGGACTTCAGCCGCTACCACGGCATGGACGGGGACCGGTTCATCCTGCGCTCGGTGACCGACGAGGTCATGTACGAGATCATGAAGCTCTCGGGCCAGGAGTACGTCGACATCTACGCGACGGCCGCCAAGCGGCAGATCGCGGACGCCGAGAAGGCCGCCAAGGCCGAGAAGGCGGACAAGGGCGAGCAGGGCGCGGAGTAGCGGGGCGGGCGACACCGCCCGTACGGGGTGGGGGAGATGGCGAAGCGCGAGCGCGTCGTGCGCATGTCGGTCGAGCAGCCGCTGTGGCGGGCCCTGACGGGCTACCGGCTGCTGACCATGATCTACGCGGTGCTGCTGTTCGCCTCCGCGTACAAGGAGTACGACCACCCCGGCGTCGCGGTCGGCTACCTCGCGGTCCTCGCCGTCTGGACGTTGGCCACCCACCGCCGGGTGGCCAACGCGGCGAGCTGCACCAAGCCCTTCCTCGGTGCCGACCTCGGTGTCGCCGTCGCCGGGATCCTGCTCACCCCGCTCGCCGACAACGCGGAGCGGATCGCGGGCGGCGGCCCCACGCTCCCCAGCATCTGGACGGCCGGCTCGGTCCTCGCCTTCGCCCTCAAGGGCGGCTGGCGGTGGGCCGGCTTCGCCTCCACCTTCGTGGCCGCCGCCAACATCGTGGTCCACGGCGGCGATCCCACCCGCGACACCCTCCACAACGTCCTGCTGGTCTGGGTCGCCTCCATCGCCATCGGCTACGTGGTCGAGGTCGCCCGGGCCAGTGAGGCCACGCTGGCCCGCGCCCTGGAGATCGAGGCCGCCACCCGCGAACGCGAGCGGCTGGCCCGAGACATCCACGACGGGGTCCTCCAGGTCCTCGCGATGGTCCAGCGGCGCGGCACCGAACTGGGCGGCGAGGCGGCCGACCTGGGCCGGATGGCGGGGGAGCAGGAGGTGGCGCTGCGCACCCTGGTCTCCAGCGGACTCGTGCCCACCTCCCGGATCTCCCGCGACGAGTCGCTCGGCGCGCTCGTGGACTCCTACGACGACGAGGAGCCGGCCGCCGGGAACGGCGAGCTGGACCTGCGCGGCCTCCTCGCCCCCCACGCCGGCTCGAAGGTGAGCTTCGCCGAGCCCGGCACCCCGGTGCCGCTCCCGGCGCCCGCGGCGCGGGAGCTGGCGGCGGCGGTCGGTGCCGCCCTCGACAACGTGCGCAAGCACGCGGGGGCGGGCGCCCGGGCCTGGATCCTGGTCGAGGACTGGGGCGACGAGGTCATCGTCACCGTTCGCGACGACGGCCCCGGCATCCCGGCCGGTCGGCTGGACCAGGCGGAGGGCGAGGGCAGGATGGGCGTCGCCCTGTCGATCCGGGGCCGACTGCGCGATCTCGGCGGCACCGCCGAGCTGGTGTCCGTCCCCGGACAGGGCACCGAAGTGGAACTGAAAGTACCGAGGGGGAGAACCCAGTGACCGAGCCCACCGAGTCCCATGAGCTCAGCGGCATCAAGGTGATGGTCGTCGACGACCACCCGATGTGGCGGGACGCGGTCGCCCGCGACCTGGCCGCCGCCGGCTTCGACGTCGTGGCCACCGCCGGCGACGGCCCGGAGGCGGTCCGCCGCGCCCATGCCGCCGCCCCGCACGTCCTGGTCCTCGACCTCAACCTGCCCGGCATGCCCGGCGTGCGGGTCTGCAAGGAACTGGTCGGCGCCGACCCGGCCCTGCGCGTGCTCGTGCTCTCCGCGAGCGGCGAGCACGCCGACGTCCTGGAAGCGGTGAAGTCGGGTGCGACCGGCTACCTGCTGAAGTCCGCAGGGGCCGCGGAGCTCATCGACGCCGTCCGCCGTACGGCCGCCGGCGACCCGGTGTTCACCCCCGGCCTCGCCGGTCTCGTCCTCGGCGAGTACCGCCGGCTGGCCACCGACCCGGCGCCGGCCGCCGCCAACGAGCCCAAGGCCCCGCAGCTGACCGACCGGGAGACCGAGGTGCTGCGGCTGGTGGCCAAGGGGCTCTCGTACAAGCAGATCGCGGAGCGGCTGGTCATCTCCCACCGCACGGTGCAGAACCACGTCCAGAACACCCTGGGCAAACTCCAGCTGCACAACCGGGTGGAGCTCGTCCGGTACGCCATAGAGCGCGGCCTGGACGACGCGTAGTCCCGTACACGCGGCTCCGTACACGGGGTCCCCTCGCGGGTAGTCCCCGTTCGAGTGAACGGGTGTGCGGTAACGCCCCCTGAATCCACCGGAATTGCCTCTTCCCGGCATCTTGCTGTGACCTGAGTCACCATTAGCGTGACGGTCGTGCGGGCTCATTGGGCTCAGTGGGCCCTGTTGCCGAAGGGAGATGCCATGAAGGTCGGAGTGCTGACGGGCGGCGGAGACTGCCCCGGGCTCAACGCGGTCATCCGGGCCGTCGTCCGCAAGGGCGTGCAGGAGTACCAGTACGAGTTCCTCGGCTTCAAGGACGGCTGGCGCGGCGCGGTCACCGGGGACACGGTCCCGCTCGACATCCCGGCCGTGCGCGGGATCCTGCCGCGCGGCGGGACCGTCCTCGGCTCCTCGCGCACCAACCCGTTCAAGCTGGAGAACGGGGTCCGCCGGATCAAGGAGAACCTCGCGAAGTTCGAGGTCGACGCCCTCGTCACGATCGGCGGCGAGGACACCCTCGGGGTGGCCGCCAAGCTGTACGAGGAGTACGGCATCCCCTGCGTGGGCGTGCCGAAGACCATCGACAACGACCTCTCGGCCACCGACTACACCTTCGGCTTCGACACGGCCGTCGGCATCGCCACCGAGGCCATCGACCGGCTCCACACCACGGCCGAGTCGCACATGCGGGTGCTGGTCGTCGAGGTCATGGGGCGCCACGCCGGCTGGATCGCGCTCCATTCCGGCCTGGCCGGCGGGGCCAACGTCATCCTCATTCCCGAGCAGCGCTTCGACGTGGACCAGGTCTGCGCCTGGGTCACCTCCCGCTTCAAGGCGAGCTACGCGCCGATCGTGGTCGTCGCCGAGGGCGCGATGCCCACGGACGGCGAACTGGTGCTCAAGGACGCGGCGACGGACTCCTTCGGGCACGTGCGGCTGTCGGGCGTCGGCGAGTGGCTCGCCAAGGAGATCGAGGCGCGGACCGGCAAGGAGGCCCGTACGACGGTCCTCGGGCACGTCCAGCGCGGCGGCACCCCCAGCGCCTTCGACCGCTGGCTGGCCACCCGCTTCGGGCTGCACGCCGTCGACGCGGTGCGCGACGGCGACTTCGGCAAGATGGTCGCCCTGAAGGGGACGGACATCGTCCGGGTGCCGATCCTGGAGGCCACGTCGAAGCTCAAGACGGTGGACCCGGCGCTCTACGCGGAGGTCGGCGTCTTCTTCGGCTGAGCCGGAGCGCGTGTGCGGATCATGGGTCGTATCGTGACAAAGGGCCCATGATCCGATGCGGGCGACGGCGCGGTACGGGAGCGAACGTGGAGATCCTCGCATTCGGGGTGCAGGCGGACGAGAAGCCGCTCATGGAGAAGGCGTTCGCGGGCCGGCACGAGGTGCGCTGCCTGGACGTGTTCCTGAGCGAGGACACCGCCCCCATCGCGGCCGGGTACGAGATCGTCTCGTCGAGCGTCAACGCCGACCTCGGCGGCCGGGTGCTGCGGATCCTGGCCGACGGCGGGACCCGGATGATCGCCCAACGCTCCACCGGCTTCAACAACATCGACCTCGACGCGGCCCGGGAACTCGGCCTGACCGTCAGCCGGGTCTCGTCCTACTCGCCGTTCTCGGTGGCCGAATTCGCCTGGACCCTCGCGATGGCCGTCAACCGCAGCATCGTGCGGGCCTCGAACCGCACCCGGGACTTCGACTTCCGCCTCACCGGACTGATGGGCCGTGACATGCGGGGCCGCACGGTCGGCGTCCTCGGCACCGGGAAGATCGGCGAGGCCTTCACCCGGATCGCGCGCGGCTTCGGCATGAACCTGCTGGGCTGGGACGTGACGCGGAACCCGGCCTGCGTGGAACTCGGCATGAAGTACGTGGACAAGGACACGCTGTTCGTCGAGTCGGACCTGATCAGCCTGCACCTCCCGCTGCTGGACGCCACGCGGCACATCGTCGACGGTGCGGCGCTGCGGCTGATGAAGGACGACGCGATCCTGGTCAACTCCAGCCGGGGCGCACTCGTGGACACGGACGCGCTGGTGGACGAGCTCCGGGCGGGGCGGTTCGCGGGCGTCGGCCTGGACGTGTACGAGGCGGAGGCCGGACTGTTCTTCACGGACCGCTCCCTGGAAGCCGTGGAGGACGACACCCTCGCCCGACTGATCACCTTCCCGAACGTGGTGGTGACCTCGCACCAGGCGTACTACACCCACGACGCGGTGGGCCAGATCGTCGACGCCACCCTCGCGAACGTGCGGGACTACCTGGCCGGCCGCCGCTCCGGGAACACCCTGTCGCCGTGAGCACCCCGCCACCGTCGCCGTCGCCCCGAGCCGCGCGCGACGCCGGCGGGAGCCGGGCGGGGCCCCCCGCCGACACCCGGGCCTCAGGCCGGGGCGGCCGCCCGTACGCCCGTCAGCAGGTCGCGCAGCAGTTCCGCCCCGCGCAGGGTGAGCACCGACTCCGGGTGGAACTGCACCCCCGCGAAGCCCGCCGCCGACCGCAGCGCGTGCACCTCGCCCGTCGCCGGATCCCGCGCGACCTCGACCCCGCTCAGCGCCTGCCGCTCCGCGAGCTCCGCCGTGCAGTGCGCGGTGTACGTGTTGTAGAACCCGACCACCTCGGACGCCCCGAACAGGTCGATCCGGGTCTGCGCCCCCTGCGCCGGCTCCGCCTTGCGGCCCAGCGGGAAACCAAGCTCGGCGGCCAACAGCTCGTGCCCCAGGCACACGCCCAGCAGCCCGTGCCGGTGACCCGCCAGCAGCTCCGCCGTCAGCGCGCGCAACGTCCGCATCCTCGGGTCGGACGTGTCCGCCGGGTTCCCCGGCCCCGGTCCCAGGACGACCGGCCCCACCCAGGCCAGGGCCGCCGCCCGCAGCCCGGGGTCGTCGTGGCGGCGCACGGTCACCTCCAGGCCGGTCACCCGCAGCACGTGGGCCAGCATCGCCGTGAAGGTGTCCTCGCCGTCCACCACCAGCGCGTGGCCCGGCGCCGCGGCCGGCCGCTCCTGCATCCGCAGCCAGAAGGGGGCCAGGTCCGCACGGCGCGCGGCCAGGGCCGCCTGCACCCGGGGGTCGCCCGCGAGCGGCCCCCCGGTCGACGCGGGACGGGGCGCGGGGGCCCGCACCCCCAGCGCGGCCAACACCCCGGCCGCCTTCGCGTGCGTCTCGGCCACCTCGCCCGCCGGGTCGGAGTGCCGCACCAGCGTCGCCCCGACCGGTACGCGCAGGGTCCCGTCGGGCGCGATGTCGGCCGTGCGGATCAGGATCGGCGAGTCCAGGGTCTGCGCCCCGGCCGCGTCCGTCCCCAGCAGGGCCAGCGCGCCCGCGTAGTAGCCGCGGCCGCCGCTCTCGTACCGTTCGATCACCCGGCAGGCGTTCTGCACCGGCGAGCCCGTCACCGTCGCCGCGAACATGGTCTCCCGGAGCACCTCGCGCACGTCCAGCGAGGAACGGCCGCGCAGCTCGTACTCGGTGTGCGCGAGGTGGGCCATCTCCTTCAGCCGGGGCCCGACGACCACCCCGCCCATGTCGCCGACCGTGCACATCATCTTGAGTTCCTCGTCGACGACCATCGACAGTTCCTCGGTCTCCTTGCGGTCGCCGAGGAAGGCCAGCAGCGAATCGGCCGTCGGCCCGGTGGCGGGATAGCGGTAGGTGCCGCTGATCGGGTTCATCACGACCGTCCCGCCGGACATGCGCACGTGCACCTCCGGACTGGCCCCGACCAGCGTGCGCTCCCCGGTGTGCACGACGTACGTCCAGTACGCGCCCCGCTCGCCGAGCAGCAGCCGCCGGAACAGGGCCAGGGCGTCCGCCCGCCCGAAGCCCTCGATCCGCCCCTCGTAGGTGCGCCGGATGACGAAGTTCGCGCCCTCGCCGCGCCCGATCTCGTCCTCGATGACGCGCTCCACGGTGGCCGCGTACCGCGCGTCGGGGACGTCGAAGCCGCCGTCCTCGACCCGCACCTCGTGGTCCGGCAGCGCCGCGAGCACCTCGGCCAACGGCAGCTCGTACGCCTCCTCGGCCGCCAGCACGCTCAGCGGCGTGCCGTCGTCGCGCACGTCGAATCCCCGCTCCCGGATCTGTCGGAACGGCACCAGGGCCAGCGTGGGCAGCTCCCCGACGGGCAGGTCGGCGAGGTGCTCGGCGGTGTGGACCGGGCCGATCAGCAGCTCGACGGTGTCGTGGTCGCGGCCGGGGGTGCGGCGGCGCAGCAGGGCGAACGGCGGGCAGGAGTCGTCGAGCAGTCTGCTGATGTCCATGGGCGGGCGTCCTTCTCGGAGATCTCGGAGGAGATGGGGTGAGAGGGGCCGGCCCGGGCCCGGAAACGCCGAAGGCCGCCCCTCGGGCGGCCTTCGCGTCGTTCGAGTCGTCTACGTACGCGCGAGGAGTGGGCCGCCGGAAGCGGGCCACCACCAGTTCTGGTTCGAGTGCGCGTACATGCCGCCGACGATAGCCCACGCCGGGGAGGCAGACGAAGCGTCCGCGGGGGCGGGTCGCATTCCGAGAGACATCCGTCTCAGGAAGTGGGCACCGGGCTGGACGCGACGTGCGACGCCGTAATGTGTACGAGGTGACCGTGAACGCTGAAACCCAAGCCCCCGCCACCAAGGCGACCTGGCGAGACCTTCCCGCGGCGCAGCAGCCTTCGTACCCCGATGCCGAGGCCCTGCGCGCTGTCGTCGCGGACCTCGAGTCGTATCCTCCCCTCGTGTTCGCGGGTGAGTGCGACCAGCTGCGCGCCCGTCTGGGAGCCGTCGCCAAGGGCGAGGCGTTCCTGCTGCAGGGCGGCGACTGTGCCGAGGCCTTCGACGCCGTGTCCGCCGAGCACATCCGTGCCAAGCTGAAGACGCTGCTCCAGATGAGCGCCGTCCTGACGTACGCCGCCTCCGTGCCGGTCGTCAAGGTCGGCCGCATCGCCGGCCAGTACTCCAAGCCGCGCTCCAAGGACACCGAGACCCGCGACGGCATCACCCTGCCGACCTACCGCGGCGACTCCGTCAACGGCTTCGCCTTCACCGAAGAGGACCGGATCCCGGACCCCGAGCGGCTGAAGCGCATGTACCACGCGTCGGCCTCCACGCTGAACCTGGTCCGCGCCTTCACCACCGGCGGCTACGCCGACCTGCGCCAGGTGCACGCCTGGAACCAGGACTTCGTGAAGTCCTCCCCGTCCGGGCAGCGCTACGAGCAGCTCGCGCGGGAGATCGACAACGCGCTGAACTTCATGAAGGCCTGCGGCACCGACCCGGCCGAGTTCAAGGCGGTCGAGTTCTACGCCTCCCACGAGGCGCTGCTCCTGGACTACGAGGGCGCGCTGACCCGCACCGACTCGCGGACCGGCAAGCTGTACGACACCTCGGGCCACATGGTCTGGATCGGTGAGCGCACCCGTCAGCTGGACCACGCGCACATCGAGTTCTGCTCGCGGATCGCCAACCCGATCGGCATCAAGCTCGGCCCCACGACCACCGTGGACGAGGCGCTGACCTACATCGACCGCCTGGACCCCGAGCGCGAGCCCGGCCGGCTCACCTTCGTCGTCCGCATGGGCGCCGACAAGGTCCGCGACAAGCTCCCCGAGCTGGTCGAGAAGGTCACCGCGTCCGGTGCGACCGTCGCCTGGGTCACCGACCCGATGCACGGCAACACCTTCGAGGCGGCGTCCGGCCACAAGACGCGTCGCTTCGACGACGTGCTCGACGAGGTCAAGGGCTTCTTCGAGGTCCACAAGGCGCTGGGCACCCACCCGGGCGGCATCCACGTCGAGCTCACCGGTGACGACGTCACCGAGTGCGTGGGCGGCGGCGACGAGATCTTCGTCGACGACCTGCACCAGCGCTACGAGACGGCCTGTGACCCGCGGCTCAACCGCAGCCAGTCCCTGGACCTCGCGTTCCTGGTGGCCGAGATGTACCGCGACCAGTAGGACGCGGCGCGCGATCAGTACGTGGCTTCGTACGACGGTGGGGCACGGATCGATGTGATCCGTGCCCCACCGTCGTATCCAGGTCTTTTAGGGGACCCTAAGTTTGGGTATGGTTAGGTAAGCCTCACCGAATAGGGGATGGCTCGTCGAACCATTCCTGCCAGGGAGGTGAACCGCGTGTACGTCTGCTCTTGTTTCGGGATCACCGACAAGCAGGTCAAGGACCACGCGGCTGCCGGGGCGTGCACCCCCCGCCAGATCGCCTCGGAGACCAAGGCCGGAACGGACTGCGGTTCGTGCGTGCGGACCATCCAGGGAATCCTCGGCCGCGGGGCGTGCCCCCGCCGCGAACTGCTGGAGACGGGCAACGCGGCGGCCGTGCTCGCCGCCGACCCGCAGCTCGCCGAAGCGGCCTAGCGGACCGAAGTGGCCCGGCTCGCCGAAGCGGCCCGGCGCACCGGCGCGGCTCAGCTCTCCGGCTGCTCGATCAGCTGCGCGATGTAGAGCGGCTCCCCGATGCTCTCGATCAGTTCCAGCTGGGTGTCGAGGTAGTCGATGTGGTGCTCCTCGTCCTCCAGGATCTCCTCGAAGAGGCGCGCGGAGGTGATGTCACCCTTGCCGCGCATGACCTCGATGCCGCGCTTGAGGCGGTCGATGGCCTCGACCTCGACCTGGCGGTCCGCCTGGAACATCTCCGTCAGCGTCTGGCCCACGCGGACGTGGAAGAGGCGCTGATAGTTGGGCAGACCGTCGAGCATGAGGATGCGCTCGGTGATCTTGTCCGCGTGCTTCATCTCGTCGATGGACTCGGCACGGGTGTAGTTGGCGAGCTTCGTCCAACCCTTGTTGTCCTGGATGCGGTAGTGCAGCCAGTACTGGTTGATCGCCGTGAGCTCGCCGGTCAGCTGCTCGTTGAGAAACTCAAGGACCTCGGGGTCGCCCTGCATCGCAGAGGCTCCTTCCAAGCAATGTCAGCTAAGTGACTGGGCAGGTGCGCGCATCCTTGCACCGCCACCCGGGGGCGTCCAGTAAGTGCCTCCTTAGTGGGAGTTGCCGTGACTTGCCCGAATCGGTCCAGACCTGGTCATGACCACCCCGACGAGTCTGTCACCATGGAGTCATGGGTCAGCCGGAAAGCCGGGAATCTCCGGAAGCAGAGCAGTTCGAGCTTCCTCCGGGCCAACGGTTGCAGCGCGGCTGGCCGGTCACCCACTACGGCCCGGTCCCCAAGTTCAAGCCGGACCGCTGGGAGTTCCGCGTCTTCGGCGCGACGGCCGACGGTGACAAGCACTGCTGGAACCACGAGGAGTTCGCGGCCCTGCCGTTCGAGTCGGTCGTGGCCGACCTGCACTGCGTGACGAAGTTCAGCATGCTCGGGGCCGAATGGGGCGGGGTCCGCGCCCGTACCGTCCTCGCCCTCGCCCCGCCGGCCCCCCAGGTCACGCACGTGATGGTGTGGGCCGAGTACGGCTTCAGTTCGAACATGCGATTGGCGGATTTCGCCGCGGACCGGACGGTCTTCGCCACCCATCAGGGTGGCGAACTGCTGACCGCCGAGCATGGTTTCCCCCTGCGTCTCGTGGTCCCGCACCTCTACGCCTGGAAGGGCCCCAAGTGGGTCCGCGGCATCGAGTACATGACCGCCGACCGGCGGGGTTTCTGGGAGGAGCGGGGCTACCACAACGTCGGTGACCCCTGGCGCGAGCAGCGCTACTCGTACCAGGAGGAGCCGGGGGACGGTCCGGAGCTCTGACCGCCGCGTTTCAGTGGTGGTACCGGTGGACGACCGCGTGTCCCTTGCCGCGGCCGATCATCCACTTGTTGACCGGTGTGGTGATCACGAAGGCGGCCGCGAGCGCGATGGCCAGCACGATCCAGAACAGCGGGTCCGAGAGGTGGGCGTCCATGGCGCCCGGCCACAGGGCGATCACCCCGTTGTCGATCAGCTCCATCACGGCGATCGAGAGGGTGTCGGCCGCCAGCGCCACCCGGACGGCCGTGCGGAGGTCCACGCCGGCGCCGAGGACGCCGCGCAGGGTGAGCGCGTAGCCGAAGAGGAACGCGAGGACGATCGCCAGGATCATCGTGGCCAGGTTGCCCCAGCCCAGCGCGGTACCGATGATCATGCCCAGCACCTCGCCGATGGCGCATCCGGTGAGGCAGTGCAGGGTGGCCTTCGCGGCCATGGCCCAACTGACCCGGCCGTGGGCGTCGTGGCCGTGGCCGCCGTCGGGGGTGCTGCCGTGGTGGTCGGCGCGTTGGTGTTCGGGTTGTTCGTGGTGTGCGTGCGCGTGATCCATCGAATGCCCCCTGGGAACGGCTGAGGAACGGGTCTGCGACAAGCGGAACCGTATACCCCCCAGGGGTATTCCCGGGCGTTCGCCGCCCGGTGTGTCACCTCGGGCCGCGCAGCTCCTTCAGCAGCGCCACATCCGCCGCGTGACCCTCTTTGCCGCCCGGCGTCTCGATGATCAGCGGTACCCCGTCCATCGCCGCGTGGGTGAACAGCTCGGCGAACGCCTCCCGGCCGATGTGCCCCTGGCCGATGTTCTCGTGCCGGTCCTTGTGGGCGCCGACACCCTCCTTGGAGTCGTTGGCGTGGACGAGTTTCAGCCGGCCCTCGCCCACCGTCTCCACCAGGAGATCCAGCGTCCGCTTGGTGCCGCCCGTCTCCGCCAGATCGTGCCCGGCCGCGAAGACGTGGCAGGTGTCCAGGCAGATCCCGAGCTTCGGATGGTGGTCCAGGGCGTCGAAGTACGGCCCGAAGTCCCAGGTGCGCGAGCACAGGGAGAACCCCTGACCGGCCGTGGACTCCAACAGCAGGAACGGGTCGTCGTCGTGCGTCAGTTCCTCCAGGAGCGGCAGCATGTGCTCCCTGACCTGCGCGTACGCCTCCTCGCGCGGTCGGCCCCCGGTGGCGGAGCCGGTGTGGACGACCACGCCGCGCGCACCGATCTCACGGCCCCGGCGCAGCGAGTGCCGCAGGGAGTCCACCGACTTCTCGACGGTCGCCCCGGTGTGCGAGCCGAAGTTGATCAGGTACGGCGCGTGCACGTACGCGGGGATCGACTCCCGCGCGCACTCCTCACGGAACAACTCGTCCTGCGCCGGGTTCCCGACGGGGGTCGCCCACCCGCGAGGATTGGCCACGAAGACCTGGACGGCCTCGGCACCCATCTCGTGGGCGTACGAGAGCCCGACCGAGGCGAGGCCGCCCGCGACGGGGACGTGCCCGCCCACCGGATTGCGTGTCACGCCTACAGCCCCTTGGTCTTGATCGTGATCGTGCTGCCCTCGGCGGCGTTCTGGCCGCCCGGCACGGACTGGCTCTCCACGGTGTTGCTGAACGACAGGAACGGCCGGTCCACCTTCACCTTGAAGCCCGATCCCTCCAGCGCCTTCCGGGCGGCGTCCACGTCCTGGCCGGTGACATTCGGCACCTGGACCTGGCGGGGCCCCTTGGAGAGGGTCAAGGTGACCGTGTCGCCCGCGGCGGCCTGGGTGCCGGCCCCGATCGACTGGTTGGCGACCGTACCGGCGGGCGAGGCGGAGTTGACCTGCTCGGCCGCCGTACCCACCTTCAGGCCGAGGGCCTCCAGGGCCGAACGGGCCTCGTCCGCGGACCGGCCGGTGACGCTCGGCACCCGGACCGGGCTGCCCTTGCTGACGACGAGCGCCACCGCCGTGTCGGGGGCCCGCTTCTCCCCGCCCGCCGGATCGCTGCTGATGACGGAGCCCTGGGCGACGTCCTCGCTGAACGACTGGGTGACGATCCCGGGCGCCAGCCCGACCGCCGTCAGCTCCGCCTTCGCCGCCTCCAGAGGCTTGCCCTTCAGGGCCGGCACGCTCACGACCTCGGGGCCGCGGGAGAGGGTGATCGTCACGGCGTCGTTGCCGCGGATGCGCTTGCCGCTCGGCGGGTCGGTGTTCATGACGGTGCCGCGGTCGAAGGCGTCGCTGAACTTCCGGTTCACGCCCTTCACGCCGAGCCCGGCCGCCGACAGCTGCGACCTGGCCTCCTGCTCCGACTTGCCGAGCAGGTTGGGGACCTTCGTGAACTGCCCGGAGTTGATGTACCAGACGCCGGCCCCCAGACCGAGGGCCAACAGTATTCCCGCGACGATCAGCAGCGGGCCGCGGCGCGGCGCGCGCAGGCCCCCCGCCGGCCGACGCCGGGGCGGGATCGGCGCGGGCGACTCCAGGCGAGAGGTGTGGTGCACGGACTGCTGCGCCGTGACGGGCCGCGCGATCACGCTGGTGCGGTCCTCGGAGGCGGGCCGGACCTCGGCGCGGGCCTGCGGCGGCTCGGCGTCGAGTTCCGCGTCGGTCAACCGGGCGCGGGCTTCGAGCGTCAGTCCGAGCAGGGCGGCGGCGTCGGAGGGGCGCTGTTCCGGGCTGCGGGCCGCCGCCAGCGCGACGAGCTCGTCCAGGCCGGCGGACAGCCCGGGGACGGCGGCCGACGGGGCCGGGACGTCCTCGTTGAGGTGCTGGTAGAGCACCTGGGCGGGGCTGCCGCCGTTGTGCGGCTTGGCGCCCGTGAGCATCTCGTACAGGACGACACCGCAGGCGTAGACGTCCACGCGGGTGTCGGTGATCCCGTTCTCGATCTGCTCGGGCGCGAGGTAGGAGACGGTGCCGAGGACCGAACCGGTGGTGTTCGTGACGGAGTCCACACTGCGCACCAGACCGAAGTCGGCGACCTTGACCCGGCCGTCGTCGCCGATCAGCACGTTCTCGGGCTTCATGTCCCGATGGACGAAACCGGCCCGGTGGGCGGCGCCGAGGGCGGCGAGGACCGGTTCGAGGATGTCCAGGGCCGCCCGGGGACGCAGCGCGCCCCGCTCGCGGAGCACGTCGCGCAGGGTGCAGCCGGAGACGTACTCCATGGCGAGGTACGTGTACGGGCCGTCCGTCCCCTGGTCGAAGACCGCGACCACGTTGGGGTGGGCGAGCCGCGCCACGGACTTCGCCTCACGGATGAAGCGGTCGACGAAGGCGCCGTCGGCGGCCAGGGCCGGGTGCATCACCTTCAGCGCGAGGATCCGGTCGAGACGGGTGTCGAGGGCCCGGTAGACCGTGGCCATGCCGCCGGCCGCGATTCGGGCGTCGACGCGGTAGCGGCCGTCGAGCACGCGCCCGACGAGGGGGTCATCCAGGGTCGTATCCACCCGGCGATTCTACGAGCGGCGCGGAGTGCGCCGACGCGGGCGGGGGTGGTTGCAGCGCACCTGTGACGTGCCCGGCGCCTGGCCGGCGGGGCCCTCGGGGGTGTCCGGGCGTCTCGGCCTCGCCGGCGGTACGGGCCGGGCCCGGCATTCCCAGCCCCGCCGGCGTTTGAGGCGCGAGTCCGGGCAGAGCCCCGGGAAACCCCGGCCATTTCAGCCCCGCCGGCGTTTGAGGCGCGGGGTCTGGGGCGGAGCCCCGGGAAACCCCGGCTCCGCCGGGCACCGGGCTCCGCCCGGACCCGCGCCTCAAACGCCGGCGAGGCTGAGTGTGGCCCCGCGCCTCAAACGCCGGCGAGGCTGAGTGTGGCCCCGCGCCTCAAACGCCGGCGAGGCTGAGTGTGGCCCCGCGCCTCAAACGCCGGCGAGGCTGGTATTGCCCGGGAGGCGCCGGAGGCTAGAAGGCGGGGCGTTCCGGGTCGAGGGTGGCGCGGCCCTCGGTGGGGGAGGAGGCCTCGGCGAAGCGGCGCTGGGGGATGCGTCCCGCGCGGTGGGCGAGGCGCCCCGCCGAGACGGCGTCCCGCATGGCGGCCGCCATCAGCGCGGGCGACTGGGCCCGGGTGACGGCCGACGCCAGCATGACGGCGGCGCACCCCAGCTCCATGGCCAGCGCCGCGTCCGAGGCGGTGCCGGCGCCCGCGTCCAGGATCACCGGGACCCCGGCCCGCTCCGTGATCAGTTCGAAGTTGTGCGGGTTGCGGATGCCCATGCCGGAGCCGATGGGGGAGCCCAGCGGCATGATCGCCGCGCAGCCCACGTCCTCCAGCTTCCGCGCCAGCACCGGGTCGTCGTTGGTGTACGGGAGCACGGTGAAGCCCTCGTCGACCAGGATCTCTGCGGCGTCGAGCAGTTCGACGCCGTCCGGGAGCAGGGTGCGCTCGTCGGCCACGACCTCCAGCTTGACCCAGTCCGTGCCGAGCGCCTCGCGGGCCAGCCGCGCGGTCAGCACGGCCTCGCCGGCCGTGAAACAGCCCGCGGTGTTCGGCAGGACCGCGATGCCCAGCCGGGAGAGCACGGACAGCACCGACCCCTGGACCGTCGGGTCCAGGCGGCGCATGGCCACGGTGGTCAGTTCCGTGCCGGAGGCGATCAGGGCGCGTTCCAGGACGTCCAGGCTGGGTGCGCCGCCCGTGCCCATGATCAGGCGGGAGGTGAAGGTCCGGCCGCCGAGGGAGAAGAGGTCGTCCGCCATCGCCGTCAGCCTCCCTGGACCGCGGTGAGGACCTCGACCCGGTCGCCTTCGCCCACCTCGGTGTGCGACCACCGGCCGCGCGGCACCACGGTCTCGTTGAGTGCCGCCGCGACGCCCTGGTGGGCGCGGGTCAGGGTGGCGACCACCGCGTCGAGGGTGGTTCCGGCCGCGATCTCGCGCGGCTCGCCGTTGACGGAGATGGTCATGCGAACGACTCCTGACGTGCCTGGGTGAAACGGCGCGGGGTGAAGGGGCGGGCGACCTCCGGCATGGTGCCGGTGGCCAGCAGTTCCGCCATGACGTCCCCGGTGAGCGGGGTCAGCAGCACCCCGTTGCGGTAGTGCCCGGTGGCCAGGTGCAGGCCGGGCAGTTCGGTGGGCCCGAGCAGCGGGGCGTTGTCGGGGGAGGCCGGTCGCAGGCCCGCCCGGGTCTCGGTCAGCGGGAGTTCGGTGATGCCGGGTACCAACTCGTGGGCGTCGCGCAGCAGCTCGTACACCCCGCCGGCGGTGACGGTGGTGTCCCAGCCGAGTTCCTCGCTGGTGGCTCCGACGACGAGTTCGCCGTTCTCGCGCGGCACCAGGTAGACGTGGCTGCCCCGGACGACGGCCCGTACGGTCCGGGACAGGAACGGCGCGTACGAGGACGGCACCGTCAGCCGCAGCACCTGACCCTTGACCGGCCGTACCGGGATCCGCACCTGCGGCGGCACGCCCGCCAGCCGCCCGCTCAGCGAGCCCGCGGCCAGCACCACCTGGTCGGCGCGCAGCTCCGTCCCGTCGTCGAGCACGGCCCCCGCGGCCCGGTCGTGCAGCACGGTCAACCGGTCGGCGTTGGCCCGGTGGACGCTCACCCCGGCCCGTTCGCAGGCGGCCAGCAGCGCGGCGGCGAGCCGGCGCGGGTCCACCTGGTGGTCCCCGTCGACGCGCAGGCCGCCCCGGACGCCCGGGGCCAGCATCGGTTCCAGGCGCCGGCACTCGCGGCCGGTCAACCACTGCGACTCCAGCCCGCAGCGGCGCTGGAGCGCGTGCAGTTCGCGCAGGTGGAGGCGGTCGTCGGAGTCGAGGGCCACGGCGAGGGTGCCACAGGCGCGGTAGCCGATCCCCAGCCCGCCGGCGGCCTCGGTGAGTTCGGCGGCGAACTCCGGGTAGCGGGCGGCGGAGGCGACGTTGAGCCCGAGCAGGGTCTCCTCGCCGTAGTGCAGCTCGGTGACGGCGGCGAGCATGCCGGCCGCGACCTGGGCCGCGCCCCCTCCGGGGGACGGGTCGGCGAGTGCGGTGCGCAGTCCGCGCCGGGCCGCCCGCCAGGCGACGACCAGGCCGATGACACCGCCTCCGATGACGAGGACGTCGTGACCCGCCTGTCGTGACGCGTGCGATTGTCGTGACGCGTGCGATGAACGCGATGAGTGCATGGGTGTCCAGCCCCTCCCTTCGCCGGCATGACCCGGATCAGGTTCGTACGGTCGGAGGCCGGTCAGCCTCCCTCTCAGCCCGGTGCGCCCGGACTCCCGCGATAGGTACGGTGGCCAGACTAACCCCGGGGTCGATGCCGGGTAAGGCTGCCTCCCCGCCCGCTATTCCTGACGTACCGTCAGAACATTAGGGTGGGCGACGTGAGCGAGCAGACGGAACAGACTCAGAGCGGCGTCGTCATCGTGGGCGCCGGAATGGCCGGCGTGCAGACCGCCGTGGCCCTGCGCGAACAGGGCTACACCGGCCCCGTGACCCTGCTGGGCGCCGAGCCCCACCAGCCCTACGACCGGCCCCCGCTCTCCAAGGCGGTCCTCCTGGGCAAGGCCGAGGACTCCGCGTTCGACGTGGACTTCGAGGGGCTCGACATCCGCCTTCGACTGGGCACCGAGGTCACGGGCCTGCGCGCGGGAGCGCGCGAACTCGACACGGAGGCCGGCCCGGTCCCGTACGAGGCCCTGGTCCTGGCGACCGGCGCCGAACCGCTGACCCTGCCCGGCTCCGAGGGCGTCCGCGGCGTCCACCTGCTGCGCACCCTCGACGACGCCGCGCGACTGCGCCCGGTCCTCGCCGACGCCCAGGCCGTCGTCGTGGTCGGGGCCGGCTGGATCGGCGCGGAGTTCGCCACCGCGGCCCGGGAGGCGGGCTGCGCCGTCACCGTCGTCGAGGCCGCGGACCGGGTCCTGGCGGGGGCCCTGCCCGCCGAGGTCGGCGAGGCGATGGGCCGCTGGTACGCCCAGGCGGGCGCGACCCTGCTGACCGGCGCGCGGGTGGCCTCGGTGGAGCCGGGCCGGGTCCTGCTCGCGGACGGCCGGGAGCTGCCGGCCGGCGCGGTGATCGTGGGCATCGGGGCCCGCCCCGCCACCGCGTGGCTTGCGGACTCGGGGATCGACCTGGGACCGGACGGCTCGGTCACGGCGGACGCCTGGCTGCGGACCTCGCTGGAGGACGTCTACGCGGTGGGGGACTGCGCCTCCTTCCCCTCCGCCCGGTACGGGACCAGGCTGCTGGTCCACCACTGGGACAACGCCCTCCAGGGCCCCAGGGTGGTCGCGGCCGACATCCTGAGCGGCGGGACGGACCGGGCCTACGACCCGGTGCCGTACTTCTGGTCGGAGCAGTTCGGACGCTTCGTGCAGTACGCCGGGCACCACGACGGCGCGGACGAGACGGTGTGGCGGGGCGACCCGGGCGACCCGGCGTGGTCCGTCTGCTGGCTCCGCGACGGAGCCCTGGTCGCGGTCCTCGCCGTGGGCCGGCCCCGCGACCTCGCCCAGGGCCGCCGCCTGATCGAATCCGGCACCGCCCTGGATCCGGCCAAGGTCGCCGACCCAGGCACCCCCCTGAAGTCCGCCGCGGCCTGACCCGGGCGACGATCGCGGGGCGCCGCCGCGCCGGGCGGGGCCGGGCGGCGCCTGCCCCGGCGCCCGGACGGACGGCCCGGGTACCGGCGGCCGGCCCGAGATGGCAGGCTTGTCCCCGTGACCGAGATTGACGCAAAGATCGATGCCCTTGTCCCCGCCTGGCTGTACCTCCCCGACATCGCGGAGATGCTCGACATCGAAGTGACCCGGGTCCGCCAGCTGGTCAAGGAAGGTCAGCTGCTCGCCGTGCGCCGCGGCGAGAACCGCTCCCTCCAGGTACCCGCCCCCTTCATCGACGGCGACAAGGTCGTCAAGGGCCTCGTAGGCCTGCTGACGGTGCTCCGCGACGACGGCTTCTCCGACGCGGAGATCCTGGAGTGGATGTTCACCGCCGACCCCACCCTGCCCGGCACCCCCGCGCAGGCGCTGAGCGAGAATCGCGGCACGGAGGTGAAGCGCCGCGCTCAGGCGCTCGCCCTCTGACCGGCTGATTCGCCGAACCAATCGGTGTACGGGCCGAGCGCGCGGGCCCGTACACCGCCACGACCACGGGGGGTACACCCATGCAGCAGCTGTCCGACGCCCGGCTCTACCTGTGCACGGACGCCCGCAAGCGGCAGGGTGACCTTCCCGAGTTCCTCGACGCCGTCCTGGCCGGCGGGGTGGACGTCGTCCAGCTCCGCGACAAGGGCATGGAGGCGGGGGAGGAGCTGGAACACCTCCAGGTCTTCGCCGAGGCGGCCCGCCGCCACGGAAGGCTCCTCGCGGTCAACGACCGCGCCGACGTCGCCCACGCCATCGGCTCCGACGTCCTGCACCTCGGCCAGGGGGACATCCCCGTTCCCGCCGCCCGCGCGATCCTCGGCCCCGACGTCCTGATCGGACGCTCCTGCCACTCCGAGTCCGAGGTCGACGCGGCCGTCGCCGAACCCGGCGTGGACTACTTCTGCACCGGCCCCTGCTGGCCCACCCCCACCAAGCCCGGCCGGCACGCCCCCGGCCTCGGGCTCGTCCGCCACGCCGCCTCCCTCGCGCAGGACCGGCCCTGGTTCGCCATCGGCGGCATCGACGCCGGCAACCTGGACGAGGTCCTCGACGCCGGGGCCACCCGCGTCGTGGTCGTCCGCGCGCTCACCGAGGCCTCCGACCCCGGGGCGGCCGCCGCCGAACTGGCCAAGCGGGTCCGCGCCCGTCTCGCGTAGCCGGGTGTCCAAAAACGTGTCCAATGGGCGGACAACGCTTCGGTGTCCGCCGGCGCGCGTCTAACCTGCCGGTATGGCCCTTGGCACCGCTTCCACCTGGTCGGACCGCGCACACACGGTCCGCGAGCTCATCGCGTCCGGGCGCTCGTACTCCTTCGAGTTCTGGGCGCCCAAGACCGAGAAGGGCGAACGCAACCTCTGGAACGCGCTCCGCCGCATCGAGGCGGTGGGCCCGAGCTTCGTGTCGGTCACCTACGGGGCCGGCGGCTCCACGCGCGGAGGCACCGTACGGGCCACCGAGGCCATCGCCGCGAACACCACCCTCACCCCCGTCGCGCACCTCACCGCCGTGGACCAGTCCGTCGCGGAGCTGCGTCACGTCATCGGCCAGTTCGCCGACGCCGGCATCCGCAACATGCTCGCGCTGCGCGGGGACCCGCCCGGCGACCCCATGGCCGACTGGGTCAAGCACCCCGAGGGCGTGGACTACGCGGCCGACCTGGTCCGCCTGCTCAAGGAGTCCGGCGACTTCTGCGTCGGCGTCGCCGCCTTCCCCGAGATGCACCCGCGCTCCGACGACTGGGACACGGACATCCGGCACTTCGTGGACAAGTGCCGCGCGGGCGCCGACTATGCGATCACCCAGATGTTCTTCGATCCGGAGAATTATCTGCGGCTGCGCGACAGTGTCGCCAAGGCGGGCTGTGACACCCCGATCATCCCCGAGGTCATGCCTGTTGTGGGCATCAAGCAGTTGGACCGGCTGCCCCAGCTCAGCACCGCGGTCTTCCCCTCGGCGGTAAAAGACCGCATGCTCGCCGTCAAGGACGATCCGGCCGCTGTACGCTCCATTGGCATCGAGTTCGCCACGGAGTTCTGCGCGCGGCTGCTGTCCGAGGGTGTTCCGGGGCTGCACTTCATCACGCTGAACAACTCCACGGCGACTCTCGAAATCTACGAGAACCTGGGCCTGCACCAGCGGGCCTGATCGGCCGTCCCCCGTTCCCGCGCCGGCGGCCGTACCGAGAGGGGCCACGCATGGGAATGACGGTCCTCTACACCGCGTTCGGTTTCGTCGCGCTGTGGCTGCTTGCCGAGGTCCTGATGCAGTACAAGGCCCGGCTCCGCTGGCGCCTGCTCGCCTTCGCCGGTTTCGCCGGCGTGGTCGCCGGGGTGGTGCTGCCGTCGGTGCCCGTCATCGCCGTCGGCGCGACCGCGTTCGCGATCGGCCAGATTTTGGTGACGCTCTCCTTCCGCAAGGGCTTCGTGGCCGGTTGGGCGCTGCGCCGCGGCGGGGAACCCGTACGGCAGCAGAGCGGCCGGCGCCGGGGCGGCGGTCCGCGCGCCGAACGCCCGGCGCCCACGCTGGAGGTGACGGGGCTGGAGTACGGCGAGCGGACGGCCACCGGGCGCCGCGACGGCGCGGACGCTCCCGACGACTTCGACGACCGGGAGACGAACGTCTTCACCCCGCAGCCGGTTCCCGAGGACACCGGCTCGTACGGGATACAGAGCTTCGCCCCCCAGTACGGCGACCCGTCGGGCCAGTACGCCGACCAGTCGGGCCAGGCGGCCGAAACGGCCGCGTTCGCCTCGCCGTTCGCCGCGGCCGGGCAGGACGGCCAGTACGCGCCGCAGTACGACGCGCAGCCCCAGGGCGGCTACGACTACTCCGGCGGCTACCCGGGGGGCGAGCAGCAGGTCTACGCGGCCTACTCGGACCCGTACATCGGCACCACGCCCCAGAGCAACGGCTACGCGCCCTACGCGGACAGCGGCGGGCAGCAGTACTCGATGGACACCCCGCCCGGCGGGGTCTGGGTACCGCAGCAGCGGTCCACCGACGAGTACGGCGGGCAGTCCTACCCGACGGACGAGCAGTACCAGCAGCAACAGCAGCAACAGCAGCAGTACCCGTATCAGGGCGGCCCCGGCGAGTACGAGCAGTACCGCTACTGACCCGCCGGCGCCCGGGGTCACCCCCTAGCGGGAGCCGCGGAAGTCCGCGCCCTCCACGATGAGCCCCGCCACCAGGGCGCCGGTCATGCCCGCGTGCGGGAGTCCGCCGCCGGGGTGGGCCCAGCCGCCGGCGAGGTACAACCCCGGCAGACCCGTGGTGTTCGAGGGGTGGAGCAGCCGTCCGCCGGCCCCCGCGAGGGCGGGCGGCGGCACGGCCCCGTCCAGGGCGCCCGTCGCCGCCGCGATGTCGGCCGGGGTGCGCAGTTCGTGCCACAGCAGCCGCTCCCGCAGACCCGGCACGGCCGGGGCCGCCGCGGCGATCAGCTCCTCCGCGGTGGGCGTCGTGCCGGGCTCCACGACCGCCTGGACGGTGACGGCCTCGTGCGCGGAGTCGGGCCGGACGGCGGGATCGTCGGGCCGCAGCACGGTCAGGTCCGTTCCGACCAGGGTGCGGTGGACGGCCTCCGCCGGCCGGGGCCCGCCGAGGGCCAGGAAGAGCGTGTACCGGCCGGGGAGCCCCATGGGCGGGGCGGGGACCGGACCGGGCGCCGGCGGGATCCCGAGCGCCCTGGGATCGACCCCGCAGACCACGGCGTCGGCCTCCACGGTGTCCGCCTCCCCCGTGCCCGTGTCGGCCAGCGAGAGACCGGCGGCCCGGCCGTCCCGCTCCACGACCCCCCGCACGTCGGCGTCGAAGACGAAGGCCACCTTCCGTTCCAGGCAGCGCTCGTACACGGCCGTGGCCAGCTCCCGGACACCACCGCGCACGTACCAGCTCCCGAAGGTCTGCTCCATGTACGGGAGCACCGCCGCCGAGGCCGGCGCGTCCGCGGGGCGCAGACCGTACGAGCGCACCCGCGCGGTCAGCAGTTCCCCGAGCGGCCCGCCCAGTTCCCGTTCGGCCACCTCGGCGAGGGTCGGCGGGCGTCGCCGCAGCAGGCCGCTCTTGCGCAACGCCGGGTAGGGGTCGGCGCCCAGCGCCTGCCAGTCGGGGCGCAGCGGCTCCTCCAGCAGGGGGCGGCGGGTGGCGTTCCAGGCGTCGCGGGCGCGCCCGAGCACCCCGTTCCAGCGGTCCCCGGAGCCCGTGCCGAAGGCCTCGTCGAGCACGGCGGCGGCGCCGCCGCGCGAGGCGTTGGGGAGGGTGACCGAGGTGCCGTCCGGCAGCAGGTGGCGAACGGCGGGGTCCACCTGGACGAGCTCGACGCACTCCTCCAGCGGCTTCCTGCCCGTCTTCACGAACAGGTCGCGATAGACGGCGGGCAGGTGCAACAGCCCCGGTCCGGTGTCGAAGGAGAATCCGTCCCGTTCGTACCGGCCGACCGAGCCGCCGTAGGTGGAGCCACGCTCGTACACCGTCACCCGGTGGCCCGCCACTGCCAGCCGGGCCGCCGTCGCCATCGCGCCCATCCCGGCGCCGATCACCGCAATTCGTGCCATGCGGCTGAGCCTATCGAGCGAACCGGGGGCCGGGTCGGCGAGGTCGTACGAGGTCAGGGCGGGCGGCGGGGCCCGGCCGGCGCCGGCGCGCGACGGTCAGGGCGGTGGCGCGCCGGAGGTCTGACGCAACTCGGCGGCCATCCGCTTCTCCTCGCGGCGTTGGGCCCGCCGCCTTCGGTAGCGGCGGATCCGGCTCCAGAGGAAGAAGAGCATCGCCAGGCCGGCCGCCAGCAGCACGGCCGCGATGATCGCGGCGGCCTGGGGGTTGAACATGGCGAAGGTGACGATGCCCGCCACGCCGAGGTCCTCGGCGGTGCTGAGGGCGATGTTGGTGAACGGTTCCGGTGAGGTGTTGACCGCCATCCGGGTGCCGGCCTTGACGAAGTGGCTGGCCAGCGCGGTGGAACCGCCGACGGCCCCGGCGGCCAGGTCGGGGA
Source organism: Streptomyces sp. WM4235 (assembly GCF_001279725.1). Lineage (GTDB taxonomy): Bacteria > Actinomycetota > Actinomycetes > Streptomycetales > Streptomycetaceae > Streptomyces. The sequence goes on along the minus strand of NZ_LGDE01000024.1, from coordinate 30,835 downwards.
GCGAACCGCTCTGCCCGGCCAGCAGGGCCCCGACCACCGCACCCGCCACCGGGCGGATCACGGTGTGCAGGGTGTCCCACAGCGAGTCCACGTAGGGGATCTTGTCGGCCACCGCCTCGCAGAGGAACAGCACGCCGGCGACGATCAGGACGTCGGGGCGCTGCAACGACTCCGGGACCTCGTCCGTGAGCCCGGTCGCGCCGAAGATGCCGAGCAGGAGGACCACGGCGTAGGCGTTGATCCCGCTGGCCCAGCCGCTGGTGAAGACCAGGGGCAGCACAGTCATTCGGTCATCATGCCGCAGGACGGGTGATCCGTCCGGCGGAACGGCGAGGGGACGGCCGCCCGTCGGCGTCCGTCCCCTCGCTCATGTCCTGTGGGGCTACTGCCCCTGTTCGTCACGGCGGCGCTGCCACCGTTCCTCGATGCGGGTCATCATCGACCGACGCTGTCGGTTCCGGCCACGGGCCGAACCGCCTGCACTGTCGGAGACGGGCTGCTCGCCAGGCTTGGGTGCCTTGCGCCAACCGGTGACCACGAGAACCGTACAGCCCAGCATGACGAGGAAGCCCACCACGCTGATCCAGAGCACGTTCGGCACGATCACACCGGTCATGAGGAGCGCGATACCCACCACAATGCCTGCGACTGCCTGGTAAACCCGTCGCCGGGTGTACGTGCGCAGTCCGCTTCCCTCAAGCGCTGTCGCGAACTTGGGATCTTCGGCGTACAGCGCTCGCTCCATCTGCTCGAGCATTCGCTGCTCGTGCTCCGAGAGCGGCACGGGAGTCCTCCTCATCCGTCGGTCGCGAAGGGTAGCGACCAGGGGTCCCCTTCAGGATAGGCGGGGAATCGCCCCCGTGATACCCGCCCTCTACGCCACGTTCGAAAAATGCCCTGCGTACAAACCGTACCGTCGCCTGTGCGGTCACTGAGGCGCTTATTCCCCAATGGTCCGTCCGCCATGCCGACCGGTGTCCTCGATCATACGGGGCCGGCGGCCGGTTCACAGGGTGTCCGTGGATCCGTGTGCGCGGACGCGCCGCAGATCAGGCGGTCTTCTCGCCCAGAATGTGCAACTGCGTGGCCACCGCGTGGAAGGCGGGCAGCTCGGCGGCGGCCTCCTCCAGACGCAGCAGCGCCTCCACCGCGCCGGGCTCGGTGTCGACCAGGACACCCGGGACGAGGTCCGCGAAGATCCGTACACCGTGCACCGCGCCGACCTCCAGGCCGGCTCCACCCACCAGCTCGGTGAGCTGCTCGGCGGTGAAGCGGCGCGGGACCGGGTCGCCGGATCCCCAACGACCCGCCGGGTCGGTGAGGGCGGTACGAGCCTCGGTGAAGTGCCCCGCCAGCGCGCGGGCCAGCACGGCTCCGCCGAGTCCGGCGCCGAGCAGGCTCAGGATCCCGCCCGGTCGCAGGGCCGCGACGGCATTGGCCACGCCCTCGGCAGGGTCGTCCACGTACTCCAGCACGCCGTGGCAGAGCACCACGTCGTAGGCGTCCCGATCGACGACGTCCAGCAGGCCCTGGGCGTCGCCCTGGACCCCGCGCACCAGGTCGGCGACACCGGCTTCGGAGACCCGGCGTTCCAGTCCGAACAGTGCGTTCGGGCTGGGGTCGACCACCGTCACCCGGTGGCCCAGTCGGGCCACCGGGACGGCGAACTTGCCGGTGCCGCCACCGGTGTCCAGCACCTCCAGCACGTCCCGCCCGGTCGCCTTCACCCGGCGGTCGAGGGCCTCCTTGAGGACCTCCCACACCACGGCGGTGCGGAGGGAGGCACGGGGGCGGGAAGTGTCCGACACGACTGATGGCTCCTCGACGCGGTAAGGGTGAGCGGGCGTGCCCACCCTATTGCCTCAGGCCGCCGACCAGCTCATCCCGCGTGCGGACGCTCCGGCCGCGGCTGCGGCAGGGTCGTGGGCAGGCCCTGTGCGGCGGCCGGGGTCACCGGTCGCAGGGACAGCATCCGCTCGACCAGGCGCAGGAACATCCCGGCCTCGCGGACGAGGTCGTCGGCCTCCCGGCCCGTCGCGGCGTCCGGTATGCCGGCCTCGGCCCGGGCCCGACGGTCGGCGCCCGAGGCGAACAGGGCGCTCCACTCCGTCAGCTCCGGCGCTATCTCCGGCAGCACCTCCCACGCGCTGCGGATCCGGGGCCGCCGGCGCGGGTTGACCGGTTCGGGCCGTACGCGCGCGGCCAGCACGGCCGCTGCCGCGCGCAGCGCCGCGAGGTGTGCGGTGGCGTAGCGCTCGTTGGGCCGGGACAGTGCGACCGCCTCGGTCAGGCCGCGGTGGGCCTTGGCGAGCAGATCGAGGGCGGCCGGCGGTGCCGACGCTTTCCTCGGGACGGGGTGGACAGGGGACGGGGACGGTGTGGCCATGACGAACCTCCTGTCGATGCGTGCTGCTTCTGATGCCGGGTACTGCTCGGGTACTGCCTTTTCGGGTACTGCCTTTCGGGTACTGGCTGTTCGGGTACCGCCGTTCGGGTGGTGCTGTGTTGCCCGCCGCGTTGTCGCGCTGCGTGAGTCCATCGTGACCCCCGCCACTGACAATCCCGGTGACCTGCACTTTTACCCCCGGCTGGGGATCTTCACCCCCCTTGCCGCAACCGGATCCCGCGGAACCTGCTAGTTTTTGAACTGACCAGTCAGTTCAAAAGGAGGGGGAGGCGGCGTGGAGAGCCCACACGGAGCGGCCGTCACGGCCGAGGACTTCGGACTCAAGGGCCCGCGAGGCTGGGTCTTCCGGGGAGTGGGGATCGACGCCGCGCCCGGCTCGCTCATCGCGCTGGAAGGTCCTTCCGGAAGCGGCCGGACCTGCCTGCTCCTCGCCCTCACCGGCCGGATGAAGCCTTCCGAGGGCCGGGCCGAGATTGGCGGGCACTCGCTGCCGAAGAAGATGACCGCGGTGCGGCGGATCGCCGCCCTCGGGCACGTCCCCGGGGTCAACGACCTCGACGAGGCGCTCACCGTCGCCGAGCAACTGCGCGAGGGGGCCATGCTCCAGCGCCGTTACGAGGGTCCCGTGCGGGCCCTGTTCCGACCGCGCGGAGAGCGCCGTGCCGCCACCGCGACCCGGATCGAGGAGGCCCTCGCGGCCGCGGGTCTCGACCTGGCGACCCTGCCCAAGGGACCGCGTACCTCCGTCCGCGACCTGGAGCGGCTGGAGGCCGTCCGGCTGTCCGTCGCCATCGCCCTGCTGGGCGGGCCCCGACTGCTGGCCCTCGACGACACCGACCTCAAGCTCTCCACCGCCGAGCGCGCCGAACTGTGGGCGCTGCTCCGCTCGATCGCCGACCGGGGGACCACCGTCCTCGCGGTGTGCGACGAGGCGCCGGAGGGGGTCCTGGTGCTGCGCACGGTCGCGACCGCGGTCGAACCCACCGCCGTGCCGAGCACCGAGGCCAAGGCCTCACCCGCCCCGGCCGTCCGGTCGGGCGGCGGCGCGGAACACGCGATCACCTGGGGAGCCAAGCCCGAGAGCAAGCCGGAGCCGACGGACGAGCCCGAGCCGGAAGCCGAACCCGAGCCCGGGGCCGAGCCGGAAGCCGAGGCCGAGCCCGACACCGGCGAGGACGGCGACACGGCCACCACCGACAAGGACACGGCCGCCACCGGCAACGAGCCGGCCACCACCACCGACGACGACACGAAGGGGACGGACGATGCGCTCGCCGAAGCTCGCCGCGCTTGAGCTGAAGCGGTTCGGGCGGGGGAAGCTGCCCCGGGCCGCTCTCGTCGCGCTGCTCCTCCTGCCGCTGCTCTACGGAGCCCTGTACCTCTGGTCCTTCTGGAACCCCTACGGGAACCTCGGCAAGGTTCCCGTGGCCCTCGTCAACTCCGACCGCGGCGCCACCGTGGACGGCAAGCACCTCGCCGCGGGTGACGAGATCACCAAGAAGCTGCGCGACAGCAAGACCTTCGACTGGCGCGAGGTCGACGCCGACGAGGCGGCCGAGGGTCTGGAGGAGGGGAAGTACTACCTGTCCCTGACCATGCCCGCCGACTTCAGCGCGAAGATCGCCTCCAGCTCCGGCGCCGACCCCACCACCGGGGCGCTCCAGGTCCGGACGAACGACGCGAACAACTACATCGTCGGCTCGATCTCCAAGACCGTCTTCTCCGAGGTCCGTTCCGCGGCGTCCACCAACGCCTCCCGCGGATTCCTCGACAAGATCTTCGTCAACTTCTCCGACCTGCACGACAAGACCGCCGAGGCCGCCGACGGCGCCGACAAGCTCAAGGACGGCGCCGGCAAGGCCAAGCAGGGCGCCAAGGACCTCGCCGACGGCCTCGACACGGCCAAGGAGAAGACGGGCGAGCTCAACGGCGGGCTGAAGAAGCTGAACACGGCCGCCGGGCAGCTGGAGACCGGTTCGAAGGACCTCGCGGCCGGCACCCAGACCCTCGCCGACAAGGTCAACGGGGCCGCCGCCAAGGCGAAGCCCTTCGTCAGCGACCCGAAGTCCCTGGCCGCCACCGCCGAACTCGTCGCGGACACCGCCCAGGTGGTCAACAAGCACCTGGACTCCTTCGCCAAGAACGCCCCGGCCGCCGCCGCCGTCACCCAGCGGGCCGCGACGGGAGCGGACAAGTACTACACCGCCCACTGCGTCACCCCGGGCGCCGAGCCGCACCTGGCCTCCTGCCCCGACCTGAAGCGGATCAAGGACGACACCGCCGAGGGCGCCCTGCTGGCCGGTGACGTCAACGACGTCGTCAAGGCCTCCGGCACCGACATGGGCAAGCTCCGCCGTCAGCTCGGCGACCTGGAGAACAAGGCCCGCGAACTCGCCGACAAGGCACCCGGCCTGTCCTCCGACCTCAACACGGCCGTCGCCAAGGTCAACGCCCTGAACACCGGCGCCCAGAAGGTCGCCTCCGGCATGACGCAGCTGCACACCGGCCTCGGCACCGCCTTCACCGGCTCCGGCGCCCTCACCGAGGGCGTCGGCAAGCTCGGGGACGGCGCGCACACCCTCGACAGCGGCATGTACAAGCTGGTCGACGGCAGCGGCGAACTCGCCGGCGGCCTGCACGACGGCGCCGGCAAGATCCCGGACTACGACCAGCAGGCCCGCGACGCCCGCACCCAGGTCATGGCCGACCCCGTCCGGCTCGCCAACCAGTCCCTCCACAAGGCGCCCAACTACGGCACCGGCTTCGCCCCGTACTTCATCCCGCTCTCCCTGTGGGTCGGCGCGATGGTCGCCTACATGCTGATCGCCCCGCTGAACCGACGGGCACTGGCCGCCGGCGCCTCGCCCTGGCGGGTCGCCCTGGCGGGTTGGCTGCCCGTGGCCGGCATCGGCTTCGCGCAGGTCGCCCTGTTGATGTCGGTGCTCCACTGGGCCCCGGGCCTCGGCCTGGAGATGGCCCGGCCCGCGCTCACCATCGCCTTCCTGATGCTGGTCACCGGCTGCTTCGCGGCGATCGTCCAGTGGCTCAACGCCAAGTTCGGGGCGGCCGGACGCATCCTGGTCCTCGCCGTCCTGATGCTCCAGTTGACCTCGGCGGGCGGCACGTACCCCGTTCAGACCAGCCCCGCCTTCTTCAACTGGATCCACCCGTACCTGCCCATGTCGTACGTCGTCGAGAGCCTGCGCCGCCTCATCACCGGCGGCGACCTCGCCCCGGTGTGGCAGGGATCCCTGGTCCTGCTGGCCTTCACGGTCGCAGCCCTGGGCCTGACCGCGCTGGCCGCCCGCGGCAAGCAGGTGTGGACGATGAGTCGACTGCACCCGGAACTGAGCCTGTAGAGAGCTGTTGACCTGTGAGAATCAGCGCCATGGAAAGCAGCAGCACCGGTACCGCCGCCGGCGGCGGTCGACGTCAGGCCACCCGGCAGAAGCTCTACGAAGCGGCCGTCACCCTCATCGCCGAGCAGGGCTTCTCCGCGACCACGGTCGACGAGATCGCCGAACGGGCGGGCGTGGCCAAGGGCACCGTCTACTACAACTTCGCGAGCAAGAACGACCTCTTCGAGGAGCTGCTGCGGCACGGGGTGGGGCTGTTGACCGTCTCGCTGCGGACGGCGGCGGAGGAGACGGAGGCGCGCGGCGGCACCCGGATCGAGGCGCTCGACGCGATGATCCGCGCGGGCCTGGTCTTCATCGACCGGTACCCGGCCTTCACCCAGCTGTACGTCGCCGAACTCTGGCGGACCAACCGCACGTGGCAGTCCACGCTGATGGTGGTCCGCCGCGAGGCGGTGGCGGTGGTGGAGGACGTCCTGCGGGAAGGGGTCGAGCGGGGCGAGCTCAGCGCCGAGATCGACGTGCCGCTGACGGCGGCCGCGATGGTGGGCATGGTGCTGGTGGCCGCGCTGGACTGGCAGTCCTTCCAGAGCGAGCGGTCCCTGGACGACGTCCACTCGGCGCTGTCGCTGCTGCTGCGCGGCCGGGTGAGCGGCAGCCGCTGACCCCCGGTCGGCGGTGCCGCCGGGGGACGGTCCCGGCATAGAACTGAGTATCCGTACCCAGCCCTCCGGATGAGTACGAGTACGGACCGGGCCCTCGTCCCTCGCCGGGATCCGGGGGACCCGGCGCGACACGAACGCCGGTGCGGCGGGGCTCGGGGGGAACGAGCCCGGCCGCACCGGCGTTTTCGCGTACTTCCGTCCGGGGCCGACCCCGAGGGGCCGGCGGCCCCGGCTCAGCCCCGGTCGCGCAGCGGGAGCCGGATCCGACCGGACAGCGCCGCGCCCCGGGCGGTCACGCCCGACCAGCGGGTCGAAGCGGCCCAGGAGAGCCGAACCAGGGAACGGGGCAGCAACAGGGCCCGTACCCGGGTGCCCCGCGACACGGTCGCGAGCAGCGCGGCACTCGCCAGCAGGACGTCGTCCGCCAGACCCTCGTACGAGGTGTCCGCGCCCGGCGGGGCGTACAGCGCCCGTTCCACCGCGCCCGCGACCCGGTGCACGGCCTGCGCCGCCTCGTCCTCCAGCCGGCCCAGGACGACCACCCGCCCCGCCGCCCGGCGGGGGGACAGGGCCTCGTCCGGCGGGATGTTCACGTCCCAGGCCGCGTCGCCCAACTCGCGCCAGGCGAGCAGCACGTCGCCGGCCGCCAGCCGCCGCGTCCGGATCCTGCGCCGCCACAGCAGCGGCAGCAGCGGCAGACCCAGGACGAGGACCCCTGCGGCCGTCCAGCCCAGGACCGACAGCGGCGTCACCCCACCGTCGGAGTTCCCGCCCTGCGAGAGCACGGGCCCGCCGCACTCGCCGAGCTTCTTCAGCTCCGGCGGGCAGTCCTCCGCCTTCGACGGGGCCGCCGAAGGCGCCGACGCGCCCGGCGAGGGCAGCGCCGCCGGGGCGGACGGCTGCGCGGTCGGCTGCGCGGCCCGGCTGTAGTCCGGTACCGAGATGCCGGACCGGGGGGTCGGCTCGAACCGGGTCCAGCCCACGCCCTCGAAGTACAGCTCGGGCCACGCGTGCGCGTCCCGCAGCGACACGTTCACGCTGCCGTCGGCCTGCTTGGAGCCCGGGGTGAAGCCGACCGCGACCCGCGCCGGGATGTTCAGCGAGCGGGCCATCGCCGCCATCGAGAACGAGAAGTGGACGCAGAAGCCCTCCTTGTCGTTCAGGAACCGGGCGATGGCCTGCGAACCCGAACCGGAGCTCACCGTGGTGTCGTAGCGGAACCCGCCGCTCACCGCGAAGAAGTCCTGGAGCCGGACCGCCCGCGCGTAGTCGTCCGTCGCGCCCCGGGTGACCTTCCGGGCCGTCTCGGCGACGACCGGCGGCAGGTTGGGCGGCAGCTTCGTGTACTCGGACCGGACCGCGGGGTCCGGTTCGGGGGCGTCGCGCAACTGCGAGGCCGTCGGCTGGAGCAGCAGGCTGCGCACCGTGTACTGGGCGCCCTGCACGTTCTGGAAGCGGTCCTTGCCCAACTGGTCCCCGACCAGGGTCCGGCCGGCCGGCTCGAACCGCCACTTCCCGCCGATGTCCACCTGCGTCGCCGGGTACGGCATCGGCAGGTAGCGCTGCGCGTACGTCTGGGCCGCCGACACGGTCGTCCGCACCTCGGCCGCGTTCTGGCGCACCTCACCGCCGAGACCCTGCGGGTTCGGCAACCTCTCCGGCACATCCGTCAGGGGACGCCCGGAGGCCTCCCACTTGACCCCGTTGAACTCGTCGAGCGCGAGGATGCGCAGGTACTGCTCGGACTGCTGGGGACTGTCCGTGCGGTACCGCAGCACCACCCGGTTGTCCTGCGCGTTCAGGCTGCCCTGGAGCGACACCAGCGGGTTCACCGCCGAGATCGTCCCGCCGCCCGCGCCGTTGCCCGCGCCGCCGTCGTCCCCGGAGCCCAGCATGCCGCCGCCGAGCGACGGCAGCACCGCCGGCACGGCCAGCGCCAGACCGAGCGTGACCACACCGATCCGTCGGCCGGTGCGCACCGGGGCCACGGCGCGGGTGCCGTCCTTGCCGCCCCCGTATCCGGAAGCGGCCGAGACGCGCCCGCCCGGCGCCGCGCCGAAGACCCGGCCCCACTGCGCGAGCCGGTCCCGCCCCTCGGTCAACAGCAGCATCAGGAAGCCGCAGCCCGCCAACAGGAAGGAGAACCAGGCGCCGCCCTGACCGGCCGACAGCCCGGCGGCCACCGAGTACAGCGCCAACAGCGGCAGCCCGGCCGCCGCGGCCGTCCGCATCGTGACGGCCAGCATGTCCACCAGCAGACCGATCAGCAGCACCCCGGAGAGCAGCAGCAGCCGGATGCCGTCCGTCAGCGGCGCCGGTATGGCGAACTCGCCGACATCGCGCACCCCCTGCCGGAACAGCGACCCGAAGTCCGTGAGCAGGTAGCCCGACAGCCCGCCGGAGGGCGACTCGGCCTTCCCCGCGAAGAGGAAGGCGAGCAGCAGCAGTGTCACCAGGAGCTGCGCCGCCACCGTCAGTGACCGCGCCAGCGGGATCCGCCGGGCCCCGGCCCCCACGGCGCTCTGCACGCCGAGCAGTACCGCCGCCTGCACCAGCCAGCCGGAGGACTCCACCAGCGGGGCCAGCGACCAGGAGGTCAGCAGTGTGGCCAGCATCGCGAAGAGCGTCAGTCGTGCGCGCCCGCTCATCCCCAACCTCCGGAAGTCGCCGTGCCGAGCGGAGCGTTCCCGGCCTGCCGCCACAGATCGCCGAAGGCCACCCCGGGCGGGGCGGCCAGTGTCGTCCAGCCCGCGTCGCGCAGCCGGCCCAGCCGTGTCTCGACCCGCGAGGGCCCGCCCGCCCAGGCCGCGGAGTCCAGCACGAACGCCACCGCGCCCCCGCTGCGCTGCCGCATCCTGCTCGCCATCTCGGTCTGTACGTCGTCCAGGTCGCCGAGGAAGGCGATGAGGAGCCCGTCGGAGCCCGCCCCGCCGAAGCCCCCGCCCGCTCCGCCGCCGCGGAGCGCGTCGTGGGCCTTGGACAGCCCGCTCTCGTCGGAGTGCCCGATGACCGCGAGGGTGTCCAGCATCAGCCCGGCCGCCTCGGCGGGATCGTGCCCGCCGGAGGAGAAGCCGCCGGCGGCGTCGCCGGGGACCGAGGTGCCGTTGTCGGTCAGCAGCCGCACCGAGAACCCCTGCTCCAGCAGGTGCACCAGGGTGGAGGCGGCCCCCGACACGGCCCACTCGAAGGCGGAGTCCGGGCCGGCGCCCTGGTAGGCGTCCGCCCGGGTGTCGAGCAGGACCGTGGCCTTGATGCGCTGGGGCTGCTCCTCGCGGCGCACCATCAGCTCGCCGTAGCGGGCGGTGGAGCGCCAGTGCACCCGACGCAGGTCGTCGCCGCGCCGGTACTCGCGCGGGATCACGTCGTCGTCCCCGGCCAGGGCCAGGGAGCGGCGGCTGCCGTCGCCGTGGCCGTTGGCCTCGCCGGTCAGGCGGACCGCGGGCAGGGCCTCGGTGCGCGGGATGACGGTGAGGGTGTCGTACGTGCTGAAGGAACGGGTCAACTCGACCATCCCGAAGGGGTCGGTCAGCCGGAGCTGGAGCGGGCCCAGCGGGTAGCGGCCGCGCAGGTCGGAGCGGACCCGGTAGGACACCTCGCGGCGCCCCCCGGGTTCGACCCGGTCCAGGACGAAGCGGGGCCGGGGCCCCAGCACGTACGGCACCCGGTCCTGGAGCATCAGCAGCCCGGTGGGCATCCTGGAGGTGTTGTCCATGCGCAGCTGCACCCTGGCCTCACCGCCCGCGGGCACCCGGCCCGGGGTCAGCCGGCGGCTGCCGGAGACCCGGTGGCGGGTGCGGTGCAGGGCGACGACACAGATCAGGGGGAGCAGGGCCAGCAGCAGGCCGACCCGGAGCAGCTCGCCCTGTCCGAGTACGTACGCGCACGCGGCGGCCGCGATCCCGGCGGCCAGGAACGAGCGGCCGCGCGTGGTCAGTCCCGACAGCGAGGCGCGCAGACCGGTCCCGCCCCGCCCCGCGCCACCGGCGCCGCTCGGGGCACCGGCGCTCATCAGAAGCCCCGGATGCCCGCGCCGGGCGGCATCTCGCCGCGTGCGTGCGCGGCCGGCACGGGGGTGCGCTGGAGGATGTCGGCGACGACCTGCTCGGCGGTCCGCCGGTTCAGCTGGGCCTGCGCGGTCGGCAGCAGCCGGTGCGCGAGGACCGGGGCGGCCAGCGCCTGGACGTCGTCGGGCAGGACGTAGTCCCGGCCGGCCAGCGCGGCGGACGCCTTCACGGCGCGCAGCAGGTGCAGGGTGGCGCGGGGCGAGGCGCCCAGGCGCAGGTCCGGGTGGCTGCGGGTGGCGGAGACCAGGTCGACCACGTAGCGGCGCACGGGCTCGGCCACGTACACCTCGCGGACGGCCTCTATCAGCTTGACGATGTCGTGGGCGTGCGCGACGGCCTGCAGGTCGTCCAGCGGGGAGAGCCCGCCGTGCACGTCCAGCATCTGGAGCTCGGCCTCCGGGCTGGGGTAGCCGACCGAGACGCGGGCCATGAAGCGGTCGCGCTGGGCCTCGGGGAGCGGGTAGGTGCCCTCCATCTCCACCGGGTTCTGGGTGGCGACCACCATGAAGGGGGTCGGCAGCGTGTAGGTCGTGCCGTCGATGGTGACCTGGCGCTCCTCCATCGACTCCAGCAGCGCGGACTGGGTCTTGGGGGAGGCGCGGTTGATCTCGTCGCCGATGACGATCTGGGCGAAGATCGCGCCGGGCTTGAACTCGAACTCGCGGCGCTGCTGGTCGTAGATGCTGACGCCGGTGATGTCGGACGGCAGCAGGTCCGGCGTGAACTGGATGCGCTGCACCGAGCAGTCGATGGACTTGGCGAGCGTCTTGGCCAGCATGGTCTTGCCGACGCCGGGCACGTCCTCGATCAGCAGGTGCCCCTCCGCGAGCAGGACCGTCAGCGCGAGACGGACGACCTCCGGCTTGCCCTCGATCACGCTCTCGACCGAGTGGCGGACCCGCTCCGCAGTGCTGGTCAGATCCGCGAGGCTCGCTCGGTCGTCATACGTGGTCACCTTGTTCTCCTCGGCCCTTGTTCCGGGCCGATCACGCTCTTGACGCATGAACCGGCCCACCCCGACACCTCTGCATCGCGAGAGTGCGGACGCCGGCCCGGGAACACTCCCGGGTGGCGTCACCCCGCATTCTTGACGGCGTTACGGCCTTGTGTCACTCAAGAGGCGGGATCGATCTCCCGCAGGAGCCCGGTGTGCACGTCGAAGACGAAGCCTCGCACATCGTCGCGGAAGGGCAGGAAGGGGTTCGTCCGAACCCGCTGCATGGACTGGCGCACGTCCTGGTCCACGTCCCGGAAGGCCTCGACGGCCCAGGCGGGGCGCTGGCCGACCTCGTCCTCCAGCTCGTGCCGGAAGTCCTCGGTCAGACTTTCGAGACCGCAGCCGGTGTGGTGGATGAGTATGACCGCGCGGGTGCCCAGCGCCCGCTGGCTGATGGTGAGCGAACGGATCGTGTCGTCGGTGACCACACCGCCCGCGTTGCGGATCGTGTGGCAGTCGCCCAGCTTCAGACCGAGGGCGGCGTGCAGGTCGAGGCGGGCGTCCATGCAGGCCACGACGGCGACCTGGAGCACCGGGCGGGCGTCCATACCGGGATCGCCGAACGCGGAGGCGTAGCGACGGTTCGCCTCGACCAGCCGGTCGGTGACGGACCCACCGGCGGACGCCTGGGCTGCGGATTCTGCGGGCAGGGATGCGGAAGTCGTCATGCCTAAGACGTTAATGGGCACCGCTGGGGGAGGCATGGAGTGAGGAGGGACAAAGAAGGTCAACCGGCCTTGTTGTGAGCTAACCCACAAGGGTGGGCAGGATGCGGCTGTTCGGGTGATTCGCGGCATTAGCGGGTTCCGTGCGAGCGGAGCGGACGGCGCGCCGGGCGGTTCGTTGACCGCGGGGACCGTTGCACTAAAGTGACGCGAACCGGCCGGAGCCCGGCCCTCACCGGCCGCCCGGCCCCCTGGTAAAACTCCGCGTGCGCGGCGCGGCGTACGCCTGCCGCGCCGTTATCTGAGAGGGCGCTTTGACTAGCGAGTCCCGACACGTCCCGGTGATGCTCCAGCGGTGCCTGGACCTGTTGGCCCCGGCGCTGGAGAGGCCGGGGGCCGTCGTAGTCGACTGCACCCTCGGTCTCGGCGGCCACAGCGAGGCCCTGCTGACCCGGTTCCCCGAGGCCCACCTGATCGGCCTCGACCGCGACAAGGAGGCCCTGCGGCTCTCCGGGGAGCGCCTCGCGCCCTTCGGCGACCGGGCCACCCTCGTCCACGCGATCTACGCCGACCTGGCCGAGGTGCTCGACGGACTGCGCATCCCCGCGGTCCAGGGCATCCTCTTCGACCTGGGCGTCTCCTCGATGCAGCTGGACGAGGCCGACCGAGGGTTCGCGTACGCCCAGGACGCCCCGCTCGACATGCGCATGGACCAGACGACCGGCATCAGCGCCGCCGAGGTCCTCAACACCTACGCCCCCGGCGAGCTGGTCCGCATCCTGCGCCAGTACGGCGAGGAGAAGCAGGCCAAACGCATCGTCTCCGCCGTGGTCCGGGAGCGGGAGAAGGAACCCTTCACCAACAGCGCCCGGCTGGTCGAACTGATCCGCGACTCGCTGCCCCAGGCGGCGAAGCGCACCGGCGGCAACCCGGCCAAGCGCACCTTCCAGGCGCTGCGCATCGAGGTCAACGGCGAGCTGTCCGGCCTGGAGCGGGCCATCCCCGCGGCCGTGGACCGGATCGCGGTCGGCGGCCGGATCGCGGTGCTGTCGTACCACTCGCTGGAGGACCGGCTGGTCAAGCAGGTCTTCGCGGCGGGCGCCGCCTCCACCGCGCCCCCCGGACTGCCGGTGGTGCCGGAGAAGTACCAGCCCAAGCTCAAACTCCTCACGCGCGGCGCCGAGCTCCCCACGGAGGAGGAGATCGCCGAGAACCGGCGGGCGGCTCCCGCCCGGTGCCGCGGAGTCGAACGGATCCGCGAGGCGCGACTGTGATCAAGCGCGGAGGACGGCTGCGGCCCGGCGTCGCCGCCGGCGCCGGAGCGGGGAGCGGAGCGGGTCAGGCGGCCCGGATGCCGTTCGTGCTGTTGGTCGTCGCCCTGCTGGGCGGCGGCCTGATCAGCCTGCTGTTGCTGAACTCCGCGCTGAACCAGGGCTCCTTCCAGCTCACGCAGCTGAAGAAGGAGACCCTCGTGCTGACCGACGAGGAGCAGGCACTCCAGCGGGACGTGGACGGCTACTCGGCCCCCGACGCGCTCCAGCGACGGGCGCACGAACTGGGCCTGGTGCCGGGCGGCAGCCCCGTCTTCATCGGCCCGGACGGGAAGGTCGCGGGCACCGCCTCGCAGGCGCAGGCGCCGCCCCCGCCGTCCCCCGCGCCGGTCGCGCAGCCCGCGGTGTCCGCAGCGCCCTCCGGCGCCCCGTCCGCCGCGACGAGCGGGCCGCCCGCGCCGAACCCGTCCGCGGCGAGCGGGACCCCCCAGCCCAGCCAGACCCCTGGAAGGTGACGTCGTGACGCGGACCCCCGCGGGGCTTCCCCCCAGCCCGCCCCCGCCTCGTACGCCGGGCGGCGCCCCGGCCGGAGCCGCCGTCCGAGCCGTGCCGGCGGTGGCCGCGTGAGCCCCCAGGAGCCGCCCCGGCGGCGGGTGCCGGGCCCCGGCCGGCCCCGGCCCACCGGCGGTGACCGGGCCAGGGCCACGGCGCGTCCCGCGTCCCGCCCCGCCACTCGCAGGCCGGTCCCGGCCCGCACGGCCCACACCATCAGGCTCGGGAACCCCAAACCCCGCCTGCGCCTCGTCGGCGTCGGACTGACCCTGGTCATGATCGCCTTCGTGGTGCGGCTGCTCCAGGTACAGGCCGTCGACGCCTCCGCCTACTCCGCCAAGGCCTCCGAGAACCGCTTCACCAGCTACACCCTTGCCGCCGAACGCGGGGAGATCACCGACCGCAAGGGCGTGGCACTGGCCACGAGCGTCGACGCGTACGACATCACCGCCGACCCGAAGATGTTCACCGCGCAGGAGAGCAAGGCCCCGGACGCCCCCGCGCAGGCCGCGGCCCTCCTCGCGCCGATCCTCGGCAAGGACGCCAAGGAGATCGCCAAGCTCCTGGAGACGAAGAACTCCCGCTACGTCATCCTCGCCCGCCGCCAGACCCCCCAGGTCTGGAACCAGATCAAGGACCTCAAGAAGGTCTTCGCGGACAAGGCGGCCGCCGACAAGCGCAACAACGGCCCCGGCGCCAACGTCATCGCGGGCGTGTTCAAGGAGGACAGCAGCAAGCGCGTGTACCCGAACGGCGACCTCGCCGCCGGGATACTGGGTTACGTCAACGCCGAGGGCAAGGGCGGCGGCGGCCTGGAGTCCTCCCTCGACAAGAAGCTCTCCGGCAAGGACGGCAGCCTCACCTACGCCCAGTCCGGCGGCCGGCGCGTCCCCACCGCCGAGTCCAGCGAGAAGGCCGCGGTGCCCGGCGAGGACATCGAGCTGACCATCGACCGCGACATCCAGTGGGCCGCGCAGAGCGCCATCGCCGAACAGGTCGAGAAGTCCGGCGCCGACCGCGGCTACGTCGTCGTGCAGGACACCCGCACCGGCGAGGTGCTGGCCATGGCCAACGCCCCCGGCTTCGACCCCAACGACCTGTCGAAGGCCCGCTCCACCGCCATGGGCAACGCCGCCCTCCAGGACGTGTACGAGCCCGGCTCCACCGCCAAGGTGATGTCGATGGCCGCCGTCCTGGAGGAGAAGAAGGCCACCCCGGCGACCCCCGTCGAGGTCCCCAACCGCCTCCACCGCGGCGACCGCCTCTTCAAGGACGACGTGGACCACCCCACCTGGTACCTGACCCTCAACGGGGTGCTCGCCAAGTCCTCGAACATCGGCACCATCCTGGCCACCGGCCGGCTCGGCGCCACCCAGCCCGAGGCCAACAAGGTCCTGTACGGGTACCTGACCAAGTTCGGCATCGGGCAGCCCACCGGCCTGGACTACCCCGGCGAAACCCGCGGCATCCTCGCCAGGCCCGAGGCCTGGTCCACGTCCCAGCAGTACACGATCCCCTTCGGCCAGGGCCTGTCCCTCAACGCCGTCCAGGCGGCCTCCGTGTACTCCACCATCGCCAACGGCGGCGTCCGGATCGAGCCGACCCTGGTCCGCGGCAGCAGGGGACCCGACGGCCGCTTCACCCCGGCCCCCGCCCCCGAGCAGACCAAGGTGATCAGCCAGGGCACCGCCAAGACCCTCGCCGCCATGCTCGAATCCGTGGTCGACGACCAGGACGGCACCGGCACCAAGGCGCGCATCCCCGGCTACCGCGTCGGCGGCAAGACCGGCACCTCCAACCGCGTCGACCCGGCCACCGGCCGCTACAAGGGCTACACCGCCTCGTTCGCCGGCTTCGCGCCCGCCGACAGCCCGCGCGTCACCGTGTACTGCGCCATCCAGAACCCCACCAAGGGCAGCTACTTCGGCGGCCAGATCTGCGGACCCATCTACAAGAAGGTCATGGAGTTCGCCCTCAAGACCCTCCGGATCGCCCCCACCGGCACCGCCCCCGCCGGACTGCCGGTCACCTTCGAACCGGGCCCGCAGCCCGCACCGCAGCCCAGTACCCGGCCAGGCCCGCAGCCCGGCCAGTGAACCCGCCGCCCAGCCAGAAAAGCGTGAGGCACCATCAGTGACAACGATCACCCCCAAACCCGGGAACCAGTCGGCCACCGGCCCCGCGGCCGGGACCTCGCTTCGCGACGGGGCCACCGCGCCCGGTACGCTCACCGCCGTGTCCCACGCTGATCAGCCCAGAACCACCCGGAAAGACGCCCCGGCAGCGCCGCCGGGAGCGCCCCGCCCCGTGTCCGTGCGCCCCACCCCGCTGCCCGAGCTCGCGGCCCTGGTGGACCTCGAAGCCGCCGGCGAGCCGACGGGTCCGCGGATCACCGGCATCACGCACGACTCCCGTGCGGTGCGCCCCGGCGACCTCTACGCGGCCCTCCCCGGCGCCAAGGCGCACGGCGCGGACTTCGCGGCCCAGGCGGCCGCCCTCGGCGCCGCCGCCGTGCTGACCGATCCCGCCGGCGCCGAACGCGCCGCGGCGACCGGACTGCCGGTGCTCGCCGTCGCCGACCCGCGCGCCCGCATGGGAGAGCTCGCCGCCGCGATCTACGGCCGGCCGGGCGAGGCCCTCCTCCAGCTCGGCATCACCGGCACCTCCGGCAAGACCACCACCGCGTACCTGGTCGAGGGCGGCCTGCGCGCCGCCGGCCGGGCCACCGGCCTCGTCGGCACCGTCGAGATGCGCATCGGCGACGAACGCATCAAGTCCGAGCGCACCACCCCCGAGGCCACCGACCTCCAGGCCCTGTTCGCCGTCATGCGCGAACGCGGGGTCGAGGCCGTGGCCATGGAGGTCTCCAGCCACGCACTCGTGCTCGGCCGGGTCGACGGCTGCGTCTTCGACGTCGCCGTCTTCAACAACCTGAGCCCGGAACACATGGAGTTCCACTCCGACATGGAGGACTACTTCCAGGCCAAGGCGCAGCTCTTCACCGAGCGCCGAGCCCGCCTCGGAGTGGTGAACGCCGACGACGAGTACGGCCGCCGCCTCGCCAAGGAGGCGACGATCCCGATCGTCACCTTCTCGGCCACGGGCGACCCGGCCGCCGACTGGCGCGCCGAGGACGTGGTCCTGGGGGCCGCCGACTCCACGCTGACCCTCGTCGGCCCGGACGGACAGCGCGTACGCGCCACCGCACCGCTGCCCGGCCCGTTCAACGTCGCCAACACCGTCGCCGCGATCGTCACCCTCGCCGCCGCCGGCATCGACCCGCAGACCGCCGCCGACGGCGTCGCCGCGGTCCCCGGGGTGCCCGGCCGGCTGGAACGCGTCGACGCGGGACAACCGTTCCTCGCCGTCGTCGACTACGCCCACAAGACCGACGCCGTCGAATCGGTGCTGCGCGCCCTGCGCGAGGTCACCGAGGGCCGGCTGCACATCGTGCTCGGCTGCGGCGGTGACCGCGACACCACCAAGCGGGCCCCGATGGGCGCCGCGGCCGCGCGGTTCGCCGACGTCGCCGTGCTCACCTCCGACAACCCGCGCTCCGAGGACCCCCTCGCCATCCTGGCCGCGATGTTCGAGGGCGCCGTGTCCGTGCCCCCCGCCGAACGCGGCGCCGTCCTCGTCGACGCCGACCGGGCCGCGGCCATCGCCGCGGCCGTCGCGAGCGCCCGGCCCGGTGACACGGTGCTGGTCGCGGGCAAGGGCCACGAACAGGGCCAGGACACCGCGGGCGTCGTACGCCCCTTCGACGACCGCGAGGTCCTGCGCGCGGCCATCGAGGCGCGCACCGAGGCCCCGCACCACGCAACCACGCAGGCCGAGGTGAACCAGTGATCGCCCTTTCCCTCGCCGAGATCGCCGACATCACCGGCGGGCGGCCCCACGACATACCGGATCCGGCGGTGCGGATCAGCGGGGCCGTGGTCATCGACTCCCGTCAGGTGGAGGCCGGCAGCCTGTTCGCCGCCTTCCAGGGCGAGCACGTCGACGGCCACGACTACGCGGAGCGCGCGGTCGCGGCCGGCGCCACCGCCGTCCTCGCCGCCCGCCCCGTCGGCGTACCCGCGATCGTCGTCCCCGACGTGGAGAAGGCGCTCGGCGCCCTCGCCCGCGCCGTCGTCGAACGCCTCGGCACCGACGTGGTGGCCCTGACCGGCTCGGCCGGCAAGACCTCCACCAAGGACCTCATCGCCCAGGTGCTGCAACAGCACGCACCCACCGTGTGGACGCCCGGCTCCCTCAACAACGAGATCGGCCTGCCGCTCACCGCCCTCAAGGCCACCGAGGACACCCGGCACCTGGTGCTGGAGATGGGTGCCCGCGGGATCGGCCACATCGCCTACCTCACCGGCCTGACCCCGCCGCGCATCGGCCTGGTCCTCAACGTCGGCACCGCCCACATCGGGGAGTTCGGCGGCCGCGAGCAGATCGCCCAGGCCAAGGGCGAACTGGTCGAGGCCCTGCCGTCCGAGGCCGACGGGGGCGTCGCCGTCCTGAACGCCGACGACCCGCTCGTGCGCGCCATGTCCGCCCGCACGAAGGCCCGTACGGTCCTCTTCGGCGAGGCCGAGGACGCCGACGTCCGGGCCACGGACGTACGGATGACGGCCGGGGGAACGCCCGCCTTCACACTCCACACACCCTCCGGGTGCGGCGATGTGACCTTGCGGCTGTACGGTGAGCACCACGTGTCGAACGCGCTCGCCGCGGCCGCCGTCGCCCATGTACTGGGCATGTCCACTCCGGAGATCGCCACCGCGCTCTCCGGGGCGGGCACGTTGTCCCGGTGGCGGATGGAGGTCACCGAGCGAGCGGACGGCGTGACGATCGTCAACGACGCCTACAACGCGAACCCCGAGTCCATGCGGGCCGCTCTGCGCGCGCTTGCCGCGATGGGCGGCTCCGCGAGGGCCGACGGGGGACGCACGTGGGCGGTGCTCGGTCCCATGGCCGAGTTGGGTGACGCATCGCTGGCCGAGCACGACGCGGTGGGACGGCTCGCCGTCCGGCTCAACGTGAGCAGGCTCGTCGCAGTCGGGGGCAGGGAAGCGTCCTGGCTGCAACTGGGCGCATATAACGAGGGTTCGTGGGGTGAGGAGTCGGTGCTCGTGTCCGACGCGCAGGCGGCGGTCGACCTGTTGCGCAGTGAACTGCGCCCGGGTGACGTCGTGCTGGTGAAGGCTTCCAGGTCGATCGGCCTGGAGCGGGTCGCGCTTGCGTTGCTGGAGCGCGAGGGCGAGGTCGCCGACCGATGAGGCAGATTCTCTTCGCCGGTGTGATCGGTCTGTTCCTGACCCTCATCGGCACCCCTCTCCTGATCAAGCTGCTGGCCCGCAAGGGCTACGGCCAGTTCATCCGCGACGACGGCCCCCGCGGCCACGCCGGGAAGAAGGGCACACCCACCATGGGTGGCATCTCCTTCATCCTGGCGACGCTCATCGCGTACGCCCTGACGAAGGTCATCACCGGGGAAGAGGTGAGCTTCTCCGGACTGCTCGTCCTCTTCCTGATGGCCGGCATGGGACTGGTCGGCTATCTCGACGACTACATCAAGATCGTCAAGAGGCGCTCGCTCGGTCTGCGGGCCAAGGCCAAGATGTCCGGCCAGCTGATCGTCGGCATCGCCTTCGCGGTGCTCGCCCTCCAGTTCAAGGACTCGAAGGGGCTGACCCCGGCCTCGACCAAGCTGTCGTTCGTCACGGACTTCGGCTGGGCGCTCGGGCCGGTGCTGTTCGTCGTCTGGGCCCTGTTCATGATCCTGGCGATGTCCAACGGCGTGAACCTGACCGACGGCCTGGACGGACTGGCCACCGGCGCCGCCGTGATGGTCTTCGGCGCCTACACCTTCATCGGCGTCTGGCAGTACCAGGAGTCCTGCGCCAACGCGCAGACCCTGACCAACCCGGCCGCCTGCTTCGAGGTGCGCGACCCGCTGGACCTCGCGGTCGTCGCCTCCGCCCTCATGGGAGCCTGCTTCGGCTTCCTGTGGTGGAACACCTCGCCCGCCAAGATCTTCATGGGTGACACCGGTTCGCTGGCGCTCGGCGGCGCGCTCGCCGGCCTCGCCATCTGCTCCCGCACGGAGTTCCTGATGGCCCTCCTCGGCGGCCTCTTCGTGCTCATCACGATGTCGGTCGTCATCCAGGTCGGCTCCTTCAAGCTGACCGGCAAGCGCGTCTTCCGGATGGCGCCACTCCAGCACCACTTCGAACTCAAGGGGTGGTCCGAGGTCCTCGTGGTGGTCCGCTTCTGGATCATCCAGGGCATGTGCGTGATCGTGGGTCTCGGTCTCTTCTACGCGGGATGGGCAGCCGACAAGTGACCTCCTGGCACGGCAAGAACATCACCGTCGCCGGCCTCGGCGTGAGCGGCATCAGTGCCGCCCGCGCCCTGGCCGGCCTCGGCGCTTCGGTGACCGTCGTCGACGGCGGCGACAGCGAGGGCCACCGGGCCCGGGCGGCGGAGCTGGAGGCGGCAGGCATCTCCGTGCGCCTCGCGGACGCCACGACCCTGCCCGAGGGCACCGATCTGGTCGTCACCTCGCCCGGCTGGAAGCCCGACAGCCCGTTGTTCGCCGCGGCCGCCGAGGTCGGTGTCGAGGTCGTCGGGGACGTGGAGATCGCCTGGCTCCTGCGGGGCCCCGACGCGGCCCCCTGGCTCGCGATCACCGGCACCAACGGCAAGACGACGACCACCCAGATGCTCGCGTCGATCCTGCGGGCCGCGGGTCTCAAGACCGCGGCCGTCGGCAACATCGGCACCCCGATCATCGACGTGGTGACCGGCGGCGAGGCGTACGACGTCCTCGCCGTCGAGCTCTCCAGCTACCAGCTCCACTGGGCGCCCTCCGTGCGCGCCCACTCGGCGGCCGTCCTCAACCTGGCCCCCGACCACCTCGACTGGCACGGCTCGATGGAGGCGTACGCCGCCGACAAGGGCCGCATCTACGAGGGCAACACGGTGGCCTGCGTCTACAACGTCGCCGACCGGGCCACCGAGGACCTCGTCGTGGAAGCCGACGTCGAGGAGGGCTGCCGGGCGATCGGCTTCACCCTCGGCGCCCCCGGCCCCTCCATGCTGGGCGTGGTCGACGGGATCCTGGTGGACCGGGCCTTCGTGGAGAACCGGCAGAAGAACGCCCAGGAACTCGCGCAGGTCGAGGACGTCAACCCGCCCGCCCCGCACAACATCGCCAACGCGCTCGCCGCGGCGGCCCTGGCCCGCGCCTTCGGCGTCGAACCGCGCGCGGTCCGCGACGGCCTGCGGGACTTCCGGCCGGACGCCCACCGGGTCGCGCACGTGGACGAGGTGGACGGGGTCACGTACATCGACGACTCCAAGGCCACCAACACCCACGCGGCGGAGGCCTCCCTGGCGGCCTTCGAGCCGGTCGTGTGGATCGCCGGCGGCCTCGCCAAGGGCGCGACCTTCGACGAGCTCGTGCGGAAGTCGGCCGCGCGTCTGCGGGCCGTGGTCCTGATGGGTGCCGACCGGGCCCTGATCGCGGACGCGCTGGCGCGACACGCCCCGCAGGTACCCGTCGTGGACCTCGACCGGACCGACACTGGGGCGATGCTCGCGGCGGTCCGGGAAGCGGCCCGTCTCGCCGAGCGCGGCGACACGGTCCTGCTGGCACCTGCCTGTGCCTCGATGGACATGTTCGCGAACTACAACGAGCGTGGGGACGCATTCGCCGACGCGGTGCGCGAACTGGCCGCCGAGAGCGCCTAGGTCGAACCAGGGCAGGTGTCCTTCCCGACCGGCTGCTCGCCTCGCACGAGTGGAGGGGAAGATCACAGATGCCGGCCAAGCAAGTACTGCCGGGGCGGCGGCCGTCCGCGGCGAAGGCCGTCAAGGCCGTCAAGGCGCAGGGGCGCAAGCGCCCGGTGATCGGTGGGAAGCGGCCCGGCGGGCGCGGGCCGCTCGCCGGGCTCCGGCGTACGCAACAGCAGTTGCGCAAAGCCTGGGACCGTCCGCTCACGGCGTATTACCTGATCTTCGGCAGCTCGCTGTTGATCACCGTGCTCGGCCTCGTGATGGTCTACTCGGCCTCCATGATCAAGGCGCTCCAGCTCGGCCTGGGAGACGCGTACTTCTTCAAGAAGCAGTTCCTCGCGGCCGTCATCGGCGCCGTCCTGCTGCTGGCCGCCTCCCGCATGCCCGTCAAGCTCCACCGGGCCCTGTCCTACCCGGTGCTGGCCGGGACCCTCTTCCTGATGGTCCTGGTACAGCTCCCCGGGATAGGAGTGTCGATCAACGGCAACCGGAACTGGCTCTCCCTGGGCGGCCCGTTCATGCTCCAGCCCAGCGAGTTCGGCAAACTGGCGCTGATCCTGTGGGGGGCCGACCTGCTGGCCCGCAAGGGCGACAAGGGGCTGCTGAGCCAGTGGAAGCACCTGCTGGTGCCGCTGGTCCCGGTCGCCTTCCTGCTGCTCGGACTCATCATGCTCGGCGGCGACATGGGCACCGCGATGATTCTCGGGGCCATCCTCTTCGGCCTGCTCTGGCTGGCGGGCGCGCCCACCCGGATGTTCGTGGGCGTTCTCGCGTTCGCGGGTGTGATCATCGCACTGCTGATCAGGACGAGTCCGCACCGGATGGACCGGCTCGCCTGCCTCGGTGCGACAGAACCGGGCAAGAACGACCTTTGCTGGCAGGCCGTCCACGGAACCTACGCCCTCGCGTCCGGGGGATGGTTCGGTTCCGGGCTGGGTGCCAGTGTGGAAAAATGGGGCCAACTGCCGGAAGCCCACACCGACTTCATCTTCGCCATCACCGGCGAGGAACTGGGTCTGGCGGGGACGCTGTCGGTGCTCGCCCTGTTCGCGGCTCTAGGCTATGCGGGTATCCGCGTGGCCGGACGCACGGAGGACCCCTTCGTACGGTATGCCGCGGGAGGCGTGACCACATGGATCACGGCGCAGGCCGTGATCAATATCGGTGCGGTGCTCGGCCTGTTGCCGATCGCCGGGGTCCCGCTCCCGCTGTTCTCCTACGGAGGGTCGGCCCTGCTGCCGACCATGTTCGCGGTCGGACTGCTCATCGCCTTCGCGCGTGAGGAGCCGGCGGCGCGCGCGGCACTCGCGATGCGGCAGCCGAAGACCGGCCGGCCGCGGATCGGGCTGAGATGGAAGTCGATGAGACGGCGCGTCAAGAAGCGTCCGTCCGGAGAGCGGTGAATTTCGGTGCATGTCGTACTCGCCGGTGGGGGGACCGCCGGCCACATCGAGCCGGCGCTCGCCCTCGCGGACGCCCTGCGCAGGCAGGACCCTTCAGTGGGCATCACCGCCCTCGGCACGGAGCGCGGACTGGAAACCCGCCTGGTGCCGGAACGCGGCTACGAGCTGGGCCTGATCCCCGCCGTACCGTTGCCCCGCAAGCCCACCCCTGAGCTGATCACCGTCCCGGGACGGCTGCGCGGCACCATCAAGGCGGCCGAGGAGATCCTCACGCGCACCAAGGCCGACTGCGTGGTCGGCTTCGGCGGCTACGTGGCGCTGCCCGGCTACCTGGCCGCCAAGCGGCTCGGGGTGCCGATCATCGTCCACGAGGCCAACGCCCGGCCCGGACTGGCCAACAAGATCGGCTCCCGGTACGCGCACGCCGTCGCCGTGTCCACCCCGGACAGCAAGCTGCGGGGGGCCCGCTACGTGGGCATCCCGCTGCGACGGTCCATCTCGACCCTGGACCGGGCCGCCGTGCGCCCCGAGGCGCGCGCCGCGTTCGGCCTGGACCCCAACCTGCCGACGCTGCTGGTCTCCGGCGGCTCGCAGGGCGCACGGCGCCTCAACGAGGTGATCCAGCAGGTCGCTCCGACCCTCCAGCGCTCCGGGATCCAGATCCTGCACGCCGTCGGGCCGAAGAACGAACTGCCGCGTGTCGACAACATGCCCGGGATGCCGCCTTATGTGCCGGTACCGTACGTGGACCGGATGGATCTCGCGTACGCCGCCGCCGACATGATGCTGTGCCGCGCGGGTGCGATGACCGTCGCCGAACTCTCCGCCGTCGGGCTGCCCGCCGCCTACGTACCGTTGCCGATCGGCAACGGTGAACAGCGGCTCAACGCCCAGCCGGTGGTCAAGGCCGGCGGCGGCCTGCTCGTGGACGACGCGGAGCTGACGCCCGAATGGGTGCTCAGTCAGGTCCTCCCGGTGCTCGCCGACCCGCACCGCC
The DNA here is from genome assembly GCF_001279725.1 of Streptomyces sp. WM4235. GTDB lineage: Bacteria > Actinomycetota > Actinomycetes > Streptomycetales > Streptomycetaceae > Streptomyces. The sequence continues at coordinate 6,667 of NZ_LGDE01000024.1, read as the reverse complement.
TCTACGAGATGTCCCGCGCCGCCGCCGAGTTCGGCCGCCGGGACGCCGACGACCTGCTCGTCGGCCTGGTCTACGAGGCCATCGCCGCACGCAGAGCCCGCTGAGGCGGGAGCACTGACCCAGGAGGCACAGGAGTGGCCGGAGCGACGACCGCACAGCGCGGGACACCCGGTTCCGACGGGGACGCCCGCAAGGGCAGGAACCCCGGCCCTCCCAAGCCGGGCAGGCGTCCCAAGCCGTCGAAGGGATCCGGCCCGCGGGGGCCCGGCGTCAAACGGCGCCGGGTCCTCGTACTGGCCTCCCTGGCCGGCGCGGTGCTCCTCGCCGCCGGCGGCACCTGGGTGCTCTACGGGTCCTCCTGGCTCCGCGTCGAGAAGGTCACCTCCACCGGCACCGAGGTGCTCACGTCACGGCAGGTGGTGTCGGCCGCGGCCGTCCCGGTCGGCGCGCCGCTGGTGAGCATCGACACGGACGAGATCGCGAGCCGGCTGCGCGAGCGGCTGCCCCGCATCGATTCGGTCGATGTGGCGCGGTCGTGGCCGCGTGGAATCAGCCTGAAAGTGACGGAACGCAAACCCGTGCTGCTCATCAAGAAGGGCACGGACTTCGTCGAAGTGGACTCTTCGGGTGTGCGATTCGACACGGTTGCGAAAGCACCCGGAGGCGTTCCCGTCCTCGAATTGGCAGCGGAACGGTCACCCAGCGCCCGTCGTTTCGACGAGCAGCGGCTGCTGCGCGAGGCGGTGGACATCGCGGGCGGCCTCCCCGAGGCCGTCGCGAAGGAGACGTTGCAGGTCAGGGTGGAGTCGTACGACTCGGTCGTGCTGGCGCTCACCAAGGGGCGAACCGTGGTGTGGGGAAGCGGCGAACTGGGTGAAGCGAAAGGGCGGGCGCTGACCGCCCTGCTGAAGGCCTCGCCCAAGGCTGACCACTTCGACGTGAGTGTCCCCACCGCCCCGGCGGTGTCCGGGAGTTGACGTCGAGTCGAACAGCGACGCACCCTGGTTGGCCAGCGATACGGGTGATCACATAGGGTGAAAAGAAAAACGGGAGGTTCGGCGTGTTCGTTGAACACGCGCTACTTGTCGACTTAGTGTCCTGTTCGGAGAGTCCAAGGAACAGACACACTCATAACCCTAAACTTCAGGGTTAGGGTTCGGGTCGGCGTGTACGAACCGGCCCAATTTCGGCATCAGTCGTCGCAACGCAGGCCCGCGAGGCGGCGACACGTAACTCGAGGCGAGAGGCCTTCGACGTGGCAGCACCGCAGAACTACCTCGCAGTCATCAAGGTCATCGGTGTCGGCGGCGGTGGTGTCAATGCCATCAACCGAATGATCGAGGTCGGTCTCAAGGGCGTCGAGTTCATCGCCATCAACACGGACGCCCAAGCGCTGTTGATGAGCGACGCCGACGTCAAGCTCGACGTCGGCCGTGAACTCACCCGGGGCCTCGGCGCCGGCGCCAACCCGGCCGTCGGCCGGAAGGCGGCAGAGGACCACCGCGAGGAGATCGAGGAGGTCCTCAAGGGGGCCGACATGGTCTTCGTCACCGCCGGTGAAGGCGGCGGAACCGGCACGGGCGGCGCACCTGTCGTCGCCAACATCGCGCGCTCCCTGGGAGCCCTGACGATCGGTGTGGTCACCCGACCGTTCACCTTCGAGGGCCGGCGCCGCGCGAACCAGGCGGAGGACGGCATCGCCGAGCTCCGCGAAGAGGTCGACACCCTCATCGTCATCCCCAACGACCGCCTGCTGTCCATCTCGGACCGCCAGGTCAGCGTGCTCGACGCCTTCAAGTCGGCCGACCAGGTCCTGCTGTCCGGCGTCCAGGGCATCACCGATCTCATCACCACCCCCGGCCTGATCAACCTCGACTTCGCGGACGTCAAGTCCGTGATGTCCGAGGCCGGCTCCGCCCTCATGGGCATCGGCTCGGCCCGCGGCGACGACCGCGCCGTGGCCGCGGCCGAGATGGCGATCTCCTCGCCCCTGCTGGAGGCGTCCATCGACGGCGCCCGCGGCGTGCTGCTCTCCATCTCCGGTGGCTCGGACCTCGGTCTCTTCGAGATCAACGAGGCCGCGCAGCTGGTGAGCGAGGCCGCGCACCCCGAGGCGAACATCATCTTCGGCGCCGTCATCGACGACGCGCTCGGTGACGAGGTGCGGGTCACCGTCATCGCCGCCGGGTTCGACGGAGGACAGCCCCCGGCCCGCCGGGACAACGTCATCGGCGCGGCCTCCACCAAGCGCGAGGAGCCGGCCCCGGCACCGGTCCGCGCCGCCGAGCCGGTCCGCCCGGCCTTCGGCGGGCTCGGCTCGGTCACCCCGCGTGAGGAGCCCCAGGCTCCGGTCGAGCCGGAGCCGGCGAACGAGTTCCCGCCGCCGGCCCACGTCCCGACGGCCCGTCCGTACCAGGACAGCCCGGCGGAAGAGCTGGATGTCCCGGACTTCTTGAAGTGATCCTGGGACAGCACGACGAGAACGGCGCGCACTTCGCCTTCACCGACAGGTGGGGCGGGGTGAGCGCCGTTCCGTACGAGGAGCTCAATCTCGGCGGCGCGGTCGGAGACGACCCGGCCGCCGTTCGCGCGAACCGGGCGACCGCGGCGAAGTCCCTCGGCCTCGCTCCCGACCTGGTGATCTGGATGAACCAGGTGCACGGTCGGGACGTCGCGGTGGTGGACGGCCCGTGGGACGCCGACCGGGAGGCGATCCCCTCGGTGGACGCGGTGGTGACCGCCCGTCGCGGACTGGCCCTGGCGGTGCTCACGGCCGACTGCGTGCCGGTCCTGCTGGCCGACCCGGTCGCCGGGATCGCGGGAGCGGCCCACGCGGGGCGGCCCGGGCTGGTCGCCGGGGTGGTGCCCGCCGCAGTCGAGGCGATGATCGCCCTCGGGGCCGACCCCGGACGGCTGGTCGCCCGTACGGGACCGGCGGTCTGCGGCCACTGCTACGAAGTGCCCGCCGAGATGCGGGACGCGGTCGCGGAAGTGGTGCCGGCGGCATGGGCCGAGACGAGCTGGGGGACACCGGCCGTGGACGTGGTCGCCGGCGTGCACGCACAGTTGGCGCGGGCGGGGGTGGCGAACGCCGACCGCTCCCCGGTCTGCACACTGGAGTCACGGGACCACTTCTCGTACCGCCGTGACCGGGTGACCGGGCGGCTTGCCGGATATGTCTGGTTGGACTGAGGGATGACGGATCGTAAGGCCGAGCTCGCGGCGAACCTCGCGCGGGTCGAGGAGCGCATCGCGGCGGCGTGCGCGGCGGCGGGGCGGGAACGGGAGGAGGTGACCCTCATCGTGGTCACCAAGACCTACCCGGCGAGCGACGTACGACTGCTGGCGGACCTGGGTGTCCGTCATGTTGCGGAAAATCGTGACCAGGACGCCGCCCCCAAGGCCGCGGCCTGCGCGGACCTGGCGCTCGACTGGCACTTCGTGGGCCAGTTGCAGACGAACAAAGTCCGTTCCGTGGCGGGATACGCGCGAGTGGTGCAGTCGGTCGACCGGCCGAAACTGGTCACCGCGCTCTCGGAGGCCGCCACGGCCGCCGGACGGGAACTCGGCTGCCTCGTGCAGATCGCCCTCGACGCCGAGTCGGGGGAGCGGGGGGCCCGGGGCGGGGCGGCGCCGGACCTCCTCCCGGAGTTGGCGGACCTCGTGGCGGCGGCGCCGGGACTGCGGATCGACGGCCTCATGACCGTGGCCCCGCTGGCGGGGCCGTACGCGGGTCGCGAACAGGCCGCCTTCGCGCGGCTGATGGAATTGTCATCCAGCCTGCGCGCCGACCATCCTGCTGCCACGATGGTGTCGGCGGGAATGAGCGCCGACCTGGAACAGGCGGTGCTGGCGGGTGCGACACATGTACGCGTCGGCACTGCGGTACTCGGCGCGAGACCCCGGCTCGGGTAACGTCGCGAAGAAAGTCGGACCACAGCAGAAAATATGGTCATTTCCGCAGATGAGCGGACAGACCACGTGGATCGCGGGCAGTTGGTGACTTTGGTGACACAGCGACTTTGGTGGCACGGCGACACCTGCGACAGGGCGATCCACCACAGAGCGGAGGACTCGGAGAATGGCCGGCGCGATGCGCAAGATGGCGGTCTACCTCGGCCTCGTGGAGGACGACCGGTACGACAACCCGGGGTACGACCCCGATGACGAGTTCGAACCCGAGCCGGAGCCGGAGCGGGATCGCCGGCGTCAGCAGCCCGCGCACCAACCGCCCGTAACGGACGAACCGGTACGAGCAGTACAGCCCCCGGCACAGCGGGAACCCATCCCGATGCCGGTGGAAAACGGACGTCCGGCGCGAATTGCCCCCGTGGCGTCCATCACACCTGACCGCACCAACCTGGAGAAGAACGCACCCGTGATCATGCCCAAGGTCGTCTCCGAGCGGGAGCCGTACCGCATCACGACGCTGCACCCCCGGACCTACAACGAGGCCCGTACCATCGGGGAACACTTCCGTGAGGGCACTCCGGTGATCATGAACCTCACGGAGATGGACGACACCGACGCGAAGCGTCTGGTCGACTTCGCGGCCGGCCTCGTCTTCGGTCTGCACGGCAGCATTGAACGCGTGACGCAGAAGGTGTTCCTGCTGTCTCCTGCTAACGTCGATGTCACGGCGGAGGACAAGGCCCGCATCGCGGAGGGCGGGTTCTTCAACCAAAGCTAGACCGATCCGTCAGACACGGGGCCGGGAACAGAGCGGGAGCAGGGGAGAGGGAAGCGCGGGATGGGCATCGCAATGGAAGTGGTCTACATCGCGCTGTCGTGTTTTCTGGGCATCCTGATCTTCCGACTGGTCATGGACTATGTGTTCCAGTTCGCACGTTCATGGACACCCGGCAAGGCGATGGTGGTCGTTCTGGAGGCCACCTACACCGCCACCGACCCACCACTCAAGCTTCTTCGGCGTTTCATTCCGCCGTTGCGTCTCGGGGGCGTGGCACTCGACCTGTCCTTCTTCGTTCTGATGATCATCGTTTACATCCTGATCACTTTCGCGCGCGCTGGTGCGAGCGGCCAGTGAACGATGTGCTTCCCCGCGAACCCGGGGACAGTCCCGATACGGTCTTGCCGACTGCCGACGACTACGTAGAGGTGAAGAAGACATGCCGCTGACTCCCGAGGACGTGCGGAACAAGCAGTTCACGACCGTCCGCCTGCGAGAAGGCTATGACGAGGACGAGGTCGACGCCTTCCTCGACGAGGTCGAGTCCGAACTGACGCGCCTGCTGCGCGAGAACGAGGACCTGCGCGCCAAGCTGGCCGCCGCCACACGCGCCGCCGCGCAGAACCAGCAGCAACAGGGCATGCGCAAGCCCGAACCCCAGGACCAGCGTGGCCCCGGTGGGCCCGGCGCACCCGTGCCCGCGGCCATATCCGGCCCGCCGCAGCAGCAGCAGCCGCAGATGGGCCCGCCCCAGCTGCCCGGCGGTCAGCCGCAGCTGCCCCCCGGCCCCGGTGGACAGGGCCAGCAGGGTCCCGGCCCGATGGGCGGCCCCATGCAGCAGCACAACATGGGTGGCCAGCAGCAGATGGGCCAGCCGCAGCAGATGCAGCAGCCCCAGCAGATGCAGCAGATGCAGCAGCAGTCCATGGGCGGCCAGAACCCGCTCGGCCAGCCGATGGGCCAGCAGATGCAGCCGATGGGGCAGCAGATGCAGCCCATGGGCCAGCAGATGCACCAGCAGCACCAGCAGCTCCCGCAGCAGGGCCCCGGTGGCGACAGCGCCGCCCGCGTCCTGTCGCTCGCGCAGCAGACCGCCGACCAGGCCATCGCGGAGGCCCGTTCCGAGGCCAACAAGATCGTCGGCGAGGCCCGTTCGCGCGCCGAGGGTCTGGAGCGGGACGCCCGTGCCAAGGCCGACGCGCTGGAGCGGGACGCGCAGGAGAAGCACCGCGTCGCGATGGGCTCCTTGGAGTCCGCCCGCGCCACGCTGGAGCGCAAGGTCGAGGACCTGCGAGGCTTCGAGCGTGAGTACCGTACGCGCCTGAAGTCCTACCTGGAGTCCCAGCTGCGTCAGCTGGAGACCCAGGCCGACGACTCGCTGGCCCCGCCGCGCAACCCGGCCGGTCCCGCGCTGCCGCCGTCGCCGTCCATGGCTCCGGCCGGTGCGATGGGGCAGTCGATGGGTGGCCCGTCCCCCATGGGCGGTCCCTCCCCGATGGGTGGCCCGTCCCCGATGAGCGGCCCGTCCTACGGTGGCCAGCAGCAGATGTCCCCGGCGATGACCCAGCCGATGGCTCCGGTGCGGCCTGCTGCTCCGCAGCCGATGCAGGCGCCGTCGCCGATGCGTGGCTTCCTGATCGACGAGGACGACAACTAGGCGCCGCCGCCGCGTCTGTCGGCAGTCTCTCGGGCCGGGCCCGGTTCCCCTCAGGGGGTACCGGGCCCGGCCCGTTTGCGTTTCCGTGTCCGGGCCGGTGCCGGTGCTCTGGGGCGGGGCGGGGGCGCTGCGCGGGGCCGGGTCCCTGGGCTCCGCCCAGACCCGCGCCTCAAACGCCGGCGGGGCTGGAGAGTGCCGGCGGAGCCGGGGGTGTTCGGCGGGGCGGGACCCCCGGGGCTCCGCCCCGGACCCCGCGCCTCAAACGCCGGCGGGGCTGGAGGTGTCCCGGCGGGGCTGGAGAGTGCCGGCGGGGCTGGAGG
>NZ_LGDE01000023.1 GCF_001279725.1 Streptomyces sp. WM4235 | reverse complement strand
GGCGGGCGCGGGTGCACGGGGAGCCGGGGTGGGGGAGCGGTCAGGGAGCGGTGAGGACGAGCACCACGTTGTGCCCGCCGAAGCCGAACGAATGGCTGACGGCGACCTCGATCCGCTGCTCCCGCACCGTGTCGGTGACGCAGTCGATCCCGAAGCCCGCCCCGCCCGACCCGGCCGGGCAACCCCCGAGGTTGGCGATCGGGGCCACCCGCGAGTCCCGGATGGTCAGTGCCGTGAGCGCGGCCTCCACGGCCCCGGCGGCGCCCAGGCTGTGCCCGAGCACGCCCTTGGGCGCGGTGACGCTCGGGCCGTGCGGCAGCACGCGCGCGATGAGCTCCGCCTCCGTGCGGTCGTTGAGCGGGGTGGACGTTCCGTGCGCGTTGACGTGGTCGACGTCCGCCGGCGAAAGCCCGGCCTGGGCGAGCGCCGCGCGCAGCGCCGCCTCGGCGTGTTCTCCGCCGGGGGACGGCGCCGTCGGGTGGTGCGCGTCCGAGGTGAGACCCGCCCCGGAGAGGTGCGCGTAGCCGCGCCGCCCCCGGGCCGCCGCGTCCGCCGTCCGCTCCAGTACGAGGACGGCCGCCCCCTCGGCGATGACGAAGCCGTCGCGGTCGGCGGCGAAGGGCCGGGACGCCAGCCCCGGCGCGGCCACCCGCGCGGAGAGCGCCCCCATGCGGGCGAAGCCGGTGGTGATCACCGGGGTGACGGCGGCCTCCGTGCCACCCGCCACCGCGATGTCGCACGCACCGGACAGCAGCAGGTCGCGGGCCACGGCCAGGGCGCTGGCCCCGGAGGCACAAGCCGTCTCGGTGGCCATCGAGGGACCGCGCGCGCCGAGGTCGAGCAGGACCTCGCCGGCGGCCATGTTGGAGATCAGCATCGGTACGAGGGCAGGCGAGACCAGGTCGGGGCCGCCCTGGTGGTGACGCAGCGTCTGCGTCTCCAGGTGGGCCACCCCGGCGAGCCCGGAGCCGATCACGACGGCGACGCGGCCGCTGTCCCAGGACGCGGGGTCGAGTCCCGCGTCGGCGACCGCCTCCCGGGCGGCCAGTACGGCGAGTTGCGTGAATCGGCCCATCCGCCAGGCCTTGCCGCCACCGATCCGTGCCTGCTCGGGGCTCATCTCCGGAATCCGGCAGGAGAAGTCGACCGGACAGCCTTTGAGTTCGGGGTCGGTGGCCGCCGTCGAGAGGCCGCGCCGCACGCCCGCCCAGGTGGCCTCGCGGCCGACCCCGGCCGGGGTGATCATCCCCAGTCCGGTGACGGCGACGGCACGGTGCGGGACAGCCGTCACAGGGCGTCCCGTTCGGTGCGCTTGGAGTGGAGCACGGCGACGAGCTCGCCGACGGTGGTGCGCTTGGCGGCCTCGTGCTCCTCCACCTTGACGCCGAGCTCCTCCTGGAGGGCGAGGGCCAGTTCGGCGAGGGCGAGGGAGTCGAGATCGAGGCTCTCGAGGGTGGCGTCGGGCACGACGCTCTCCGGGGAGACCTCGAACTTCTCGGTGAGCACGGTGGTGACGACGGTCTGGACGGGAGGCATGGCGATACGACCTTTCGGGATGGGTGGGGATGGTGGATTCGAGTGGGCGAGCGCGGCGGGAGGGGCGGGAGGGGCGCGTCGTCAGGGCGTCGGTTCGATGCCGGGCACCGTGTGGGCGAGCCGCGGCCAGAGCAAGGCCGCCGACCCCCAGGTGAGCCCGGCCCCGAAGGTGGTGAGCAAGACCTTCTCCCCCGCGTGGAGTTCGCCGCGCGAGGCTGCGTCGGCCAGGGCGAGGGGGATGGACGCGGCGCCGGTGTTCCCGACCCGGTCGATGTTCGACACCCCGCGCGGTTCCGGGACCGGTACGCGCTCCCCGACGGCGGTCAGGATCCGGGCATTGGCCTGGTGGGCGCAGAAACGGTCCACCTCCTCGGGCGCCCAGCCCGCGTGCTTCAGCACCGCCTGGGACGACCGGGTCATCCGGGTCACCGCGTGCTGGAACACCTCGCGGCCCCGCATCCTGAAGTACCGGTCCTCGGGCCCGTATCCCGCGGGCGTCGACCGCTCCCGCGCACCCCCGCCGGGCACCTCGATCAGCTCGTCACCCGAGCCGTCGCTTCCGAGGTCGAAGGCGAGGATGCTGCCGGGCTCCCCGGCCCGCCCCCGGCGCAAGACCACGGCCCCGGCGCCGTCACCGAAGACGATGCCCGTCGAGCGGTCCTCGGGGTCGAGAAGGGTCGAGTACACATCGGCCGCCACCAACAACACCCGGTCCGCGCACCCGCACAGCAACGCGCCCGCGGCCGTGGCCAATCCGTACAGGAACCCGCTGCACGCGGCGCTCACGTCCCAGGCCGCCGCGCCGCCCAGGCCGAGGCGCGTCGCCAGCCGCGGCGCCATGGCCGGCATCGGCCGGTCCGGGGTGGAGGTCGCCACGATCACGGTGTCCACGGGGGCGCCGCCCGCCACGGCCAGCGCCCGACTCCCCGCCTCCAGGGCGAGTTCTCCGGTGGAGACCCCGGGCGCGGCGCGACGGCGTTCGCGGATCCCGGTACGGCGACGCACCCAGGCGTCGTCGATGCCCCAGGCCGACGGGAGTTCGTCGTTGGTGACCACCTCTGCCGGGACGTATCCGGCGATGCCCTCCAGCACCGCCGCGGGCGGCGCGGGCCGGGAGGCCGAGGGTGTGAACTGGTCTTCTGCGCAAAGCAAGGGGGAAGTCACGCACGTCTCTCAGGAGTGATCTTGGGGGAGTGGCATGACTGTAGGGCGTTTCAAGATCATGGCGAGGGCGGCCGCGCAGGGGAACGGATGTGCGGCGCGCGCGTCTCGGTGCCATCCGCGCAGCTCAGGGGCGCAAACGAAGAAACGTTACGGCCGCTCGGCCATTCGGGTGTCGCTCTAAAGGTTGAATCTGGTACGGCTGTCCAGGCTTCGTGCTGACGCCTCGCAATCGGCCGGCGCATCGGGGCGGCAGGCGCAAGGTCGACCGAGGGAGCGGGCGGGCGGAATCCGCCGGGATGCAGGGAGGCCGGACCAGGGCGGGCGGACTCCGCCGGGATGCAGGAGGCCGGACCAGGGCCGGCGAACCCGTCGGAGCGGCGCTCCGACGGGCGCGAAGGCGAGGCGTCGAGACTCTCGCCTCGCCCTCCGCGCCGTCGACGCTCTCACCCGCCTCGAAGCAGGCGAGCCCGGTCACAGTGCCGGCCGCCCGTGCCGGCCCCGCGTACCGCCGCCCCGCGTACCGCCGCCCGTACCGGCCCCCCGCGTACCGCCGCCCGTACCGGCCCCCCGCGTACCGCCGCCCGTGCCGGCCCCGCGTACCGGCCGCCCGCGTACCGGTTGCCCGTACCGACCGCCCGCGTACCGCCGCCCGTACCGCCCGCCCGCGTACCGCCACCCGTACCGGCCCCCCGCGTACAGGCCCCCGTACCGCCCGCCCGTAAGGGTCCTGACCGGCCGTCAGCCGCGTGCCCGTCGCGGCCTCCGGTAGGGGTTCGAGCAGGGTCCGGCGCGCGGGACCGCTCGGACCACCCGCGGTTCGAGCGGAAGGTCCTTGGTGACGCCTGGTCGTTGTGGGATCGTGCCGGGCTGAAGCCCCTTCGTGCCGTTCGGCCGGAACGGCGCCGCTGCCCGGCCGCCGGATACGACGCGTTCACCACCGCCGGCTCGCCCGGAGTCCTGCCCGCTGCCCCGGTGCGGGGCGGGCGCCCGAAGGGAACGACGCACACCGGCACCGGCACCGGCACCGGCACCGTGGGCCGGGCGCAGTGCCTGGCACGGCACCGGCACCGGCACGGGCCGCGATCGACCACCGTGAGACACGACCCTGGAGGAGGCCGGATGCCCGGCTCTGCTGACGGTCCCGCCCACCCCGGCGCACGCACACGCCGCCCGCGCGGCGCGCCCTACAGGCGGCCGGCGAACGCCCTGCGCCGCGACCTGGCCCAACTGTTCTGCGCCGTCGTCGGGCTGCTGCTGGGCCTGCTCGCCCCTCTCGTCACGCTGGGACCCCAGGTGGCAGCGGGGCGGGTGGTCAGCGTGCTGTTCACCATCGGTTTCGGTGTCGTCAGCCTGGTGAGCATCATCTACTCGATGCTGTTCCTCGTCGTGCAGTTCTCGTCGACCATGTTCACGCCGCGCCTCGGCCTGTTCCGAGACGAGCCGATCGTCTGGCGGGCCTTCGCCTTCACCGTCGGCGTGTTCGTCTTCTGCATCACCTCGGGCCTGGCCATCGGCAGCCATGACAGCGTGTCCGTCTTCGTCCCCTGCGTCGCCATGGTCCTCACGCTGATCGCGCTCGGCCTGATGAGGTCGCTCCAGATGAGGGCGTTCAACTCCATCCAACTCGGTCACTCGCTGACCGCCATCGCCACCCGCGCGCACGACCTGTACGACGGCCTGTACCCGCGCCCCTACGACCCGGACGGAACCCCCGCCCGCCCGGACCGGGCCCCCGTACCGACGCCGTCGGACACCGGCGGGGGCCGCACGGTGGTCCGCTGGACGGGACCGCCGGCCGTGCTCCAGCGGATCGACATGCGCACCCTCGTCGGTCTGGCACGGGAGCACGACTCCGAGGTCGCCTTCCAGGTTGCCCCGGGCGCGACCCTGACGGCCGGTACGGTGCTCGCCGAGGTCACGGCGGACGGCCCGACGGCGGCGGCCCTGCGCGCGGCCCTGACGGCGGGGGTCGAGCGGAGCTTCGTCCAGGACCCCGAACTGCCGTTCCGGCTCCTCGCCGACATCGCGCTGCGCGCCCTGTCACCGGCGGTGAACGATCCGGCCACGGCGGTGGAGGCCCTGGACCGGCTCGAAGACCTGCTGACCCGGCTCGCCGACCGGGACCTGGAGATCGGCACGTTCGACGACCCCGCCGGACGGCCGAGGGTGAGCGTCCCGGTGCCCGACTGGGACCGCTACATCCGCACCGCCGTCGACGACGTGCTCTTCGCCGCCGCCGGATCCCCGATGGCCCTGCGCAGGATGCGCGACCTGCTGCGCGGGCTCTCGGAGCGGGTCCCCGAGCGCCGGCGCGCCGTCCTGCGCGACCGGCTCCGGTGGGTCGAGCGAACCGGCCGCGAGGCCTACCCGCTCGTCTGGACCCCCGCCGAAGCCTCCTGAACCGTCTCCGCCGCCGTCCTCACCGCTGTCACCCGGCCCAGTACGCGGCCCGCACCTCCCCCTCGGCGAAGTCCCGGCGCGGCAGACGCAGGCCGAGGGACTCCTCCAAGGCGTGGAAGTACAACTCGAACGTGTCGGTCAGTTCGGGGTGGTCCAGCTCGGCACGGCGCACGGCCCGGTTGAGGAACTCCAGCTCGCCGCCCCGTGGGTACGGGGCGTGGCCGCGCTCGTACCAGATCAGCTCCAGCACGCCCCGGTCGTCGTCGACGCGGCGACCGTTCCGTATGTAGTCGAAGGTGTAGATGGCCTTCGCGGAGGTGGCGCTGAGCCACACGCTCTCCTCGATCCCGAGCGCCGCGTACGCCTCCTTGTCCGCGAAGGCCCCCGGCGGCGTGTCGTGGTGCAGCAGGAACGTCCACCCTCCCGCCTGCCCGAAACAGCAGCTCTCCCACTCACGGCCCCCGTAGAACTCGCCGCCGTTCCCGGCCTGTAGGTCCTTCAGGCGCGTACCGGCCGCGACCTGCGCGGGATCGGCCCCGTACAGCAGGGCCAGCCGCTCGGCGTCGACGGTCCGCCCGGGAGCGGCGCGGAAGAAGGCGAGCGTGGTGTACGGATCCTGTTCACGCCAGGACTCGGCCACCCAGGCGAACCCCTCCAGCGGATCGCGCCCGCACGCCTCGACCGTCCCCGTGTCGTCCAGGCCACCACCGCGGAACCGTCTGCCCCACTCCGGGTCGATCCGGTCCAGCGCGTCGGCCGTTTCCTTCTGGCTGCCGCCGCGCCGACGTATCGCGGCCTCGGCGATCAGGTACATCACCTGTTCGAGGTCGCGGGTGGCGAAGGCCTCCTGGTGGAGGTCGTGATGACCGCGCACCGTGCCGTCCTCGTCCAGCAGCAGGCACAGGCGGCCGTCCTGCGCCCTCTCGGCGCGCGCGGCCCACTCCTTCAGCTCGTCCTTCGAGGACGCCACGGGCGGCAGCGCGACCTGTTCGAGCAGGGCGTGCCGCGCGGCCGTCCGCTGCCAGGCCTCCGTGAGTGTCCGCTGGGTGATCTCCATGCTGCCAAGGTAAAAGAGGGCACTGACAACCGGCCGATCCGGTCTGCCGCTTCAGCACTCGGCCACCCCTCCGCGAGCGGGCGAGCGGGCGCGGCGACGTGCGGCCCGGGGTGACGAGTCGTACTCCTTCGCCCCCGAGCCGGAAACGGGCGGCCCGACCGACGCCCGGTCAGCGACGGACGCAGACCGGGCCGTCCCGGGTCGGCCGCCCGGACGTCGGGGTCATCGCCGAGGGGCCGTCGTCAGCACTTGAGGCGGGTGGTCGCGGCGGTCGTGGCCGCGTCCAGCTGCTGGATCTGCGGCTGGAGCTGGGTCATCGCGTTCTGACCCGTGGTGTCGCCCGGCAGGGACTCGTACGACTTCTTCAGGTTCTCGGCGGCGCTCTTGATGGCCGAGGCCTCGGCCTCCTTGAGCTGCTTGGTGTTCTCCTTGACGCTGTTCCAGTCGTCCTGGACGGCCTGGACGGCGTCCTTGATCTGGTCCTTCGTCGCGGACGACGGGTTGAGCGCTTTGAGCTTGGCGTTGTCGGCCTTGAGGCCGGTGAGGTCGCTGCACAGCTCAGTCGCGGCCTTGGTGGCCTCTTCCGCGGGGGAACTGCTGTCGTCGGAGCAGGCGGTGAGACCGAAGACCGCCGTGGCGCAGAGCACGCCGATCACGGGAAGACGCTTCATGGGAACTCCTCAAGCGAGATGGCGCCGGTACGGATCCACACGGAACCCATCACCACATACACACGCGAGAACACCTTCCGCACCCGGACACTCGCCCATTCGGCTCCCGCACGGACCCCATGTGGTCCGGCCGGACGGCGCGCGACCCGGGGCGCGAGCGGAGGGGCCCGCCGGGAACCGCACGGGGCTCTGATGGTGGCGCCCCGATCGTCCCCGGTCTGCGGCATGATGACCGCCGTGAACACCGAGATGCCGATGGACGGTCGAACCGCCGCACGAGGCGGTGGGTGACGGTCGGCGCCGGGAGCGCGTCGCCCGTGACGTCCTGCACGCGGCCTGGGCGGGCCCGGACGTGACGGCGGACGATCCGGTGCCGATCATGCGGGTCGACCCTGCGGGTCGCACCGCAGGGGAGCACAGCCCGGGCGTCGGACGTTGGACCGTCGAAGGGAACGATCTCGTTGGACACACCGCACCACCCGAACGATGAGGAGGACCCGATGAGCACGGCCGACGAGGGACGGCAGTGGCCGGACGAGGTCAGTGTCGACAACGCGAGGACGACGCTGCTGCAGCTCCTCGCGCGGGCGGGGGTCCCTTCCGGCGACGCACGGGAACTGATCGGGCTCCTGGAGGCGGGCGCGCTCGCCCTCGCACACGAGGAGCTGAGCGGCACCGGCCGCAGCGCGCCGGGGGACAAGGGCGAGGTGTACGAGTCGGGCTGGCTCGACGGCGCCCGGGACCTCCTGGAGGAACTCGGCGACGTGGCCGAGCGGACCCTGCTCCGGGTCGTGGGTCCCGACGGGCTGCCGGCCCAGGCCGAGGAACGTCCACGGCCCGGGCGCATGGAAGTGGAGCGGGCGCGGGTGGCGCTCACCCCGCTGTACCTGTCGCACACCGCGGTCTCCGAGCTGGACCCGGAGGTGACCGACGAGGTGCTCGCCGCCGTACTCTCCACGATGACCCCCCGCCAGCGGGCCGCGTACGCCGGGCGGCTGACGGCATTCGTCGCGGCCCACCGGGCCCGGCTGGAGAGACTGTTCGCGGCGTTCGGACCGGGCAGCGCCATCACGGTGCACGGCCGCTACTCGCTCGTCCACTCCGTCACCAGCATCGCCGTACTGGAGCGGCTCGTCGTCGCCCCGCAGGCGCTGCGGGAGGAGTGGGACGCCGCGGAGCTGCCGCCCGCGTGGTTGGACGGCCTGACGACCGCCTGGAACGCGCCTGCCTGAACGGCGCCCCGGCGCGATCACCGACGCCCCACCTCACCGCCCCACCTCACCGCCGCCGTCACCCCGGCCGACGGTCCCGCGCGAGAACGCGCGCCCCGGCCCGGCCGCTCGTTCGGGCGCTCGTTCGGCGCACCGCGAGGGCCGGGGCGGGGCTGACGTGCGGCCGGCGAGTCAGGCGCGGCAGCGCAGCATCTCCAGTGGGGGATTGGCGTGGAAGTCCGCCCAGAAGTCCGCGCCGAACTCGCGCACCCCGGCGTCCGACACCGTCACCGGGACCCAGGTCACCTCGCTGAATCCGGCCGCCCGCAGGCACTTCTCGTAGACGTCCCGGCGCGGGAGGTTGGCGACGAACGAGACCGGCGGGTCGAGCAGGGCCGTGGTACGCACCTGCCGGCCGGTCTCGACCTCCTTGCCGGTCAGCTCGGTGTGGAAGCCGTACCTGTCCGGCGGCGGCCCGTCGAAGCGGAAGTCGGGCGACTGGTTGAGGCCGAAGAACTCACCACCGGGCCTCAGGCTCCGGTACGCGTTGCGGCACATCCGCTCCGTGGTGGCGATGTCCGGCGCGTAGTTGAGCAGTTGGACCGCCAGGATGATGTCGAAGCTCGCGTCGAAGGTCCGCAGGTCGGCCACGTCACCGACCTCGTAGCGCACACCCAGCGGGTCGCTCTCCTCCAACTGCTGCGCCACGGAAACCATTTCGCCGGAGATGTCGATCCCGAGCACCTCCGAGGCGCCACGCCGCCTGAACTCCCTGCTGTAGAAGCCCGTACCGGAAGCCAGGTCGAGGACCGCCTTGCCGCGCACGTCCCCGACCAGGGCCAGGAAGCCGGGCACCACCGCGTACTGCTCCAACGGCAGGGCCTTGAACCCCTCGTACGCCTCGCCGATCTCGTCGTACTGTTGTGTGCTCACAGTGACGTCATCCCCCCACACTTCGTCATGCGCTTGTTCGCGGGCCACCCCCGTACCGGGCCACCCAGCGGCTCTGGCGGGAAGTCTCGCGCACCCCGACAGAGCGTCCGTACTGGCAGAAACCACAAGATGCGGGCGGTGCCCCGGTCTGACGAACGGACAGACGCCGGCAGGCGACCCCGGCCGACACTGCCCCCTCCCCTCACCGGGTCACTACTTCTCGCAGGTGAAGGTCACCTGCCCACTCCGCGCGCTCATCTTCTGGTCCGGCAGGTGAAGGATGACGAAGGTACTCACCGTCGAGGCGTTCGCCTGGCCCGGAACCTGCACCACGTGCAGCAGGGCGTGGCTCGTGGTGCCGGGGGTGAAGTCGACGGAACCCGGCGAGACCGGGGTCGAGCTGGAGGCGAACGTCCAGTAGTAGCGGACCTTCCCCGGTCCGGTGGCCGTGATCTTCCCGTCGAACTCGGCCGTGGTCCCCTTGGCGCAGTCGATGACGGACCCCGCCGGTGTCAGGATGACCACCTCGACCTTGGTGACCTTCACATCCTGCTTGCCACCGTCCGGCTTCTGCGGGGATGTGGTGCACGTGACGCGTTTGACCTGTTGGGATCCACCGGCCTGGTAGCTGACGCTGTACGTCCCATGGCGCAGGCCCTGCCGATCCAGCTCACCCTTGCCGTTCACCGTTGCCCGGAACGTCGTCTTCGGCCCGTCCACGCGCACCAACTGCTTCGCGGGAAACCCGCCGAGACGCAGTGTGTAGCGTGCGTCCCCGCCCCCCCTTGCCGCTCGCGCCGGGCATCAGCGCACAGGAGGGCGTCGAGGGCCTGCCGTCGACTCAACGTCGTGCGGGAGGAAGACTTCTTCTGCGTCTTCGGTGCCCGTCCCCAAGGGTGGTAGCGGCCGCTGGTACCGCTGGTAGCCGGCCGGTACCTGACAGTGGTGCGCCATGCTGTCGAGTGCCTCGAGAAATGGTTTCCCCATGTCGGATGAAGTCGGATATCGAGGGCATGAGAACCCTTGCCGGGGCGGTTGCCGCGATGCAGCAAGGAACCCGCCTCCAGGGAAGCAGTAGCCGTCCCGGCCCGGCCCGGGCCTGCGTACGGCATCCCCCGCAACCCCTGCACTCCCTGCGTTCGGCGGTCCCGCCTGACACCACGCTCAGTGGCGCGGGCTCCCGCCGGGACTACCGGGCGTCGCGCCGCCGCCGCGCGCGCTCGAACTCGGCTACATCCGACATCCAGGGACCGTGCTGTTCGAGTGCGGCGCAGCCGCCGCGGACGAAGGCGCTCACCAGGTTCCGGTACCCGCCGATCCCGTCGACCAGGCTGTACTCGACCCGGTACTCCGGATCCGACCCGCCTTCACCCTCGCGCAGCGTCGTGACCCGGGCGACGGAGTCCGCGTAGAAGTGGAGCTGGATCCCTTCGCCCATCTCCTCGTCCTCGATGGTGAACACTTCGTTGTCCGCGGCCGAGCGGTCGCCGACGAACTCCCAGAACTCCGCGGCGGCAGTGCGGGGACTGTCCCGTGCCCACTTCTTCTCGACGCCCTTGTCGTCGGTGAAGGACAGGGCCGTCTTCGCATTCCCGCCGAAGTCGGCGGGGTCGCCGGCAGCCTCCTCGTCCTCCTCCATGGGTGTGCTCCTGGAGCGGTCCGCGGCCTCCGAGCACATCAGGAAGCTCACGGTACGCACCGCGTCATCGACGAGCCCGGGATGTGCACGGCGCACGGCCGCTTCGACCGCCGTCTTCATCCGATCCCAGTCGCGCTTGTCCGTGGCGCGGGTTCCCCGTCGCGGATCGCGGCCGATCCGCATCCCGGCGCACGCCTGCTCCGCAGTGGCGATCACCCGCATGACCTCGGGAAGCAGCGCGGGGTCGACGGCATCGGGTATCCGCCTCGGAACCGTCGAGCCGTGCAGATACTGGCCCGTGTACCTCAGAATCGCGGCGTCGAGTGGACCGAGTACTGCTCCGCGCTCGGCGCGACGGCGGTCCGCGTGGTACTCCTGAGCTCGTTTCCCGTTTGACGTCTCCGTCGCCGCGCGCATCGCCGCGCACACCTGACCGCGCTCAAGTGGACCGATGTCGGCCCCGTGGGCGATGAGCCGGCTCCTGTCCCAGCGGATGCGCCGGAAGAGCGCGTCGACGTCCGCGGGCGCGGCAAGGAGGATCGGGTCCAGGAGCGCGACGGCGGCGTTCTCGTCGAGCCGGCCCCGGGTTCCGGCGGCGTCGCACAGCGGAAGGACCGCACTCCACAGCAGCAGGTGTCTGGCCAGGTCCTCCCGGATCACCTCAAGATGCGCTTCGCTGATCGAGAACGTGAACGTGCGAGGCTCGTGATTGGCGTCGGCCCCGGCACCGAGCGTCAGCTTGAGTTCGCCGTCCTCGCGGATCACGTTCGGGATCCAGCCGCTGCTGCGCGTGAAAACGATGTCTCTCATGGGCTCAGTCCTTCCCGGGGCGGCACCCGGCCGGCATCACGGCCATGCTGTAGCTCCACCCGGCACCGTCTGTTCACGACCACCGTGCGAATTCGACGTCGAGGCGTGGGTCGGTGCGCACCCAGACTTCGCCCCCGGCGGCCTCGGCCGGGGCGTCGACTCGTTCGAGGCCGAGGAACTCGATCAACTTGAGCAGTTCGGCTCGTTCGGCTCGGTCATCGTCGACATCATGCGAGTCGAAGAAGACGAAGTACTGGTCGCTCGGGTCCACGCAGCCCGAATCAGCCCAGATCCGGGCGACTTCTTCGATCGCCGCTGCTTCCGTCGTGATCGTGGCGGCGCGGGCGGCACCGCGAGTCTCCGGTGACGCGTCGAGGTCGGCGAGGTCGGAGAACCACTGGCCGAAGCGATCGAGGCCGGCATATCCGTTCTCGAAGAACAGCATCGCGCTCGGAAGGTAGCGATTTCCCCTGTCGACCTGGTGGTATTCCGACCGGGGTTGGTCGTCCGCATCCTTGATCCGGGAGATCACACCTTGCCCGGGCATGAGTACCAAACTCTGCCCCGACGGTTCATCACTGATGGTGTAGGTGTCGGAATCTCGGTCACGGAAGAACGCGGAGAACGCCACATAGGCTGCCTGAGGGTCAGCCACAGCCACCTGTTGGTCGTTGCCATCACCGACAGCGAAGACGAACTGCTTCGGTCCGGGGTTGTACGGGCGAGCCATGTGCGTCCTTCGTTCACGTGTGACGGCTCCACCAGCGTAGTCGAGCCAAAAAGCGGACGGGACCCGCCGTTCATCGCCGACGAACTGCCAGGACAACCGGCAGGTCGGCCTGCCCCCGCACTCCGTCAGCCGTCGCGCCCCGTCAGACCCGCCTCGTAGGCGGCGATGGCGGCCTCCACCCGGTTGCGTACGCCCGTCCCGCCCAGGACGCAGGCCATGCTGTCCGCGTTCCGCTCCGGGGCAAGGGCCTGCGCGGCCGGCGGCGGCGTCCCAACCGCGATCACGCCGATATCCGCAGCCCCGGCGAACGTGCTGGAGGGCGGCCCCTTTCGGGGGCCGCCCTCCAGCACGTTCGCCCTGAGGTCAGTCCTTCAGAACGTCCTTGATCTTTTCCTTGGCCTGGCGCGCATCACCCTTGGCCTGTTCGGCGCGACCTTCAGCGGTGAGGCGTTCGTTGCCGACGAGACGGCCGGAGGCTTCCTTGACCTTGCCCTTGGCCTGCTCGGTCTTGGCCTGGGTCTTCTCTTCACCGGACACGGTCATCACTTCCAAGCGGTAGAGAACGCTTACGCAGGAACGTCTGCCCACTTCTGGCGAGACAAACGTGCCGAAGGGTGGTCACAGGGGAATCCGGTGACGGCGGAAAAGGTGTACGGCTTCCCGCCTGGGCGGATAAGAAACGCCTAAATAAGAACGCATGCACGGGGATTGCCAGGGCAGAAGACGCTTCGGAGGTTGATAATCATGGTTCCCCTGCTTCTTGTTCTTCTGCTCGCTTTGATTCTTTTCGGTGCCGGTTTC
>NZ_LGDE01000022.1 GCF_001279725.1 Streptomyces sp. WM4235 | reverse complement strand
TCCAGCGGGTACTTCCTCGGGGCAGACATCGTCTGGGTTCCTCTCATACGACCCATCTGACAGCCTGTCACCACTTCCCGCATCTCGGGGGAACCTCAGAGTGCGGTATGTCCGTGCTCGGTCTGGACGGCTGCCGCGATGCGGGCGGGAATCCACAGGTAGCCGTGCGGGTCGCCTTCGGGGTCGTCGTCGCGATGTTCGTTGAGCACCGCCAGGCTCATCACCCACCAGCGCACCTGGAGCGCCATCTGGTCGGCGACCTGGGCGATCCAGCGTGCGGTGTGGCGGGTGAGCGGGCAGGCCGGGTCGAGCCAGAAGTCGACACTCCAGCCTGCCTCGGCGGCTGTGTCGGTCACCGCTTCGGTTCCGATCCCGGACGTGCACCGGCCTCGGCGGTGATCCCCTGTTCCAGTGTGCGGGTGACGGTCGCGGTGACGTCGAACTTGGCGAGGGCACCCCGTTCGACCTGTTCGAACGCGGTGTAGGTCACTCCCCAAAGGACTTGCTGGATCCATTCGGCGGTGAGTTGGTCGTCGAAGACGCCCTCGGCCTGCCCGCGGCGGATGAGGTCGATCACCGGGTCGTGCGGTGTCGAAAGATCAGGCTCGGGGGTGGGGGCGACATCGCGCACCAGGGTCTGGTCGCCGAAAACGAACATGATCGCATCGCTGGTCGAGGCCAGGGCCGCGATCACGCGGCGCATGGCATCCAGCGGGTGTCCTTTGTCGGGGTCCGCTTCGGCGATGGCACCACCGATGGCTTCCAGGGCGTGCTCGGTGGCGGCGCGCAGCAGACCGTCGCGTTCCGGGAAGTAGCGGTGCAGGGTCGTGCGGCCGACCTCCGCGGCCTCGGCGACCTGGGGCAACGTGGCCGCCCGGTCGCGCGCCCAGACGCGCACCGCGGCGGTCACGATGGCCCGTTCAGTTCGATTTTTGGCGCTGGAGGTCTGCCTCGTACTCATGACTCAATGACATCAGGGACATCCATAGAGGATGCTTAGAACTCGTAGATGGAAGTTTGTAGTTCCATTCAGGGTGTTCTGCAGTCCGCATCATGGGTGCAGAGAAGATGATCCGGGCCGAGGGTCTGCGTCGGACCTTCAAGGTGGGCAAGGGGACGATCGAGGCGGTGCGCGATGTCACCTTCGATGTCGCGGCCGGTGAGCTGCTGGCGCTGCTCGGGCCGAACGGTGCGGGCAAATCCACCACCTTGCGGATGCTGACCACGCTGCTGCCGCCCACTGCGGGCCGCGTGCACATCGCAGGCTTTGATGCGGCGCGCGAACCGGGTCGGGTGCGTGAGGCGATCGGTTACGTGGGACAGAAGAACGCCTGCGGGGAGAACCACCGCATCCGCGAGGAGCTCATCACTCAGGGGCGCTGCTACGGGCTACGGCCTCGTGATGCGCGGCGCCGGGCCGACGAGGTGCTGGAGATCCTGGGCATCAGCGAGCTTGCCGCCCGTGTCCCCGGCAGCCTCTCGGGCGGGCAGCGACGGCGCGTGGACATCGCCCTCGGGCTTGTCCACAACCCGCGCGTTCTCTTCCTCGACGAACCGACCACGGGTCTCGATCCCCACAGCCGCGCCGGCCTGTGGGATCAGATCCAACGCCTGCGCCGCGAGCACGGCATCACGATCCTGCTGACCACCCACTACCTCGACGAAGCCGACAAGGTAGCCGAGCGGATAGTCATCGTCGACCAAGGACGGGTCATCGCCAACGGCACCGCGGCCGCTCTCAAGGCCGGCCTGGCCGGAGCGCTGGTCGACATCACGGACGGGGCGGCCCGGGACGAGGAAGTCGCCGCGCTGCTGGCCGCACGGATACCGGCCCGGCACCGATGTGACGGGCCGTGGTGCTGTCGCGGCCTCGCTCCCGACACGGCGATCGGCCTACTTGCTTCGGTACGTGAGCGCCAGGGCCGCAGCGACGAGGCGATTGCCCTGCTTCACACCCGACAGATCACCTCCGTCAACGGTCGGGACCAACTTGCCGACCTGCTGGCAAGGCAGGACCGGATCGAGGAACTGCGCGCGTACGCGGCGTCCGAGCACCACGGGCACGCCGCACAGCGCCTGGCCGAGGTACTGGAAGAGCGGGGGGACGTGGAAGGCGCTATCGCCGTGTACCGGCACCCGGGCGACTCACCAGCGGGTCAGTGCCACGACGCGGTCCAACTGGCGCAACTCCTGGCCCGGCATGACCGGGGCGACGAGGCGATCGAGGTGATGCGTACGCTCGCGGACTCACCCGACGGCGCGCAGGACTGGATCGTCGACACGTTGTGCACCCTGTACGCCGACCACAGCCGCGCCCGGGATGGCCTCGCCCACCTCGACAACCTCAAGGCACGCCGCGACGGCGAGGAAGAATAAGACTTCTTCAGGATGCGTCTGCGGCTCATGGCCGACGGCGGCTCGCTGGACGAGGCAATCGAGCAGGCGCGGGCACACCCCGAGGGCGACACGTCGTACGCGGCCCGGACCCTCTCCGACCTCCTCGCGGAGACAGGTCGGACCGAGGACGCCCTTGCCGTCCTTGAACCCCACGCCCCCGCCAACCGCGACGCTCTCGCAGGCCACCTGATCGACCTCGGCCGAGTCAAGGACACGGTCGCGCTCCTCCAGCACCGCGAACCCGAGCAGGCCACGCACGTCTGGACAGGCACCTTCTCCACCGAACCCCGGCCCTGACGCACCGCACTCTCCGGGCACGTCCGTCGGCGGGGGACGGGGGAGAGGCGGACCGTGCGCGAGCGGGAGCAGGCTTTCTGAACTGGGACGACATCTGCCCGTGCCCTCCCTCTGAAGCACTTCGTCGAACTCGGCGGCGGCGTATTCGATGAAGCGTCAAGACACCTACTACTCGGGCAACTCTTGTGGCCGCCATACGGTCGGTACGTCGCTACAGCCGTATTTGCCGATCGGCACAGCGGACTACCTGGGTGTCGCGGCAGCCCCGGGCATTCCCGGTCATGTCGATCGTCCGCCGAACTGCCAGTCGTGTACCTCGATCGCGGCATACCGGCTTGCAGTCAGAATGGCGCGTGCCGTCTCCGGGTCCGGCGCCCGGAGCAGGGCCGCCGTGCCCAGCCACATGGTGCCGTTGTCGGACAGCAGTGGCCCGTAGGCGATCAGTTCGTTCCGGTCGGCCGGTACGGCGAGGTCGGCGGGTTCACCCGTTCCGAGGCCGAGTACCAGGTACCGGTTGCCGCCGGTTCGGCCGCCTTGGAAGTCCCACATGGTGCGCCCCAGCACGTTGCGCCACCGCCGCAGCAGTACGTCCCGATAGATGCCGGCCTGGTGGCCGGGCTCGTCGAAGGCGAATGCGCGGGCGGTGGCGGGGTCCGGCAGGTCGACCATGTGCACGCTGCCGGTGGGCGTGCCGCCATCCCGGGACAGGGTGGGGCCGCGGGCGATCATCTCCCGCGCATACGAGTCCATGTAGGTCCAGTGCTCCTCCAACAGTTCCTTGCGCAATCCCTGCGAGCCGGGCCGGTCTTGGTGGTAGACGAAGAACTCCATGTCCGAAGGATCTCGTCAAAGAGGCGGTCCGGTCGAGAGGCTTTCACCCACCGGCCGCTCGACAGCCCCCTCCAACCGGCAAGCGCAGACCCTCTGTGGTGCCCGGCCGGCCCGGTACGCGTGTACGCCAAGCCGATTCCCGAGTACACGATCCGCAAAGGCCCCCGCGGCGACAACGGCACCGCACCGTATGGGTCTTCCCGGACCTGGTTGGTGACTGGGCGGATCGTGAGGACGGGATCCTGGAACGACTTCTGGTCATCCGGACGACGCCGAGCCGGCCCGGGAACCGCTTGCTTCCTACGTCACCGCGAACCGCACCACACACGGACACGACGCGTGGGCGAGCCCGCACCCCCTCCTGCGCCGCGCCCACCAGGAAGCTGTTCTGGCGCTGGCCACGCTCGGGGACGAGCGTTCCCTTCCCGACCTGCTGACCGCGCTGGACGCTGACACCGATGCCTGGCGTGTCGTGAACGTCGCCGACCGGTTGCCCACGGCCGCACCCCAGCTCGTACCGCGGTTGATCCACCGCCTGGCCTCTGCCGAAGTGTCGGCGAATCGGCCCGACTTCAGCGTGAACGGCCTCGCCTCCGCTCTCGCCGCGCTGGGCGACACGTCCGCCGTTCCCGTACTCACCGACACGCTCCGAGCCGCGGTCCGACACAAGCAGTGGCGTACGGCCGCCCACGTCCTGGGCGCGCTCGCGTCCTTCGGCCCTCTTGCCGCAACTGCCCTGGCCACCATTCGCCCGCTGGCCGACGCGGAGGACGTGGACCTGCGCGCGGCGGCCACGGTCGCTCTCTGGGCCCTTGAACGCTCCCCGGCCGACAGCGTGCCGAGGTTGCGACTTCTGCTCGACACCCACCGAGACCTGGACGCGGTCGAGGTTCTCGGCTGAATCGGCCCGCCCGCCGCAGCCGCGCTGCCACATCTGAGGAAGATGCTTGGACGCCCAAGACCCGTGGACCCGCGTCCACTCGGCCGCCGCCCTGTGGAAGATGGGCGGGGCGGCCCACTGACCCGCCTCCAAAGCCCTCCGGACCAGACTCCTCCGGACCAGACCCCTCCCGAGCGGTAGAGGACACCCGAGGGCTCTGACCGGCCGCTCGTGATCCTTCGCGAGTGACCGGTCAACTCGCCCGAGCGGCGCTGACCGCCGATGCCTGCGGACGGTGCAGACCGGCGCCACGTGGGTGCGTACATGTCCTGATCGACCGAGACCAGCAGCAGGCTCTGCGGGTTGCCCGGTCAGACTGCCCGACTTGGATCCGGCCGCTGCGCTTCCCGCTGCCCGTGAGTACGGGCGCCGGGAAGCGGGCTGTCGAGCCAGGTTCCTCACACGAGCGGCCCTTCCGGTCTGAACGCCGACCTGCCCGACAGCAGGCGCTTTCCGCAGGCGAGAATGTTGCGATGGAACGCAGCATCAGAAAGAGACTCCAGCTTGAAGCCGAGAGAGAGCAGGCTGCGCACGACGTCAGCGGCGACTTCTACACCGCCACGCTGCATGCCCCGCCTCATCCGCACCTTGTTGTCGGCCTGGCCGTCGGGCAGCCCAAGGCAAGTGCGATGGAAGCGGTGGTGAGCATGCAGGCGTACGCGCGGGCGCTTGGCGCTGACGGCGTGCTCGGCGTCTCGATATGCACGGAGACCCGTTCGATGGGGAGCGACGCAGGGTACGTCGCCTATGGCACCGCCGTGCAGTGGGCCCCATCGGAGTGACCGGACAGAAGCCGCCGGACGTCGGTGCCGACCCCCTCCGACCCTCCGACTCTCCGGCTGTTTCGGCCACTCGCCGTTCTGCCCGTCATGGCGTTCCTCGCGCTGCTCACGACGTAGTCGTGCCGCCTTGCCACGGCGGGGCTCACGACGTAGTCGTGCCGGACCGAGGTGCGACATCGGGCGGAGATGCCGGGTGGACGGCATCGTGGACGTTCACCCGGTCGGATCTCCGATCGGTTCATCCGCGTCCGCCATGACCTTGGGCCCGCCGGCGCGGAGAGCGACGCGTTGCCCGGGGCGGCCTGGCGTCACTTCCTCCCGGTCCACGGGTATCGCTCGCAAGGCCGGCTCTGCTTCCAAGCGGGGCTGCCGCATCTGTACGACGAGGTGGCGGTCGAGCGTCCGGGCGTAAAAGAGGAGGACCGTTGTCGGTACCGGGTGCGAGGATCGCCGGTGGTCGGAGAACCGACCTCGGCGGGGGGACGGACATGGACATCGAGAGCACGCACGTATGGCCGCGCGGGGCGACGCCGGGCGACATGGTTCGGTTGGAGGCGTGGCTTGCCGGGCACGGCTGGGAGGTCGACCCCACGGTCTACATGGCCGGCGCGGGAGGCGCGGCCGTGCAGGTGCGGCGTATCGACGCGGCTTGGGCCGACGGAGAGGTGGGGCTGCTGATCCTGCCCGCGGAGACCGTGGTGTGGGACGGGAAGCGGATGCGGATCGCACCCCGAGCCGCCGTTCCTGCCCGCTGCGCCGCCTCGTAGCCACTGGCGGTCCCTGCATGCGAACAGCCGAATGCGAACGGTCGAATGCGAACGGTCGAATGCGAACAGCCCCCTCGACCTGGTGGTCGAGGGGGCTGTCGCGTTGGTAGCGGGGACAGGATTTGAACCTGCGACCTCTGGGTTATGAGCCCAGCGAGCTACCGAGCTGCTCCACCCCGCGTCGGTAGGACCAACCCTACGCCACTGGCCGCATGCTTCCGACCGAATTCACGCCGTTCAGCGCGGACGGGGTGGAGGCGCACGCCGGGGCGGGATGGTGTGCGCCGCTGTGGTGGACGAGCCCGACCACCACCCGCAGGGAGGCGGAGGCGTTCGCCAGTGACCGCCGAAGCCGCCCCGCCGGCGGTTCCCCGCCGCGGATCGCGTCGACGCGCACGGAGCAGAACGGGATGCGGGTCTTCACCCGGACGACGGCCATCCAGGTCCCGCACGCCAGGTACCGTCTGATTGGCGTTTCCGGGCCAGGCCCGGACTCAACACGACTCCGGGGAGCCCGGGTGAGCGAGGTGCAGCAGCCCAGCCGGTGGATGCGCGAGATCGGCGTCGCCAGTACGGCGCCCCACTCCTCGCCGAGGTCGCACGCCCCTTCGAGCTGCCCGCCGAGCGCGAGGGCGCGGAGCACGTCGTGGAGAAACTGTTCTCCTCGATGGAGCGGATCAGGCGGGTCCACCCCTTCGCCAAGGGCATGGGGCTGGCGGCGCCGCAGATCGGCATCGGCCGGGCCGCGGCCCCGTTCGCTGATACGGGTAATACGGGTGCGCGGCGTGGGGAGGTGTGATGGCCGGGGTCACCAGGTCAGGGTGACGAGCACCGTCCCTACGGTCGTACGGACCGACACCTTGCCCGTGTCGCCGTAGACCTCGCGCCGCCAATCTGCGAACAGCCGGGCCAGGCGGAGCGCGGCGTCGCGGCTGAGGGCGTCGTCGGTGAAGTAGGAGGAGAAGGTGATGCTCGCCTCGCCGGCGGCGCTCACCTTCCGGACGCGGGTCTCCCGTACGGACTGCTGGGAGACGGTGCCGTCGTCGGCCTTGGTGAGGTGTTGCCCGAGGTATGCCTGGAAGTCCCGGGTCATGTCAAACCAGTCCGCGGGCCCGCAGGGGCCGCCCCCGTTGCCGATCTCCCCGTCGGTCGGCGGACCGGCACCGCCGACGGCCGCCTCCTGATCGGTGGGCGGGCCCGCGTAGCCTCCGGTCTCCTGGTCGGTGGGTGGGCCGGCGTGGCCTCCGGTCTCCTGGTCCGTCGGTGGGCCGGCGTACCGTCCCGTCTCCTCGTCCGTGGGCGGGCCCGCGTAGCCGCCGGTCTCCTCGTCCGTCGGCGGGCCCGCGTAACCGCCGCTCGGCTCGTCAGTCGTCGTGTCGAGGCCGCAGTCGGCGGTCGGCGAGAGGGAGGGCACGGGCGCAGGTCCTGCCGCCTCTCCCGGCGCCGTGCTGCCGCACCCCGCCATCAGGGCGCACAGGAGCCCTGCCACCACCACGCGCCCGGCCGCCGTAACGGTCTTCCCCGCCATACACTTCCCCCTCGGTCCCTCCTGAAGAGGGCATCCCACCGGCGCCGGTTCCCCCATCCCGGGACTGCCGTCGAACCAGGGGCGCGGGGCCGCGACGGCACGAAGATCGGAACACTTCCAACGGATCATGACGGCCTTGGGCTCCGGCGGCGAGGCCGCACTCCACGCCTACTACGCGGCCAGGGAACTACTACTCGGCAAGGGATGAGCCCACGTCGGCGTGATGCGGCGACGGTGGCACTCGGAAGGGAAGCTCTGTGACCAGTGAGGCTGAGGTGGTGGTCGGGGCGGAAAACTGGTGATATCGCGGTACGTCAGCCGCGGACGGCCCGGTTCACCTCTCACCTTCTCGGCCACACGGGCCGCGCCCTCATGCTGGGCTTGGGCTTCATGAGCGACGAGGACCGCCTCGTGTCGGCCGCAGCGGACAGGACGGCGCGCGTGCGGTCGTTCGGTGAGCAGCGACAGATCGCCGAGGTTCGGGTAGACGCCTTACTGCATTGCGCGGCTTTCCGGCCGGCGACGGGTGACGTGCCGGTACGGAGTGCGGCCGGCGTCGTGGCGCCGGGGATCATGGACAGATGAGCGAAATGCGAAGGGCGTGGACACCATGACAGAGAAGACCTCCCGTGTCTCGGGCGATGCGACCGGCGCGCCGGTCATCCTGAGCAACGAGCCCGGCTCGTTCGCCTGGGGTGTGTTGGCCAAGCGCCACCCTGCCCTGATCCAGCAGGTGCGAGACGCCTTCCCGTACGGCCGCCGACAGCACGATGCCCTCGATGCCCTGCTGGACGAGATCACCAATGGTGTCATCGAACCTCTCGCCCCCGCGGAACACGACCGTGAGCGATGGGCGGACTGGGGGCAGGAGCACTTCGGGCGCTCGTGGTACGACGCGCCATTCCTGTGGGCGGAGAGCTACTTCTACCGCAGGCTTCTCGGCGCGGTGGGGTACTTCGGCCCCGGCCCGTGGCAGGGAGTTGATCCGTTCGCGCCGTTCAAGCGGGCCGAACTGCGCGGGGAGGCTGTGGAGGAAGAGTTGCGGGCCCTGGACGCCCTCGCGAGCGCGGCGGCGGACGAGCGGGCCGCGGCCCTGCTCCACGCCTCGCTCTGGGGTAACCGCGCGGACCTCGGTTTCCGCGTCTCGGCGGAGGAGCCGGCGGTCGCTGACGCCGCTGCCTGCGCGCTGGTCGCCGACGACAGCGCGGTGCTGTGGCAGCTTCTGCCCGCCGGAGCGTCCTCCACCGTCGCCGTGGTGGCGGACAACGCGGGACGAGAGCTCGTCCCGGATCTGATCCTCATCGACCACCTTCTCGAACAACGGCATGCTGAAAAGGTCGTGCTTCACCTCAAGCCCTACCCCTACTACGTCTCCGACGCGATGACGGCTGACGTCGTCGACTGCCTCCGTCGCCTCACCGAGACACCCGGCGAAGCCAGTGCGATTGGCGGTCGACTGTGGAAGGCCATGGCCGCGGGAAGCCTGGAGATCCGCACCCACCCCTTCTTCTGCGCTCCTCTGCCGTACGAGAAGATGTCCGAGGACCTTCGCGGCGAGTTCGAGAGCGCCACGCTCACCATCCTGAAGGGCGACCTCAACTACCGCCGCCTGGTGGGAGATCAGCTATGGGACGCCACAACATCCTTCGCCGAACTCACCGCGTACTTCCCGGGGGCCGTCGCGGCGCTCCGGACCCTGAAGTCCGACGTCATCGTCGGCTTGGAGCCGAGAACGCTGGACGCCCTCGCACGGTCCGGAGCCGCTTGGCGTACGAGCGGAACTCACGCGCTGATTCAGGTGCGGCGGTAGGGGGTCTTCGTGACGATCGAGGCCCAGAGAGCAGTCGCCGCTGCCGTCATCGTTGTGGACCAGCGAGTCCTACTCGTGCGGCGACGAGTCGCGGAAGGCGCGCTCGCGTGGCAGTTCCCGGCCGGGAAGATCGAACCCGAGGAGACCCCCGAACGTCGCCTCCCGGGCGGTTGATGATCCGGTCGGCGTCGCCGAAGTGTGTGGGCGCATGACGCCATACTTCCGCTCAGCAGGATCGGCGGCCTCCCACGCATCTCAGGGCGTCCAAGGCGTCCAACGCGTCCACGGCATCGTCAGCGTCATCGACGGACTCCGGCTCCGGCTCCGCCAATTCGGCTGATTGGGCCCATTGGGCCCATTGGGCCGATTCCACCGATGGGGCCGATTCATTCGGGCAGCACCGGCTTACGCGGCTTGCGCGCGAAGCAAGCCAGCACGCGGGCGAACCGCTTGGACCAGTCGTCCGAAGGGTCCGGGCAACCGACGGTCGACTCCAGCACGGACGGTGTGTGGCGCCCGTGGTAGTACTGGCGTGTCTTTGTCCCCTTGCGCGCCTTCCACCGCGGCTCGGCGACCGGACAGGGGTCGAAACCGTCGAGTTGGGCCCGCATCATCGCGGCGACGTGCCCGGCCAGGGCAGTCGGTGAGGCCGGGGCGCCCACCCGGCTGTGTACCGCGCGGTCGACGGCCTGGCCTATGGCGCACTCCACCAGACGCCGATCCGAGGCCCAGTACGGAGCCAGATCGCGGCGCATGGCCTCGCCCGGCAGGGGCGTGACCCAGCCCAACAGATGGGCCGCCACCGCCATTTCGGCCCAGAGGGTGATGCGGAGCTCGTCCTGCTCGGTCAGCCGCTGCGCCGTGCGCAGTTGCCGGAGCGTGCAGGGAGCCACCGAGCAGCCCTCGGCGCAGGCCCCGCTGCGCGGCGCGACGATCGGGGCCGGGGACGCCGGACGGATGGCCGCCGCGTCCTCGCGCGACGTGCCGTCCTCCATGCGGACCAGCAAGGGGTAGTCCATGCCGTCGGCGAAGACCGCCGCCTCACCGGGCTTGAGGGTGACCAGGTACTCCGACTGCGCCTCGGTGATGTTCATCGTGGCGCCGACGGCCTCGCGGTCGTCCCGTGCCGGCAGCCGGTGGACGATCTTGGCCGCGGTGTTCTTGATGACGTCGGGGACCAGCTTGCCGGGGATCTGGTCGGCGATCACCAGGCCCTCCCCGTACGCGCGGATCTCGGCCAGCAGGCCCGCGAACATCTCCACGGCGTGGGCGCTCGCCCCGCCGTCCTCCGAGCGGCGCAGCAGCCGGTGGGCCTCCTCGAAGACGGTCAGGTGGCGCAGGGGGAAGGAGAGCCGACGGGTCGTCCGCTGTTCCATCCTCAGGTACTCGACGAGCCGGATGAGGATGGTCCCCATCAGGAACGCCTTGTCCTTGTCGTCGCCGACGTCCTCGATCTCGAAGACGACGTTCCTCTTGAGCAGTTCGCCGAAGTCGACGGGGTGGCCGCCCTCCAGGAACCGGCCCGTGGTGCCGAGCCGCAGGCTGGCGAGTCTGATCTTGATGAAGCCCTGGACGTTGTCGGTGATCTCCTTGCCGTAACCGATCTCCGCGACGATCCGCAGGGCCGTGTGCTCCAGGTCCTCCAGCGTCGGGTAGCGCGGCTCCGTCCCGGCGAAACGCGGTTCACCGAGGGTGAGGTCCCAGCCCAGGTCCTCGTAGCAGCGCGTCAACGCGGCGCTCAGCACCTGCGGGAACGGCTCCTGCGGGTCGAAGGACGCGAGGAAGAGCGCGCGGACCATGTCGAGGTGGGTCTGTAGGGGGAATCGTTCGCCATCGGCGAAGACGGAGGGTTCCAGCGGGTTCAGACCGGCCGGGAGGCCGTCGCGGTCACCGGGCTTGATGACGATGACCTCGTGCTCGTCGCCCAGGCGGGCGGACATGAACCGGTACTCCGCCTTGGCCGGTTCGACGACCAGCCACGGCAGCCCCTCCCGCGTGGCCGCTTCGAGTAGGCCGCGTACGGTCTGGGACTTGCCGCCGCCCGTCGCCCCGCAGACGAAGGTGTGCCGGTTGAGGGTGGACCGGGACAGGTCGAGGGCGCCGACGGGGCTGCGGTTTCGGTCCAGGACGGTGCCGAGCCGGATCGGTTCGGCACCCGGCTGCGGGGTCCGGGAGCCCGTCTCCGGCGTCACGTCGAACTCGGGGCGCAGCGCGAACCGTACGCCGGGCACCTCCCGGGCCGGGGGGCGGGCCAGGGCCGCCAGCAGCTCCGAGCTCCCGTGGAAGGGGAAGTGCGCGGCATCCGGCAGGCCGGCCCCGGTCCCGGCCGTGAGGACCGACGCGAGGTCGCCCACCTGACCGGTCGGTTGGAGCGCGTACGGGAGGCCCTCCAGGTCGGCCGACGCGCAGACCAGGGCGGCCACCCGCCGCGCGTCCTCGGGCGTACGACCGCCGGCCAGCAGGCGTATGCGCCACAGGCCGGTGGCGGACGCCTTCGCCAGCTCCTTGTGCCTGCGCTCCAGCCGGGCGGCTTGCAGGCCGTACTCGGGCGAGCCCGCCGCCTTGGACTGCGCCCTTCGCTGCCGATCCGCGGTGTCGCCGGTCAGCTCGTCGAGCTCGTCCGGAGTGACCGGATCGGCGAGGAGCAACCAGGCGAAGCCTTCCTGCCAGACGCCGAGCAGGCAGTCCTCGAGTGTGGGGCGCAGCCGGGGCGCGGCACGCTCCGGGCTCTCGTCGTCGGCGAGCAGTCCGTCGGCGACTCCGGCGACGGCGGTCCAGTGGGGGAAGTGCGCCAGTGCGGCGACGACGGCTCCGGGGGGCTGCCGCCGCGCTCGCGCCCCGGCGGGGAGGCGGAGCAGAACCGTGCCCGGGTCGGTGGCATCGTCACCGCCCGCCAGCGGGGCTCCGCCGAGGAAGACGTCAAGGGGTCGGGCGGCCGACGGGCGGGCCCAGCCGACGAGGACGCTGCCGCCGCCCGGGTCGTACGGGTCGCGGGCGTGGAAGGCGGAGACGAGGGCGGCGAGCCGGTGGCCGCGCAGTTCGTCGTCGGGGCCTGCCGGCCGGGAGGGGTCGGGGCGCTGCCGCGGAACCTCGGTCAGTGCGTACGTGGGCATGGCGAGGAGGTGGTGCCATGCCCGCCCGTCGGTGTCCGCGGCCGTCACGTCCGGCGTCCCGTCGACGTGTCCTGCTCCTGTTCGCCCCCGTCTTCGCGCGGCATGGTCGACACAGCCCGGCCCCCGTAGATCGATCTCGACGGCACATCCTAGAGTCGATCAAGATGGAGACCAACCCGGCAGCGGATACCGCGCTCGCCGTCGGAAATCGAACTGGACGTAGGGCCAAGGGTGGTGCAGCATGACTCGACCTCAAGGTCCAAAGATGACATGACTCTCCGCTTCGGCGGATTCGGGGGCGAGTCGAATCACTGGGATCTCCCATGAACCGTCTGCCGAGTCGGCATCCAATCAACCATCCAGATTTCAGCGCCTCTTGCAGCGCACGGCACCCATGGGACGGAACTCCGTGACTCAACCCGTCGATCCTCGTCTGCCGCAACACCCACCGGGTGATGGCGAATTCACCGCCCCCGACCCTCGTGCGACGCCGCCCTCTCCGTACGGTCGGCAGCCGGGACACCAGGAACCGGCAGCTCCGCAGGGCACGCCCGCTCATCCGCAGCAGGGCCACCCCTACCCGCCGCCTCCGCCGCCGTACGGAACGTACGGCGAACAGGCCTCCTACGGGCGCCCGTTCGCGCCCGCGCCGCCGCAGCACGCCCCCGGCG
>NZ_LGDE01000021.1 GCF_001279725.1 Streptomyces sp. WM4235 | reverse complement strand
CCCGCCCCGTCGCGACCCCGGCTCCCCCGACGAGGCCCGGCATCGCGGCCGGCAACGGCCACGGGCCGACCGCGGCCCCCGGCCCCCGCGACGAGGCCGTGCTGGAGTACCTCCGCGGCTCCCGCCTGCTGATCGAGGCCCAACGCGAGGTCCTGCTCGGCTACCTGGGTCGACCCGACCCCGGTGCGAGCGCCCCGGCCGACCGGGGGCCGGGCGCCCCCGCCCGGCCCGAACCGGACGCGGCGTGGGACGACGGCTCCGCGTGGACCGACGGCCCGGCGTGGACCGACGGCCCGGCGTGGGTCGGGGCGGGCCCCGACGGACACGTACCCGCCGCGGGGGGCCCGGGCCGTTCCCCCGACCCGTGGCGGTCGGCGCCGGTCAACGGCCGGGAACCGGCGGCGGCCACGGCGACCGTGCCCGGCGGCGGGGTGGCGATCGAGGCGGCGCACCCCGATCCGTGGCGGCCGGCCGGCCCCCACCCCTTCGACGGCCCGGTGGACCGGCCGGGCGCCCCGGCGACCGCCGCGTCGGCGCCGCTGACCGCGGGCGAGGTGATGGACGTCGTCCTGGACATCGTGCACACGCGGACCGGCTATCCCCTGGACATGCTCGACCCCGCGCTGGACCTGGAGGCCGACCTGTCCATCGACTCCATCAAGCGGGTCGAGATCATCGGCGCCCTCGCCGACCGGATCGGCCTGCCCCGGGAGCCGGACGGATCCGCCGAGTCGGCCGTCGAGGAACTCTCCCGTCTCAAGACCCTGCGCGGCGTCGTCGACTGGGTCGTGTCCCACACCACGTCATCCGCCGACGGGCCCGACACCGCGACCGCCGGCGCCCGGGCCCACGCCACCGGCAACCCGGCGGCCGCCTCGACGTCGGCCGGCGCCCGGTCCGAGGAGCGCGCGCCCCGCCCCGCCGGGCCGCGACCGCGCCGCATGCGCGTGGACCTCGTACCCGTCGCACCGCCCGGCGGGGATCCGGCCGACCTGCGCGGGCTGCGGGTCGGGATCGTCGAGGACGGGCAGGGGGTGGCTCTCGCGCTGGGCGGGGCGCTGGAGTCCCTCGGGGTCGAGGTGCGGTTGCTGTCCGCACCCGAGGCCGGCCACGACGGGCTCGTCGACCTGTCCGCGCTGCGGGCCGGGCAGGGCGCGGGGCGGGAACCCGTCCTGCCCGGCGCCTTCGCCGGGCTCCAGCGGGCCCTCGTCGGCGGTGTGGGCCGGCTGATCCTCGCCGCCACCCCCGACTCGGGCCTGCACGGCTTCGCCCGCAGCGCCGCCCTGGAGTTCCCCGGCGCCCTGATCCGAGCGGTCGGAGTACACCCGAAGGAGGACCCGGCTCGCGTCGCCGCGCAGCTCGTCGCCGAGTTGAGCGACACCGCCGAGGCCCGGGACCGGTACGAAGCCGATGCGAACACCGACGCCGAGAGTGACGACGAGCATGACGGTCGTGACCCGGGCGCCGGCACCGCCGCCGCCCTCCACTCCGTCGTCTACACCGCCGACGGAGCCCGCGTCACCGCCCGGCCCGTACCGGCGGACCTCACCCCCTCCGGTTCGGCGCCACCCCTCGGCCGCGACTCCGTCGTCCTTCTCACCGGCGGCGCCCGGGGAATCACCGCCCGGACCGCGCTCGCCCTTGCCCGCGCCACCGGTTGCCACGTCGAGCTCGTCGGGCGCACTCCCGAGCCGACGGCCGCCGAGGACGAGCGGTACGGGCAGGCCACGGACCGGGTGGCGCTGCGCGCCGCGCTGGTGGCGGCGGGGTTGCGCACTCCCGCCGAGATCGAGGCCGCCGCCACCCGGATCCTCGCCGAGCGGGAGGTGCGGGCCACGCTGGCGGCCCTCGCCGGTGTCGCCGCCTCCGTGCGCTACCACCGCGCCGACGTCACCGACGAGCGGGCCGTGCGGGCGGTCGTGGCGGCCGTCCGGGCCCGGCACGGCCGGCTCGACGGCATCGTGCACGGCGCCGGCACCCTTCGCGACGGACTGCTGCGGGACAAGCGTCCGGAGGCCTTCGCCGAGGTGTTCACCACCAAGGTGGCCGGCGCCCGGCATCTCGCCGCGGCCGTCGCCGAGCACGGCGACACGCCCGCCCCCGCCTTCCTGGCTCTCTTCGGCAGCGTGTCCGGGGTGTACGGCAACCGGGGCCAGTGCGACTACGCCGCCGCCAACGACGCCCTCGACGGTCTCGCCCACACCTGGGCCGCGGGCTTCCCCGGCCGGGTGCTGTCCGTCGACTGGGGTCCCTGGGCGGCCGGGGCGGGCGGCATGGTCACTCCCGAGTTGGAGCGTGCGTACGGCCGCCGCGGCATCGCGGTGCTCAGCCCCGAGGCGGGTACCGCCGCCTTCCTCGCCGAACTCGCGGACGGCCACGACGTTCAGGTCGTCCTGACGGCGGCGCTGGACGAGGGGCACGGTGGTACCGGAGACGGAGCGGGAACCGTGCGCGAAGCCGGCACCGGCCACGACGACGGAACCGGCTTCGGGACCGGCTTCGGGACCGGGGGGCGCCGTGACTGACGGCCCGCGGCGCGGGCCGCGACCGACCGACGCCGCCATCGTGGGGATGGGCGCGGTCTTCCCCGGGGCCCCGGACCTGGCCGCCTACCGCCGCAATCTGCTCGCCGGAACGGATTCGATCGGCGAGGTCCCGCCCGGCCGCTGGGATCCCGAGGTCTACTACGACCCCGCCGGGGCCACCGGGCCGGCGCGCGGGGACCGTTTCTACTGCCGACGGGGCGGCTTCATCGACGGGCCGGCCGCCTTCGATCCGACACGTTTCGGGATCATGCCGTCGGCGGTCGAAGGGGCCGAGCCCGACCAGCTCCTGGCCCTGCACGTCACGGCCGAGGCGGTCGCCGACGCGGGTGGCGAGGACCGGCTGCCGGCCGACCGGTCGCGGATCGGGGTGGTGTTGGGGCGCGGCGGGTTCATGGGGGTTGCCACCGCCCGCTTGGACCAACGGGTGCGCACGGCGCACCAGTTGGCGCAGACCTTGCGTGAGGTGGCGCCGGAGCTGGGGGAGCGACGCATCGCCGAGGTGCGCTCCGCGTTCCAGGACGCTCTGGGTCCGGATCGACCCGACGCCTCGATCGGGCTCGTGCCGAGCTTCACCGCCGCCCGGACGGCGAACCGGTTGGACTTCCGGGGCCCGGCCTACACCCTGGACGCGGCCTGCGCCTCCTCGCTCCTCGCGGTGGACCAGGCGGTGGGGCTGCTGGCGGGTGGGCGCTGTGACGTGGTGGTCGCCGGGGCGGTGCACCACTGCCACATCGCCACGCTGTGGAGCGTGTTCACCCAGTTGCGGGCGTTGAGTCCGACCGAGCGGATCCGCCCCTTCGACCGGCGGGCCGACGGAACGCTGCTCTCGGAGGGCACCGGGGTGGTGCTGCTGAAGCGGCTCGCCGACGCGGAGCGGGACGGGGACCGGATCTACGCGGTGATCCGGGGTACGGGGGTCGCCGGGGACGGGCGCGCGGCGAGCCTGATGAGCCCGCTCGTGACGGGGCAGGTACAGGCGCTCGAACGAGCCTGGCGGGAAGCCGACTTGGATCCTCGCTCCCCCGGGGCGTTGGGGCTTCTGGAGGCGCACGGTACGGGAACCCCGATCGGGGACGCGGCCGAACTGGAGACTTTGGAGCGGGTGTTCGGGGCACCCCAGAACGGGGCGGGGCGCGTCGGCTTCGGGTCGGTCAAGTCGATGCTGGGGCACACCATGCAGGCTTCGGGCATCGCCGGGTTGATCAAGGCGGCGCTGGCGGTGCACGAGGGAGTCCTGCCGCCCACCCTGCACCTGGAGGAGCCGCACCCGGACCTGGCCCGTACACGGATGCGGCCGGTGACGGAGGCCGAGCCGTGGGAACGCGGCCCCGAGCCCCGGCGGGCCGGCGTCAACGCGTTCGGGTTCGGTGGAATCAACGCGCATGTGGTGCTGGAGGAGGCCCCGGGCGCCTCCGCGAACCCCGGCGGTGGCGCGCCGAGACCCGCGCCGCCGGTGCGCCGCTTCCTGCCGATGGGCTCGCCGCCCCCGACCTCGACTCCGACCGCGACCGGGGCGCGGGGACGGGAGGACGTGCTCCTGCTCGCCGGGGAGAGTACGGCCGACGTGGCCGAACTCCTGGCCGCCGGCGCGCCCTCGGATCTGTTGGGGGCGGCGTCCGGGGACGGCCCCTGCCGGCTCGCGGTGGTCGGGCCCACATCGCAGCGGCTCGCGCTGGCCGCGAAGGTGCTGGCGCGCGGGCGGACGTGGCACGGCCGGGGGGACGTGTGGTTCACTCCCGAACCCCTGGGCGGCCGGATCGCGTTCCTCTACCCGGGCCTGGAACCGGAGTTCGCGCCGGTCGCCGACGACGTCGCGGACCTGCTCGGCCTGGACCGCCCCCGGCTCGGACGCGGCGGGGAGTTGATGGAACGGGCGTTGGACGCCATCGAAGCGGGCCGGTTCTTCGGCCGCGCCCTCGGCGAAGTGGGCATCGAGGCGGACGTGTCGGCCGGTCACAGCCTGGGTGAATGGGCCGCGATGGTGGCGGCCGGGATGTACCCGCGGGAGGCCGTCGACACCTTCCTCGCCTCGTTGCGGCCGGGCTCGCTGAAGGTACCGGACCTCGTGTACGCGGCACTGGGCTGTGGGGCGCGGCGGGCCGAGGCGGCGATTCACGGCGAGGACGGGGTGGTGGTCAGCCACGACAACTGCCCGCACCAGTCGGTGGTGTGCGGGGATCCCGCCGGGGTCGCCCGGGTCGTGGCGCGGCTGCGGGCCGAGGGGGTGATGGGCCGGGAACTCCCGTTCCGCTCGGGTTTCCACACGCCGATGTGGGAGCCGTACCTGGGGCAGGTACGGGCGGCGTTCGACCGGCTTCCGCTGCGGCCGGCCGCGGCGGGGCGGGTCTGGTCGGCGACGACGGTGTCCCCGTTCCCGGCGGCGGCCGAGGAGGTACGCGAGTTGGTGGTGCGGCACCTGCTGGAGCCGGTGCGCTTCCGCGAGTTGACGCTGCGGATGTACGAGGAGGCCGGGGTGCGGCACTTCGTGACGCTGGGACCGGGGAGCCTGCCGGGATTCGTCGAGGACACCCTGCGGGACCGGCCGCACCTGTCGGTGGCCGCTTCCTCGCCCCGCCTTTCGGGCGTGGCGGCGCTGCGACGGGCGTGCGCGGCGCTGTGGACGCAGGGGCAGGCGCCGAAGTGGGACCGGCTGTCGCAGGACACCCCGCCGGACCCGCTCACGACGCCGGACCCGAACGCGACCCTCACGACCATCGCCCCGCCCGTGCCGGCGAGCCCGGTCGAGCCGATGGGCCGGCCGGTGGTGTCCCGCGCGATGCCGCTGGACCTGGGCTCCCCGCTGGTCCGCCTCTCCCCCGCCGCCCTGACCCGGCTGCGTGCCCGTGGCCCGGCCGGGGCCGCGAGCCCGGCCGGTCCCGCGAGCCCGGCCGGCGGCCAGGCCGAGGCCCCGTACCGCGGTGGCGCGAAGGACAGTGGTGGTGGCGGTGCGGAACAGGCCTCGGGCAGGGCGGTCCTGCGGCTCGGTCTCGACACGCTGCCCTATGTGCGGGACCACCGGGTCTACCTCCAGCCGGCCGGCTGGCCGGAGGAGTCCGACTGGTTCCCCGTCGTGCCCATGACCACCATGCTGGAACTGGCCTCGCAGGCCGCTCTGGCCCACATCGCCCGCTCCGACCGCTCCCACCGCTCCGACCACGACGGTGTCGAGGTCGTCGGCTACGAGGACGTCCGCGCCCTGCGCTGGCTCCCCGTCGAGCCCGCCCACGACATCGAGGTCCGCACCCGCTTGGACGGTCCCGGGCGCGTCCACGTCGCTCTGGGCGAGTACGCCACCGTCGTCGTGCTGATCGGCCGGTCCTTCGACCCGGCGCCGGCGCCCGACCCCACGCCGCTGCGCGACCCCGGCCCCGCCCCCGTCAGCGCGGACGCGCTCTACCGTGACCGGTGGATGTTCCACGGCCCCCGCTTCGCCGGCGTGCACGAGGTCCGCACCGTGGCCGCCGACGGCATCCGGGGCGTGCTGCGCGCCCTCCCGGACCCGGGGGCGCTGCTCGACGCCGCCGGGCAGTTGTTCGGGCACTGGATGCAGCTCCGGCTGCCGGTGGACCGGCTCGTGTTCCCCGCCACCGTCGACCGGGTCCGTTTCCACGGGCCGCCGCCCCCGCCGCACGCCCTGGTGGCGGCCACCGCCCGAATCCGGGAGGTCCGAGGGACCACCGTTCGGGGCGATCTCGAACTGTGCCGTCCCGACGGCCGGGTCTGGGCGCGGATCGACGGCTGGACGTACCGGCGCTTCGGCGCCGACGAGCGGGTGTGGCCGATGAAGTTCACCCCGGAGGTCTGCGGGATCGGTGAGCCGCAGCCCGCCGGATGGTGTCTGGCCCGCCGCCGGTGGACGGATCCCGCGTCGCAGGAGCTGGTGATGCGCCGCTATCTCGGGGCGGCCGAGCGGGCCGTGTACGAGCGGCGCTCACCACGGGAGCGGCCCGGCTGGCTGCTCGGCCGGATCGCGGCCAAGGACGCGCTGCGGGGCCTGCTGTGGGACGGCGGCGCCGGCGCCGTGTTCCCGGTGGAGGTACCGGTCGGCAACGATCCGTCGGGACGCCCCGTACCGGAAGGGCCGCTGGTCAGTGGAGTTCACCTCTCGATCGCGCACAAGGACCGGCTCGCGGTCGCCCTGGCCCACCGCACCCGGCCCGTCGGGGTGGACGTGGAGACGGTGACCACCGATCCCGACGCCCTGACGCGGATCGCCCTGGGTCCGGGCGAACGGGCCCTGGCCGAACGGCTGGCCGCCCTCGACGGGGGCACTCTGCCGGCCGCGCTCACCACGCTCTGGTGTGCCAAGGAGGCCGCCGCGAAGGCGGAGGGCACCGGTCTCGCCGGTCGCCCCCGCGACTGGCGGGTGTCGGGCGATCCCGGATCCGGCGTCCTGCGCGTGGTGTCCCCCGCGCGCGTCGTCCACACGGTCCGCTTCGACACGATTCCCGCGAGTCACCCCACCCCCCTCGATCACCTCGTCGCCTGGACGGAGCCCCACCATGACCACTGACATCCTCGCCGAGATCACCGACATGCTCGTGGAGATCGTCGGCGACGAGTTCCTCGTCGCCCAGGAGGTCACGATGCGCACCACGTTCAACGAGGATCTCGCCCTGGAGAGCATCGAGTTCGTGGCGCTCGCCGAGTCGCTGCACCACCGCTACGGCGCCGAGGTCGACCTGATGGGCTTCCTCGCGGAGAAGGACATGGACGGCATCCTCGCCATGTCGGTGGGCGAGATCGTCGAGCACATCGCCCGGGTGACGCACGGTTCCCTCGCGCGGGCGGCCGGCTCCCCCGCAACCGCCACCACCGCCGCCTCGGCCGGCTGAGCCGCCGCCGTGTCCTTCGTACACGCGAACGGCCTGCGCTTCCACGTCCAGCGGCTCCCGGCCGACGCCGGGGCCGACGCCGACCGCCGACCCGTGGTGGTCTTCCTGCACGGTCTCGTCGTCGACAACCTGTCCTCCTTCTACTGTCCGCTGGCCGTCCCGGTGGCCCGGTCCGGGTTCGAGACCGTGCTGTACGACCTGCGCGGGCACGGCCGCTCGGAGCGGCCGGCCACCGGGTACGACAGCGACACGGCCGTACGCGATCTCGTGGCCCTGCTCGACGCCCTGGGCCTCGGGAACCGGCCGACGCACCTCGTCGGCAACAGTTACGGCGCGACCCTCGCCGTGCACGCCGCGCTGGCCCGCCCCGACCTGGTCGTCGGGCTGACCCTGCTCGAACCGCCGCTCGCCGGGGCCTGGGTGGAGAACATGGTGGACACCCTGTCGGCCGCCGCGTTGAGCCTGGAGGACAGCCCGGTGCCGGCCGAGCTGCTCACCCTTCGGTTGCGGAAGGCCGCGAACCTCACCTCGATCGCGGACGACCTGCTCAACCGGACCAGCCTGATCGACGACATCGCGGCCAGTCGCGTCTTCACCCCGGCCGACTACGCCCGGTTGCGCTGCCCGACCTCGACGCTGTGCGGGGAGCACTCCGAACTGCTGCCGGGCGGCCGGACATTGGCCGACCACGCCCTGCGGGCGACGCTGACGGTGCTGCCGGGCCTGGGGCACGACGTGCTCAAGGAGAGCAGTGGAGTCCTGCGGGAGACCGTGCTCGCCCACCTCCAGACGACGGCCGCGTCGCGGGCGCGGACGGGAGCTCTGATCCGATGAGGGTGCTCTTCACGGTTCCGCCGCTCGCGGGGCACGTCAATCCGACCGCGGCCGTCGGGGCGGAACTCGCCTCGCGGGGGCACGAGGTCGCCTGGACGGGGCCGCCCGCGGAACTCGCCCGGCTGCTCCCCCCGCACGCGCGGATCCTTCCCGCCGGCGAGCACCTCGCGGGTGGCTACGCCGGGCTGCACGAGCGGTGGCGCGATCTGCGCGGGGTGGCCGCGCTGCGCTTCCTGTGGCAGGAGGCGCTGATACCGCTGGCCCGGGCGATGGAACCGGGGGTGCGTGCCGCGGCCTCGGAGTTCGCGCCGGATGTGCTGGTCGCCGACCAACAGACCCTGGCCGGGCCGCTCGTGGCACGTGGGCTCGGGATCCCCTGGGTGACGTCGGCCAGCACCTCCGCCGAACTCACCCTGCCCTTCGCCGGTTTCCCCAAGGTCGGGGAATGGGTGTCGCAGCGGATCGGCGCGCTGCTGAGCGAGTACGGCTCGGACGACGGCGGCTGGGATCCGCGGTTCTCCGATCGGCTGGTGTGGGTGTTCTCCACGCCCGAGTTGGTGGGTACCGGCGCCGACGTTCCGCCGCACCACGCCTATGTGGGTCCGGCCTTCGGGGCCCGGCCGGCGGCGCCCGACTTCCCCTGGCGGCGACTGGACCCGGCGCGCCGGCGGGTCCTGGTGTCGTTGGGCACGCTCAACCAGGAGGCCGGGATCCGTTTCTACCGCTCGGTGCTCGGAGCCGCCGAACACCTCTCCGAAGACGTCCAGTTGGTGGTGTCCGCGCCCGCATCCGCGCTCGGGGGCCGGACGCCCGCGAACGTGCTGGTCCAGGACGGCGTTCCGCAACTGGAGCTGTTGCCGCACCTGGACGCGGTGGTCAGCCACGGCGGCCACAACACCGTCTGCGAGGCACTCGCGCACGGACTGCCGCTGGTGGTCGCGCCCATCCGGGACGACCAGCCGATCGTGGCCCGTCAGGTCGTCGAGGCGGGCGCCGGCGTCCGGGTGCGGTTCGGTCGGACGGGGCCCGAGGAACTGCGCGACGCGCTCACGGCCGTGCTGGACGATCCCGGCCCCCGCCGGGCCGCCCGCCGCATCCAGGCCTCCTTCGCCGCGGCCGGCGGGGCCGCCGCCGCGGCCGACCGGTTGGAGAAGTTGTCATGACGCCACCCCCTTCGCGCCGGATCCGGTGGACCTCCGCCGCGGTCCTGGTCGCTCTCGGCGCGGGCACGGTCCGTTCCCACCGCAGGCTGCGTGCCCTCCCGGTGCTGCCCACGATCCCGCCGGCGGACTCGACCGGGGTGCCGCGCGCGGCCGGATGGCACCTGCTGACGGCGCGCGGGGTCGAGCCCGATCCGGCGACCTTCCTGGCGGCCTGCGCGCACGCCGACCGGGAGGGCCTGCGGGTGCTCGACCTGCTGCCCGGCGATCTGGCCGTCGAGCGGGCCCTCGGGCTGCTGCGGCTGGTCGATCCGACCCGGTACGGGGCCGACCGGCTGGGCGAGGGCCGCGGCGCCGGGTTCGCCGTGCTGGTCGCGGAGGAGGTGCTGACCCGGGCGGGGGTGGAGCCGGGCGGCGCGCCCCCGGAGCCGATGGAACTCCTCGCGCTGGTGCGTCGCTTGAAGGAGTACGCGCCCGCCGCGACGGGACTGGCCGTCGCGCCGGCGCTCCGCGCGGGCCGCCGGCCGGAGCCGACGGGTGCGGTACGGGCCGCCGAGCTGCGGGCGCAGGGCCTGCCGGCGGGCACGGTCGTCGCGGCGCAGCTCGCCGGGCTGGCCCTGCTCGCGGCCGTCGCCGCACGGCAGGGCCGGTGGGGCGCCGCCGCCGCGGGGCTGTACTGGCTCCAGCCGTACCTGGTCCTCGCCGGCCCGGGCGCGTCCCTGCGTCCCGCCGACCTCGCCGCTGCCGGCGCCGTCCGGCCGGCGCGCGCGCTCGGCGCGGCCCTGCGGACGGCCGCCGACCTCGCCCGCACGTCCCCGCCGGCCGCCGACAAGGACCGGGCCGTCGCCTACCGGGCCGAACTGGCCGCGGGCACCGACCGGTTCCTCGAGGCGCCCCGGCCGGACTGTCCGTGGTGCGGCTCCGGGCGGCTCGCGGTGCGGGTGCGGGTGCCGGACCTCCTCCAGGGCAAACCGGGTCGCTTCACCCTGGAGGAGTGCGGGGACTGCGGACACGTGTTCCAGAACCCCCGACTGACCCTGGAGGGGCTGGAGTTCTATTACCGGGACTTCTACGACGGTCGCGGGGGCGAGAGCGCGGGTTCCGTGTTCGGGCGGCTCGGCGACTCGTACCGCAAGCGCGCCGGGATGCTCGAACCGTACGGCGAGCCGGCGTCCTGGTTGGACGTGGGCGCCGGGCACGGACACTTCTGCAACGCGGCGCGGGCCGTGTGGCCGCACACCCGTTTCGACGGGCTGGACATGGGTGACGGGGTCCGGGACGCCGAGCGGCGCGGTTGGGTGGATTCCGGTTTCCAGGGCCAGTTCCCCGAGTTCGCCGCGAAGTTGGCCGGCCAGTACGAGGTGGTGAGCATGTACCACTACCTGGAGCACACCCGGGATCCGCTCGCGGAGCTGGACACCGCGGCCGCCGTACTGGAGCCCGGCGGGTTCCTCGCGATCGAGCTCCCGGATCCGCGGTCGCGGATGGCCCGCCTCCTGGGGTCGTCCTGGCTGCCCTGGTTCCAGCCCCAGCACCAGCACCTGATCCCGGGTGCGAACCTGCGGGAGGCACTGACCGACCGCGGCTTCACGGTTCTGGCCGAGGAACACGGTCCGGCCCACCAGGGCAACGACTTCGTCGGCGCGGTGGCCCTGACCACGACCCGGCTGGTGCCCGACCCGGACCGACCGTGGGCGCCCCCGGCGGGGCCCGGGCGGCGGGCCCTGGCCCGCGCGGTCCGCGCGGCCGCGCTGCCGTGCCTCGCGGGCGCGGTGGTGCTCGACGCGGTCCGCACGGTCGCGGCCCGCCGCATGGACGGCGGCAACGCGTACCGGATGCTGGCCCGCAAGGACGGCGGCGACCCGTACCCGGCGCCGGCCCGCGCGGACGGCGACCCCGCGTACCCGAAGCCTGTCCGCCGGGACGAGCGGTGACGGCGGGCC
Source organism: Streptomyces sp. WM4235 (assembly GCF_001279725.1). Lineage (GTDB taxonomy): Bacteria > Actinomycetota > Actinomycetes > Streptomycetales > Streptomycetaceae > Streptomyces. The sequence goes on along the minus strand of NZ_LGDE01000021.1, from coordinate 2,159 downwards.
GGGTGGGCACGGTCGGGCCGGACCTGGCCCGCCGGGCCACCGCCGACCCCCTGTTCCGGTTGGTGGCGTACGCGCTGGAGGCGGCGCACGGACTGCGCCCGACGGCCGTCTGGAGCGCCCCGTACGCCTTCCATCTGGATCGCGAGGTGTGGCCGGCGGGCTCCGGGGGCGGCCCGCACCCCGGTCCCGGGTCGGTCGCGGGCGCCGGCTGGCCGGTCGCGGCGGCCGCCGCGCCGCGAGACGACGGGCTGGTTCGGCTCAGCTCGCTCGCCCACCCGGCCGACGGGTGCGATCTGCCGCTCACGCCGTCGGGGCCCGCGCCGAGGACGCCCGCCTGGGCGGTCCGGCCCTACGCGGTGCTGCGGGCGCTGGCCCGCGCCGGATACGGGCGCGGCGGCTGCGACCTGCACGTCCAGGGCTCGTTGACGGAGGCCTCCGGGCTGGACACGGCGGAGTCGGCGGACTGCGCGGTGGCGCTCGCGGTGGCCGACGCGCACACGCCGCCGGGCGTGGATCCGGACCGGGCGGAGCTGGCCGGGCTGCTGGCCGAGGCGCTGCCGGACGGGGACCCGGCCCTGCGCCGCGCGGCCCTGTTCACCCGCCCCGGGCAGGCCCTGCTGCCGGGGGGCGCCGACGCTCACCGGTACGCGTCCTTCGACCCGGCGGCCTCGGGCGCGCGGCTGGTGCTCCTGGTCGTGCGCGGCGACCCGGCCCGATGGGCGACGGAGTCGGCCCGGGCCGTGGACCGGGCCCGCGAGGCCGGGGCGTCGCGGGCCTGGTCGCCCGGGAGGCTCCCGGGACGGAGCGTGCTGATGCTGCTGCCCGAGGAACGCAACACGGCCGTCCGGGCCGCCGTGGCAAGGGAGTTCCGCGATCGGGCGCGCCCCGCGCCCCGGTTCCTGAACATCGCCGTGGCCGGAGCGGCCCGGCGCGAGGAATGAACACCGGCACCCGCCGGCGCCCCTGCCGGCGTCCCGCCGCATCGAGGAGGAGACGTCCATGCCCATCACCGCGAGACAGCGGACCCGAAGGTCCGCGCCGATCGCCGCACTGGGGGCGTTCGTGTTGCTCGCCGCCTTCACCGTCGCCAACTCTCAGGCAGCGGATGGTGGTGCGCGGACCACGCGGACGCGTTCCGTGGCGACCGCCGACGCCGCGCTGCCGAGCTACGACCACGTGGTGGTCGTCGTGTACGAGAACAAGCAGTACGGGGAGATCATCGGCAGCGCGAACGCCCCGTACATCAACCAGTTGGCGAACGAGGGCGCGAGCCTGACCGGCATGAAGGCGCTGACCCATCCCAGCCAGCCGAACTACTTCAACCTCTTCTCCGGCGCCACCCAGGGCATCACCGGCGACGGCTGCTACACCCCGCAGTCGATGACCGCCCTCAACCTGGGCCAGGAGGTCCTCGCTGCGGGCAGGACGTTCGTCACGTACAACGAGGACCTGCCGGGCCAGGGGTCCACGGCCTGTACCAGCGGGCAGTACGCGCAGAAGCACAATCCGTGGTTCGCCTTCAAGAACGTCCCGCTCGACACGGGGAAGACCTGGGCGCAGTTCCCGCAGGGCGATTTCGCGTCGCTGCCGGACCTGTCCTTCGTCGTGCCGAACCAGTGCAACGACATGCACTCCTGCCCGGTGGCCACGGGTGACACCTGGACCAGGAACAACCTCGACGCGTACGCGCGGTGGGCGAAGGCCAACAACAGCCTGCTGGTGCTGACCTGGGACGAGGACAACTACCTCGGCTCGAACCGGATCGCGACCGTCTTCCACGGCGCGAACGTGAAGACCGGCGCGTACGCGAGCGCCTACAACCACCATCACCTGCTGCGCACGCTGGAGGACCTGCTCGGGACGGCGACGCACGCAGGCAACGCGGCCAACGTGGCACCCGTCACGGAGGTGTTCGGCGGCGCCACGGAACCGAGCCCGACGCCCACACCCACGCCGACGTCGGGTGATCTGCGGATCGTCGACCCCGGCCCACAGACCTGCCGCTTCAACCAGACCTGCACCATCCGACTCACCACCACCGGAGGCACACCCCCCGTCCGCTACACCACCACCACACTCCCCTGGGGACTCACCCTCGACCCCACCACCGGCCGCATCACCGGCAAACCCTGGACCACCGGAACCCACCCCATCACCGC
>NZ_LGDE01000020.1 GCF_001279725.1 Streptomyces sp. WM4235 | reverse complement strand
CAACCAGGGCCGCGCCGAAGGCGACCGCCCCGTCACCACGGTGCGTCACGCCGGCCGCCTCCTGCTCACCGACCCCGAGAATCTACGCCCGAAGGAAACGGCCCTGCTGGAGAAGATCGCCGCAGCGTGCCCGGAGATGACCGCACTCGCCGATCTCATAAGCGACTTCGCCGCTCTGCTGAAACCAGCCGAGGGCAACGACACGAAACTCACCGATTGGATCACAGCCGCCCGCGCCGTCGCCCTGCCTCACCTGCGCAGTCTCACCAACGGGCTCGAAATCGACCGGCCCGCCGTGAACGCCGGCCTCACCTTGCCCTACCACAATGGCCGCACCGAAGGCGCCAACACCCGCACCAAGAGAATCATGAGACAGATACACGGACGCGCCGGATTCGACCTTCTCCGGCACCGCATCCTCCTGCCCTGACGGCTACCCGGCGTCACCACCAACTACGGGCCAGAGCCGTTTCTTTTACAGTCCCTCGGCGAAGTAGCGCAGGACCTCGTCGGCGATCACCTCGGCGGCCGGCGTCGTCAACTCCGCCTGGTGTTCGGCCGTCATGGCGGTTTGGGCGAGTCGTTTCGTGAGATATGCGTCCAGGGCGGTGGTGGCCGAGAGTGGATGGGATCCGTGCGGGCTGTGGTGCGTAGCGGCTCGGGGTAGCCGTCTACCACCCGGAGACCGGCACCGCGACCTTCGAGTGGACGCCGGTGTACTCCGGTCGTCAAAATGTTGTCGCCCGGCAGTTCAAGCCAGGGGAGAACACCTCCGCGCAGTACATCACTGTCGAAGTCGTTGGGCGAGGGGTGAATACCGGAAGCCCGTGCCAGCCGCTCCCGTAACCACGGGCTGAGTCGTCACCGAAGTGGTGAGCAGGTAGGTCACGCGACGCGCGCCCTACCTGCGCGATTACCGCGCGTTGTCCGTCGAGGCGTTCGCTCGCAGGACGCGGGTGGTGATGCGGGCGAGGGTGGCCATTTCGTCTGTGGTGAGGTGAGCGAGGAAGTCGCGCTCGACGATCTCCAGAGCCGTCTGGCGGGCAGCGGCGAGACGGGCGCGGCCTGCGTCGGTGAGCTCGACATCCAGGGATCGTTTGTCCTCGGCGTTGTGAGTTCGACGCAGCAACCCGGCTGCCTCGAGGGTGGCGAGGTGACGGGAGACCCTGCCGGTGCTCATGTCCAGATCGGCCGCCAGGTCGCGGGCTTGCGGCTGATCGCGTTCGTTGAGGCCGCCGAGCAGGCGCAACAAGGTCAGACTCAGCCCGTGTTCGGCGATCATTTCCCGATCGTGCTTGGCCGGGAGCAGGCGCGAGATCTCCATGACACCCGCCCACGCGCGCTTCTGGTCGGAGTCCCAGCGGCTACTGAGTTCATTGCCCAGGAGGTACTCGACGCCGAGTTCGACGGCGTCGGCAGGATCTCGGGTGGTGTCGGTCATGGGTTGGCTTCCGGAATCTCGAGGGGGTTGCCGGATGGGGCGGTGTCGTCAGCGTACGTCGGCTGTGTCTGCTGCCGATCCATGACCCCCTCGGCCGGTGGTGCCGGTTCAGGAGAAGGCCGGGGCATCGAACACGACACGCCAACTTCCGTCCGGTTGGCGGCGGGAGACTTCCGCGGTGGTGACAGTGGTCGGCGCAGCGCCTGCCTTGTCGGCCGGGATCGTGTAAGTCGTCGAGGTCAGCGCGATTTCATCGGCGATCAGGGCGGTGCGCTGGGTACCGACCATGCCGGTACCGGCCGTGAGCAGGCCGGTGAACATGTCGCGGCGGGCGTCGGTTGCGGTGAGCTGGGTTCCGTGGGGCAGTGCGGTGATCGCGTTCGGCTCGAAGAGGTCGAGCAGTGCGTCGACGTCGTGGTCCTGCATCGCCTTGGCGAAGGTGGCGTGCATTTCTTCGGGTCGTGAGAAAGGCATTGTCGGATCCGTTCGTGATCGCGAAGTGCTGGGTGGGGACTCAGCCGAAGATGACTTGTTCGGTGGCGTACAGGAATTGGGTCTTGGACCGGTCGAGGAAGTTGGCCTCGTCCTCGGCCACGACGGTCTGGTAGGTCTGCGAGGTGAACCACGCTGCGGCGTCGGCGACGTTGTCGACCCAGAGCTCGGCCACACCGTCGATCGGGGCTGTCGCGATGCCCGGGATCGAGTCGCCGGTGGGCTGCAGCTGGACGTAGCGGTTCACCGTCACTTCGTCGCTGGGCAGTTGGGCCAGCAGCGGTGTGTGTTTCTGGGTCCAGTATTCGATGAACTCGTCGTGGGTGAGGTCGTTGCGCCGGGTCAGCAGGATGGTGACCTTGATCATGAGCTGCTCTCCAAAGTAGTTGCTGGGGCAACAGTTGCTGGGGCAACTATCGCACGGCGCCAAGCCTCACGCAAGGGGGCGTCCGTGGACCTCGCCCACTCCGGATGATTCCGGCTGTTCGATCAGCGGTATTTCGGAGTTCTCGACGTCGAAGTGCTGGCCCGCGTCCCGAGGCGCGCTGGTTGCCGTGGGCGGAGACGCGGCTGGCGGGCTTCGGTGTTCGGGCCAGTCGGAGGTGCCCAGTTCGGTTTTGGCATAGACGAATTCGTTGAATTCGTCGAGTGGTTGATGCAGGGCGGGAGGGCTGGCGCGACTGGGGGTGGCTCAGCCCTGTTCGAGTTCCCCGCGCGCGCTCCGACCCGTGCGCCTGTTCCCGTGGTCTCCTGGGCGCGTCAGCGCGCGGTGGACCAGGATCGCCGTGAGGGGCGGCACGCGTTGTCGCGACCAGGCCGCCCTCACGGTCCCGACACGCGGCTCGCGGCGGCTCGGCGGCCCCAGCGGTCGGCGAAGTGCACCGGGCGGGGGCGGCATCCAGTCCCGGGTCCATGCCCTGGGAGGAGTCCGGCGTGCACCCGCTGTGCCGGGAACGGATCAGCAGCCGCGTCAGGGAACACCCCGAGACGAATGCCGCCCCGATCGGCGGCCCGCGAGAACTACTCGCCGGGCGCGAAAGTCATGCTTGCGGTGCACGCGATGAAACGCCCGGTCGCGGCGGCCTGAACCTGGAGGAGGCCGAGCGCCGGCGGCGATGGCGCGACCACGATCCGTGGCGAGCCGCGGATCCCCACTCTGCGCATGGTCGTCTCGAATGGAGAGACGTTTGTTGTGTGGCCTGCGCCAATGCTACCGCTTTTGGGTGCGAAGTCGCTCCCGCAAAGCGGCAGTTCAGCATGGAGCAGTCGCTATGACGCCACGCCGCCATGGCGGCTGTCACGCATCGGCCTCCGTGACAGGCCGACGGACAGAACTTCAGGCGCGGGCCACGCATGGTCGATGGTGTCCTGCGACATGGCCCCAGCGGGGCTCGCGCCCTCGTCAGCTCACCGGGCGACGGACAGATGGGACCGGTTCGCCTTGCCAATGCGCTGTCGCCCTTCGCCCTCCTGCGTGGTGACGACGAGGCCGAAGACGAGGTCATTGGGCGCTGCGTACCCGGGCGGGAATTCAAGGGCAAGCGTCAGGCGTTGGGGCACGCCCCAGGGCGGAAGTCGCCGGTCAGTCGGTTCGGTGTGGCGGCCCGTAAAGGTCGTCGAGGCGCAGCGGTGCGGGCGGGGGCAGGGACGGCGCGCCATCCGTGGCCCGGCAGGACTGGAGGAAGTAGGCGAGCAGGCGGTGAGATGCGGCCAGGGAAGCCTCCGGGGACTGTCGCACGATGCCGCTGTTCGCCAGGAGCAGGAGGGTGACGTCGCTGGGATCGAAATCCTTGCGCAACCGCCCTGTGTCCTTCGCGCGTTGTACCAGCCGGGCGAGTCCTGCCTCGGCGCGGGCACGCTCGCGATGAAGGGCGGGATCGTCGGGAGACTCGCCGAGGAACGCGGCGCTGAACCCGCGGTCTTCGGCCTGCATCCTGCACACCTTGTCGAGGGCGGAGCAGAGACCGCGCCAGGGATCGTCGTCCCGTAGGGCCTCGTCCAAGGCTGCGACGCACTCGGTGAGCTGCTCGGAGAACGCCGCGGCGATCAGCGAACCCCGGGTCGGGAAGTGCCGGTAGAGGGTGGCAGCGCCGACACCGGCCCTGCGGGCGATGGTGCTGGAGGGTACGTCGGTGCCGTTGAGGGCGTACGCCTCGCGGGCGGCTTGGAGGAGCCGGGCGCGGTTGTGCCGGGCGTCGGCTCGCTGCCCCCGCACGGGGGTCTCGGCGGCGGACGAGGACTGGATTCGAGACGGCTGAACAGGCATGTCTCTCACCTAACCACAAATGGTAGAGGTCATCCGTTTAGCGGGTTAGCTTGCTCTCGTGCCGCGGCATCGAGGTCACCGAGGATGTCTGAGCCTCGTTGTTCGGCAGCCACTTCCCCCTTCAGGCGCTACGAGGAGACATCATGCGTGCAGTAGAGATCACCGAATTCGGTGGCCCGGAGAACCTCAAGCTGGTCGACCGGCCGGACCCGACCGCCGAGCCGGGCCATGCCGTACTGGCGGTGACAGCGGCCGGGGTCGGCTTTTTCGATGTACTGCTACGGCAGGGCGCCAAGCCCGACGTCGGCACCGGCACCATACCCGGTCTGGAGGTGGCGGGCACGGTGGTCGAGGTCGGTTCGGAGGACGACGCCGGGTGGGTGGGACGCCGGGTCTTCGCGACGACCGGACACGGCGGCGGCTACAGCGACCGCGCCATGGTGCCCGTCGAATCTCTCGTGGAACTACCGGAGGACGTCTCGTCCCATGACGCGGTAACGCTCGGGGTGAATTCCCTGGTCGCCGCCGCAAGCGTGGAAAGGGCCGACGTGAAGGCGGGCGAGCGGGTGCTCGTCCGCGGTGCTGGTGGCGGGATCGGCGTGCTCACCACCCAGCTCGCGGCCGCTCGGGGTGCGACGGTGATCGCCTCCGTTCCCGACCGGTCCGTCGCGCAGCGACTGTACGACCTGGGGGCCACGGAAGTCGTGGGCGTGGACGCGGTCGACCCGGGCCCGGACGGCCGCTATGACGCAGTCATCGACATCGTCGCCGGTTCCGACGTGGCCGACTTCATTCCCCTGCTCCGCCCGAACGGCAGGTACGTGATCAGTGGTGTCGTCGCGGGTGCCCCCACCACCGACTTCGGCATGGCGCTGTTCGCGAACTTCCAGCAGTCCTGGACCATCTCGGCGCTCAGTCTCTCCAGTGCACCGTCGAAGACCGCCGCCGAGACCTTCGCACTTGTCTTCGCCGACCTGCGGGAAGGCCGACTGAAGCCGGTGCTGCACGGCACCTTCCCGCTGGAAGAAGCCGCGGCCGCGCACACTGTGCTGGAGTCCCGCGCCGCCTTCGGCAAGATCGTTCTGACCGTCTGATTCGACGGGACGAGCAGATCACCCGGTTGCACTGCCTGATGGGTGGTTCGCCTGGTCGGAAGCAGTGGCTGTCGGCCCGCCCGGACGGTGCCGCGGTGTGTGTTCGGCAGGGTGTTTTCCGCGGCGAGATGTCGGCCGGCCTGTCGTTTGCCATGCCGGCCGACTCGGTATCCGAGAGTGCGACGATGAGCCGCAGTTTCCTGTCGCTGTCGCTGTCCTTGTCGGGGTAGTGGACGACGAAGATGACATCGTCGATGGCGAGTTCGTCGCGGTGGAGGCGTGGTTCATCGACGACGGGGTGGTGGACGCTGGTCGTACCTCCCGTCGGCGCGGTCCGCGACGCTGAGCCGACCGAGCGGATCACCGCCGCCCACACCGCTTCACGCGGCAGCTACGGCGCGCCGCGCGTCCACGGTCCGCGGCGGCGCCCGGGGCGGGCGTCCCACAGGGGGGACCCGAGGGTCGGGAAGGTGGAGCTGTGAAGAAGTCGCTCCGCATCCCTGAACCACCCCAGTACGTGTCGAGGTAGTGGTTGAAGGTCTGCGTGAAGTCGGCGGCCGACGCACTGGACTTGGTCTGCGAGATCCGCATCAGGATGGTTTCCGAGCGGTGGTTCGACAGGAAGCTGCGGCAGGTCTGCAGAACATCGCCGAACATCTGCTTGAGGTAGTAGTCGCCGTGGTGGACGGAGAAGACCTTGGAGTCCATTCGGCGGAGTCGCACATCGAGGTACCGGACGCCGTTGTTCAACTGCCAGTCCAGGTCCCGGCTCTGGCACAGCGCATACCCCGCCGACCCCACGTTCTCCTGGTAGGCCGGAGATTCGTGCGTCCCGGGGACGGACATGTCCCGGACGCTGACGTGGTCGGGGATGCCCGCCATCCAGTCCGAGGCCACCGGCACCCAGCCGGTCCTGGGGGCGGCCTCGAAATCATCCAGAGGTGTGGTGGGGAGGTCGATTCCGTCCCCCGATCCCTCGCCGTCCGGTGAGGAGGAGACGAGAGCCTGGGCACCGTAACGGACTTGGCCGTCGCCGTATTCCGGACAAGCACCCCCTCCCGCGTAAGCGACGAGTTCGAGTTCGGCCCCTTCCCCGGACCGCCCACGCGGCGGCTCCAGGGTGCTTCGAAACCCTCGTCATTCGTGGGCTGATCAGTCGATACGGCCATGAAGAGCTCCTAACAGCGCGTCCCAGGCGCGAAAGGGCGCGCGATCACGTGTGGTCTGGTTGTGCACGCCGGGCGTCCCCCGAGCGGCCGTTGGCTACCCTGCGTTGTCGCCACAAACCCAAAGCGACCGAAGAGCGCTGATTGTCGATGGATGACGGCCAAGGTCCCTCGCGACGGCCGGCCCGTACCAGGCACCGGCCCGCCAAGGGATTACACGACGGGTTCGTAGACGACGGTGGTGGGGCAGCCGTCGGCGAGCCCGAGGAGCGGATGCTGGCGTTCGTTCTCGTCGACGGCCAGGTCCCAGCGCAGCTTCGTGCCGACCCACGCCGCGCCATACGTGCAGTGGTACGAGCCGTCGGAGGGCAGCCACTCGGCCGGATCCTTGTCGGCCTTGCTCCTGTTGGAGGCGGCGGACACCGCGATCAGCGTGTTGTCCGGGCTGTTCTGGTCGTTCGCGTACGCCTCACGCCTCACGCCTCACGCCTCACGCCGCGCCGCACTCCACGGCGCTCGTTCGGTTGGCGGGGAGCGCAATTCCATGTGAGCGGTACTCCCGGATATCGCTCGGCGTCTTCCCCGGATCGTCCTCGTTGGGTCAGCCGGCGGTGAATCGCTGGGGTGATGCCGACGTGCAGGGGTAGCCCCGGCCGCTTGGCTCCGTCATTGCTTGACGACGAGGTGTGCTCGATCCGGGTAGGCGGCTACTCGGGCAGCGGCCTCCACCCGGCCACGGCAACGGAGCGCGACGGCGGCCGGCGCCGAACTCCCGCCCGGACGAAGGCCGGTGGCGCGCCCCGGCCGGACGGCCAAGCGACACCCGTCGCTTCCCGCGCTCGGCTCGACCTGGAGAATGCCGCAGTATGAACTCTCAGCCACCGTGGGGCCCTGCGGGCAGACTTCTGCGCGCCGCGCGAGAGTACCCGCGCCGCGCACCGCTCACCCTCGTCTACGTCTGCCTGCTCCTGGCCGTCCACTTCTGGATCGGCCACGGACTGTCCGCCGACCGGGCGGCCGCCGTGCTGGGCCACGTCAGCACCAACCTGGACAACCTGCAGGATCATCCGCTGTCCGCGCTGCTTGGTAGCGCGTTGTTCTTCGACGGCACGCTCACGGATGTCGCCTCGACCGAATTCGTGGGCACCTTCATCACCTTGGGCCTCGGCGTCTGCTGCTTCCTGGCCGGGGCGGAGCGCCGATGGGGGAAGCTGCGCTCAGCAGCCGTGTTCCTCGGCGGCCATGTCGCGGCCACCCTGCTCACCGCTGCGGTCATCGCCGTCGCGCTCCGTAACGGCTGGTACCCCCTGGCCGTACGTCACGCCCTGGACTACGGGGTCAGTTACGGAGCCCAGACGGTGTTGGCGATCGGCACGCTCGCCCTGCCCCGCCGCGCCCGCCTGCCCTGGGCCCTGTTCGTCCTCGCCTGGCCTCTCGGCGGCGCCACTTGGAGCGGACCGCTGCCGGACTTCACCACCGTCGGCCATCTCATCGCGGCGACCCTCGGCTTCGCACTGCTGGCCGTCCCCAGCTTCAGGCGGCCACGGGTCCGCACCACCGGGTTTCCCTCGGTCACTGCCGACGACGGTCGTCAGCGGGCCACCACCGTGGCAGCGATGCCGCCGGCAGCGGCAGCGGCCGGCGCATCGCAGACACCCCCCAGGGGGCCGTGATCGTCACTGACGGGGCAGAAGCCGGCGGGAGACGCCCCAACCGTGCATCTCCCGCCGGAGCCCTGTCAGTTTGATCGCGTCGACAACCCGCCGGGTTTCCCCCTGCCGTATCCGTCCCTTTGGTCCCACCGTTGGGGTTTTCCAGTTCACGGGGAGGTTGCAGTGGCAGGGATCGTGGAGGGCAAGCATCGGTCGCCGATCGGTGATGACGGACACCAGCCGAACCGGCCGGTGCCGCCGCCCCCTCCTCCGCCGCCCACCGACCTCGACAAGACGAAGTAGTCGCCGGCTTCGTGCAGGTGCCCGAAGTCCTGCCGTCTCGATGAACTCGGCCTGGGAGCCGTCGGGCAACGCCTTGAACCTGATCAGGCGGTGATCGACTGGCCGGCAGTCGGCTGCGTTCGCCGATGGGCGGCCAGGACTGCCGTCAGGCCCTCTTGCAGGTCTTTGACGAAAAACTCGGGAACCTCCAACGAAGGGAAGTGGCCCCCGGCTTCAGGTGACCTCCATCGGACGATCTGTCGGTACCGTTTCTGTGCCCAAGTGCGCGGACTCTTCTCGATGTCGCGGGGGTACATGGTGATCGCTGACGGGACGTCGACCCGGAGTTCGGGATCGAGCGAGTTGTGACTTTCGTAGTAGATCCGGGCCGATGATGCGCCGGTCCGCGTCAGCCAGTACAGGGTGACGTCGTCGAGAATGCGGTCCCTGGAGATCGTCTCGAACGGGCTGTCCTCGGTGTCTGACCACTCGGCGAACTTGTCAAGGATCCAGGCAAGAAGCCCGACCGGTGAGTCGACGAGCGAGTAGCCGATGGTCTGAGGCCGGGTCGCCTGCTGCTTCGCGTACGCCGCGCGGTGCTGCCAGAAATCGCGGGTCTCCTCGGTCCACAGCGTCATCTCGGGCGAACGAGACGGAAAACTGGCCTTGTGCGCCTCACCGACCTGCCAAGCCGCCTTCTTCGACACCAGCCGAAGTCGCACCCGCAGATGGTGTGACATGAATACGTGCGGGAATCGTCAGAAGAAGGCGCGCTTCCATGCCAACCAGCGCAAGAACCCCAGATCAGCGGAGTGAGCATCACCTCGGTACGTCCAAGTGGATCCCACGCCTACGACACATTGGTCGCGTGGGGTGCGCCCCGAGGGCACCGACGGAAGAGCACCATGTCCGGGCGAAGGTGTTTGCTCTTGATCTGGATGGGTGGCTGACGTGGGGCAATTGCCGCGCCCGGTGCTTGCGTCTCAGGTGTGGCTGCTGACCACGGTTGCCGGTCCGTTTCACACCGTCGCTCCTGTGTGACCCCAAGCTGCCCCGCTCACCCTCCTTGCGCCCCGTCTGGAGTCGTGGGTCGACGAAACCCGGCACGGCCCCGGTTCGCGCACCCCGCGATCGGGGCGACGGTGAAGGCCGTCCTGCCCGAGACGCAGGCGGGCCTCCTGGTCGGCTTCCGCCAGTGGCCCCTGGTGGCCCACCGCATGGACCGGATCCGCGACCACGACGGCACCGGCCTCCTCGCCGCGCACCCCGCCTCGGCGAGAACACCACCTGGAAGGACGACCCCTCCTTCCGCGGCGCGGGAGGGGGGGGCCCGGGCCGGGGCTGACCGGCCGGGGGCGGGGGAGTGGTCGGAGTTTCGAGAAACGGTCCCGCCGGAGACCGCCCGGCGTCCGGCCACCGCTCCCGCCGTCACCGCGTACGCCCCGCGCCCTTGACCGGTGCGGCCCGCCGGCGGTGGCCCGCGTCTCCCCGTGGGTCGCGGGCTGCCCGGCTGCCGGATTCCACCGCAGGGCCCGACGGCCCGCGTCCGTGACGACACTTGCGAAACTCAGTCGGCTCGACTGGGCCGGTGGACACGTGAGCGTGGGTGATGGGCCCCCCGATGGGGCGGAAGGAGTCGACGGGGAGTCGGCAGGCGAAGAGTTCGACACTGAGGAAGCGTTCCATCCAGGCATCGACTCACGTACCGCCCTCTCAGCTGGTGGCCTGGGTGGCCGCCACCAGGGTGGTGTCGAGCCAGTCGAAGGCGATCTGGTGGAAGCGGGACATGGCCCCCATGTGGCAGTGCTCGCCGGCGCCTTCGGCTTCGGGGAGGGTGATCAGGGTGTGCGGGCAGGTCAGAGCAGCCTGGACGCGCTGGGGCTGGCCGTGGAAGAACTGGTCGTTCTCGGCGTCCAGGATCAGGGTGGGGCAGTCGATGAGCTGGGCAACGCCGTCGAGGGTGTAGTCGGCGGTGCGACGGATGTAGTCGGCGACCGAGGTGGCACCGAACGCCCACACTCCGTTGCGCAGGGCCCAGCGGAGCTGGGTGCTGCCCTGCATGAGGAGGCTCGCGACGGGGTTGGCGAGGTCGTCGCGTCCGGTCTCGACCCACTCCCGCAGGAACGGCGGCATGACCTGGGTGTGGGCGTCGTGGTAGTCGTAGAGGCCGTCGTCCAGGATCAGGGCGGCCAGGCGGTGTTCGTGGGCGGCCGCGCGGGCGGTGAGGTAGCCGCCGAGGCTGTAGCCGAGCAGGACGAGCCGCTCGGGGTCGATCTCGGCCCGGGTCAGCGCGTAGTCGACCACGGGGGTGACCACGGCCTCCCAGTCCGGGCGGAAGACCAGTGCCTGCTCGCGCAGCGCCGCGCCCTGGCCGGGTCCGTCGTAGGCCAGCACGTTGTAGCCGCGGCGCAGCGCGGCGGCGGCTACGGCGAAGTAGGCCTCCTCCAGGGTGGAGTCGAATCCGCTGGTGAAGATGACGGTGGGGCGGGGGGTGCCGGATTCGTCGACGAGGAAGAGGTAGCCGGGCAGGCTGGTGTCCAGGTAGGGGATGCGCACGGCCTCGACGGGGGTGTCCATCAGGGCCGCCGCGGCCGCGAAGGTTTCGCGGGAGAGGGTGGACAGGTGCTTGACCTCGGGGTCGTTGGCGGGGTCGTCGCGGCGGTAGAACTCGGCGGTGCGGTAGTAGTTCGACGCGCGCAGCAGGGCCTCGCGGGCGCTGACTCGGTGCCCGGCCGCCAGGGCGCGGCTGCCGATGTCGTGCACGCGCTCCGCGGTGGCCTTCCACTCGCGCAACCAGGCCTCCTCGTCGCCCTCGCCGATGTGTCGGACGGTGGCCAGGACCTCGCCCAGGTCGGAGCCTCCGTAGTTGGCGAACCCGGCCGCGCGCAACGTCTCGAAGGAAAACGACTCGTCTTCGTACAGGAATCGCATGGTGTACCTCCAGCTCGCTGTCGAGACGGAACGGGTGCGTCTCGTCTACGAGCAGGACCCTAGCCCTCGCCTAGTCGAGACGCAAGCGTTCCGCCTGGTGTAGGTTCAGGGGCATGCCCAGCGCACCCACGCCCCAAAGCCCCGCCCCCGCCCGTGAGCGCCGACTCCCCGGAGGGCCCGTGCTCCAGGACTCGGTGACCCAGGCGATCTCGGCCGCCTTCTTCGAGGAACTTGCCTCGGTCGGCTACGCGCGGCTCTCCCTGGAAGCGGTCGCCAAGCGGGCCGGAGCGGGCAAGGCCGCCATCTACCGCCGCTGGCCGTCCAAACTGGAGATGACCGTCGCCTTGATCTCCGAGGTCGCCGTGGACGCGCCCGAGGTCGCCGACACCGGCACCCTGCGCGGCGACGTACGAGCCTTTCTCGTCGACCTCGCCGACGGGCTGAGCCACCGACTGCCCTCGAAGATCATCCCCGACCTCCTCGCCGAGAGCACTCGCAACCCGGAGCTGGCGCAGGCGCTCCTCGCGGCCGTCCGCGACCCTCGCCGCGCCAAGGCCACCGGCCTGCTGGAAAGGGCAGTCGAACGTGGCGAACTCCCCACCGACGTGGACCGCGAACTCGCACTCGACTTCCTCGCCGGACCCCTCTACTGGCGCCTCGCGGTCCTTCACGCCCCGACCGGCCCCGACTACCTCGACCGCCTCACCGACAAGCTCGTCGCCGCCTTCGCCGCCTGACCCCCGGCCCGGCGAGCACCGACTTCCCCCAAGCTCCAGCAGCTGCGCGCCCCGCCGGCCCGCATGCCGCGAGAGCGGCGACGCAACTCGTTCGAGCCGCCCGCACCCGTCCGCGGTCGGATCGTTGTGGATGCCCGCCCCGGTGGTGTTGGCCGTGGCCGCCGGGATCGTTTACCCGTGCGCCGGCAGCAGCACCGGCCCGTCCGTACGGCCCGTGACGGTGACGTGGTTTCTGCGGCGGATGTCCATACCCGTCAGTTTCCCGCGCTGCAATCTTTCGAGGGGTGAACTCGTCCAAGCACGGCCCTACCCGGCGCACTCCGGCTTCACCCGCCCGCCCGGGCCTCGACCTGCGCCCCGGCGACAGCGCGCTGGCTCTGCTCGGACGACATGCAGGAACGGCAAGCAGGAGCCGTCGATCTGCCCGGACTCTCACCCGACCATCTGAGCCACTCCACCACGGCGGAATCGGAACGCGCGCCTGCCCTCGCCGGGAGTGGGCGTTGGCGAGGCCTCGGGGCCCGGATGCGGTGGGTGGGGGTGTGGGCGACGGCGGGAGTTCCGTCCTCGCATCGCGAGGAGCGCCATGACCGTCGAGCTTTTGCACGGCAAGGGCCTGCGGAGCGAGCACGCGAACACCATCGCTTGCCTGACCATCGGGGGTGGGATCGCCTCGGCGGCCTGTGCGACGCGGCAGGTCTGGCGGGGGAGCAGGGCGCGGACGGTCTTGCCGCCTTCAGGCTTTCGTCCACGGGGCGGGAGGGTTCGGCTGGCACATGGTCAACGAACTCGCCCGCGCCACCGTCGTCACGTTCTTGGGCACCCTCGTGCCGGCCGCCGATCCGGAGTACGCCGACACCGTGGTCCGGGCTGTGCGTGGCGTGCCTCGGCAACAGCGGACAGGAATTGAAGGGCTGCGCGCCCGGTGCTCGTCGTGGTCATCTCGCGCTCCGGTCTCGGTGATCGTGTCCAGCCTTGCCTGCCGGGCCGTCTGTGCCCCGGACCGCGACTCTCAATCCTGGTGGGCTCCGAATATCTACCTCACCAGGAGCGCAGAAATCTATGCCAGCTGGAGTAGACATCGGGCGGTGGTGTGGTTATGGTTTCTCTCGTAACGCAGAGAGACAGCAAGGCCTGGCAGAGACGAACTGCCGGGTGGCAGTACACGCAGTTCGTAGTTCGCAGGACGGTGCGGTGGTGGAGTTCCGAAGCCAGAGCGGTTGCAGGACGGCGACGGGACTGACGACCGGACCGGGTGGCCCGCGGTGATCAGGGGCCGCCGCAAGCAGTACTCGCAGTGGCGCAGTACCCAGCAGTAAGGGAAGTTCGCAGTACCAGCAGTGAAGTGAGTGGAGTGGTACCTCGGTGAAGGCGTCGGCTGCGGGCGCGCGCATCGGGAGGTTCGGCAGTGGGGTTCCAAGCCAGAGCGGATGCGGGATGGGCGACGGGGC
>NZ_LGDE01000019.1 GCF_001279725.1 Streptomyces sp. WM4235 | reverse complement strand
TCCGGTGTGGATCCGGATGGTGGCGCGGCCGCCGATGCGGGTGTCGTTGAAGCGGTACCGGTTGCCGTCGGAGTCACGCAGCGTCCAGCCGCGGAGGTTTACCGGCTGGCGGGTGGTGTTGCGGATCTCGACCCACTCGCCGTTCAGGGAACGGTTGGAGCGGTCGTCACGTCCAGGAGCGTCGGCCTGGACCCGGGAGATCTCCACCCGCGGGTGCCGGTCGTGCCCCCGGTCCGCCGCGGTGGCGGGGAGAGCGGCGGCGGACACGATCGCGCCGGCGGCCAGGACAGTGGCGCCGATACGGCGGGCGGTCGAGGAAACAGACATCTGGTGGCCCCTCAAGAGCGTTGTTTCACCAGCCGATACGAACCACGTACCGGATGCGGGTGCCCGGCCCGTGGTGGGCCGAGGACCCAAACTCTCGACCCGACATGTGGCCGACCACAGCCCCCGACGAGGCCGGTTACCGACCCTGGACACTTCCGTCACACACGTTTGCGCTGTACACACAGTCCGCGTGAGCGTGGCCCTGACATTCACTGACCGCTACACCCACCCAGAGCGCGCGCGACACAGTGGATCAATGCGCCCGGAGCGCACCACCAGGCGCACTGACCCGCCGTCACCCAACCGGAGCAGCAAGTTCCGTAACAGCCGTTCCGCACGATTCTTCGCACGGACACGCGGAAATCGTGCCTCTGAACGAATATGGCGCTTTGCCCTCAGGGGGCGAGCAGCACTGACAGCTGTTCATCGCGGCCGGCTCCGGAAGCAGCGAGCTCGCCTGGTCGACCTCGGGCAGGCGGTCGAAGTGGACCCGGCCCTCGGGATCGCCGGCCGTGCGGAGCCAGGCGTCGGCCGCGGCCTTCACGTACAAGTGGTCCGCGCTCGCCACGCCGGATCTCGGCGGCCGCAGAGTCTGTCCGTGCCAGGGTGGTGGGCGAAGTGGTACACGCGGTCGGTGTACAGCTTGGTCGTGAGCTGACCGCCGCCGCCGAGCAGCAGCCCGCACCAGAAGGGGTCCTGGTCATGACGCTGGCGGAAGGCATCCAGCTCGATCGCCTCCCGCGGCAGCAACAGCGGCTTTCCCGAATCCGCACCGCCCAGGACCGCCGTCTGGATCTGACGGTTGTCACCCCGCACGAATCCCACCCCCGTCGTATCAGTTCACCGGCTACGCGGTCACTGCTCGGCGCGCATGCGCCGTTCCTCCCGCTACTGGCGGCGCGCGTGGGTGATCTGGGAGCCGAGCCATTCGGTGTACGCCAACTCGATGTCCCGGTCCGGCCCCGCGAGCATGGGGAGGAACGCGACGATCTGGAAGACCAGGGCGGTGATCATGTCGGCGGCGTCTTCGGGGCCGCGGGCCAGGACCAGGGTGCGCGCGGCCTCGTCGAAGAGGTCGAGTGCCTCTTCGTCGCCGAGGGTCAGGGCCAAACGGTCGACGAGAAGGTGCCGGACGATCACGGCAGCGTCCGCGAGCGACTGCTCGACACCGAACTCGGCGGCCGCCACACGACCGGCCTGAAGGACCGCGGGGGGCTTGTAGGGCAGCTCGAGTTCCGGGACGAGCCCCTCCTTGCGCCACTGCTTGTCCTGTCGGACTTCGCCTATCAGTCGATCTGGCTCGGCCGGCCCGGATCCGCAGTTGAACCGTTGAGTCAGGCCCTGATCCACACGAGGCACCCCACCGCCCGGTCGCTGCTGCACCTGCGCAGGGCCCGGGCCCACGCCGCCCTGGGAGCCGCGGCCGAGTGCCACCGTGATCTGGCCGCTGCCGAGACCGCCTCGTTGACCGACGCGGCCGACCCCGCACCGGGCTGGTGCCGGTGGATGAGCACCGCGGACCTGGCAGTGGACACCGGCCAGTGCCTCCTCGACCTCGGCCGTACCGACGCGGCCCGAGCCCGCATCGACGAGGGCCTGACCCTGCTACCACGGGCCCGGGACAAGACGCGCGGGGTCTTCCGCACCTACGAGGCACGCAGCCTCCTCCAAGCCCGCGAAGTCGAACAGGCCCTCCTCGTCAGCACCGAGTCACTCGACCTCGCCACCCGCATCGGCGCAGACCGATGCGTCACCCTGATCCACGCACACGCACACGCCCCCGCCTTCAAGCCCTACCAGAAGGTAGACGGCGTCCGCGAGTTCCTCGAACGACTCCGGACAGCCTGAGGGCCACCTGACGCCCACGCTCACGCCGACGCCGACGCCGCCGCAGTGTCCGGCCCCCTTTCGGGGTGACCCGGCGCCAGGGCAGTTCGTACGCACCACCGGAGGTTCGACACGACGCGAGGTCGAAGACTCCTAGCCAGGGTCTGTCGCCAAAGTGATCTCGGGTTGTGGTTCATGGTGTCGTGATATGTGGCCATGAACTGTCCGATGCCGAGTGGGAGCTGTGTGGCAGTTGCTGCCCCGGTCTGTGCTGGAGCGGCAGCGGTTGGACGACCGGACGGTCCTCAACCGGATCGTGTGGGCTGAAAGCGCGGCCCGTGCGACGACATCGACTCGCTGGACGGCTCCCTGCCTCCGCAGGTGGCCGCGTTGGCCCGCAAGGTGGCCGAGGTTCTCGAAGTACCGGCCCTCCCGTCCTCACATCGGTCGTACCCAATACGGGTCCGGCGGAGTGCCAGTAGGAAGGGGAAGACGATCCGGAGCCGTTCCAGGAGATGATCAGGAGAATGACGATGATCACCAACGGAACGGCGACGAGCAGGGCGCACCCGATGGCACCGGGCAGGTTCTTCCTGCGAAGGCGCTGATCGAGCAGCTTGGCCTCGGGGGTGTCGTTCCGCCAGTGCGGCTGGAGCTCCGCGGTGCCGTCGGCGATCGCCCCGGCCACCCGGGCGACGTCCGCGGGGTGATACGTGCGCCACTTGCTCTCGCCCCAAGTAGATTGCGATACACGGAGGTTGTTGCGAACTCCGTTGGCATTCGCGGTGGCGTCCAGGCAGGTCGCCCGGATGGTCGGCCACGCTCGGGCCAACTGGCTCTCGGACAACCAGGCGACGTGCTCCGGTTCGGCTCCTGCCACGGGCGCACCTACTCTCAGCTCACAAACAGTCTCTCCCCGCTCCGACCCGATAGGCAACACCCTCTTCTCGTAACCGACTTGGCTCCTCATGCCGCCCATATTGACTGGACGTCCAAGAGTGGCCGCCAGTGGATCAGCGGACGCGGGAGCCTCGTGGGCGGGTGTCCCAGCGGTAGAGAGACCAGGCACGTCGGATCAGGCAGCGGACGGTGATGGTTGTGCCGGCCAGGGCGATGAAGAACCCGACGGGGGCTCTTCGTCGCTCGGTGCAGCGGCGGAGCTTGCCGCAGCCGTTCATCCAGGAACTCGTGCGCTCCACCACCCACCGTCCGCCGGTCTGGATCGAGTTCTTCGCGCCGCGCTTGGCGATCTGGCCTGTGATTCCTCTGGCCTTCGGGTCGAGGTGGACCATGCTGTGGTCGTATCCAGCGTCCGGGCAACTTCCAGTCCTGGACCGCCGGCCGCGGCCTCACCGGCAAGCTCACGGTCCCTTCCATTCCACGTCAGCAGCCCAGTCGGCTGATGGACGAAGACAGCCGCCGGCAGCTGCTGAAACAGTGCCTGACCGACTCCACCATGGCTCTGGACACGCGGGCAGCAGGCGCACTGATCCTTCTGTTCGGCCTGCACGCGTCCCACGTCCGGCACCTCACCGCGACCCAGCCCACCCACCGCGAGGGCAACAGCTACCTCACCGTCTACCGGCACCCGTTCCTGCTGCCGCCCCGGCTCGCCAGACTCCTCCACCAGCCGGCCGAAGCACCCCACACCCGAGCCGCCCTCACCCGCACCACCCGCACCACCCGCGGCGAGCAATGGCTCTTCCCCGGCCTCGTCCCCGGCCGCCCCACCTCTCAGACCGGCCTCAACTCGAAACTCCTGGCGCACGGCATCGTCACCAGGCCGGCCCGAAACGCGGCCCTGGTCGCACTCTCCGGCGGCCTGCCCGTACCGGTCCTCGCGAGCATCCTCGGCCTCCACCCCAACACCGCAGTCCGATGGGCGGGGTTCACCAAGACCTCCTGGGCCGACTACCTCGCCGCCCGCACTGCGGACCTTCACTGGGAGAGGAATGCGACGCCGCAGAAATAAGTGGTCTGCGCCAGTAATCTAACTGCCCATCAGCGTGAACCGCCTGGCCTGAGCGGGGAGTCGGCGTTCGCCGGCTCCCCGCTCGCGCCATTGCCCGTTGTGCCCGACGGACCGCTCAAGTGGCTTCCACCACCTTCTGGGGAGTACCGGGCCCGGGCCCGCTCGATCTCGTTGATGTGGGTTTCGGTCCACTGGCGGAGAGCGGTGATCGGCTCCGCCAGACTGCGGCCCAGCCCCGTCAGGTCGTACTCGACCCGAGGCGGGATGGTGGGGTACACGGTGCGGGTGACGAATCCGTCACCCTCAAGGCTGCGCAGCGTCTGGGTGAGCATCTTCTGCGACACGCCCTCGATGCGCCGGCTCAGTTCGGTGTATCGCATCGTGCCTTCGAGGAGGGCGTCCACGACGAGGATGGTCCACTTGCCGGAGACGTGGTCGAGTACCTGGCGCGTCGGGCATTTCGCGGAGTAGACGTCGGCAGGCAGTCCGGATGTTTCCACCGTGGTTTTCATCCCGGGAGAGTAACGCACGAAAAGGTGCCTTCTTCCGAATGGAGAGTGACTCACCGACAGTAAGTGTCATGACGAGCCACAACACCATGTCTGTCGCAGAGGCGATCCGCACCCGTCGCACCGTCCGCCACTACCGGCCCGACCCGATCCCGGGCACCACACTCGATGCGCTCCTCGCTCTCGCCGTCGAGGCACCCACCAGCTGGAACCTTCAGGACCGGTCGATCGTCGTCGTCTCCGCAGAGCAGGGCCGCGCAGGGCTGACATGGGCCACGGGAGGCCAGCCCCAGCCCCAAGAAGCCCCGGTCGTACTGGTCTTCGTCGCCGAGCCGCAGTCCTGGCGCGATGACCACAGCGATGTCTACGACCAGGCCCGGCGCAGCGGAGCCTGGAACGACGAGTTCATCGCGATGTTCTCCACCGCGTCGAGAGCCTTCCAGGAGGACCTCGATCAGCGCGGTCTGCTCCGGGAGTACGCGGTCAAGGACGCCATGATCGCGGCCTCCTTCTTGATGCTCGCCGCCACGGAGATGGGCCTGGCAACCTCGCCCATGAACGGCTGGGACGAGGCCAAGGTGAAGAAGGTGATCGGGATCGGCGACCGTGACGACCTGGCCATCGCCCTGTTGGTATCGGTCGGCTACGCGGCGGAGGAACGGCGCCATCCAGGTCGGCGTGCCAGGGAGCGCAACGTCTTCCGTGGGCGTGGCCCTCGGTGAGCGGGAAGAGGATCAGGACGATGGCCAGGCCGGGCAGCAGCATGCCGACCAGGTCCGCCGGTACCTCGCACAGGACGTGCGCGACGCCGAATTGGCACACCTGCTGCGCCGGGGAGGCCAACCCCTGGGCACCATCGCCACCGTCCTCGGAGAACTCCGCGACGCCGGCACCTCGATGCGCCGGCCAGGACCCTGGAAGGGTGGCGGCGCGACCTCACGTTCCGCGGACTGGCCCAGCTGTACGCCGCCGGTCAGCTCTCCATCTACCTCGACTCCATGGACGGGTCGGCGAGAACCGGCTCCACCTCAAAGCACGGACCCCACTGACGTTTCCCGGACGACAGCGGCATGGGACGGGCGGCGGGTTCCCGGTGTTGCAAACAGCCACGCCCATGACAGCCGGCCACCTACGGAACGGCGCCTACCAACAGCACCTCGATCAACCCGTGACAGCCATGATCACCACCGCTGCGCACCATCGGGAAGAGTCCTGTCCTTGGGTCGAGCGACGTTCGTCCTGGTTTCCATTGCGCGGCCGTCGCCCGTGCTCCAAGTGATGACCGGGTAGTACACGGTGGTTCCGACGCTCCGGCTGGTGCTGCCGCCGAAGAACTCCTGACGGCATGCCAGTGGGGCGATCTCCCCTTACGGCAGGCGCGTGGCCGGGACGGCCCTCAGCGCAGCCCCGCCGACGGTCTCCTCCCGGAGGAGGAGGCCGGGCCGGGACGCAGGTCCCGGGCCAGGAGTGGGTCCTCGTGCCCTTGGGCGATGTGCCGTACCAGGGCGGGTTCCTAGCCTCGGGGCATGCGATCACACGAAGCGGACGATGCTCAAGGAGACCCGGTGACCACTGTCAGCCCCGCCGCACGCCGCGCCTTGGCCGTGGGCCTCACCCTCGCCGCCTGCCTCACGTCCTCCCCCGTCCTGGCCACGGCCGCAGAGACCCCCGCCCAGGACAGCTCCGGGGCCGGACTGGACCGGTACTACCGCCAGCACCTCGGCTGGGGCAGCTGCGTCAAGGGCCCCGACGACACCACGGGCCGCGATCTGGACCAGGCGGGCGTGCAGTGCGCGGACGTGACCGTGCCCCTGGACTACGCCGACCCCCGGGGGCGCACGATCACCGTGGCGATCTCCCGGCTCAAGGCCACCGACACCCGCCACCGCATCGGCGCGATCCTCCTCAACAACGGCGGTCCGGGCGGTCCCGCGCTCCAGTCCCCGCCGCAGGCCCGCGCGTCGATGAAGGAGGTCGGCGCGCGCTACGACATCGTCGGCTTCGACCCGCGCTTCATCGGGCGCAGCACCGCGCTGGACTGCGGCTTGCCCGTCGGCATGACCTGGCTGTCCGCGGGCACCGGCCGGGCGGGCTTCGACCGCCAGGTCGCCCTGCAGAAGAGCCTGGCCGACAAGTGCCGGGCCACCGACGCCGCGGTGCTCCCGCACATCACCACCCGCAACACGGCCCGCGACATGGACGTCATCCGCGGCACGCTCGGCGAGCGGAAGATCTCCTTCCTGGGCTACTCGTACGGCACCTACCTGGGCACGGTCTACACGCAGATGTTCCCCGGCCGCCACGACCGGATGGTGCTGGACGGGGCGATCAACCCGAGCGATTACCGCCCCCGGCTGCTGAAGGGCACCGAGCGCGAGAACGAGAAGGCGCTGTCCGACTGGGCCGCCTGGGCCGCGGAGCACCACGACACCTACGGCTTCGGCCGCAGCCGCGCCGAGGTGCTCGCCGTCGTCGACCGCATCGTCGCGGCGGCCGCGCGCGGTCCGCTGACCATCGGCGCCGGCGCCGATGCCTTCCGGATCGACGACAGCCAGGTGCCGCTCCTCCTCTTCTCGGGCATCGCGGACGACACCGACCCGGCGCGGGCGTCGTTCGGCGAGCTGCTTTCCGTACTGGCCAAAGCCGCGGAGGGTCGGCCGACGACGGTACCGCCGATGCTCGTCCCGGAACTCCGGTACGTGCTGCGCGGTGAGGGCGAGCCCACAGGCGCGCAGTCCGCCGTCATCTGCGGGGACGTGGCCGCCGCGCGCGATCCCGAGCTCTACTGGCGGGACATCGAGCGCAACCGCACCGCGCACCCGCTGTTCGGCGCTCTGACCAACAACATCAACCCGTGCGCCTTCTGGGACTCGCCGCGCGAAGAGCCCACCCGGGTGCGGCGCGATGCCCCTGTACTGATCGTCGCCGCCACCGGTGACCCGCGTACGACGTACAAGGGAAGCGTCGAGCTGCACAAGCGGCTGCCGAGCTCCAGGCTGGTCACCCTCGAGGGCGCCAACCGGCACGCCCTCTTCGGGCGCTACGGCAACGCGTGCGTGGACGACCAGGTCAACCGGTACCTGGCCACCGGCAAGCTGCCGGCCAGGGACCGGACCTGCGTCAAGCAGGCGGGGTAGCGGCCCGCGGTTCACGTTCCGAGTGCGGGGGCCGCCAGGATTCTGCGGTTGTTCGTCGCGGTCTTGGCGAACGCCGACTTGAGGTGGTCCCGCACGGTGTGCTCGGAGACGAACATCGGGCGGGAACCCGACCAGATACCCGCCCCCGCGGACGGTCACGCGGCATAGGGGCCGAGCAAAGCACAGCAGGCATTCCAACGGGGCCTGACAACCCTCACGCAGTGGGTCGCGCGGGAAGGCGCCCACCGGCCGGTCCCAAGGACCCACGGCGAGCCGATAGCGGTCGAAGGCGAGGCTGAGCCGGTGACCGGAAGCCGCCGAGGGCCCCAACGCCATCAGCCGCGGTCACGGGCAGCAGGTCCGTGGCTATCAGAGCCTGATCACCCTCATGCAGAACGGCTACGGCTACTCGGCGCCGTTCATGCACGACCTCGCTGACGACATCCGGTCGGCGGAGGACAAGAAGCGCGGCGGCGATCCGAACATGTGGGACCTGCAGGGGGACTTCAGCGGAAAGAACGGCGGATGGTTCGCCAACGACCCGCTCGACGGCCTGCTCGGCATCATGTCCAAGGACCCTGCCGCTGCCACCTCCTACCTCGACCCCGGTGCAGACCACAAGAACGACAACCTCCAGTACCTGCTGAAGGAACGCGACTGGAAGTTCGACGACGCTCCCGTCTGGCACGGAAACATCGAGACGCACAGCGACACCGAGAGCGAGGGCAAGGACGCCCGCACCGGTCTGGGTCTCCTCCTTGAATCCGGCTCGACCGGCCACACGCCGCTCGGCCCGAACCAGGACCCCTGGCCGGCGACCCCTCACACCGAAAGTGGAAAACAGCGCCCGCAATGCCCGCGCGGAAGTGAAGCACTGACCCCTCGGGGCTCACCGCGATGAGACCGGCCCCGGAACATCCTCACGGATGTGCAGGGGCCGATGTCGGTCCGGTCGTACTGCCCCAGAGCGCTCTGGGCACCGGTCCTGATCCGCGCACCCATGTCGGCGCGGACTGGAACCGACTCTGGTGCGACCCTCCGGAGCGCAGGGCGCGGATCCATCCGAGGGGTCCGTCCAGCCTCGCGTCGACTTCGGCCGCCGCCTGCTCCTGGGCCCGTTCCCGGGCCTGTTCGGCGTCGCGGTCGGCCCGGTGTCGGCAGATGTCACAGAGACCACCGGGCGCGGCTTTCGTGCCCCGAAACGTGTCCTGTTCGCCTCATGACGGCCACTGTCGGTGGCCGGTGCGATGATCACCGCACTTGACGCGAGGAGGTCACCATGGGCACTTGGGATATCGGCCCGTTCGAGAACGACATGGCCGCGGACTTCGCCTACACCCTGGACGAGACAGCCAAGGACAAGCGCGAGAGTCTCGTGCGGGCGACCCTGACCCGCACAATCCAGACCCGGGACTACCTCGAAAGCCCAGAAGGGGCAGAGGCCGTCGCTGCCGTCGCTCTGATCGCGGCACAGTGCCCGGGTGGTGAGCCGATCAGCACAAGCTACGGGCCCGACGAAGCCCTTCCGACCTTCGCCGACGATCTTCAGCCTCTTGCTGTCGAGGCGCTGGACCGGGTGGTCGCCGAGGCCTCCGAGCTCGCCGAGCTCTGGGACGAGACACCTGATGGCCCAAGGTGGCGGCAGAGCATCAGCAGTATTCGCGCCGTCCTCGCACCCGAGCCCGGACTGCAGGAAGACTCGCTGTTCGATCTCTAACTGAATCACCCAGCGTCACCCATCACACAACCTGAGCCAGAACCACTTCACGTGAATGAAGCCAGACGGTAGAAGGACGCGTCAGCTGACCCGGAGACCGACCGCCAGCGTCAGTTCAAGGACCCGCTGCGGCGATGCGAGATCCGGAAACAGGCCCCGCAGCTGCGACATCCGGTACCGGACCGTCTGGGGATGGACGAACAACGCCGCCGCCACCTCGTCCCGCCTGCCCTGGTGCAGCAGCCACGCCCGCAACGTCTCCTCCAGCCGCCGTGCCGTCGCGACAGGCAAGGCCCGCAACGGTGCGAGGGCTCGGGCACGCAGGTCCGCGAACGCGTCCACGTCGGCGCTCAGCACCAGCTCGGGCAGGTGGTCCTCGGTGTCGCGAATATCGGAGGAGAGGGAGCGCGCGCGTACGGCTCGTGCGTACGAGGCCGAAGCACGAATCCATGGCCGGGCCGGCCCGACCACGGCGGTGCGGTCGGTCAGCTGCCGCAAGAGATGTGATCGGTCGGCATCGGGGACGAGCAGCGCACCGGTGCCGTCCGGCAGATCGTCGAGGACGAGGGTGCTCGGGTCGAGCGCGCGGTAGGCAGGCCGGGCCTGGGCGGCGGGCAGCAGGACCGCGGTCAGCGAAACCGGCGGCCGCCACCCGGCACGTTGAACAGAGGCCAGCAGCGCGTCCGGGCTCGCGCCGGCGAGGAGGTCGCGGGCCAGGTGTTCCAGGTGGCGCTCGTGGGCCCTGCCGCGGGCGGCCAGTTCGTCGGCGTGGCCCGCGGCGCTCGCAGCGGAGAGCTCGTCGATGTAGGCGAAGGTCAGCTCGGCGAACTTGGCGACCTCGGCGGCGGGCAGGCCTACCGGTACGGCACCCGCTGCCAGGCATCGCCAGGCCACGCGGGCGCCGACGCGGTAGGCGCCGAGTAGGGCGTCCATCGAACGGCCGTCGCGCACCTCGCCGCGGCCCAGCTCGTAGGCCGCGTCACCGGCGTCGCCGCCTGTGGCGTTCCCGCTCGCGAGGTCCAGGTAGTGCCCCAGGGCGGTACGGACGGCTCGGCGGATGGTGGCGCCCATGCGACCCGAAAGGGCGTTGGCGTAGGGAGGGACCTCGTCGATGATCGCCTGGACGACCTCGTCGGCGGTGGTCTTCAGCGCGGCCCGAAGTGCGGTGACCGTCGTCTCATCCAGGGCCAGTTCGCTGGCCCTCCGGATTGCATGGCTCACGATTTTGTTCCCTGCGAACAATTCAGCCGATCAGATTTACGTCCTGCGGTCAGGACTTTACCCCTTGAGGCGCAGCAAGCTGGAGTCATGACGAGTGCAGCCCTCCGCAGCAGGGCGTGGAAACTGTTGGAGATGGTCACGACGCCGCTGCTGCCGTCGGACTACCTCGACCTGGTCAGCCCGCTGCGTGCGGGTGCTGACCTGCGTGGGCGCATCGAGGCCGTGAACCCCGAGACGGGTGACGCCGCGACTGTCGTGATCAGGCCGGGACGGGGCTGGCGCGGCCACACAGCCGGTCAGTACGTGCGGATCGGGGTCGATGTCGAGGGGGTGCGCCTGTGGCGTGCCTACTCCATCACCTCGCCGACAAACCGCCAGGACGGCCGCGTCACGATCACCGTGAAGGCGATTCCGGACGGCAAGGTCAGCAACCACCTGGTCCGCAGGGCGAAACCGGGCACGCTGATCCGGCTCGACCAGCCGACCGGTGACTTCGTGCTGCCGGAGATCAAGCCCGCCAAGGTGCTCTACCTGACGGCCGGCAGCGGCATCACGCCCGTGATGGGCATGTTGCGCGACATCGAGTTCGACGATGTCGTCATGGTCCACTGCGCACCACAGCCGCAAGACGTGATCTTCCGCGACGAACTGCACGACCTGGTCGCGGACAAGAAGCTGAGGCTCACCGAGGTGCACACCGACACGGACGGCATGCTCGACATCGCCCGTCTCGACGAACTCGTGCCCGACTGGGCCGAGCGCGAGACCTGGGCTTGCGGGCCCGCGGGCCTGCTCGACGCCGCCGAAGAGCACTGGACCGAGCACGGCGTACAAGAGCGCCTGCATACCGAACGCTTCCGCCCCGGCATCGTCGTCGCCGGCGACGGCGGCGAGGTCACGTTCAGCGCCACCGGCAAGACCGTCGACGCGGACGGCGCCACGCCGTTGCTGGACATCGGCGAGGAGGCCGGCGTGCTCATGCCCTCCGGGTGCCGCATGGGCATCTGCTTCGGCTGCATCACGCCGCTCAAGGCGGGCGCCGTCCGCGACCTGCGCACCGGCGAGATCACCGAGGCCGAGCCGGGCGTCCTCATCCAGACCTGCGTGTCCGCCGCGGCGGGCCCCTGCGACATCGAACGGTAGGAGCACCTTGACCGCCATCGACCCCACCGCCCACCTGACCGCGGAGCAGATCGAGGAGCTTGGCCGCGAGCTGGACGCGATCCGCGACGAGGTGATCGCCGGCCGCGGCGAGGAAGACGCCGCCTACATCCGTAAGGTCATCTCGGTGCAGCGCAAGCTCGAGCTGGTCAGCAGGGGCGTGCTGCTGTTCTCGATCTTCCCGCCCGCGTGGCTGCTCGGCACCGCCGGCCTGTCCGTGGCGAAGATCATGGACAACATGGAGATCGGCCACAACGTCCTGCACGGCCAGTGGGACTGGATGCGAGACCCGAAGATTCACTCCACCACCTGGGAGTGGGATCACGTCTCGCCGTCCGAGCAGTGGAAGCACTCGCACAACGAGCTGCACCACACGTACACCAACGTGATCGGCAAGGACAACGACCTCGGCTACGGCATCATGCGCGTCGACGAGGACCAGAAGTGGCACCCGTTCCACCTCGGCCAGCCGCTGTGGAACTTCATCAACGCCTGCTTCTTCGAGTACGGCATCGCAGCGTACGACCTGGAGCTCGCCAAGAACCTGCACAAGCGCCGCCGCAACAACCCGGAGTTCCGCGCGCGGGCCAAGGCCGTGGGGCGCAAGATCCGCAAGCAGGTGCTCAAGGACTACGTGATCCACCCGCTGCTGTCGGGCCCGTCGTTCCTCCCCACGCTCGCCGCCACGTTCACCGCGAACCTGGTCCGCAACATCTGGTCCCACTCGGTGATCATGTGCGGGCACTTCCCCGAGGGCGTACAGGTCTTCGAGCGCCGGTCGATCAAGGACGAGACGCGCGGCCAGTGGTATCTGCGCCAGATGATGGGCTCGGCGAACATCAGCGGCAGCAGGGCCATGCACTTCATGACCGGCAACCTGTCGCACCAGATCGAACACCACCTGTTCCCGGACCTGCCGAGCAACCGGTACGCCGAGGTCGCGGTGAAGGTGCGCGCGCTGTTCGAGAAGTACGAGCTGGAGTACGTCACCGGGCCGCTGCCCAAGCAGGTGTTCTCCGCGTGGCGCAAGGTCTTCCGGCTCTCGCTGCCGAACAAGAAGCCCAAGGTCAAAACGCCGGACCGCGAGCCCGAGCTCGTCGCGGCCTGATTCCCGGTATTGGTTCAGATCTTTCGGCCGTACAGGCGGCGCCGCCGGTCCGGTCAGCCACGGTGGAACAGGTCTGCGCCTGCCGACCGGTGCCTTCCTTTTGGCGCGGTTCCCTCACCCCCGGGAACCTCCCGGCCTTCGTGGCGCCACTACCGCTCGAGAGCGTCAAAAGGCCCGTACGCCCGAGCGGTCAAGGCGTCCCCCGGCAGGCACGTCCCCCGGGCGCCCGCGCCTGACACGACCCCGGCGCCATCATGGCGCCGGGAGGGACAACCGGGCCCGGATGGACCGGGTTCCCAGCCGCTTCCTCGCGGCCGGCTCAATCACTCGGTGGAATCGACTTGTCGATATTGGCGAGAACCCGACGGGTGCTGTCGATGGTCATCTGGATGAGGTTCCGCCGGAACTTCCCCGGCCCTTTCCGATAGCGAGCCCTGCCCACTTCGGAGGTGAAGGCGTCCGCCGGGATGGCGTCCTGGCCCGGCGGAACGAATTTGAGTACCTCTTCGAAGGCGGCGAGCGCGTAGGCCATCGCCGCACGGTACCTGTGGTGCTCGGACTTGGGT
>NZ_LGDE01000018.1 GCF_001279725.1 Streptomyces sp. WM4235 | reverse complement strand
CCCCCCCCCCAAAGGCCCCGCCCCCCCCCCCCCCGCGCTTTCCCCCCCATCCGTGCCCCCCGCCCCACCCGACGGCCCCCGCGCGTCGCGGCCTTGACCTACCCGGCCCTCGCGGCACGTACCCCTGCCGGCCACGGGCCGTACCGCCAAGGGCGCCGGCGCGGCCCGTGGCCGGCCGCCCCGGAAGTGGCAGTGCCGCCCCCGGAAGTGGCAGTGCACCACTCGCGGCGGTTGACTGGCTTGGAGGGCAGCCCCCCGCCTTCCGCCCCCTGGAGGTCCCCATGACCACCCACGCCACGGCCTTCGACCCCACCCGTACGGCCCACCTCAACGGACGGTTCGCCCCCGTCACCGAGGAGGTGGACGTCGTCGACCTCGACGTCGTCGGGGAGCTGCCCGAGGATCTCGACGGCCTCTACCTGCGCAACGGCCCCAACCCCCGCTTCACCCCGATCGGGTCCTACCTGTACCCCATCGACGGCGACGGGATGCTGCACGGCGTGTGGCTCTCGGGGGGTCGCGCCCGCTACGGCAACCGCTTCGTACGCACCCCCGCGATCCTCGCGGAGGAGAAGGTGGGCCACGCCCTGTGGGGCGGGCTGGAATCCATGATCACGCCCGGTCCGGACGTCGTCGGCCCCGACCTCGCCCACACCTTCAAGAACCTCCCCGACATCAATGTCGTCCGGCACGCGGGGCGCCTCCTCGCCCTGGCCGAGTCCGACTGCCCCTTCCGCATGGGCCCCGACCTGCAGACGCTCGGCAAGGAGACGTTCGACGGGCGACTCCCGGCCGGCATCACCGCCCACCCCAAGATCGACCCGGCCACGGGGGAAATGGTCGTCTTCTGCTACGCGCTCGAACCCCCCTACCTGACCTGGTCCGTCATCAACCCGGACGGGACCGTGGGGCGCGGCCCGACCCCGATCGACGGGGTGGACGAGCCGCTGATGATCCACGACATGGCCCTCACCTCCCGCCATCTCGTCCTCATCCTGGCGCCCGCGTTCTTCGACATCGCGGGCGCCATGCGGGGCGGCTCGTTCCTGGCCTGGCGTCCCGAACAGGGCACCCGCATCGCACTCGTCCCGCGCGACGGGGGCCCGGTGCGCTGGGCGAGCGACGAGGCGTTCTGGGTCTGGCACACCGTGAACGCCTACGAGGATCCGACCGACGACGGCATCGTCCTCGACTACGTCCAGTGGCCCGCGCTCTCCCTCGGCCAGGACCCCGTGCAGGGCGCCACCGCGCACCGCGGTCTGACCCGGGCCGTCATCGACCCCGTGGCGGGAACCGTACGACGCACACAGCTCGACGACGCCTCCGTCGAGTTCCCCCGCGTCGACGACCGCCTGCTCACCCGACCCCACCGCACGATCGCCGTCGCGTCCGTCAGCGGACGCACCGACCGACTGCTTCCCGGGGAGTACGACGCCCTGCGGTGGTACACCGCCGACGGCACGGGCCTCGGCGCACGGAACTGGGACGCGGGAGACCTCTCGGTCGGCGAGCCCGTCTACGCGCCGACGCCCGGCAGCAGCGACGACGGACACGGTTACTGGCTGACCTTCGCCACCGACCGCACCGACGACACCAGCCTGCTTCTCGTCATCCCCGCGCACGACCCCGCGCAGGGCCCCTGCGCGCGGATCCGCATCCCGGTCCGCGTGCCGCTGGGCCTCCACGGGGCCTGGTTGCCCACCGAGGAATAATGATGCCTGGGTGCACGGCGCCACGATCCTGTACGTGGGCAAGGCCTCGGCGGGCAAGGACGGCCGGCGCGGGCTCCGCAAGAGGCTCGACGAGTACCGGCGCGACGGCGCGGGCTTCCCGGTGGGCCATTGGGGCGGCCGCTACATCTGGCAACTGCGCGACTCGGCCGACCTGCTCGTCGCGTGGCGGTCCACACCTGACGAGAGTCCGGGCATCGCCGAGGCCTCCCTGATCGCCGAGTTCATCGCGGTCCACGCGGCCCGCCCCTTCGCCAACCGCAACGAGGGGTCCGCCGCGTAGCGTTCCCGTCGGACCGGCCGTGTCGGACCGGCCGTGGCCTTCGGAGGCCGGGGGCACTGCCCCGGCGTCTCGTCCGCGATTCCCCGACGCCCCACCAGAAACCCTGCGGTTCCGCCTCGGAGGCCTCGCCGGTCACCGACCGCCCCTCACCGCGCGCCGAGTTGCCAACCCACCCTGATTGTCGTCTAGGATGGTGATCACCTTGAAGGGGATCGGCCACGGACCGAACCTCCTCATGCGTGCGGATGTAGTTCAGTAGTAGAACGTCCCCCTTCCAGGGGGAAAACGCAGTGTGCGATCCCTGCCATCCGCTCCACTTCACCCCCGCCACTCAGTGGCCGGCGCCCGGTCGGACGATGTCCTTGACGCAATGCGCGAATCTGATCATGGGACATCTCGCCAGGGGACATCGGTAGCTCCGCATCCGTACCGGATCACACCCGCCCCACTCTCCCGTTCGGCCACGCCAGGGCACCCCTCGCCCTCCGCGCCCCCGGCGCGCGCGGCAACGCAACGCGCCCCCGCCCCTGGCGGAAGGTGGCGACCAGTGGCGGATTGACCAACGCGCGTGACCACCCGGACGCCTGACGGTTGAAACGCGTATGAAGTCCGAACCGGCCGCGTTCTCGCGGGCACCCCTCGACGGCGAACTCTGGCGCGACGCGTTGACCCACCAGGACACCTGTGCGTGCCGGCACCAAACCCAACCCGCGGTACCGACGCCTCCCTCCCCGGCCACGGGCCGGTCCCCCATCGACAACAGTGCGACGGGGCTGGTGCGTCACGGCATGCTCGCCCTCTCCACGCTCACGGTCATCGCCGCCATCGTCACCGTCACCACCAACTGAGGGGGCGGGCCGGGCCGGTGGCGATGGTCGAGGCCGGCCCGATCGGCGCCACGGGGACCGGTGCCAAAGCGGCCGGTGCCACGACGGCCGGTGCCACGACAGCCGGTGATACGGCGGCCGGCGCTACAGGGAACCGAAGTCGGGGATGGTGAGCGAGCCGTCCTCGGCCAACGGGAAGCCCGGATTGTGGGCGATCTCCCACGGATGCCCGTCGGGATCGGTGAAGTATCCCGCGTAACCCCCGTAGAACGTCGCCGCGGCCGGTTTGGTGACAGTGGCGCCCGCCTCTCGCGCCGCCGAGATCAGCGCGTCCACCTCCTGCGGGGAACGCACGTTGTGGGCCAGGGTGATACCGCCGAATCCGGTTCCCGGGCCGTCGGCGAGGCCGCTGTCACGCGCGAGTTCCTCGCGACCCCAGAGCACGAATCCGAGGCCGCCGGCCTGGAAGAAGACGGTCTCCTCGACCTCTTGACCCCGCCACCCCAGGCTCTCGTAGAACGCCCGGGCGCGACCGAGGTCCGTGACGCCCAAGGTGATGAGACTGACACGCTGTTCCATGAACGGAAGCTAGCACGGCCCCGAGGCGACACCGGGGAGGGAACACGAGCCCGTGCGACGGGATCCACGCGGGACAACGGGCCGCCGGCGCACCCCGGAAGGTCAGATTCCGCGGCGACGAGGCGTGTCCCCCGCCCTCGCAGAATCGTTCTTCCGTCATGATCACCACGTCCGACCCGGCGACCTCCGCCCCCGGCGCCCCGCCGTCCCGTTCCTGGCGCCCTCACCCGCCCACGCGAGGCCGCGGCAACGCCCCTCGGACCCGAGCGTGAACGGCCCGCCCGCCTGCCAGGGCTGCTCGCACCCCTTGTACACGGTCTGCACGCGGGAGTCCGGCGAGGGAACGACGGCGGCGCAGTGGGAAGTCGACCACGCCTATCCCGGCCGGTGCACCTACACCCCCATGTTCCCGCTGACCGGATCCGCCGCCGACGTCCACGACCTGCCCTACGCGGAACACGTCCTGCGCCGGCGCGACTGACGTTCCCGGGTGCGCGCGGCGACCGCCCGGGACCCGGCGACGCACCCGCCCGCGCACCCTCCACCTCCCTCACACCACGCACCACACGACGCGCCTCACGCCTCACGCCTCGGCGAGCCTGCGTTCCAGTTCCTCGCCCGACACGTCCTCCAGGTGGGTCAGGAACACCCACAAGTGCCTCTCGGCCTCCGCGTCGCTCTCCTGCCGGGCCCGGGCCCACTCCACGGCTCCGGCGCTGTCGGTGACCTGACCGGAGGTGGCCGTCCGAAGGAGCGCCACGTCCTCTTCCCGCCCGTGGGCCGCGACCAGCGCCGCGGCCAACCAGCGCTCCTCGAACCGTTCCGCTCCCGGCCCGCTCTCGCACTCGCACTCGCACTCGCACTCCAGCAGGAAGCGCAGCAACGGCAGGTCCTCCGCGCGGGGGTCGTGCCGCGCCGCGTACAACACGCCCGCGCGCAGCACCGGATCGGCGGCCACCCGCTCCCGCGCGGGGGCCGCCTGGCCCCGTGTGGGGGACGTACCGGAACGCAGCCGCCGCAGCGTCTCCCGCCCCGGTCCGAGGACGATGTCGCGCAGTGACCGTTGGGATGCGTCCCTCTTTCAGCGCTCCTTCGCACGTCGCCGGTCCGCACGGCGGCCTCCGCGAGGCTCCCTGGGCCCGTCGTACCGCGATGGATCGAGTCCGCCGGTCGAGTATCACACCCACCACCCCACCCCCACATACCGGCCTCCTTTTACCGGCCCTCCCGGCATGGGGCCACTCGCCGCAGACCCCGCTCCCGGGCCCGGGACCACCCGGTCGGCATCGAGGGCCCGTGATCGTCTCGGGCTCCGTGCAGGTGGCTGAAACACCTTCATTCCACGCCCACTTGGCGCGTGCGGTTGTTTGGCGAACGCCTAACCGAGTAGGGGTACAGACGTGCGTCCGCCGTTCCCCGTCGTGCTCTAGTTGCCCCTGGTCCGTACACCGTGTCACCCCGTACGGATCGTCCCCCGACGCCGCCGCAGCGCCACGCGGCGTCCCCCTCGACCCCGGGAGCACCATGTCCCCGATCCTCTTCGTCTATGCCAAGGGCGGCCCTCCGCTGGAGTACGCGATACCGAGAATCGCGGCTCACGCCGACGTCCATGTCCTGGCGCTCGCACCACTGCCTCGAACCACCGAGTCCGTATGGCTGCCCGCATGCGCGTCCATCACCTCGGTGCAGCCCCGCGAGGGGGTGGAACTGGTCGATCTGATCTGTTCCCACGCGCGCCGCGTCGGCGCCGCAGCGGTGCTGACGCTGTCGGAGTACGCGGTGGTGGCCGTGGCCCATGCCAGTGAGCGGCTCGGGCTGC
The DNA here is from genome assembly GCF_001279725.1 of Streptomyces sp. WM4235. Taxonomy (GTDB): domain Bacteria; phylum Actinomycetota; class Actinomycetes; order Streptomycetales; family Streptomycetaceae; genus Streptomyces. Next base: position 8,325 of record NZ_LGDE01000018.1, on the reverse strand, counting down.
GCGGCGCCGGCGAACGGGTCGCGGGGGCCCGGGACAAGCGCCTGATGCGCCGGATCTGGCGTGATGCCGGGGTGCCCGTACCGGGGTTCACGGAGGTCCACACGCCGGAGGACATCGCGACCGCCTTCGAGGAACTGACGCCGCCGCTGCTGCTGAAGGCCGCCTGGAGCGCGGGCTCCACGGCCCACCTCACCGTGTGGAACGAGGAGCAGGCCGAGGAGGCGTGGAAGACCGGCCGTTCCGTCATGGAGGCCTCGTCCGCCCAGGGATACGCGGAACTGCACGCCGCGGACGAGGGCGTCAGCGATTTCCTGCTGGAGGAGATCGTGATCGGTGAGGCCTCCGACTGGTTCGACGAGGCCGGTTGGGGCGACTACGCGAGCGTGGAGGGGATCGTCGCCGGCGGCCGGTACCACCCGCTGTGCATCACCGGCCGGATGCCCACCATCGCGCCCTTCACCGAGCGCGCGAGCCTGGCTCCGGCGGCTCTCCCGGAAGCCCTTCAGCGCCGGATCGAGGAGGTGTCCCGCGCCGCCGTCGACGCGCTCGGGCTCGACACCTGTGCCACCCACACCGAGATCAAACTCGGTGCGGACGGTGCCATGTGGCTGATCGAGACGGCGGCCCGGTTCGGTGGGGTGATGACCACACGGCAGGTGGAGACCGTCTTCGGCCTCGACATGATCGGCATGCTGGTCCGCGAGTTGCTCGGCCGGGACGTCGACTACCCGCGGCGGATGCTGACGGAGGGCGAAGGGGCGGCCGGGTCGCTCGTCGTCCTCGCCGTGGATCCCGAGGGCCGGCCCTGGAGCGAGCTCCCGACCTGGGACTTCGAGGCGGTCGACTGGCCCGCCCTGCTCGCGCCCGGTTCCCGCGTCGAGTTGGTGCGTGAGCACAGCCTCCCGCCGGGCAGCCGGGTGCCGGTGTACGAGGAGGCGGGGGGCGCCAACTCCATGGCGGCGCTGTGCTTCCTCACCGCCGAGTCCGGGCCGGAACTGCTGGCCGACTGCGGCCGGATCCTCGCGGCGCTGCCGCACGCCCTCGGCGCCCCGTCCGCCGACCGCCCGACGCCCGGGAGCACCGCATGACGAACGCCGGCACCACCACACCCGTACCGTCCCCCCGGGGCGCCGCAGTGGACACCCTGCTCACCCTGCCCCTGTTCGAGCAGTTGGCCGGGGTGCTGGGCGGGCACCCGTACGTGAAGGTCGTCGTCGACCGGGAGCAGGGCCTCTGGCACGTCTTGGACAGCGCCGTGCACTCCTTCCACGTCAACTACATAGCCACCGAGGTCGTGGGACTGACCCTGGAAGAACTCGACGCCCGGCTCGACCGGTTCAACCACGACGTGTACCAGGATCCCGAGCGACGGTTCCTGCTCGGCGTGCTGTCCCTGCACTCCCGGGGAGGCCCGGAGCAGGACGAGCCGTTCATGGTCCTGGAGACCACCGAGGCCGACACGATGGGAGCGGACCTGCTGATCGAGTTCCACGCCTTCGTGCGGGCCCACCTGGATCCCGCGCTGGAACTGCTGGTCAAGCCGGCCAACCACGGGCAGGAGAACGCCCTCGCGGCGGTGCCCGAGACCGTGGTGCCCCGTGCCCGGGGTCACGCGTTGTTCGCGACCGCGCCGTTCGTGCCGTTGACGCTCGCCTCGGCGACCGGCCGGCTGCGCGCCTTCGCCTCCGGCGAGGAGTACCGGGCCGCGCGCGCGGACCTGACCTGGTACGACATCGTTGCCATGCCGGTCGTCCCCGACGACATCCCGCGCCTCGCGGGGCTGCTCAACGCCCTGCCCACCACCCCGCTGTCGCACACCAACATGCTGGCGGCCGGCTGGGGCATCCCCAACGCCATCGTCCGCGGCATCCTCGACACGATCGCCGACGAGAAGCTGGACGGCGCCTGGGTCCGCTACGAGGTCACCGCCGAGAACTTCGTCGTCGAACGCGCCGAGGAGCCGGCGGACCTCGCGGAACCGACCTGGCACACGCAGCGGGTCCGGCTCGACGCCCCGCACGTGACGGACGTACCGCTCGTGCCGCTGTCCGCGTTGCGTGCCCGCGACCGGAACCGGTACGGCACGAAGGCGGCCAACCTGGGCGAGCTGCACCACGTACTGCGTCACGGCTCCGGCCGACTGACCGGCTACTACTCCGTGCCGCGCCCGCCCCGAGCCGATCTGCTCGGTCACCTCGCTGCCCGGCTGCGGATGCCCGTCGACGGCGATCTCGCCCAGTACGCCGGGGAGTTCCTGGCCCGGCACGTCCAGGCACCGGCGGGGATCGCCGTGCCGTTCTCCGTCCAACAACGCTTCCTGGACTCCTCGCCCGCCGTGCAGCAGAGCATCGGCAAGCTGAAGATGGCCCTGGAGCTGAACGCCATGGACGCCGTGGACACGGTCTGCGTCCAATTGCAGCACCTGGTGCGCACCCTCCCCGTGCCCGAGGACCTGGTGCGCGCCCTGGACGCCCGGTTGGTCGAGCACCTGGCGGGCACGAGTCGCTTCGCCGTGCGGTCCTCGTCGAACGCCGAGGACCTGCCGGGCTTCTCCGCCGCCGGCATCTACGAGTCCCACACCAAGGTCACCGATCTGCCGGGGCTGTTGGACGCGATCCGTCAGGTGTGGGCCTCGCTGCTGTCCCCGCGCAGCGTGCGGCTGCGCCATCAGGCCGGCATCTCGCTGGACGACACCTACATGGGGGTGATCGTCCAGCGCTACGAGCCGTCCCCGCTCGGAGGCGTCATGGTGACCTGCAATCCGACCAACCGGGCCGACTTCCGGAACGTCTACCTCAACTGTGCGCACGGTTCCACGGCCGACGTGGTCGACGGCCGGACGATGCCCCTGCAGTACCTGTACAACACCGTCGAGGGCGGCGGTCGCACGCTCTCGCTCGGGGCGGCCGAGCAGGACCTGGACCTGGAGACGCAGGCCCATCTGGGCCGGTTGGCGCTCGCGGGCCGCCTGCTCCAGTCCCATTTCGCCGCGGACTACACCTTCGCCGGACCGCTCGACGTCGAATGGCTGCTCGGGCCGGGAGGCGCGCTCCACATCCTCCAACTCAGGCCCTACAGCGCCTGAATCCGCCCGCACTCCCCCGCGTTCCGCCCCTTCCGAAGGTCACTCCCATGCCCCTCTCCCTGCGTGCGCGCGTGAAACGCCGCGTCCGCCCGCCCGCCGCGGTGCTCCGTGTGATCCGCCTGAACAACGGCTTCCAGCTCCTGTTCAACCTGCTGTGGTGGATGCCGGTCTTCTACCAGTACCAGAAGCAGGCGGGTCTCTCGGACAGCCAGATCTTCGGCATCCAGAGCGTCTACTACGTGGCGTTCTGCCTGCTGGAGATACCCACCGGCTTCATCGCCGACCGCATCGGACAGCGCCGTTGCATGCAGCTCGGGGCGGCGGTGATGACGGCGGCGAACCTGGTCCCGGTCGCCTGGCCCTCCTTCGTGGGCTTCATGGCGCACTTCCTGGCCATCGCCGCCGCCCGCTCGCTGGTCTCCGGGGCGTCCAGCGCGTACCTGTACGAGTACCTGCACGAGCACGGTGCGGGAGAGCACTACGTCCAGGCCGAGGGGACCGCCCGGGCGCTCGGCCTGTGGGCGAAGATCGCCTGCTGGCCACTGGTCGGCGTCCTGATGCACGTCTGGCACGAGGCCCCGTACGTGCTGACCGCGCTCTCCACGCTCGGCTCGCTGGCCTGCGCCGCGGCGCTCCCCGCCATCGCGGAACGACACGGTGGAACGCGGCCGCCGGCGGAACGCGTCGGGCTCCTCGACTCGGCCCGCCAGGCCCTGAAGGTGCTCGGGACCTCGCGGTCGCTCGGACCGCTGATGGTGCAGGGCGTGGCCATCTTCACGCTCGCGCGCATCTGCCAGGTCAACCTCTTCCAACCGCTGCTGCTGGAGAAGGACCTCCCCGTCGCCGATCACGGTGCGGTGCTGTCGGCGATGACGGTCGCGGAGGCCGTCGGATCGGCCCGGACCGGCTGGTTGCGCGGCAGGCTCTCCGACACCTCGGTGGTGACCGTGCTGAGCGTGGTCATGGCGCTCACTCTCGCGGCCACCACCCTGTCGGGGGCGCTGGGCACGATCGTGTGGCTGTGCGTGTTCGCCGCCGCGGCGGGCCTGGCGTACCCGGTGCAACGCAACCTGATCAACGCGGCCATCCCGCCGACCCCGTACCGGGCGACCCTGCTGTCGGTGGAGTCCATCATCGACCGCGGCGTGTGCGCGCTGGTGGCGCTGGCCGTCGGCGCCTACCTGGCGGCGGACCGCCTGGACGCGCTCCTCGTGCACGCGGCGGTGGGCACCTGCCTGCTGCTGCTCGTCGTGGGCGTCGTCCTGCGGCGGCTGCGTCGTGACGGGGTGCGGCAGGCCGTCGGTCAGCCCTGACAGGGCGGGACGGTGGCGCGCGGGGGCCACACCCCCGTGTCGAGGATGCCGAGGGTGTAGGCGCGGGCCACCAGGGCGGGGCGTGATTCCGCGTCGAGTGCTCCGCGCAGTCGGCGCAGGTGGTAGTCCAGCGCCTGGCGGGAGAGTCCCAGGTCGGTGGCGATGGCTCCGTTGGACCGGCCGGCCGCCATCAGGGCGAGGACCCGCAGTTGCACGGGGCTCACCCGGGCGGGCGCGTCGAACCCGACGCTCAGCGAGGTCAGTACGGCAGAGACCCGGTCGGGAGCACCCTGGCGTCTGACCACCGCGAGATCGGCCCGCAGGACCTTGCTCTCGCCCGAGGCCGTGGCGCAGACCACGGAACACGTGCGCCGGGACGCCTTTCCGGCGACCAGGTCCACCCACGCGCGCCGCACCGTCCGGGCGTCACCGCGCAGGTGTCCGAGGGCGCGGGTGCCCTCCAGGGAGGCGCGGTCGCCCCCGAGCAGTTCCGCGACTCCCCCGCTGACCCGCTGTATCCGGCCGCGCAGGTCCAGGGTCACGATGGCCAGCCCCGAGCGCTCCCACAGGGCGTGGAGTTCCTCGGCGGCGACGGCCTTGTCCTCCAGCGCCCTTGCCTGGTCGGTGACGTCGGTGTAGATCCCGCCCACGCGCAGGCCCCGGCCGTGGTCCAGGACGAATCGGTGCCCGGTGACCTGGCGGGGTGTCCCGTCGGGGTGCCGGAAGACGAGGGTGTGGCGGACCGGCCGGCGGGACGACAGCACCTCGCGGTCCAGGGCCCGGAACATGGCGGCGTCGTCGGGGGCGTCGATCTCCTCCACGGTCCGGCCGACCACGGCGTGCGACTCCATGCGGTAGAGGTGGGCGTAGGCGGCGTTCACCCACAGGTACCGGCCTTGTCCGTCGCGGATGAAGGCGGGCGCGGGGGCGTACGCGGCGAGGGCCTCGAACCATCGCGCGGCTTCGGGAACGTCCCGGTCGCCTCCCGCGCCCCGCGCGAACTCGCCTCCTCGTGCCGGCTCCCCGCCCCCGCCGGCCGCCGGCCGTACCTGCCCGTGCTCGTTCTTCGCGTACATGCCTGTTTCTGTCTCTCGGGTCTCCGCTCGCGACTCGCCCTCCCCGGGACGGGGTCGCTCCCGTCGGGCGTGCGTGCGCACGGTGTGTCGCGCGTCGATGACGCTCCGGACGGGAGGTCAACTTAACCGGTTTTGAGCGAAGTTGCGGGCACGGCAATCGGAATGTCCTGTTCCCGCCCTTGCTGAACACCCCCACGCCGACAGGGGACTTGGTCCAGACCTATTGACCGTCGGTCGGGGCCTCCCTACCGTCTGGTCCACCACCCCACGCACCTCCCCGGGTTCCCCACAGTCCAGGAGGCACCTCACCATGCTCTCTCGCGGTACACGCCTGTTGTTGGCCGGCCTGGCCACCGCCCTCGCCTTACCGAGCCTGATCGCGGCCACCCCGGCCTCCACCCCGGCCTCCACCTCGGACCCGGCCCCGCCGGCCGACACCTGCGCCGTCAAGTCGAGGCCCGCGGGAAAGGTCCTACAGGGCTACTGGGAGAACTGGGACGGGGCCGCCAACGGCGTGCACCCGCCGCTCGGTTGGATCCCGATCACCGACAGCCGCATCCGGAGTCACGGCTACAACGTGATCAACGCCGCGTTCCCGGTCATCCGCTCGGACGGCACCGTCCTGTGGGAGGACGGGATGGACTCCACGGTGAAGGTGGCCACGCCGACCGAGATGTGCCAGGCCAAGGCCTCCGGCCAGACCATCCTGATGTCCATCGGCGGCGCGGCGGCGGGCATCGACCTCAGCTCCGCCGCAGTCGCCGACCGGTTCGTCGCGACGGTCGTGCCGATCCTGCAGAAGTACAACTTCGACGGCATCGACATCGACATCGAGACCGGCCTCGTCGGCAGCGGAAGCATCACCACGCTGTCGGCCTCGCAGGCCAACCTCATCCGCATCATCGACGGCGTGCTCGCCCGAATGCCCTCGAACTTCGGCCTCACGATGGCACCCGAGACGGCCTACGTCACCGGCGGCAGCGTGGCGTACGGCTCGATCTGGGGCGCCTATCTCCCCATCGTGAAGAAGTACGCGGACAACGGCCGCCTGTGGTGGCTGAACATGCAGTACTACAACGGCAGCATGTACGGCTGCTCGGGCGATTCCTACTCCGCGGGCACCGTGCAGGGCTTCACGGCGCAGACCGACTGCCTGAACAAGGGTCTCGTCATCCAGGGCACCACCATCAAGGTCCCGTACGACAAGCAGGTCCCCGGACTCCCGGCCCAGCCGGGCGCGGGCGGCGGTCACATGACCCCGACCCTGGTGGCGCAGGCCTGGAACAAGTACGGGAACGGCCTGAAGGGCCTGATGACCTGGTCCGTGAACTGGGACGGCGCCAGGAACTGGACCTTCGGAAACAACGTCAAGGCGATCCAGGGCCGCTGACCGACGACCGGCCCCACCCGGCCACCCGGGCCCCGCCCGGGGACGACGCTCGACCGAGGCGCCGCACGCGCCCCGGTCGGGCGTCGCCCTCTTTGCGGGGGCAACACCGCGACCGTCGACGCCGCGGTGGAGCGGCACGGGAACCTCGCGACTGCGCAGCGTGATCATCGGATTGCCTGCCGAATGGTCACCCCTGCCGCCGCCCCGGGCCTCGAAGCCGCCCACCTGCGGGTTTACGTTCGCCAATGCTTGCCTTTGTCAACTTTTTAGCTCAATACATCCCTCCCGGTTTGCGTGGAGCAACCAACCACTTTTACGGTTGCCTGAAGCAACGATGCAGGAGGTGCGATGGCAGAGCGGGCGCAGTACGAGGAATTGGCTCGCGAGCTCAGTGCCATCGGCGCCGTCAAGAGGGACCTGGGGCGGATCCTGCCCCAGGACTGCCCGGCCGGATCCGCCGCCGTGCTGCACCTTCTCGGCCGGCACGGGGACATGCGCATGAGCAGGCTCGCCGAGCTGCTCTCCGTGGACATGTCCGTCACCAGCCGACACGTCGCACACGTCGCGGACCGGGGCTGGATCGAACGGCGCCCCGACCCGGCCGACAAGCGCTCACGCATCCTGCACCTCACCGCCGCCGGAGGGGAACAGCTCGACGAGCTCTCCCGACGCTCCTCTCAGTTGCTCGCCGATCGGTTGAGCGACTGGTCCGACGAGGAGGTGGGCCGGCTCGTCCGGCTCATGTCCCGGCTGCGCGAGAGCTTCGGTGACTGCCGCTCCGGCGGCGTGCACCGCACACGACCGAACTGATCACCCGTACACCGCACGTAGAACGTTAGGAAGCCCATGGCAACGACCACACCAGCCGGTGTGCGGGGCTCTCACGCCAAGCACGGAGGCGGCCACGACGGCGCACCGATGACGCACCGGCAGATCATGGAGGCGCTCTCCGGGCTGTTGCTCGGCATGTTCGTCGCGATCCTGTCGTCGACGATCGTCTCCAACGCCCTGCCCGAGATCATCGGCGACCTGGGCGGCGGCCAGTCCGCCTACACCTGGGTCGTCACCGCCGCACTGCTCTCCATGACGGCCGCCACCCCCCTGTGGGGCAAGCTCTCCGACCTGTACAGCAAGAAGGCGCTCGTCCAGATAGCCCTGGTCATCTACGTACTGGGATCGGCCGCCGCCGGCCTGTCCCAGAACGCGGGGATGCTCATCGCCTGCCGCGTGGTCCAGGGCATCGGCGTCGGCGGCCTGTCCGCCCTCGCGCAGATCGTGATGGCCGCGATGATCTCCCCGCGCGAGCGCGGCCGCTACAGCGGCTACCTCGGCGCGACCTTCGCCGTCGCCACCGTCGGCGGACCGCTCCTCGGCGGCGTCATCACCGACACCGACTGGCTCGGCTGGCGCTGGTGCTTCTACGTCGGCGTGCCCTTCGCGATCATCGCGCTGATCGTGCTC
>NZ_LGDE01000017.1 GCF_001279725.1 Streptomyces sp. WM4235 | reverse complement strand
CCGGCCTCGGCGTCCGGTACTCGCTGGTGCGAGCCGTCCTGCTGATCTGCGCCGTGCTCCTGGCCGGCTTCGCGGTGAGCGCGGCGGGACCGGTTCCGTTCGTCGCCATGGTGGCGCCGCAGGTGGCGATCCGTCTGACGAAGTGCCCCACACCGCCGCTGGTGGCGTCTGCCGTGGTGGGAGCGCTGCTGCTGATCGGATCGGACCTGGTCGCCCGCACGGTACTGCCCGTCACCCTGCCCGTCGGCGTGATCACCGCCGCGATCGGCGGACCCTTCCTCATCTACCTCCTGGTGCGGGCGAACCGCCGCTAGGTGATAGAAAGGTTAGGCAAGCCTAAATAGTGGGGGGTATGGTCGTGCGGTACATCACCGGGGTCGAGTCCGGGGTCGAAGGCGTTCCGCGCCTGGCGGCCAAGGGCGTCACGGTCGGGTACGGCGATCGGACCGTCATCGACGCGCTGGACGTGACGATCCCGCGGGGTGTGGTGACCACCATCATCGGCCCCAACGGCTGTGGCAAGTCGACCCTGTTGCGGACGCTGTCGCGACTGCTGAAGCCGACCAGCGGATCGGTCGTGCTGGACGGTGAGGACATCGCCCGGCTCCGGACCAGGGACGTGGCGAAGAAGCTCGGCCTGCTGCCGCAGGCGCCGGTGGCCCCGGAGGGACTCACGGTGGCCGACCTCGTGGCCAGGGGCCGCCATCCGCACCAGAGTTGGCTGCGGCAGTGGTCTTCGGACGACGCCGACGTCGTGGAGCGCGCGCTGGCCATGACCGGGGTGGCCGATCTGGCCGACCGCCCCGTCGACGCGCTGTCCGGGGGCCAGCGGCAACGGGTCTGGATCTCGATGACCCTCGCTCAGGGCACCGACCTGCTGCTGCTCGACGAGCCCACGACCTACCTCGACCTGGCGCACGCCGTCGACGTCCTCGACCTGGTCGACGACCTGCACGAGTCGGGATGCACGGTGGTCATGGTGCTGCACGACCTCAACCTGGCCGCGCGCTACAGCGACAACCTGGTCGTGATGAAGACGGGTTCGGTCCTGGCGCAGGGTCACCCGCGCGACGTGCTGACCGCCGAACTGCTGCTGGAGGCGTTCGGTCTGCGTGCCATGGTGATCGAGGATCCGGTGGGCGACCGGCCGCTCGTCGTGCCCATCGGCCGGACCCATGTCCACGGTGCGGGCGACCGAAACCGGAGCGTTTCCACTTAGGCTAGGCTCACCTCACTTCCTCGGGGTACGGCTCGCCTGCCCGTATGCGGGGCCGCAGTGGACAGCACGAAAGCAAGGGACTCAGGATGCTCCTCGACCGAACGACACGTACCAAGCCCTGGCAGCGGCTGGCGGCAGGCGTGTCCGCCGCGGCTCTCGGCGTAGGCCTCCTTGCCGGATGCGGTTCCGACTCGGCGGACAAGGACAAGAAGGACGACAGCGCCAACGCCGCCGCCACCGCAGGTGCGTTCCCGGTCACCGTGGAGCACGCGTTCGGATCCACCGAGGTCAAGAAGGCCCCTCAGCGGGTCGTGTCCGTCGGCTACACCGACGACCAGAACATCCTCGCGTTCGGCATCAAGCCGGTCGGCATGGTCGACCAGTACCCGAACCCGGCCGGCCAGAGCCCCGACATCAACACCCAGTGGCCCTGGGTGAAGGACAAGTGGGGTGACACCAAGCCCGAGGTCATCATGAACAACGGTGACACCGGCCCCAACTTCGAGAAGATCGCCGCACTGCGCCCCGACCTGATCATCGCGGTCTACTCCGAGATCGACAAGGCCGCCTACGACAAGCTCTCGAAGATAGCCCCGACGGTCGGCCGCACGAAGACCGAGAAGGAGCCGTTCAGCGCCCCGTGGCAGGACAACGCCCTCCACATCGCCAAGGCGCTCGGCAAGGCCGATGAGGGCAAGGCCATGGTCCAGGGCATCCAGGACAAGCTCGCCTCGGTCAAGAAGGCGCACCCGGAGTTCGCCGGCCAGACCGCCGTCCCGCTGTCCTGGTACAAGAACGCGGTCAATCCCTTCACCACCACCGACGTGCGCGGCCAGCTCCTGACCGGCATGGGCTTCAAGGGCCAGGCCGAGATCGACAAGATCGCGGGCACCGGCTTCTCCACCGCGCTCTCCCCGGAGCGCATGGACCTCGTCGACGTCGACCGCGTCTTCGTCATCAACGACAAGGCCGACACGGACGCGCTGAAGAAGTTCGACCTCTTCGCCAACCTGAAGGTCACCAAGGCCAACAAGGTGTCCTACCTCCTCGACAGCGAGGGCCCGGCGGCCGGTGCGGCCATGTCGCAGGCCACCCTCCCCTCCCTGCCCTTCGCGATCGACGAGCTTGTCAAGTCGGTCGGCTAGGTGTGAGCACCACGCGGACTCGGGTCGCCCCGGCCACCCTGCGTACGACGACCGGACGTGAAGCGGCCCGATGGGTGGCGGCCAACTGCCGCACGATGCCCTGGCTGACGTCCGCCGCCGTACTCAGCACGGTGGCCGGGGCGGCTCTCCAGATGCTTCCCGTGCTGCTGCTCGGCCGGGTGGTCGACGGAGTGGTCGGGGGCGAACCAGGTTCGGTCCTGGTCACGATCGGGGTGTGGATGGTGGCCGCCGCGCTGCTCGGTGCGGCGGCCACCGCGGTGTCGGCCTACCTGATCGGGCGGCTCGGCGCCGACCTGCTCGCGCACCTGCGCGAAGGCGCCGTCCGGGCCGTACTGGGCATGCCCAGCGCCCGGGTCGAGCAGGTGGGCCGCGGTGACGTGCTCTCCCGGGTCGGCGACGACGTCGCCGTCCTGTCCAAGGGCATCCGTTCGGCCATCCCCACCGTGTTCTCCGCGGGAGTGCTGGTGGCCATCGCCACGGTCGGCATGTTCGGGCTCGACTGGCGGCTCGGCCTGGCGGGGGCCTTTGCGCTCCCGGCCTACGCCCTGGCCCTGCGCTGGTACCTCCCCCGCTCCGCCCCGCTCTACCGCAAGCAACGGATCGCCCAGGCCGACCGGGCGCAAGCCCTGATCAGCGGCCTGAACGGCATCGAGACGGTACGCGCGCACCGCCTGGAAGGGGCCTTCCGCGAGAAGGTCTCCGACGACTCGCGGCGGGTACGGGACCTCGGAATCGAGGTGTTCCACCTCTTCGGCCGGTTCGTCGGCCGCGAGAACCGGGCGGAGTTCGTCGGCCTGACCCTGATCCTCGTGGTGGGCTACGTCCTGCTGGAGACCGGATCCGCCACGCTCGGCGAGGTGTCGGCGGCTCCGCTGGTGTTCCACCGCCTGTTCACCCCGCTGGGCGCGATCATGTTCACCTTCGACGAGGCCCAGAAGTCCGGCGCGAGCCTGACCCGGCTCGTCGGCGTGCTGGCGGAGTCCTCGGAGGAACGGCGGCTGGTGGGCGACTCCACCGCCGTGCGCGCGGACGACGCGTCGTACCCGGTCACGGTGCGGGGGCTGACCTTCGGGTACCCCGACGCCGAGGAACCGGTCCTGCGGGACGTCAGCCTGACGATCCCGGCGGGCGGCTCGCTGGCCCTGGTCGGTGCGACGGGAGCGGGCAAGACCACCCTGGCCGCGCTCATCGCCGGTATCGGCACCCCGCAAGCCGGGTCGGTGCACGTCGGTTCGACCGATCTCGCCGATCTGGACGAGGCCGGGTCGAGGGCGCTGGTGAGCATCCTGACCCAGGAGACGCACGTGTTCTCCGGGCCGCTCGCCCACGACCTGCGGCTGGCCGCACCGAAGGCCACCGATCCCGAACTGCTGGCCGCACTGCGTACCGTGGGCGCCGACGAGTGGGTCGAGGCGCTGCCCGAGGGGCTGTACACCGACGTCGGCGAGGGCGGTGCGCGGCTGGACGGCACCAAGGTCGCCCAGATCGCCCTGGCGCGGCTGGTGTTGAGCCGGACGCCCGTGGTGGTGCTCGACGAGTCGACCGCGGAGGCGGGCAGCGAGGGCGCCGCCGAGCTGGAACGGGCCGTACTGGCCGCCTGCTCCGGACGGACCACGCTGTTCGTCGCGCACCGGCTGACCCAGGCGGTGGCGGCCGACCGGATCGCCGTGCTGGACGCCGGACGCATCGTGGAGCAGGGAACGCATGAGGAGTTGGTGGCCCTGGGCGGCCGCTACGCGCGCCTCTGGCAGGCCTGGCGAGACGGCGGTCAGGTACACCCGAACCTGCGCCGGCCGACCTTCGGCCCCGCGATGCCCATCCATGATCCACTCGCCCCGCGAACCATCGAAGCGATTGCCCGCCACCCTGATGACAACTGCTGACGTCCAGAGTTCCCGCCGCGCGGGATACGACATCCTCCGCACCGCCATCCGCCGCAACGCCGGTGCCATGGTCCGGGGCACCGTCCTCATGAGCCTGTACCAGGCCGGCGAGACCGCCTTCCCGATCGCGCTCGGCCTGATCATCGAGCACGCCATGGAGGAGGACCGGAGCCTCGGTGCGCTCGCCGTGTCGATCGCGGCCCTCGCCGTGATCATCACGACCGTCTCGCTGTCGTGGCGGTTCGGAATGCGCGTCCTGCAGAAGGCCAACACGACCGAGGCCCACCGCTGGAGGGTGCGGGTCGCGGCCTGCGGCCTCCAGCCGGTGGCCCGGGACATCGACCTCAAGTCCGGTGAGGTACTCACCATCGCCACCGAGGACGCCGACCAGACCGCCGACATCGTCGAGGTCGTACCGATGCTGATCAGCTCCATGGTCTCGGTGCTGATCGCGGCGGTCGCGCTGGGGCTGGCAGACCTGCGCCTCGGCCTGCTGGTCATGATCGGCGCGGTCGCCATCCTGTCGACCCTCAGCGTGCTGTCCAAGCGGATCGGCAGCAGCACCAAGGAACAACAGGCCCGGGTGGCGCGGGCGGGCGCGAAGGTCGCCGACCTGATCACGGGCCTGCGCCCGCTGCACGGTTTCGGTGGCAACCACGCGGCCTACCGTTCCTACCGGAAGGTCAGCACGGAGGCGAAGCAGCAGGCGATCACCGTCGCCCGGGTGAACGGCGTCTACGCGGGCACCGCCCTGGGCCTGAACGCGACCCTCGCGACCGCGGTGACCCTGACGGCCGGTTGGCTGGCCTTCGACGGGCAGATCGGCATCGGCGCGCTGGTCATGGCCGTGGGCCTGGCACAGTTCATCATGGAGCCGCTGCGGCTGTTCTCGGACATGCCGAAGTACGTGATGATGGCGCGCGCTTCGGCGGAGCGGATGGCCCTCGTCCTGTCCGCCCCGCAGGTCGCGGACTCCGGGACGGCGCGTCCGGCCCCCGGCGGGGACCTGGAGGTCGACTGCGTCCGGTACGAGTCCCTCCAGGGGCTGAAGTTCCGCATTCCGGCGGGCGAGTTCACGGCGATCACGGCCTACCAGCCACGGACGGCGGCCGAACTCGCTTCGATCCTGGCCGTGAACGTGGCGCCCTCCGAGTACGAGGGAGCGGTGCGGCTCGGCGGACAGGACCTCGCGGATCTGTCGGTCGAGGCGGTCCGAGAGCACATCCTGGTGAACCCGTACGACGGGGAGATCTTCGCGGGAACCCTCCGCACGAACATCGACCCCTCCGGCACCAGCCGGACGGTGTCCGAAGCCGTGGAGGCGTCCATGCTGACCGACGTCGTCGCCCAGCACCGGCAGGGGCTCGACCACGAGGTCCGTGACCGCGGTTCGAACCTCTCGGGAGGGCAGCGCCAGCGGCTGTCGCTGGCCCGTGCCCTGGCCGCCGACTCCGACGTGCTCGTCCTGCGGGACCCGACGACGGCAGTGGACGCGGTGACCGAGCAGCTCGTCGCACGCAACATCGCGGAGCTGCGCCGGGGCCGTACCACCGTCGTCATCACCAGCAGCCCGGCCCTGCTGGACGTCGCCGACAGGGTGCTCGTCCTGGACGACGGAGTCGTCACGGCCGAAGGCACCCACCGGGACCTGCTGGCCACCGACGCGACGTACTCCCTGGCGGTGACCCGGTGACCCGGTGAGCCGGGTTATCGGGTCATTCGGCGACCCGGCGACCCGGCGACCGACACTCGAACTCGGCTCGCCGGGCCGGGCTCCGCTTGCCGACTGTGGCCGGCCCCGCTCGGGACCGACCGTTGCTGTTGGGTCGGCGCCTCGGATGCCCTCTTCTCGTCCCCTTGACGATATGCGCCCACCTCGTTATCGTCGCACTGACGAAATGAAGGGGGTTAGCCATGGCCGACATCACCCGGCGCTTCGGCTGGCGTCATCTGCGCTCCGCGCCCACCACCCACATCCGCCACCACAAGCGCGGCCGACTCATCCACGACGGGCGGGGGCTCAGTTTCTGGTACCGGTCGCTGTCGGCGGCGCTTTCCGAAGTCCCGGTCGACGACCGGGAACTGGCCATGGCGTTCCACGCCCGTACCTCCGACTTCCAGGACGTCGCGGTGCAGGCCACCGTCACCTACCGGATCAGCGACCCGGCCGAGGCCGCGGACCGACTCGACTTCTCCGTCGACCCGGACACCGGGAGCTGGCGCGGCGCGCCCTTGGAGCAGATCGCCACTCTCCTCACCGAGACCGCGCAGCAGCACGCGCTGGACGTACTGGCCCGCACCCCGCTGGCCGTCGCCTTGGTGGACGGCGTCGCCTCCGTGCGGGAACGGGTCGCCACCGGTCTCGCCGACGAGCCCAGGCTCCCGGCCACCGGCATCGACGTGGTGGCCGTGCGGGTCGTGGCGATCCGCCCCGAGGCCGACGTGGAGCGCGCCCTGCGCACCCCGGCCCGCGAGCAGATCCAGCAGGAGGCGGACCGGGCCACCTATGAACGGCGTGCCGTCGCCGTCGAGCGTGAACGCGCCATCGCCGAGAACGAGCTGGCGAGCCAGATCGAACTGGCACGACGCGAGGAGCAACTGATCGACCAACGCGGCACCAACACCCGCCGCGAGGCCGAGGAGAAGGCGGCCGCGGACGGCATCCAAACCGAGACCGAGGCGGCCCGCAAGGTCACCCTGGCCCGCGCGGACGCCGAGGCGGCCCGCGAGACGGGAGCCGCGCGCGCCGAGGTCCAGGCAGCCTGGCTGCGCGTGCACGACGAAGCCGACACGGGCACGCTGCACGCCCTGGCGGCGACCCGGCTTGCGGAGAACCTGCCGCGAATAGAGAGCATCACGCTCTCTCCCGACGTTCTCACCGGGCTCCTCACCAGGCTCGGACGTCCGGAAGGCGGCACGGGCGCGTGAGCCTGGCCCCGCGGGCGGTGCTCGTGCACCGCAGGACCGAGTACGAGGAGTTGCTCGCCCGGCACGGGACGCACGGGCAGGCCGCGTTCTTCCTTTCCAGCCGGGGCCGGTCCATCGACGAGGTGGTCCGCCGCCACGACCGCACGCGGCAGGCGCTGCGGGAGGTGGCGGCCGCAGTACCGCTCACCTGGCGCAACTCCCGGGTGGAGCGGGCCGACCTGGACCGCTTCCTGTTCGCCCCGGAGGACGTGGTGGTCGTGGTCGGCCAGGACGGCCTGGTCGCCAACACCGCGAAGTATCTGCGCGGACAGCCGGTGGTGGGCATCGACACCGACCCGGGGCGCAACCCGGGGGTCCTGGTCCGTCACCGCTGCGCCGACGCGCCAGCCCTGCTGCGTGCGGCGACCGCCGCCGGGGGCGGGGCAGAGGAGCTGACCATGGTCGAGGCCGTCGCCGACGACACCCAGCGCCTTCTCGCGCTGAACGAGATCTACCTGGGCTCGCCAGGTCACCAGACGGCCCGCTACCGCCTGGGCTCCGACGGCGAGATGGGCCCGGGCGAGGCCCAGGCATCCTCCGGGGTGCTGGTGGGCACCGGCACGGGCGCCACCGGCTGGCTGCGCTCCGTGTGGCTGGAGCGCGGCAGCCGCGCGGGGCTGCCCGCACCGTGCGACCCGCGGCTCCTGTGGTTCGTACGCGAGGCCTGGCCCTCTCCCACGACCGGAACGACGAAAGTCGCCGGTGAACTGGGGCGGGGGCAGGAGCTGCGGCTGACCGTGGAATCGGACCGGATGGTGGTCTTCGGCGACGGGATGGAGAGCGACGCCCTGGAGCTGACCTGGGGCCAGAGCATACGACTGGGCATCGCGGGAACGTCACTGCACCTGGTGACGTGAGCGCACCGCCCGACGGGCCGTCGCCACCGCGGACCCACGGGAGGACGACGCGCCACGGGTTCTGAGGCAACCGTGCCCGCTCAGGTGCGTCCGGTCCCCGGGGTCGGATCACTAACCCGATGCGGCGCCGTCGAGAGCCGGTTTCATGGCGCCGCTGAGCCGCTTCCGGGCGCTCCGCGACGCGATGCGCCCGGAAGCGGCTCGACGCGTTCCTCGACTCCCCGGGCCAGGCCTCCGGTGCGGCATCGACCTTGCCGGACTGCGCCTTGCCGGACCCCACCTTGCCATTCCACCGCGCAGTCGCCTTCAGCTGGTCCGCGAGGTGATCCGAGAGTGCGGTCTAGCGCGGCTCGTGGGCCGCCTCGCGGCATGCGCCGTTTGCGGCGCCGCCGGGGACACCGGCGGAGGCGAGCCCGTTCACGCACCCTTGTAGGTCTCCCGACACGCCACGGGTGCAGGCGGCCGTGACGGCGTCGGTGACTTGGACGCCCGTTCTCTCGGCAGTCTTCGTACAGGCCGGGATGTCCGCGGGTGCGGCGTGGGCGGCCATGGCCGCGCCGCCGAGTGTGAGGGTCAGACCGGCGAGGACGCCTGCGGTACGGGTCGACGCGCGCATGCGACGCACCTGCTCTCCGGGGCTCGGGTACCGGCCCGGCGGGGCCGGTCCATTCTTCCCCCTTCGACGCTAGACCAGCCCCCCGCCGCCCGCACCCGAGGGCCCGGGGTTCCGGGCGCCCAGGGCGCCCCGCGCGGAAGTCCAGGCCCCGTGGTGGAGGGCCTTAGAAGTCGTCGACGGCCGGCGAGGTTATGCTCCGGATACGCGGCGAAGCGGCAACGCCGCTCGAACGGCACCCGGTGAGCACGGAGCGCGCCCGTGCGACGTGCCCCGCCAAGGTCGGCTCATGTCCTCCTCGACACGGGCGCATCGAGTGTCGAGGCCACGGCGCGGAAGACGTACGCCGTCATCGGGGCGGAAACCGGCCCTGTGCCCAGACGGGCCGTCATCTCTCCGACGACGGTGGCCAGGACGGCCGGCCCGTCTCCGCGCTCCTCGACGGCCGCGCGCACCGGCGTCCCGGTGAGGAACCCGGTGGCAAGGTCCGCGGCCGACGCGGCCCGGCCCTCCAACGTCAGTTCCTGCTCCTCCTCGACGGCGAACCCGGCGGCCGCGAGGTCAGCGGCCACGACGGCGGGGTCGCAGTAGCCGTGCGGGACCGTTGGGAGGAACCGCGGTGGGTCGGCCGGAAAGGCCCGCTCCAGCCCGGCCTGCACCGCGGAGCCGAAGGCGTGTGTGCTGAGCGGGCCCCAGGTGTTGAACAGGAACCGGCCGCCCGGGGCCAGCACCCGACGAGCCTCGGTGAAGGCCGCGACCCTGTCGGGGAAGAACATCACGCCGAATTGGCAGACCACCAGGTCGAAGCCTCCGTCCGGGAACGGCAGCCGCTGCGCGTCGGCCTGTTGCCACACCGCGCCCGGGGCCCGGGCCGAACCGAGGGCGATCATGGCCTCGTTCAGGTCGGTGGCCGTCACCTCGCCCGACGGCGCTGTCGCGAGGAGATGTGACGTCAAAGCACCGGTACCCGCAGCCAGTTCGAGGATCCTCCGAGGGTGGAGTGCCGCTACTCGGGCGGCCAGGTCCGTGGCGAAGGGCTGGAAGAGCACCGGCACCAGGTACTGCTCATAGGCCGCCGGCATGGACTCGGACCACCGTCGGTCGGCATCGCTTCCCGTCACGTTCGCCACGGTAACGCCGTCCCGAGAGACCCCCCCCCCGCCGCGCCGTGGCGCCCGTCGGACGGCTCCAACCCCCGCGGCCGCAGCAGAACGGCGGCCTGCCCCGTGCCGAGGCCGGGCACCACCTCAGGCCTGATCCGCAGCGCGCAGGGCCCGCGCCAGCCACTCCAGCTCCTCGGTCGCGTCGGGCGACGAGTCCTGCCCGCGTACCCGGGCGACGAGCCTGCGGTAGCGCTCCGCTCCTGCCTCGATCCCGGCCTCCAGGCTGCGCAGCACGGCGGCCCGATCGGCGTCACCGAACAGCTCGGACAGCAACTCGGCCGCTGCCGGCTCCTCGGGAGCGACCCCGCCCTTCCTGACCTCCGCGACGGTCCGCACGATCTGCCTGGCCCACCAGATGGACGCCCCCGGGGGACGGCCCTGCCCCGGTACGGGCGTGTTGAACTCCATCCATGTGCGCAACCGGTCGCGGAAACCGGGGTCCCGCACCAATTCGGCGAGTTCGATCCACGCGTCGACCTGCTCAGGTGTGGGATCGTCGGGCAGTTCGATGCTGTAGGTGCCGATACGATCCCGCAGACCCGGGTCGTCGAGGCCGCCGAACACCTCCTCCTTGAACTCGTCGATGATCTGCTTGCGCTCGGCGGCGGAAAGCCGCGCCAACCGGTTCATCAGTGCTGTCTCCTCAGCGGTCGAACCACGTTTCGCCACGGTGGACAGGACGGCCCGGCTCACCTTGAGGGAGCGGATCTGCGCGTCGAGCGCGGCCACATGCGCGTCGGCGACCTCGGCGACCGTGATGCCGCCGCTCAGGACGCGGCACACGTCGTCCAGCCCGAGCCCCAGCTCCCGCAGGGTGCGGACCAGCTCGACACGGGCCACGGACGCGGCGTCGTACAACCTGTAGCCGCCCGCGGAGCGGCCCACAGGTGGCACCGCCCCCTCGTCCGACCAGAAGCGCAGGGTACGCACCGGAAGCCCGGTGCGGTGCGCGAGCTGGCCAATGGTGAGCATGTCGGGGCGTTCGTCTTCCATGAGCAAGATCCTGGACCCTCCGGCGGCTGGAGACTCAAGCCCTCAGCGCGACTTCCCCTGAGTTCTCCAGCGCTCTGCCGGGTTTCTCACCCTCCGCCGGCGCCGACAGCATGCGCCTCCTCATCCGGATGACTTCGGAGCCCCACCGACGAAACGGCCGTTGCGGCCGGTCGGGCATCGCAGGCCCGCACCGTTTCGCCCAACTGCATGCACGAGTCGGTGGCATCAGCCAGAAGATGCTGTCGCAGAACCTCGAAGCACTGGCTCGGGCCGGGCTCGTCGCCCGCCATGTCGCGCCCACCACCCCGCCCCAGGTCACCTACAGTCTGACGGAACTCGGTGTCAGTCTGGCGGGACCGCTGACCGATCTCATCCGATGGTTCGGCGAACACGGAGACGAGCTCCTCGCCGCTCAGAAGCACTACGACAGCCAGTAGGCGTCACCGCTCAGTGGTGGTTCGAAGTCCTTCGGGGATCGCGGACTGTCATCGGTGACGTGAACATCGAACGGCCGGGCGGGCTCGACCACACGGGCAGGGCCAAGTGGGACGCGGTGGCCGCTCTGGTGCCGGGGATGCCTGCCACCGTGGCCATGCAATGCTGGGGCTGGGGCTGGGGCTTCCGGCCGGTGGCCTGGACGCGTAGGTCCAACGGTCCTTGCCGCACGCCGGGTTTTGCAGCGGAGTCCGGTAGACGTTGTCCGGGCCTCGCAGTGTTCCCAGGTAGCCGGGGTGGGTGTCCAGGTCGCCACGCGCGCCGAGTGCCTCGCCGGGTGCGGCGCACAGCCGTCGAGCTCCCGTGGAATCCGCACGGTGGCTGCCGATGCATCGGTGAAGTCGATGGCGGCAGACCAGCCCTCCGGCCTGGAGAGCGCCACGTGGGCGTGCGGCGTGTCACTGCTTTCCCGGTGAGCGAGCATCGCCTTGCTCGACGTGGGCGCGACCGTCCGAAGCGCGGGCGTTGGCTTTGACGGCGTCCTCGATCGGCGTGGTGCCGGTGTTGAGTTCGAGGATCCGTCGGTTGACGTGGGGCTCGTGCAGGAGCTCGGCGAGGGTTGCCGCGACGTCGGCGCGGGGGATCTGGCCGTGGAACTCGGCCGGGCCGAGGGAAACGGTGCCCACACCGGGGTCTTCGGTGAGCAGGGACGGGCGGAGGATCAGCCAGTCCAGGTCGCTGCGGCTGAGGGCGACGTCGGCTTGCTTCTTCACGGTGAAGTAGTACTCGACCTCGTCGTCGAGGTCGCGCTCGCGCCAGGACTCGGGGAGGACGGAGACCAGGGCGAGGCGCTGGATGCCCGCGTGGCGGGTCGCCTCGATCGCTAGGGTGACGCCGTCGCCGTCGATCGCCTTCATGGTCTGTGCGCTGCCCCCGTTGGATCCGGCGGTGAAGACGACGGCGTCGGCGTTCCCGAAGGCGTCCGCCAGTTCCGTCACCGACAGGTCGGTGAGGTCCCCGACCACGGCGTGGATGCCCTGTGTGGCGAGGTCTGTCCGCTGTCCGTCGCGGCGCACGAGGCCGTGGACGGTGTCGCCCTTGGCGAGAAGCTCCCGCGCGAGCAGGCGGCCGATCTTGCCCGTGATGCCGATGATGAAGACGTCCACTGCGAGGACTCCCTTGGTTTCCGGGGCGATGGTCGGACTTTTGCCCCGGATGAGCCGGGTTAACAGCCGCCCACCTTCGCGGGTCGCCCGGCGGGCGTCGCTTCTGTCCGACCTCGCGCTCGCCGGATGCCTGTACGCGTACGGTCGCATGCGCACCCTGCGCACCCTGCGCACCCTGGGCGCCAGCGATGAGCCGTCCGGCCGCGCTGGAAGGACTCGCGGTCGCCAGGCCGAGACCTCGCGAGTCTCGCTCGGTGGCGCCCGTCTTCTGCCTCGACGATCAGCGTGCGTCCTTGTGCCGCCGCACGGCCGGCGGCCGTTCCCCGTGCCGTCACCTGGACCGCGCATCGTCGCCGGACAGACCGATCGACAGACCGTTCCACTTCGCTCCCCGGGGATGTCCATTCCATGACCGCACCGCTTGCGCAGCCCGAAGAAGCCTCGAACCTGCCTGTGCCCGCGCGTTTGGATGAGGTGAAGGGATGGTTCTGGCCGGCCGACCAGATTCTCTTCGACTGGTTCCTGAGCCGCCAGAACGCCGACCCGTCGGGTGGCGGGGACCTCCTGGAACTCGGCGCCTACCTGGGCAAGAGCGCCATCTTCCTCGGCGGATACCTCAAGGAGGGAGAGGAGTTCACGGTCTGCGACCTCTTCGATTCCCCGGCCGAGGAC
This sequence comes from Streptomyces sp. WM4235, assembly GCF_001279725.1. Lineage (GTDB taxonomy): Bacteria > Actinomycetota > Actinomycetes > Streptomycetales > Streptomycetaceae > Streptomyces. The sequence continues at coordinate 482 of NZ_LGDE01000017.1, read as the reverse complement.
GACAACAACGACGACGAGATGCGACGCTCGTACGCCACCCTGACGCGCCGGGCGTTCGAGGCCAACTACCGTGCATTCCACGACGAGTTGCCCACGGTGGTGCAGGCGGTGACGGCCGTCCTTCCCGACCGCGTCCGGCCTGCCTCCTGTCGCTTCGTTCACGTGGACGCCTCGCACCTGTACGCGCACGTGCGCGCGGACGTGGAGACCTCGCGGCTGCTGTCCGCCCCCGGAGCGATCGTCGTCTTCGACGACTTCAGGGCGGAGCACTGCCCGGGTGTCGCGGCGGCCGTCTGGGGAGCCGTGGACGCGCGGCGGTTGCACGTCCTGTGCATCACCCAGCACAAGATGTACGCGACGTGGGACCATCCCGAACCGCTGCGCACGGAGCTGGCCGTGTTCCTGGCCGGCCGCGAGGATCTGTGGCATGGCGTGGAGGAGGTGGCCGGCGCACCCCTGATCCGGATCACCGGCCGGAAGGC
>NZ_LGDE01000016.1 GCF_001279725.1 Streptomyces sp. WM4235 | reverse complement strand
CTCAGTGCCCAGCTTGCCGCCCCCCAGGCCCCCGCCCCCCCCAACATCCCCCCCGGGGCCGGTAAAAGCATCCCCCGCCGCAAATCCGATCCCTATGGAAACCCCCGCGGCACCCAGCCCAACAGCTGGCCCACCCCCCGCGGCTTCCTCGGCACCGGCATCGACGACACCAACACAAGCCTCACCCACATCGGCGCCCGCGAATACGAGTCCACAACCGGCCGCTTCATCTCCCCCGACCCCATCGTCGACATCACCAACCCGCTCCAGATGAACGGCTACACCTACGCCAACGGAAACCCCATCGGCGGATCCGACCCCTCCGGACTCTTCTGCGACGGATGCAGCGTCAACAACCCGGACAGCGCCTGGGCCCAGCGCCCCCTCCAGCACTACTGCGACGGATGCAACGTCAACAATCCCAACAGCGCCTGGAACCGGGAACGCAGCGGCGCAGGAGGTGGCAGCGGCAGCGGCGGCAGCAACGGAAGCTCAGGCGGCGGGAGCACCGGCGGCAAGAACGGCGGCAACAAGGGAGCCAGCAACGTCAGAATCAGCATTGCAGGCATTGATCTCCCGACCCAAAAAGAACTAACAGCTTTCAACATCGTCGCATACCCCAGAAATCGAAGCTGGGAAGACAACCTCCATACATGGGCATACAGCAAGTGCAGCTCAGCCCCTGAATCAACTCGTGAATTTTGCGACATCGCCGCGAGGACCGGCCTATCGCAGCCCACGACCGGCGATTTCCTGGGATTTCTCGGGATTCGAAACATATGGGAGTGCATCCAAGGAAACGGCTGTAAGCAAGCAGTCAATGACGTGATCATCGCAATCACAACCGCCGGGGTCGGCGTGGTTGCCGGAGACACCATTCGGGGAGTCAGGTCTGCCGGGAAGAATCCCGAATTTGACATCGCCATAACTTGTGGCAGCCGCAACAGTTTCATCGCAGGAACATTGATCCTGATGGCGGACGGCACGACGAAGAAAATCGAAGACGTGGAGGTGGGCGATGAAGTACTCGCCACCGACACCGAAACCGGCGAAACCAGCCCAAAGATCGTAACCGCCGAAATCTTCACGGAGAACGATAAAGATTTCGCCGATCTGAGTATCTCGACCGATGATACTGTCAGCTACGTCACCACCACGACGCACCATCCATTCTGGTCTGACACCGAGAACACCTGGATCTATGCGGGCCAGCTAGAGTCCGGTACGACCCTCCGGACAACCGAGGGCCACAAGGCTCGACTCGTCGACTCACACTTGTACAAGGCCAAGCAGGCCACCTACAACCTCACAGTGGCCGACTCCCACACGTACTATGTGCTGGCGGGGGCCACACCGGTCCTGGTTCACAATGACGATCCGCTGCCCACGCAATTGAAGGGCCGGAATCAGCCGCTGACCAGTAAGCAAGCCACTGATTTGGCAAAGTATCTCGGATACCGTGACGAGGGAACGCGCTTGAAGGGGCAGAAGATATTTACAAACGGAAAGACGTTTATATCTCAGGACATCGGAAATGGTGACGGTTCCCACAACGGGGGAACTTGGAAGATTGCAAAATCCGTGAAGGCTCTAGGGAGTAAGTCGTCGCGGACTGCGACGACCGATGCCCTGCTTAATCCGATTGGATGCTGATTCCATGGCGAATCCGGGGGCGAGGAAGGGAGCGACATGTACTGGAGTGTAGTTTTCCCTGGCATGACTGAGGGTCAGGCGAAATGGCTACTACCAAGAGCCGAGGAGGGGCTTCCTGGGCTTCTAGGGTCGATAGTTGACCCTAACTACTTCATCTCGCTTCATGTTGATAGGCATTCTGCTGAGACCATGAAGGAGGCTCTACTCTTGTTGGAATCAAGCGATTCTAGTACTGAATCTAAGGGGATTGCCCGAGGGTTGCTGGAGGCTGTGGATGACTGGCTCGATGCCGGTGGTAAATACTTGGAGGAGTGATGCTTCCCGTCTGAGTATCTCGACCGGTAATAGTGAGCCTTTTCCAACCTCATGTTGAGGCGTGGTGGAGGACGAGGACTGCCTTCACGATGTCGGTGATCCGGTTGGTGCTGCAGCGGAGCTTCCGCAGGAGGCGCCAACCCTTCAACACGGCTATGGCCTGCTCGCCGACGCAGCGGATCTTGGCGTGACTGCTGTTGTGCCGTCGCTTCCAGCGCGTGAGCCGGCGGCCCCGGAAGGGGACTCGAATGTGCTGATCGGCGCCTTGGTAGGCCTTGTCCGCCCAGCACTTCAGGCCCGCGGCCGCGAGCGCGTCGACGATGCCATGGCTTCGGGCCGCGGTCAGGTCGTGAGTGGCTCCGGGCGGGGCAGGGGAAACCCAGAGCAGTCGGCCGAATGGGTCGGTGAGGACCTGGACGTTCATGCCGTGCCGCTTGTGTTTTCCCGAGTAGTAGGGGGTGTCGGCGGCGATCCGGTCGATCGGCAACAGCGTGCCGTCCAGGATGACGAACGCTTTCGTCCGGGCCGTCTCTATCGCCGTGGCCAGTGTCGGTGCGCGAGCGGCCAGGACTTCGACGGCCTCGTGTATGTACCGGTAGACGGTCGCGATGCCGATTCCGAAGCCGGCGGCAAGCTGGGCGTAGGTGTCACCGCACCGCAGATAGGCCAGGGCGAGCAGGGCCTGACGGCCGACGGGCAGTCGTCTCCACCGCGTACCGATCTCCCGTTGCCGAACTGCGAGCTGCTCGGTCAGGTGCCGCAGGGTACTGCTGGACAGATCGATCGACGACGGGTAGACAAGCACGCGAAGCTCCTGGCGGCACGGGTGATCTTGGTCGAGAACCCGTCTACCAGGAGCTTCGTCGTTCCGTACAGCCCACACCGACCAACACCACAGGCCCGCCGTCAGGTTGGAAAGGGCTCACTGTCCGCCATTGGGCATCCCCCGATTGATCCGACTGATGACGGTGATCATCGGGGCGACAGTGCCACATAGCACTGACACCGGGCCCGCTCGTCGTGTGCCCGCCTCGGGGAGAACTGCTGTAGACCGCTGGAGATTTGCTCGCTCCGGTCAACCATCAGGTCTATTTCGTTAGGAGTCCTTATACTGCAATCACAGTTATGGGGTGTGTCCGCGTTGTCTGTAGTGGCTGTCGCGGGCGCGTGTCTGGCTGAGTCTCCTCCAGTGTGACCAGTGCAGATGGTGGTGGACGGGGCGGAGGAGGTGGCCGATGAGGCGGCGTATCTCCGCTACGGACAGCGGTATCAGGCCACCGCTGTTTCCCCTTTTGAGAGTTCGTGGGAACGGACGGCGGTCAGGGCCGCGAGGGCGGCCATGGCGAGGGTGATGTGCAGGTACCACGCGTGGTAGAGACGGACCTGGCAGGTGGTCCAGGCCGCAGTCGCCCTTCGCGGTCTGGAAGCATTCCTCGACGGCCCAGCGGGCGCCGGCCACCCTGACCAGGTCCTTCAACCGGGTGGGGACGGGGTCGTAGCAGACGTAGTAGGCGAGGTCCGTTGGGTCTTTCAGGCTCCTGCGGGTCAGGACCCAGTGGCCGTGGCCGTTCTCCCACCAGATCCGGACGGGGATCCGCGCCCACTGGTACATGCGCTCGCCGTGGGATCCCTTCCCGGCGGACAGACGCTTCCGCGCCTGCGGCGGCAGACCGTCGACGAGGGCGTCGACACGACGTTCGCCCATGCCGCGGGTGATGACGGTGTCGCTGGTCTTCACACACATCACATGGCTGACGGCGCGCTGTCCCATCCACCAACGCAACGATTTCGACTGTCCGTAGGCCTCGTCCGCGGTGACCCACGCGAACGGCACACCCGCCTCCATCGCACGGTTGAGCATGGCCTTGAAGTGCTCGGTCTTCGTCGCGAAGACCACCTCGTCGGGGATTCCCGCGTCCCGGCACCGCTCGCGGTCGTCTGTCCAGGAGACGGGCACGTACAGTTCCCGGTCGATCAGAGCCCGCCCCTTGGGCGAGGCGTAGGCCAGGGAGGTGCCGACCTGGCAGTTTTCGGTACGTCCGGGGGTGCCGGAATATTGCCGCTGGACGCCGGCCGAGCGCACGCCCTTCTTCAGGAAGCCGGTGTCATCGCCGATCAGAACGCCGTCCTTGTCGCCGATCGTCTCGACGACGTAGTCCCGCACGTCGTCACGGACCTTCTCCGCGTCCCACTCCGCCTCGCCCAGCAGGCGCTGCATCCCGATCGGCAGCCGATCACCGGCCCGCTCCGCCAGCGTCCAGCCGTTCTTGCGCTCCAACGGAGCGATCAACCCCCGCATATACGCAAGCGCCCGTCCCCGCGGCGCCGACCTCGCGAAACGCGAAGAACCGTTGCAGTACTAGGGCGCGGTCACCCTCTTGAGTACCAGAGAGGGCGGCCCGTCCGGGTCGTCCCGGAAGTAGACCGTATCCTGGCTTCTCGTATAGAGCTGGATACCGGCGGTCACGCCGAGTCCACCGTCCTTGACCTTCAGGTAGACGAAGTCGCTGGACTCTTGGCTGTCGAGGAACTCCCAGCTGCCTTGGAAGTCGGCCGGGTCGGATGACCCGTCGGTCGATACGTCGGTGGCGGAGAACGTCCCATCAGATCCGAGCAGGATCTCGCCGCCCGTCTTTTCGTTGCGGTACAGACCGGGCAATTCGTCAGGGTCGACCGAGGCCGTGCACCCTGCGACGAATACCGCGGAAGCCGTCAATGCAGCCACGAGCCACCGCCGGCCTGCCCCTCTCACCATCAAAGTCCCAGCACGCATGTTCAGACCCCTCCCCCAAGTTTGAACGCCCGACCTCGCGACCGCGCAGCCTATTTGAACACGCTCAACAATCGCGTCTCCCGCCGGTAGCACCCTGTGCATGCACGGACTGGACGGCATCTCCGAGCCGTCCCTGACCGACAAGTCCGTGAACTGGGGCAACTAGTACTGCAACGGTTCTTTGGGTGGCTGTTGGGCAGTTATGACGTTGTGGTGGATATGGGGTTGGAGTCGGTGCGGACGGATGCCTGTGTGTGGTCGGCGGGGTTGTCGGAGTTGCATGGGCGGTTCGTCCATCGGTTCTCGCGGATGGAGCCGAGGGAGTCGGCGCTGGCGTATATGCGGGGTCTGATAGCGCCGTTGGAGCGGAAGAACGGCTGGACGTTGGCCGAGGAAGCCGGGCATGCGGGTCCGGACCGGATCCACCCTGCCTCACCGTCCTGAAGGCCCGAGCCTCGGATACCGGGAAAGCAGAACCGGACCCCCCCAACTCATCCCCCTTCCCCCCCCCGAATTGAGGCCCCTGATCCCCCGCCTCACCCACCGCCGACCAGCACCCGTCCAACACGTCCTGCACTGGCCCCACTGGCGCCGCCGACGACAACACCAAGCCCGCGTCAGCCACTACAAACCACGCGGCCACACACCACCAGAAACTGCCCAACCATCAGTACAAAGACCGTTGCAGTACTAGGTCCTCGGTGTCCAGGAGGCTTCGGATGGTTCGGGGCCTTCGAGGGCGTGGCGGAACTTCTCCTTGAGGGTCTTCGGCGGGGCCTGGGTCTCTTCTCGGGTGTGGATCAGACGGGCGATGCTCACGCGGAGGTGGCACTCGCGGCGACGCTGCCTGAGTTGGACCAGCCAGGCGCCGTCCGAGGTGAGGAAGGCCTGACGCGCCGGGACGTCCCCCGGTCTCGCGTGACGGGCCAGGATCCCCGGCAGGTGGTGCAGGGCCGCGTCCTCGGCCACGGCGCGAGCCTGTTCCTCCGTGCCGTTGACGGGGTGGGTGGCCACCAGTGTCCAGCGGTGCAGTTTGAGTTGCACTCCGTCGGCACTGCGCGTCGTCCGGGTGTCCTCCTCGATGAGGACGTACCACTGATCGGTAGTCATGGCCGGAGCCTATGGCTTGTCCCGTAACGGGAGAGTGCTGTCCCCGCGATAGCGCGACAGCGCCGGCGGCTAGGACCAGGAGCTGAGGGCGGGCGAGGGTGCCGGTGATGGCGCCGATGATCGCCTCGGTGTGTCGCGACGTCGGATCTTGGTCCAGGCACGCGCGCCCGGCCGGTAGCGCTGGCTCATCCCCTTGACCACCAAGCCCTCGACGCCTGACACGTCGGTCCAGTCCCCCAACCACTCCCGGGCCTTGGCCACATCGGTGGTCATCGGACACAGCGTCCACGGAGCCGTCAGCCCCCGGGCCGCGAAGAGGACTTCCAGGCGCCTGCGGCGCTCCCGGTACGGCAATGCGAGCAACTCGACGTCATCGGCTTGGAGGATTTCGAAGGGGACGCAGTAGGCCGGCAGGCCCGCCGCGAGGGTGGCGGCGGTGCGGGCGCGGGCGGCGGCCTGGCGCTGCAACGCCTCGAACGACAACCGACCGGCCTCCGGGTCTCACACGAGCAACTCACCGTCGAGGACCAGACCGCCCGGCAACTGCTTCTCGGCCGCCGCCACGAGGTCGGGAAACCGGTCCTGGACGAGCGCCCCCGACGGGTCTGGAGCAGCACCCGGCCGCCCTGCCCGGCCGAGGTGAAGAGGATCGCCCGGTGGTCGTCGAACTTCTACTCAAAGGCGAGCCCGTCCGCCACGACACCGGGCCCGGGGATCGCCTCGGCGGCTTGCGTCAACATCGGGTCAACGGGCGGCTGCAAGGGCACCCGGGGCCTCCCCACGGACGATGTCCACGAGGTAGCCCAGCCTGACCGTCCGAGGCCCCCACGGCCCGACAGAGACCGCCAGAGAGCCGACCACACCCACCGCGGCGAGTATCGGCCTCCCTCGCCGCTCGGGGGATCTCGGCGCCCGGCCGGCGACCAAAGGGAGAAGCAGACTGACCGCCCGGTAGGTTCGTCGAACCCGGCGTCGACCGGGTGCGCCGGGCGGGGCCGGACTCGGGCAGGCTCACTCCTCGAAGAGGTAGTACGCCCGCCTGGGAAGCCGGTCGCCTGGTTGCGGTCGTACGCACCGAGGCTCCGCTCTGCTCCCTCTCGCCGAGCGTGCCTGGCGCGGTCAACACGACACCCCCGGACCATTTCTGGGCGCGAGGGTGTCATGGGGTGGGGAAACTAGTGGTACCAGTTCATGGCCCAGTCCTGGGAGCGGGGCCAGTCTCCGGAGCAGGTCCACAGAGTCATCCAGGTGCCGTTGGCCTGGCTGTCGCCGTAGTTGGTCACGCACTTGTCACCGACCCAACGGGTCGTCCTGTTGCGGGCAAGGCTGTAGTCGCCCACCTCCCACTGCTGCAGGTTGCTGCCCGTGCAGGTCCACAGCGTAAGAACGGTCCCGTTGGCGGTGCTGTTGCCCTTGAGGTGAGGCACTTTCCGCTCGCCACGTGAATGAGCGTGTGATTGTCGCTGGTGAGCTGGAACTTCTGGGCGTAGGAGTTCGTACAGTCCCACAGCGTGAGAACGGTCCCGTTGGCGTTGCTGTTGCCCTGCGGCGTCGCGCACTTGACCGAGCTGGGCGTGTTGTTCTTCCAATCCCCGCCGGCCGCCCATGCGTAGGAAGACGTCAAGTTGATCATCATGAACGAAAGGAACATCGCGACAAGAGCCGCCAGGTATCCGCTCTTCTCTTCATTCTCATGCCCTGCTTGATGTCCGAAATACGCATCGGAGTCTGATGCGACCCGAGATTCTGGGTGATTTCACATGATCATCACAGTCCCCATATCGACCACACTGCGCTAAAGGCGCACACGGGCGCACCGCTCGGCGACGTGCGTTGCCGACCTCTCCACTTCAGCTCATGCCGCACACCCCCAACGAGCAGGGGGGATGCCAACCACCCTGACTCCAGGGTTGATTGAGGACAGCGCGGCCCGACGCAGCCCCGGCGGTCCTCACGGGCCGCCGGGGCTCGCCGTCGGCCCACCCGTGCGCGGGACGGCACGCCCGAAATACGCTGCTCGTCCGTGGGCCGTCCCTACCCTGACCTCATGGACGAACTGACGGACGACGACGTGCGCGAGATCCTGCGACCGCACCGGGACGGCGGCACCATCAGTCGGTTGTACGCGACCGGCGAGATCACCGAACACACGATCACCGCCCTCGGAACACTCTCTGTCGAACTCGACGAGGCAGGACTACACGAGACCGGGGAACGAGTGGGCGACGTGGCCGCCTGCGCGCGCGATGCCGGTGAACAGCTGGACGAGCAAGGTCTGACCCCGCCAGCCCCCGGAGCCCCCGGGCAGTCCCTCACAGGGCACCGGAGCTTTCCGCTGCGCACAGCCCCCGGACCGGCGGGCCGGAGTCGGAGGGCTTCGACACGGCGTCATTCCGTCGCCGGCCCTGACAGCGCCCGTCGACAATCCCGGAAGCCATCTGCCGCACCGTCGCTATCCGCACACACCCCAGCAACCGCAGCGCATCGGCCCGTGCCTTCCCGGCCATGGGAGTGGACTTCTTCCCCTTCGCTGACGTATCAGGGGAAGAGAGAAAGGGTGTCAGCGTGCCGGGAGATCCTCTTACGGACGGTGTGAGCTGCGGTAATGGGCACGACGTGGGGTCGTTCACGAGAACAAGATCTTTCAACCGCAGACCCAGATATGGCACAACCTCGGCCTGTGGGTCATGAACGGCAAAGCCGTCCCCACCGGCGACACGCCATGAACTCGCCCGGTCCCCACACAACCCCCCCTGCCCACCGAGCACCCCACGCCTGAGGAGCTCCAGTCTCGGTGGCGGACCACTGTGCCGGAAGGGGAGCCGGGAGGGGCTCTACCTGCTGCTTCACATGCATTGTTCCCATCGCGTGAATCACAACGAGAATCACCGCAGTATGGGTGACAGTCAACTCCGGCACGATTACGCGCATTTGGGGGACACATGGCTCTGACCGCTCTTGCATTCTTGGCTGTTCCATGGTTGCTGCTTGCCCTCATTCCCATGCGAAGCTCGTCCGCGCGACGCCTTTGGCTCGGCATCGTCCTGAGCGTCTCGATCCTGACCGTCGCGTTCGCGGCCTACTACGGAGTGCAGCACGCAGAGGATTTCGCGTCGGATGTCGAGCGGCCCTCGGGACCCATGACTAGCAGCGCCGCCGAGGCATACAGGAACGACGACACGATCTCTCCTCAGTGGATGCCCGCCGTCCTCGCGGCCATGGCCGTGGGACCCGGGGCCGTCGCCGCTCTGGTTCGGCTTGCACTGTCCAAGCCCGACCGGACGCCCTCGTATCCTCCGCCGCCAAGCTACCCCCCAGCCCCGTGACCGCATCACAAGGAAGCGGCACGCCTGAATCAAGGACGGCGACCTCTCCGTGGGCAGCCTTCATTGGCTCGTCGGTCTCTTCGGCGTACGACGAGCCGCCAGCCAGGCGTGAAGGTGTCGGCCGCGCCGTCGGCAACCAGCGCATGACCGCCGAAGGCCACGCCGACCAGGCCAAGGAAGACTTCAAGGACACCTTCCGTCACTAACCCCCGCGCAGCCTCGGCCGCTGCACCTCGCTGGGCCCCGACCTACTCCCCCAGGTCGGGGCCCAGACACTTTCACCGTCGGCCAGGACACATGCCGACCACAACGGTCTGGGCCGGCGAGGGTCAGGCGGCGGCGAGGCTGATCTGGTCCTTGAAGATCACCCAGCGCTGGCCCTGGTCCTTCACGTCGCACGGCTTGGTCGAGACGTTCGGGGTGCTCCAGGCATTGGCGAAGCAATAAGCCGGCGCGTAGGAGAGGGCGATCTGCTGACCCGCAACATTCCAGTACTGGCCCTGGTCCTTCGGGTTGCACGGCTTCACCGAGACGTCCGCGGCGTTCCAGGTGTTGGCGAGGCAGTAGGCCGGGGCGTTGGTCAGGAAGATCTGGTGGCCCGCAAGGGTCCAGTGCTGGCCCTGGTCCTTCGGGTCACACGGCTTCGTGGAGACGTTCGGGGTGTTCCAGGCATTCGCCAGGCAGTAGAGCCCGGGAGCACGGAGAGCCGGGACGGTGGATACCGCGGCCTGCACCCCGGCGGCCGGCAGGAGGGAAGCGGTCAGCGCCAGCGTCGTGAGAGCGAGCGTCTTGCGAAGGGCGATTGCCATGAGGGCGAAATCCGTTCGTGCTGAAGAAATGGGATTCACGCCCGAACGCGATGGATTGCCATCTCGGTTCCGAACGCAAGGTAATTGGTAGCAGCAAACAAGAGTTGGCCAACGGTTTCTGCGCAGCATCTTCATCCCTTAGAGCCGGTACGTGCGATAACCCGACAGACTCCCGAGAGAGCAGTCAGGGAGTACGCCCAGACACCCTGGACCCGTGGAGGGTGTCTGGCGGAGTTGGTACTCGGAGGCACGGATAGCGAGGTCACGGGCATGCCCCGGGGATACGGTGGCGCCATCACAGCACCCGGCAGGCGTGAATCGCCGCCCGGGCCCGTGGCGGTCTGCTCGTCCAGCCCGGCGAGGTTGCCCTCGACGAGGTGCTCGGCCATCCGTCGCCATCCCCCGGTCACTCGCAGGCGATGCCGTCGCCATCACGGTCGAGATGCGATCCGTACCCGGCATCCCCACGGCGGATCGGCGCGGCTCCGGCCTGGCGGACGGCGGTGCAGTTCCGGTACGAGACACCCCCGCCGGAGCCGGAGCTGCTGGCGCTGCCATCGTCTGATGAGGGTCGAGTGATCGCGGGGGCGTCGGCCCGGCTTGGGGTCTTGCCGTCGTCGGCCGTGGCTGGCCGCGGTACCGGCGGCCGTTCAGCAGGCGGCGCGACAGCGGCAGCCGACGCCGGCGCACTCGATGTGGGGGCGGGCGGCGTGGGAGGAGACGGGAAAGCCACGGGGGCCTTGGACGAAGCCACCGGCGCGGGCGGGGGTACTGCGGTGACCGTGACGGTGACAACCGGCTGAACCTGCGGCTTGGCATCGCCTTGCACAGGCTTTTGTCCCGAGCTGACGGCGGCGAGAAGCACCACGAACCAGACCGCGGCCAAGACGACCGTCACCGCCCTGCCGGCCTTGTCCCAGCGCGCCATGAACGCGAGCGCCGCCCCGAAGGGCGGCACGAACAGCGTCGCGAGGACCACGGCGGGAACAGCCAGCAGCGGATGCCACCGACGCACCGGGACCGGCTAGGCCGTGTCTTCAAAGGGTTCTGATGGGGGATCATGTGTTGCATGGTGCGTCGTCATGAGCTGTCGGATCTGGAGTGGGACGCGTTGTCCGCGTTGTTGCCGCGGTCGGCTTCGGGGCGGCCGCGGCTGGACGACCGGCGGGTGCTGAATGGGATCGTGTGGAAGCTGCGGACGGGGTCGGCGTGGCGTGATGTGCCGGAGCGGTACGGGTCCTGGCGGACTCTGTACACGCGTTTTCGCAGGTGGGCGCTGGACGGGACGTTCACGCGGATGCTGGCAGCGGTCCAGGCGGAAAAGGACGCGGCCGGTGACATCGACTGGCTGGTGTCGGTCGACTCCACGGTCGCGCGGGCCCATCAGCATGCAGCGGGCGCCCGGAAAAAGGGGCGGAGCAGGGGGACGAAGTATGTGATCACGCCCTCGGACGATCCCGAGGCGGACTGACCACGAAAATCCACCTGGCCTGCGATGGTCGCGGCCGGCCTCTCGGCTTCGTCCTCACCGGCGGCAACGCCGCCGACTGCACCCACTTCGAGGAGGTCATGGACACCATCAGGGTCCGCCGGGCCGGGCCCGGAAGGCCCCGAACCCGTCCGGACCACGTCCTGGGCGACAAGGGCTACAGCTCCCGCAAGATACGCACCTACCTGCGCAAACGCGGGATCGGCCACACCATTCCCGAGCGCCGCGACCAGCGGGCCAACCGGTCCCGACGAGGCCGTGACGGAGGCAGACCGCGTTTCTTCAAAAAGGAGCTCTAAAAGAAGCGCAACGTCGTCGAACGCTGCTTCAACCGCCTCAAGCAGTACCGCGCGATCGCCACTCGCTACGACAAAACCCGCGAGTCCTACCAGGCAGCCGTCACCATCGCGTCCCTGTTCCTCTGGCTCAAACCCCTTTGAAGACACTGCCTAAGGCAAGGTCACTTCAGGGGGCGGGTACACGCGCATCTCCAGAACCGAACAAGTTGATGAGAGCGGTGCCACCCCGCACTGACTCCGCGACCGGGTAAGCCCTCGGCGTCGTACGGCAGGCGGCCCGCTGCGGGGATCAGTACGCCGGCAGCCAGGGGGCGCGACGCGGGGCGTTTTGGTGCGGCTGCCAGCGGCCGGCATGGAGGCACCCTGGCCGACTCAAGGCCCGAATATCACCGCGGGGCGAGTGCCCGGGTGTTGGTCGGCGCTAGAGGTCAGTGGCAGGTGGTGTAGCCGCGGCCGTTGGCCTTCCAGGCACACGTGTCCTTCTTGGCCCTGCCCGGCGCAGTCAGGGTGAGGGCACCGGAGGAGTTGTTGAACCAGAAGGTGTCCTTCTGCCGGAACACGGTGGCAGCAGTGCTACTGCCCTGTCCGCTCTTCAAGCGAACCGTCTTCCACGCCGCGAGGGTGAACGCCGGGAACGTGTACAAGGCTCCGGCGGCGGTCTTGACGGTGTAGCCGCGCAGGTGCAGGGCCTGTCCTGTGTTGTTGTGGAGGTCGACGTACTCGGCGTTCAGCTTGCTGTTCGTCCGGGGCAGATCCGCACCCGGGCCGTCAAACAGCAGCGCACCGAAATGCAGACCGCCCTGATGCACAGCGGCACCCGCGGTGGCGGCCTGCGAAACGATGAGCACCGCGGTGCACACCACGGTGCCGGTGAACAAGGCCCTCTTCTTCACGTGCGTTCCCTCCCAAATGCGGCAACGCATCACCACGCCACCGACAGATCCGACAGCAGCCGGCGAACCCGCGAGCGGGGAGGCCGGGCTGTCCACGGTTGGATCAACGCCAACACGGTCGAAACGGCACGGGCAGGCGCCCCTGGCCCCGGCGGCTTCCCGCTACAGCTTGGGGGCGCCACCGGACCCAGCTGCGCAAGGAATCGGGGGCTCCCTCGATGTTCGACCAGGTGTCTCCGGGCAGGTAGGTGTGCCCGGCGCGCAGCTCGGTGCCCCCGAGCCAGTGCGAGAGGCCCCGCATCCTCTCCACGCCGGGCGAGCCGTAGTGGAGGTAGGCGCCCACCGCGACCTCGGTCCCGGCGTTGCTGCCGGGCCCCCCGAGGCCCTCACCTGTGGGCGAGGCGAGGGCGCACCCGGTGACAAGCATGCCGACCAGGACCGTACGGGTGCAGGCGCTCGCCAACCGACGGCCCCGAGGGAACATGACGCCTCCATGGAAATATCGAACGGTGTGCGTGGTCGATGGGTGCGCTTTGCACCGATGCTAGGCATCTCGCCCGTTCCCGGCCTGTTCGGTGCCCCGATGCTCGGCTGAACGAACGACGCGGCCGTCGAGAGCTCGACCGGTTGGCCGCCTGTTACGAATGCGCCTCGAACTCGACGAGGAGACGCGTGGGGAGGTGCGGTAAGGCAGCGTGGTCGGGGACCAGTTGAAGGCCCACCCGTCGCCCAGGGGGACACATGCGGACCCGCGCATTCGCACTCGTACTGACCGTTGTCGGCGCCGCCCTGTCAGCCGGCTGCTCCGGTGGACCCGAAGCCGCCGCGCCGAGCCCGAGCCCGAGTCTCAGCGTGAGTGCGATCCCCTGGGCTTGATCCGCTTTGACGGACATCGGAGATCAGGGGCTTGGGCCCCGGAAGGATGATGTTCATCATGGAGAGCATGGGGAAGAAGAAGGCGCGTCC
>NZ_LGDE01000015.1 GCF_001279725.1 Streptomyces sp. WM4235 | reverse complement strand
CGTTCTCCGATCGCGTCAGGGTTTGTTCAGGCGGGCGGCGAGCAGAGCGATGTCGTCGTCGGCCGAAGCGGGCACCAGATGGGTGACGAGACTGTCGCAGAGGGCGTCGAGGGACGGCGCGGGCTCGGCCAGAAGATGGGTGAGCTCGCTCAGACGGTCGTCGATGTCGGTGCCGCGTGCCTCGATGAGACCGTCGGTGTAGAGAACGATCACGCTGCCCGGAGCCAGCGTGGTGTGAGTGGTGGTGAAGCGGGTGGGACCGACGCCCAGGGGGAGTCCCGGCGGTACGTCGAGAAGGCGGGCGGCGCCGTCGGGGGTGACGAGTGCGGGCGGAGGATGGCCGGCGCAGGTGATGCGGCAGGCCCCGGTCGCCGTGTCGAGATCGACGTAGAGGAAGGTGGCGAGCATCGGGTCGGCCAGGTCGTCCAGGGCGGCCTGGAGCTGGCGGAACATGTCGTCGTGGTCGAGGTCGAGCCTGGCCAGGGCGCGGACGCTGGCGGAGAGCCGGCCCATGACGGCCGCGGCCTGGATGCCGTGCCCCATGACATCGCCGATCACCAGCGCCACGGAGTCGCCGGTCAGGGGGATCACGTCGTACCAGTCGCCGCCCACCTCGTTGACGTCACTGGCGGGCAGGTAGCGATGGGCGACCTCGATGCCGGGGGGCGGGGTGATGTGCTGGGGCAGCATGCTGCGCTGCAGGATGAGGGCGGTGTCGTGCTCGCGGTGGTAGAGGCGGGCGTTGTCCACGCACACGGCGGCCCGCGCGGCCAGTTCGGTCGCGAGGGCGGTGTCCTCGTCGCCGAAGGGCTCCGGCGTGGTGCAGCGGTAGAACGTGGCCAGGCCCAGCACCGTTCCCCGGGCGAGCAGCGGCACCATCATGAAAGAGTGCACTCCGTGCTTCAGCAGCTCGGCCGGCGCCGGGGAGTGACGGGCCGCGGGCGCGATGGAATTCTCGTCGAGGCGGGGGACGACGAAGGCGTGGCGGTCGGCGAGCGCCTGGGTGTAGGGCGCGGCCGACGGGAAGATCAGGGTGCGCCCGAGCGGGGCGAGGATCTCGGCCAGGGGTGAGTCGAAGGGGGCTTTGCCCAGGCGGCGCAGGCGGGTCCCGGCCACCAGGCCGGAACCGATCTCCGCGCCCGCGGCCAAGGACTCCAGGACGTCGACCGTGACCAGATCGGCGAGCTCCGGGACGGTGACGTCGGCCAGTTCCTGCGCGGTGCGCTCGAGGTCCAGGCTGGTGCCGATGCGGTACGTGGCCGCGTTGATCAGCGCGAGGCGGCGCCGGCCGGCCTCGGCCTCCAGCTGGGTCTGCTCCTGGATCGTGATGTCGATCAGGGAGGCGGCCAGTCCGAGGGGGTGCCCGTCCGTGTCCTCCAGCCTGGTGTAGGAGCACGACCACACCCTGTCCTGGTCCGGGGCGGCCGGAGTACGGCCGATACGACGGGAGTCGAGGACGGGCCGACCGTCTTCGAGTACCTGCCGCATGAGGACTTCCATGGCGGCCGCGTTCACCCCGGGCAGCACCTCGGCCAGACGTCGACCGACGTGAGCGGCCTCCGGCAGGCCGTTCATCGCCTCCAAGGCGGGGTTGACCCGCAGGAAGCGCAACCGGGTGTCGAAGAGGGCGATGCCGACCGGGGAGCGGGCGAACAGTCCGTCCCACACCGCGGAGGAACCGCGGATCCGCTGGGCGGCGGCGGCATCGGCGGCGAAGACCAGCACGGTCGTCCCGCCGCGCGGACGGGCAGGGACGGGCGCCGCCCAGATCTCCACCTCCACCGGGTGCCCGTCCCGGTGCCAGGCGGTCACGGTACCCATCACGCCGCGGGCGGTGACGGCCTTCTCCCACAACGACCTGCCGAGACTCCGGTCCACTCCCGGATGCAACAGATCGGCGATGTGGCGGCCGATGACCTCGCGCGGGGTGTATCCCAACAACTCGTGCGCGGCCGTGTCCCAGCGCACGATCCGGCCGTCGCTGCCGGTGGCGAGCACCGCCACGGGCAGCCCCCCGAGCCAGCCGCCCGCGGCCCGGGCGGCCGGGCTCGTGACCTCGTCGAAGGGCTCGGGATCCATGCGCGCACCGCCTCTCGCCCGTCGAGAGATCCGTCTCCCGCAGCCTGAGGAGTTGCCCCACATGCCTACGTTACCGCCGCCGGGACCGGGCGGTGCTGCGTCGTGCGCACGGCCCGGCCGCGCCGTGAGCGGGCGTGGCGCGCCTGGCCGGGCGTGCTCCCTCGCAGTGCTGAGGCAGACCTGCGAACCCGTGTGCGAGAGCTGGGTGAAACGAGCCAGGGAACGGCCAGGAAGGGGGTCTCACCTGCGGCTTTAAGTGGTCGCTTAGAGGCTTGCCGGTGCGCGGACGGCTCTGCCAGTCTGTGCTGCGGCAAAGGGGTGAAGACCCCGCCCGAGAGGAAGAGGAGTGTGGCAGGAATGCAGCGCTTACGGGTCAACGGCATGCGGCGATGGATGGCGGTCGCCGTTCTCGGCTCCGCTGCGGTGATGAGCACGATCACCCCCGCCAGCGCGGGCAGCGCGGGCAGCGCCGAGGGAGCGGGAACCCAGGCAGTGTGCGGGTACTACGCGGGCAGGGAGATCGCGTTCTACAACCACTGTGGCCCCACCACGATCAAGATCAAACTCGACGTCGTCCGGGGCTTCGACCGGACCATCTGCGTCGGACCCGGCGATACGCGGCTCGGCCTCAAGAGCCAGATCAGGGACGCGAACTACGTCGGTGGAGCCGGCTGCCGCATCACGTAACCCTCTCCGGCGCGGCGCGGCGCGGCGCGGACGTGTCCGCTGTGCATCCGCCCCCGGCCATAGGGCACCCGAGCCTGTTTCGCCCCGATCCGAGAGGCGATCGGAAGGCGTGTGGTGACCCTGGCCGGGGAATGCTGCGGGTGCGCGGGCACGCTCCAGCACCGACAGGGGGCCGATCGGTGTTACGCATTCACTTCACGGCGGAAGATCTCGCGCGGACACGCGTCGCCGCGACGATCGGGGTCGCGGCGGAGACCTACTACAGCCTGGAACTGCTGCGGGGGAGCGGGGACAGCCCCCACTTCCGCTCGTGGCGGGCGGCCGTCGCGGGTCGCATGGGGGCCAACACCCGCCCGTTGACGTCCTTGCTGCCGGTGCGTGGGCCCGGGCTCGACCTGCTCGCCCTGATGGGGGACGGGCCCTGCCTGGAACACGCCGTGGACAACCTGCTCCACGCACCGGCGGCCCGTCTGCGACGGGAGTTCGAAGGCATCGACTTCCCCCTGGAACACCTGCCCTGGGCAAGGCGGGTGTCCGAGGGGGACCGCGAGGCGCGGCGGGAACTCGCCGAGGCGCTGCGCCCCTGCCATCGGCTGGCCGTGGAGCCCTACTGGCACAAAGGGCGGTCCGAACTGGCCGCGCTGTCCTCCCGCTACATGAACGTGCTGCTCGAGGGAGGGGTCGATCTGCTGCTGCGTTCGCTCTGCGCACCACTGGTCCGTTGGCGGCCGCCGGTTCTGGAGGCTCCCTACCCGCGCGTGGTCGAGGTGCACCTCAGGGGAAGGGGACTCATCGTCACCCCAACCGTCTTCTCGCCGCACTCGGTGAGCTTGCTGTGGGACCCGCTCGACACCACGCAGCCACCCCGGCTGACGGTACCGGCCCTCCGCGAGCCGCTGGCCGGCGGCGGGTCGGCCGGTGCGGCAGGTGTGGCCGGCCCCTCGGGCCGAAACCTGGAATCCCTGCTCGGCCGCACGCGAGCCGCCGCACTGCGGGTGACGGCCGAAGGCAGCACGACGACCGAGTTGGCCCGCCGCCTCAACGTCTCGGTGGCAGCCGCCAGCCAGCACGCGACGGTGCTGCGGAACGCGGATCTGATCACCACCAGCCGCCGCGGCGGATCCGTACTGCACCGCATCACCCCCTTGGGGCTCGCCCTGCTGAGTTCCGTGACCACGACGGAGCCGTGACCCGTGAGCCGTGGCGACCACGGCACGGGGGCGGGGCTTCGGCGAGGCAGTGCCTCATCGCCCGTTCAGGCCGATAGATTGCGCACGCCTGTCGGGGTCCCGCCGCCCTCCGGAGTTCCGGGACACGGGCCCTTCCCGCTCGGCGCCGGACGCGCACGACAAGCGGCGGTACCCGGCCGAGGCCGCACTCCGGGCCGGGGGACACGCCGCGAGGAGGTTGGCCTGTGGGAGAACTGCTCGGCGAGGTCGTGCCGCTCGCACTGGGTATCGCGCTGTCACCGGTCCCCGTCGTTCCCGCGGTCTTCCTGCTCTTCACGCCCCGCCCCCGGGTGACCGCCGGGTCCTTCCTGGCCGGCTGGACGGCCGGCGTTCTCGCGGTGACGGTCGCCCTCGCCCTGCTCGCCGCCGTCATCGAGGTCCACGAGGAGACACCCACCTGGGCATCCTGGACCAAAGCGGCCCTCGGCGTGGTCCTCCTTCTGCTGGCCGTGCGGCAGTGGCGCTCACGAGCGAAGAAGGACACCCCGGCCTGGATGCGGACCCTCACCGACGCCACCCCGGTGAAAGCCCTGCGGCTGGGGCTGCTGCTGTCCGCGGCCAACCCGAAGGTCGCCCTGCTCTCGGCGGCGGCCGGCCTGACCGTCGGCTCCGCCGAAGCGGGGCCGTCCCGCGCGGTGACGGCCGTGGTGGTGTTCACCGCCGTCGCGGCGTCCACCGTGGCCATCCCGCTGCTGCTCCACGTCGTCGTGGGGGAGCGGGTCCTGGGCCCTCTGGGCCGGGCGAGGACCTGGCTGGAGATCCACAACAGCGCCGTCACCGCCGTGGTCCTGTCGGTGATCGGTGTGCTTCTGCTCGTCGAGGGCGCCGCCGGCCTGTGACCGGCGGGACGACGACCCACCCGGGCCCGCACACCGCGGCGGCACCGGACATCCGGCCTTCGGCCCACAAGGCCCAGTAGGCTCACATGGCCCACACGCCTTCGACCGGATCGGGCCCGATCCGGTCGGGCGCCCCTCAGTCGTCCATGGGGATGTCCAAGCGGTCGGCCAGGGCGGTGAGGGTCGTTCCCAGAGGGAGTTCGACCCGGGTGACGGCGTGCCTGTCGCCGCGGGTCGGATCCCGATTGACGATCAGTACGGGCTTCCCGGCCTGGGCCGCCTGACGGACGAAGCGCAGTCCGGACATGACCGTCAGCGAGGAGCCCAGGACCAGGAGGGAGGCCGCCGCACCGACCAGTTCGCGGCAGTGTGCGACCCGCCGGGGCGGAACGGTTTCGCCGAAGAACACCACGTCCGGCTTGAGGATGCCGCCGCAGTGCGTGCAGGGCACCACGGAGAAGTCCCCGACCTGTTCGTCGGTGAGGTCGGCGTCGCCGTCGGGGTTGAGTCCCGCGGCCACTGGTTCGAAGCCCGCGTTGGCCTGTTCCAACCGCAGGGCGAGTTCCCGGCGCGAGCCGGAGACGCCGCAGGAGAGGCAGACGACCCGGCCCAGGTTTCCGTGGAGCTCCACCACGTCCGCGCTGCCGGCGGCCTGGTGCAGTCCGTCGACGTTCTGGGTGATCACGCCCGACAGCAGTCCGCGGCGCCCGAAGGCCGCCACGGCCCGGTGCCCGGCGTTGGGCCTGGCGCGGCCGAACGTGCGCCAGCCGAGGTGGCTGCGTGCCCAGTAGCGGCGTCGGGCCGCGGCGCTGGTGGTGAAGTCCTGGTATGTCATCGGGGTGTGCCGGCTCAGGCTTCCGCCCTCGCCCCGATAGTCGGGGATGCCGGACTCCGTGGACATGCCCGCCCCGCTCAGCACCAGCACCCCGCCGGCCTCCAGGGCATCGGCGACGGGCCCCGGATCAGTGGTGCCGGGCCGCAGGTCCTCGGTGGGGGTCCAGGTCAGAGTGGGGCGCATGCGCATGACGCCAGCGTACGCAGCACACGGCGTCCGGCGTAGGCCGTCAGCCTCCGTCGCCGCCGCGGGACCATCCGTCGCCTCCGGGTCCCGTGCCCCTCTCGTCGGGGCCCGGCCGCAGGTCCAGCATGTTCAGCAGTGAGGCCAGGTCGTCGGGGCCGGTGGTACGGGACGCGACCGCCTCGTGAGCCCGTTCGCGACGGGCGGCGCCGCCCGCGTAGGCGTCCGGGCCGCCGGCCGGCGTATTCGCGTCGCACCGTGCTCCGTACACGGCGGCCGGGTCCGTACCAACCAGCGGGCCGGGGCACACCCGGCGCTCGCCGGCGGTGGCGCAGACCGCGGCGGACACGGCGGCCGTGCGCCGCCGGCCACCACGGACCGCCACGGTCACCGTCCGCGCCAAGAGGCGCGGGTCGAGCGCGGCAGGCCGGAACAGGGTGCCGACGGACAGCCGCCGAACGGTCCGGCGAACGTCTGCCATGGGGTTCTCCTCACTGCGAGCGGTCATTTCCGGCGGCGATCACGACCCCGGACGCCTTGTGCGTCCGTGACGCCGCCGCCCACGGGGACCGGCGACCGGCGGGCCCTGTCAGCGAGGGTCGGCGAGAGCGGCGGCCGCCTTGACCCGGGCGGCCGTGGTCGCCGCGGCCGCTTCCACGGGACGGCGGACGGCCCTCACCGGATGCCGGTGGTCGAGCGCGTGCCGGGAACGGTAGGCGAGGGAGGGCTTTCCGTGGGTGTCCGCGGCGGCGATGAGCAGACCTCCCACCGCGGCGAGGTCGGTCAGGAACCGGGCGCGTTGCCGGGCACGCTCCTCCGGATCCTTCACCGTCCAGAACGCGTGGCCCGTGAGAGCGGTCGGCACCACCGTGGCGGCGAGCGTGAGCGCGGCCAGCCGAGGGGCACGTCCCGTTGCGATCATCAGGCCCGCTCCGACCTGGATCGCGCCGTGGACGCGTACCAGCTTCAGCGGGTCGCCGTCCGACGCCGGAACGCGCTTGCCGACGGCCTCGGCGAAGGGCTGGAAGACCTCCGCCGCGGTCTCGGGCCGGCGCAGGGTGCGCAGGCCCTCCACGATGTGCGGGGCGGCGAGCAGGGGGCGGGCGAGCTTTCGAAGGACAGCCATGTCCCGCTGCTGCCCCGCCTCGGCCGGTCCATCCGTGGTTCCCGTTCGGGCTCCACGCGGGGAGCCCCGCAGGCCTCCGCCCAGGACGCGAGAGAGCCGGGGGAAGAACGGCACCGGACGGCTGGTTGTCACGGCTGCACAGGTCCATGTACACGCGGGAGTGACACGGGAGGGACAGACATGTCGTATCCGTCGTATCCGGAGGCACGCTACGGGGGAGACGAGGGCGAGGTCAGCGCGGTGTTCAGGCCCGTCGACACGCCGGCGGAGCTGTCGTCCCCGAACGGCGACGCGACGCACTACCTGGCCACGAAGGCCTCCACGAAAGGGGAGTTCGGCCTCTACCGGGTGGAGATGAGCGCCGGCGCGGGAGGTCCGAAGACCCATTTCCACAAGACGATCTCGGAGTCGTTCTTCATCCTCGACGGGACCGTCAGGCTCTTCGACGGCGCGGACTGGATCGACGCGAAGAAGGGCGACTTCCTCTTCGTGCCACAGGGCGGCCTGCACGCCTTCCGCAATGATTCGGACGCCCCGGCGGAGATGCTGATGGTGTTCGCGCCGGGGGCGCCGCGCGAAGAGTACTTCGAGGGGTTGTCGCAGCTCGCGAACGCGACCGACGAGGAACGCACCGAGTTCTTCATCCGGCACGACTCGTACTTCGTCGAGTAGGGCGCGCGGCCAAGCCCTGTCGCGAGGCCGTCCGCGAAACCGTCCCGAGGACGGTTTCGCGAACCGGTCGTGGCACAGAGGGTCCAGTGTCGGACCGCCGGACCATGACCCCCGTCAGGCCGCGGCGATCGGGCCCTGCGTGGCCTTGACCCGCTGGAGCGCGGTCAGTTTGCGCACGAAGAGGACGGCCAGCACGGCGGCGACGATGGTGACGACGTCGGTGACGGCGCCGAGCGCGGAGACGCTGCGCATCGCCTCGACCGTGTCGGCCGCGATGTACCGCCTGGACCAGACGCGGTCGAGGACCAGGGTGGCGACGAACACGATCCACCAGGCGGTCACCGGGGCGGTGGGGACGTGGCGGTACGAACCGTCGGGCGCGAGCTGCGTGCTGGCCTTCCAGGTCTCCCGCGCCGTCCGGTAGGGGAAGAAGAGGTTGGCGATCGGGACGAACCACCCGCCGATGGCCCAGCCGGCGGACTGGCTGAATCCGTCGGGACGGAAGACCTGGCCGTTGCAGCGGACCCGGTGGAACCAGACGATGAAGACCACGATCGTGGCCAGGCGCAGGACGGTCTGCGCGACGCCGGTCGCGCCGTTGAGGAGGTCGGCCAGGGCGATGTTGTCGTCCTCGACGCTCGCGGGGGCGTCGAGGAGGTCCTTCATCAGCCTCCACACGTACAGGTTGACCCCGGACGAGAAGAGATCGATCGCGGCACCCACGGACAACAACACCGTCAGGGCCGTCGCCAGACCCTCCGGCGAGCGCAGCACACCGGCGGCCGGCGGCAGCGGGGCGGGATGAGGCGCCGGCAGCGGTGGTGGCGGCGTCATCGGTCCGGCCTCGGGCTGCGGAGCCGGCGACGGGCCGGGCTTGTTGAAGGACATGACGGAGTACCCCCCACGGGAACGTGCACGTGCGACATGACAACGGGCCGCCTGACGGGCGACCCGAGCCGCCTGACGATATGCCATGTCCACGCCCGCCGTCCAAGGGGTTCGGCGGTAGGGCAATCAGTCGAACCCGCAGGTCAGCGGCCGGCGGGGGTGAACTCCACGAGCAGGGACCTCGGACCACGGGTGAAGACACCCTGCTCGGCCGGGTCGTACCCTTCGGTCGGCCGGATGTCCGGCATCGCGTCGAGGAGTTGGTTGGTGGCGATCTCCACCTCGGCCCTGGCCAACAGCGCACCGACGCAGAAGTGCCGCCCCAGCGCGAACGCCAAGTGGTCCGCGGCCGCGGAGAAGGCGGTGGTCGCCGTCAGGTCGGTGCGGAAGATGTCGAACCGGTCCGGATCCTCGTAGCGCCCGGGATCGCGATTCGCCGCCCCGATCAGACAGGTGACGGTGGCGCCGGCGGGGATGGTGCCCCCGCTCACCGGGACATCGGCGGCGGCCTGCCGCATGATCATGTGGACGGGCGGGCTGTAGCGCAGCGTCTCCGCGAAGGCCCGGTCGATGAGCCCGCGGTCCTGCCGCACGGCCGCGAGTTGCCCCGGGTTGGCCAGGAGGTTCGCGAAGAGGCCGGCGATGGCCTTGTCGGTCGTCTCGGCCCCGGCGGTGAGCAAGAGGCTGCAAAACGCCTTGATGTCCTCGTCGTTCATGCTCACCCCGTCGACCTCGGCGGTGCAGAGCGCGGACAGCAGATCGTCACCGAGGTGGTCCCGCCGGTTCCTGATGATCGGCAGCATGTACGCGGCGAACTCCACCTGAGCCCGCTCGCCGGCCGCCGCGCACTCGGGATCACCGGACAGGTTCGCGATGAACGCCACGAAGGCCCGGTACCAACCGCTGATTCGCTCCTGGCCGGACCGGTCCAGCCCGAACATGTCGGCGATCACCGTGATGGGGAAGTGCGAGGCGAAGCCGCTCAACAGGTCGACGGACCCGACGTCGCGGAACGCGTCGATCAGCTCGCGGGCATTGCGTTCGATGACCGGGACGACCTTCTCCCGAAGCTCATTGCCCCGGAACGCGGGGGCCACCAGAGCGCGCCGAGTGGAGTGCTCCCGGCCGCTCATCTGGAGGATGGTCTTGCCGTGCACGGGCTCCGCCTGCCAGGCGTAGTTGTCCGTGGTGAAGAGTGACTCCTTGTCCTTGAACGCCCGGGCCACGTCCTCGTAGCGGGAGATGAGGTAGCTCTGCGTCGCCTCGTGCCAGACGAGGGGCTCGCTTTCGCGCAGAGCCCGGTACGTCGGGTACGGATTCTCGGCGAACTCCTGCGACAGGATGTCCGGGACGTTGCGCGCGGCGGTCATGGAGTTCCCCCATCGGCCTGGCTTGCGTCGCGCCGAACACCGTCGGCGCCGTGGGTTCCGGCCGAGCCGCTGTACCGCAGTCCTCACCCCCCGGTATGCCGGACCTTCGACCGACTCGTCCGGGAAGCCTGCGGGTTGCGATGCGGCCGGTGATGTGTCCGTGTATCCGTTCAACTGCGCTTCTTTCAGGAAACACGACGTCACCCGCCGTCGCCAGAGCCCCGACGCCTGCTCCTCAGCGGGTCTCGCCGCAGTCTGTGACATGAGGGGAGTCCCGAGGCGCCACGGAGCTGCTGGGGGGAGGAGAGGGGCGATGGCGGACCGACCACGCGGTCACCGGTGGGGATGATCCGGTGGCGCTTCGCGGGAGTCGCGCCGTCGGATCGTGCGGTCAGGTCGCGCCGTCGGGTCTTCCGCGCTCCGCCTGTCAGGGCCGCAAACCCGCCCGTCTGAGAGCGACTTTGGACAGTTCGGAGATGACCTGTTGGTCCCCGCGGCGCCAGGCGTCGGCGAGGCCGGCCGGCGGGACGGGGACGGCCGTGAGGTCGGTCGGCGGCCCGGTGAGGGCGCGCAAGGCCAGCAGATCGGCGCCGCCGGGGGCTTCCAGGAGGCGCCGGGTGGTGGCGACGCGCCGGATCCACAGCAGGCGTGGGGGGAGCCACAGCACCAGCACGAAGGTGACCGGGAAGACGATCAGGGCGAGCGTGGTCAGTGTGGCCACGTTCTCCACGGTGTGCTGGAGTGACTGTCCGGCGTCGGAGAGCCCGGTGCCGGCCTCGGCCGCGGACTGGAGCGGCTTCTTCAGGAGGCCGCCGACGAGCGGCACTCTGGACGCGGCTTCGCCGGCGCTGTCGAGGCCGGTGGCCAGGTTGTCACCGGCACTCTCCACCTTCCGTCCCGGCTCGGCCAGCAGCATGATCGCGTCGCGGACGGCCAGCGCGAACCACACCGAGGCCGCGATCACGGCCACGGCGATCAGATCCGCGAGCACCTGCCGGCTTCGCCTCGCCGGGGTCTGGGCGTAAAGGCGCATGGCGCGCTCCTGTTCCGGTGGTGGCATCGAAGACGGCCGGA
Organism: Streptomyces sp. WM4235; assembly: GCF_001279725.1. Lineage (GTDB taxonomy): Bacteria > Actinomycetota > Actinomycetes > Streptomycetales > Streptomycetaceae > Streptomyces. The sequence goes on along the minus strand of NZ_LGDE01000015.1, from coordinate 2,763 downwards.
TCCAGCCAGTTGAGGTGCGCGGCGTTCGTGTCGGCGGGGCGTGGCCGTCTCTTGACCGTACGGGAGACACGAGTATTCCATCCGTCTCCGCAGGGAGAAGGGCTCGACGCGTCACCGCGTGGGCGCAGCCGCCGGAGGGCGGGCCGCGGCGCGGGACGTCGAGCCACGCCCGGTCCGCCCCGGAGAGTCGGAGTGATCACGGCTCAACTTCTCGTGGGAGCGCGGGAATCCGAGGGAACCCAGGGCCCGAACCGGCTCCCGCAGTCCAGCCCGAACCCGATGGAGAACGGGGCCGACGCAATCCCCGGGCTGCGGTACGGACGGTGCGTGGCCCCCTGCCGGACGCTGCCGGGCAGGGCTCCGCGCACCGTACTTCAGCGGTACCGGCGGCGGGGGGCGGGTAGCCGTTCCCGGGTGGGGTCGTCGGTGGAGCGGCGCCGCCCCACCTCCCCCCTCGGGCCGGGGCCCCGACATCCACCGGGTCAGGGCAGGTCGGCAGGCGGCGGCCCGGTCTCGGCCTCGTACACGTGCGGGCCGTCGACCTGCCACTCGATCAGCGGCGAGTCCCCCAGCACCAGCTCGTCGGGGTCGGGGATCTCGATCCGCCTGAGCATCTCGATCACATCGGTGTCCTCGTGCGCGACGCCGAGAATCGTGTCCACTCCGCCCACGCGAATACCGACCGGGCGCCCGCCCGACGGGCTGACACGGTGCACGAAGATCGGCGCTCGCTCCATTCCTCCACCCTGCGGGACGCCGGCCGACCCGGCACGCCGAGCGCGGCCTCCGGCCGGCAGTGCGCGGACGACCCCCTCCACATGGTCGGCCGGTGCCGGATCCTTCGCGGGGCCGTGCCTCGTCGGGGGCGGGCCGCGGGCTCTCCCCGTATCGCGCTCCTCCGCGCGGGAGCCGAGAATGAGACTGCCCGCGCAGTGGGCGACCGCCGGGGTGCCGGCATTGAACCCGTTGCGACGGGTTCAATGCCGGGCGTGAGCGGCGAAGCGATGCCGTGAGCGGCGGAAGCGATGCGATGCGGTGCTCGCGCGGCTCGCGGTGCCGCAGGGATCCAGGTGATGACGCATGTGCCGGTGGCTCGCCTACTCGGGAACTCCCATGCTGCTGGACACGATCCTGTACAAGCCGGCCCATTCGCTGATCGACCAGAGCCTGCACTCCAAGCTCGGTGTGGAGACCACGAACGGCGACGGATTCGGCGTCGGCTGGTACTCGCAGGACAACAGCACTCCCGCGCTTCTCAGGGATGTCGGCCCCGCCTGGAACAACCGAAACCTGAGGGAGATGGCCGACCACGTCCGCTCGCCGCTGTTCTTCGCCCACATCCGGGCGTCGACCGGGACGGCGGTGCAGCAGTCGAACTGCCACCCCTTCCGACACGGCCGCTGGATGTTCATGCACAACGGGGCCATCGCCGGTTTCCACCTGATGCGCCGGGACCTCACCCTGCTCGTCGACCCCGCGCTCTACGCCGACATCGAGGGGACCACGGACTCCGAGGTGATGTTCTTCCTGGCCCTCACCTTCGGCCTCGACCGGGACCCGCCGACCGCCGTCGCCCGGATGGCGGGAGTGGTGGAGCGCGTCGGCCGCGACCACGGGGTGGAGTCACCGCTCCAGATGACACTCGCCATCAGCGACGGCGTGCGGGTGTGGGCCTTCCGCTACTCCAGCGGCCACGACTCCCGGTCGCTGTTCTACAGCAGCCGGGTGGACGCGCTGCGCAGGCTGCACCCGGACATCGCGTTCCTGCGGGACATCTCCGAGGGGACCCGCCTCATCGTGTCCGAACCCCTCGGTGACCTGCCCGGCGCCTGGAACGAGGTGCCGGAGAGCAGCTACGGGGTCGTACAACCGGGCGCCGACGAGTTGTACCCCTTCGCTCCGGTGCCCGCGTGACGCGAACGCGCCCACCCGGGAAGCGGACGGACCCAGGGCCGTCGTCCGGCCCCGACCAACAGGAGACCGGGCCATGCAGAACTCACTGATCAACCTGGCGGAGGACTACGACTACCCGCTGCTCAACATCTTCTTGACCATGATGTTGTGCTTCCTCTGGGTGTTCTGGTTCGTGCTCCTCATGCGCATCATCGGTGACGTCTTCCGTGACGACGACCTGAGCGGCTGGGCCAAGGCCGGGTGGACCGTCTTCGTCATCCTGCTGCCCTACCTGGGTGTCTTCATCTACCTGATCGTCCGTGGGCGAGGGATGGGCGAACGTCAACTCAGGCGCACCCAAAGGCAGGAGGAGGCGTTCCGCACCTACGCGCGCGAGGGCGACGCGATCACCGGCCAGGCCGAGGAACTGTCGCGGCTCGCCGAACTCAAGAACCGCGGCGCCATCACGGCGTCCGAGTACGAGCGGGCCAAGGGCAAGGTCCTCGGTTCCTGAGGCGGAGCGCGAACGAGGAGCCAAGTCGACTTCACCCGAGAGTCGTTGACGCCGGGCGGTCGTGTGTCCACACTAGTCTGAGAACGAACTAGCCTGAGAATGAACTAGTCCGAGCTCGGGCATGGAGAGGGGGGCTTCCGCATGGCCGACGCAGAGCCCATGACCGGCTGGCTGCGGGGGGTGTTGCCGCTCGCGCTCGCGGGTGTACTGGCCGAGGGCGAGCGGCACGGCTACGCGCTGGTGCAGGAACTGGCCGCCCGGGGGTTCGGTACCGTCCGCGGCGGCGCGCTGTACCCCGTGCTCGGCCGACTGGAGGCCGACGGGGCGGTGGAGGCCCGGTGGGAACCGGGGGAGGG
>NZ_LGDE01000014.1 GCF_001279725.1 Streptomyces sp. WM4235 | reverse complement strand
CGCTTACTCATGTTGCTCTTCATGCTCACTACCTGTGACTGCTTCCTCCGGGACCATCCGTCCCAGTATCAAGCTGTCCAGCCGACAGGGGGAAGCTCACCCGGCCGCAAGCGCGGGCGCACCGCCACCCACCTGCGGACCATGAGCTGGCGCGCACAGCGTGGATCAGCAGGTCCCCGCCATGATTGGGCCGGGACCTGCTGTCTCAGGCGATCAGGCGGGGGCTTCGGAGCTGCGTGTGTCGGCGATGAAGACGGTGAACGCGGTCCGTCCGAGCTTCAGGATGGGGCCGCTCGGGTTCTTCGAGTCGCGCACGCCGATGCCCTCCATGCCGGCGAGGGCCAGGTCAGCGACCTCGACACACTGTCCTTCGGAGTTGCCCGAGTAGGAACTCTTTCGCCATGGCAGGCCGGAGTTGGCGGTGGTGCCGCTCATTGGTTGACCCTTTCAAGGTGTGCTTTCAGAAGCCCCCGCGAGTCGTCCGCGGGAAGTGCGGCAGAGGCGATGAACTCGAACTCCGCTCCCAGGCGAGTCACCTCGTCGGGGTCGTCCGTGTGCTCACCTCCGAGTGGACTGTCCACGCTGGCGGCGGGAAGCCATGGGTGATCGAAGTCCAGAAGGGTCAGCGCTCCGTTGGACCCGTATGAGGGATGCATTCCGAGCGGCAGGATCTGGACGGTGATGCCGGGCCGTTGGGACAGGTCGAGCAGCCTGTGGATCTGGTCGCGCATGATTTCAGGCCCTGACTCGAATTCCGCGTGGAGCGCGGATTCGGTGACCAGGAAGCGCACCTGCACCCGGGAGCCGGCGCGAGCGAGGATCTCTTGGCGGCCGAGTCGGGCCGCCACCAGGGACTCGGCTCGCTCTTCGATTACCTCTTGGGCGGACCGACGGATGAGTTCGCGGGCGTATCCGGGTGTCTGCGCCAGTCCCGGTACCACTGCGGGGTGGTGCACTCGCAAGCCGGTCGCGTCGGATTCCAGCTCGATGAAGTCCAGGTAGGGCTGGCCCAGCAGACCGACGTACGGTGCCCACCAGCCACGGCCCGGCGGTTCCTCGGCGGCCGCCACCACGGCTTCGACGGCCTGTTCATCGTCTACGCCGTAGGCCTTGGCCAGCTTGCGGACGTCGTCTGCCGGAACCCGGTACTGGACGCGTTCGAGGCGGGACAGGCGGGTGAAGTCGAGTCCCGCGCGGGTGGCGGCTTCTCTCAGCCCGAGGTCTGCGGCCTCGCGCCAGCGTCTCAACTGGGCCCCAACGCGACGCTGTTTCACCGTCGGTGTTGCGGATCTCTGCGTCATGGGACGCAGCATCGCACGTCTGTGGCGGTGCTCTCCAGGGTGCGGCATATTCCAACCTTCCCCAATCACGTGCTCCTTGTTGCGGACTACCCACAACAAGGAGCACGCTGGTGCCTCGCCGGAACCTAACGGAAACGGCGCGCACGATCACGCTTTGTTGTGTTCAATCACGGCCGAGAGCTGATGCCATGACTCGCTATCACGCAAGTACGCACGCGACCGGCCGACCCTCCTACACCTGGACCTTCCCCGCCGACGCCCAGAGCGTCGGCGAAGCCCGACTCCTGACAGCCACCGCCGTCCGAGCCTGGGAACTGGACCCGCTCCTCGACGACGCCGTACTCATCGCCAGCGAACTCGCCACCAACGTGGTGCGCCATGCGGCAGTCCCCTCGTTCCGGCTCACGCTCCTCCTCCGGGACACCCACAGGATGAGGGTCGCGGTGACCGACGTCCTCAAGTGCACTCGGCCCATGCCTCGCCGGGCCGGCAACTCGGACGAGGCAGGCAGAGGCTTGGCGCTAGTCACCGCGATCGCCGAGACCACCGGCTGGGATGAGCTCGGTTGGGGCAAGCGCCTCTGGGCCGACCTCACAGCGCGCCCTCAACCCTCCACATCCCGCCGGCAGTAGCGCCCAGCAGACCACCACGCATGCGTCCGCTCGGGCCACCAACCGGTCATGGCCACGCCCAAGGCCGCTCCGCCCGACCGACCATCCCGAGAAATGCCCGATCTCTTCAGGAGGCACCGTGTACGACCGCTCGCCCCTGTCCGCGCTCGTCGGCCACACCGTCCTGGTGACCGGCGGGGCCGGTCTCATCGGCTCCCGCATCACCGCCCAGCTCCGCCGGCTCGGCGCCCGCCCGATCTCTCTGTGCTCCATGGACGCTTACCCCGCCCACGTCTACACCGAGTCCTTCGGCGTCGACCCCACCGACCCGGACGTGGTGACCGGGGACGTCCGGGACACCGCCCTGGTGCGCAAGCTGGTCGCGCAATGCGACTACGTCATCCATGCCGCCGCCCTCGCCGACGTGGCGGCCTGCACCCGTGAGCCGCTGGCCGCCATCGACGTCAACATCGCCGGCACCCAGTCCGTGCTGGACGCCGTGGCCGCCAGCGATCGAGTCCGACGCATGGTGTTCGTCTCCTCCGCCAGTGTCTACGGCGACGGAAGCCCCGAGGAGACCTTCAATCCCGACCTGTTGTCGATGCGACAGCTGCTGGAGGCCGTCCACGGACGGATCCCGCCTCAGTTCCACGAGGGCCACACCATGCGGCCCGTATCCGTCTACGGCAACACCAAGATGTGGGGTGAGGAGCAGACCAAGGTGGTCCTCGGCCAGGTCGGAGCCTCATACAGCATCGTCCGCTACTTCTCCGTCTACGGCGAGCCCCAGACGATCAAGCCGAAGTCGCACTCCTGGGTGGTGGCCTGGTTCGCGGCGCGCGCCAGCCGAGGGCTGCTGCTGCATCTCAACGGCGGCGGCAGGCAGGTCCGTGACCTGACCCACGTGGACGACATCGCGGAGGGCACCCTGCGCGCGCTGAGCAGCCCGCGAGCCCACACCGAGACCATCAACATCGGAACGGGGGTGCCAACCACCATCCGCGACGTCGCCGACCTGGTGCGCGCCCACTACCCGGGCACCGCCGTCCTGGAGACACCGCTGCCGGCCGGGGACCCGCTCGGCGGGTACGCCTCGGTCCGGCGCATGGAGTACATCCTCGGCTGGCGGCCGCAGGTCCCCATCGCCGACGGCATCGGTCGATATGTGCGATGGCTGGAGAGTACCCCGCAGGCCGCCCCGGACTGGCTCACGCAGAGCGCAACCGCATAGGCCCGCGCTGCGGCCCGGGGGCTTCCCTGGGCCGTAGTTCAGCCCCGGCACCCACCGGGGGCGTTCCGCTCATCACCCGAAAGGCGCCCGATGCCCGCTCTCCTGCTCGGCCAGTACATCACCGCTCCCGCCTCCGGATCGCTCGCCGCGACACCGTACGGGGACATCGACACCTACGACCTCGCCGACTTCCTCGCACAGTGGCCGGACCTTCACGGCAAGGCGCTCCACAGCCTCGGCGACGAGCGCATCCATCCGACGGCCTTCATCCATCCCCAGGCGATCATCGGTGACGACGTCATCGTCGGCCCCCACGCCCGGGTGTACGAGTTCTCCACCGTTCGCAAGGGCAGCGTCCTGTGCGCTGGTGCCTCCGTCGGCTTCAACTGCGAGGTGACCGCCGCCTTCATCGGTGAAGGCGCGGTCCTCGGCCATCGCATCGGCGTCAACCGGACGCTCATCGGTGCCGACGCCCATCTATCCGCGGGCGTGACCGTGGCCGCCATCAACATGAGCGGAAACATGCGATTCCCCGACCGCGAGGTCATCATCCGCACCGGCGCGGGCATCTACCGCACCGGCACCCCACAGTTCGGGGCCCTCATCGGCGATGGGACCCAGACCGGCAACAACATCAGCCTCGGGCCCGGTGTCGCCGTCGGCCGGCACACCCAGATCAACAGCGGCGTCACCCTCGCGATCCGCGACATCCCCGCATTCAGCGCCGTCACCGCCCCCCACATCGCATCGACGCGCGTACACAGCCGCCGCGCACGCTCACCCAAGCCCGCACGGTGAACGCGCACGCCCGCCCCCTGCGCATCGCGGTCGGGTCCGACAAAGCCGGACGCGAGTACGGAGACGCACTCGCGGCACACCTGCGCGCACGTCCTCAGATCGCCTCGGTCCTCGACGTCGTGACCGGCCACACCGAAAGCGCGTATCCCTCGATCGCCGCCGCGGCTGCCCACCTGGTCGTGGAAGGCGCCGCGGACCGGGCCCTGCTCATCTGCCACACCGGCCTCGGGATGGCCATCGTCGCGAACAAGGTCTGCGGCATCCGCGCGGTCACCGCCCACGACACGTTGTCCGTACGCGCCGCCGTCATGTCCAACAACGCTCAGGTGCTCACCCTCGGCGCCGGCGTCATCGGTCGCGAACTCGCCGAGCACCTGGTCGACGCCTGGCTCGCCTGCGGCTTCGACCCGCACTCATCGGCCGCCCGCAAGATACGCATGATCCGCGACCTGGAACAGCACGGCCCCCTTCACCCACCCGCCGGCTGACCGGAGACCCATCGTGCCCACCAACCCGTCCACCGTCCCCCGATGTCGCGCGTCACTGACGATCCCGGTCGAGCCGGCCCAAGGAGGCTGGTACACCAGCGCCGAACCACGACGCATTACGCATGACCCTGATCGACTCAGACGGCTGGCGCACCGGCTGGCGCTCCGCCGACTACGTGACCGCGTTCGAGACCGCCTTCGCCCAGTACACCGGAGCCGACCAAGCCATCGCCTTCAACTCGGGAGGCACGGCACTGGAGATGATCCTCCGCACCCTGCGGCTGCGGCCGGGCGACGAGGTGATCTCCTGCGCCGTGAACTTCGTCGGCCCTCACATCGCCGTCATCGGCCAGGGAGGACAGCTGGTCCTGGCCGAGCCCGACCCGGTCACCCTCAACCTCGACCCGGCCGACACCGAGCGCGCGATGGGCCCCAGGACCCGAGCCATTCTCGTCACCCACTGGAACGGCGCGACCGCGGACATCGCCCGCTTCACCGAGCTCGCCGCCCGCCGCCCCCATCCCGTCCACGGACCGCCCCGCGTCATCGTGGACGCCGCCCGTGCCTGCGGCGGCCGCACCCCCTCCGGAGCCCGCGTCGGCGCGGAGGGCTGGGCCACCCTCTTCTCCTTCGAATCGAAGAAGCTGATGACCACCCTCGGACAAGGAGGGATGGTCACCACCAACGACCCCGCCCTGGCCCGGCAGCTCGAAGACCTGCGCACCTACGGCGGCCGCGAGGGCTGGGGCACCAACCAACTGCTCACCAAAGCCCAGGCCGCGGTCGGCATGGTCCAGCTCGCCCGCCTCGACGACATGAACGCCGCCCGGATCGCCCGCGCGCACGCGCGTACGGCCGCCCTCGCCGACATCCCTGAACTGGACCTCCCCCCGAGCCTCGACGAAAGCCGTCACCTCTACTACCGACACAACCTCCTGCTTCCCGAGGAGTGGGCGGGAGGAAGGCGCGACGAGCTGATGAACACCCTCGCCGCCCGATACGGAGTCGGAAGCATCATCAGCGACCCCGTCACCTACCTCGCCCACGGACTCATCCGACACCACACCCTCGGCCAGTGCTGCCCCCGTGCCGAACAGCTTGCCGCGCGCCTGCTCTGCCCATGTCTTCACCCGCAGATGACCTCCACCGAGGAAGCTCTGATCCGCGACTCCATCCGCGCGGCCACCGCCGACATCACCCGGTCCCGCCCACCCACCTCTTGAAGGAGCGTCCATGTCGCAGCTCCAGCACGAGATCGACGCGATCCGTGCCCGCGAGATCCCGCTCGGTGACCCCTACGAGCCCAAGAACCCCGACGGGCTGCTTCGAATGGTGTTCCTCATCCCGTTCGGGCACGCCTTCAGCCTCATGGGCAACGGGCCCATGTCCCTGCACGACCTGATCAACCGAACCAAGGACATCCCCGCCGTCGCCGAGCGCGCCCTTCACTACGACTGCCTGCTCCGCGACGGAAACCGGCTCACCACCCCCGACGGCGGGACCTACCGAAGCATCGAATCAGCCTCGCCCGTCGCCGACGCGGACGTCATCGGCATCTCCGTCATCAACAGCGGCGACTTGCACTCCGTCTTCCGCCAGCTCGACCTCGCCGGCGTGCCCCGCCGATCCGCCGACCGCAACTCGGGCGCGCACCCACTCGTCGTGGGCGGCAACTCCGGCCTGGCCAACCCCGAACCGCTGGCGGACTACCTCGACGTCATCGCGCTGGGAGAAGCAGAGAACTCCCTGCCAGAACTCCTCAAGGCCGTCCACGCCCACCGGCACGAGACCGCTCCCGCCCTGTACGAGAAACTGGCCCAGATACCCGGCCTGTACGTTCCTTCCCTCTACACATGCGACGTGCTGCCCGGCGGGGGTGTCAGCGCCATCCGACCCAAATCGCCGACCATCCCGGCCAAATGCACCGCCTCCTACCTCAGCGTGAAGCCCCTGCACGCCGGCCACTGGGCCACCCCCGTCAGCGACGGCACCGCGGCCGGCATCCACCCCACCGTCGGCTGCAAACACGCCTGCCACTTCTGCAACCTGGGCGTCCCCCTCTTTCGGCACGCCCCGCTCAAGACGCTCACCGACTACATCGACCGCCTCGAAGCGCACCACATCAACAAGATCATCATCAGCTCGCCCACCTTCACCCAGTACCGCCACCGCCAAGAACTCCTGCAGCACATCGCCGCCTACGCCAAACGGGCCGCCACCCGCGGAGAGAAGGTCACCACGATCATCGGATCGATCCGCGCCGACGAACTCACGGCCGACTACCTGCAGTCCGTCACCGAACTGGAAGAGTTCGGACACCTCTTCACCGAACTGAACCTCGAACAAGCCCGCGGCCTCATCACCATCGCCCCCGAATGGACCTCCCCGGACCTGGTCGCCCTATGGGGCAAGACCCAGCGCCGCGAGCGCGTCGACCACGCCATCGACCTGTGCCGGGACAGCGCCGACATCAACACGATCATGCTGTACTTCATTGTCGGAGCCCCCGGCGAACGCCACGATGACCGCCTTGCCATCGCCGACCACGCCCGCGACGTCCAACAACGCCTCGGTCACCCCGACGGCACGGTCATCGTCAAGCTCCACCAATTCATGCCCAAGCCCGGCACGCCCAGCCAACGCCTGCGCATGGCCGACCCCGACCTGGTCCAGCAGTACAGCGGACAGATCGAGGTACGACTGCGCGACCTCGTCGGCGCCGAGCAGTTCGAAGCTCACTTCCGCGTCCTCGACCTCGGAGCCAGCCACATGCGCCTCGAAGCCGTCTCCTCCCGAGCTGACCGACGCATGGGCCGCGTCCTGGAAGACCTTTACGACCGCGGCACCGACCTGAGCCGCGTGACCCGCGAAGAGCTTGTCGAGGCTCTGACCCGACACGGCCTGGACTACGACCGCCACCTGCAACACATGGACGACCCCGTCCTGCCCTGGCACATCCTCGACCACGTGAACACGGCCGCCGAGCAGCAACTGGCCGCCGCACTGTACGCCCGGGAGGCCACCTCGTGAACAGCTTCCCCCTCCACCCAGGCAAGTACGCCCTCCAGGCGATCCCCGACCCGGCCGAGCACGCCGCCCACGTCCGCGCCGGCCACCCGACGGCGAACCTGGCCGGCGTGAACGGGGTGGTCCTGCTCTACCAAACACAGCTCCTGGAATACGCACGCAGCCGCTACGACACCCGTCCCTGCCCCGGCTGGGTACGCGGCCACCTCGACCTGGCCGAAGACGACGGCGGAACCTTCGCCCTGTGCGGCGGCTTCGGACTCGGCGCCCCCGCCGCCGCCCTCATCGTCGAACAACTCGCGGCCCTCGGCGCCCGACGCATCATCACCGCCGGCACCGCAGCCACCCTGCAACCCCACCTACTGCCCGGGGCCCTCGTCGTGTGCAACCACGCGTTGCGCGACGAAGGCCTTTCCCACCACTACTTGCCCCCAGCCAGATCCGTCGCCCCCTCGCCAGCCCTCACGAAAAGGCTGACAGACGCCCTCACCCGAGCCGGCGCACCGTCGTCGCTCGGGCCAACCTGGACCATCGACGCCCCCTACCGGGAGACCGCGACCGAAGTCGCCGGCTACGGAGCCGAGGGGGTCCTGACCGTCGACATGGAGGCCGCCGCGGTCTTCGCCGTCGGACTTCACCGCTCCCTCGACGTAGCCACCGTCTTCGCCGTGGCCGACTCCCTCGTTGAACGTCGCCCGCACACCCAGTCCCAGAACATCAACACCATCAACGCCCTGCACACAGCGCTGACGGCCGCCGTGGAAGCCCTCGGCGCTTCTGCGACGTCGGAGAGGGACCCGGCCGCGCACTAGGGTTGACCCCTCCTGAAGCCACGAGTCGAAGGGCAGTTCCTGTGAGCAGTGACGCATCGCGTCCGACGGTCGGCGCCGTCGTCCTGACGATGAACGACCGTCCCGAGGACTTTCCCCGGGCCATGGAGTCGCTCCGCGTCCAGACGGGCATCGACCTGGACGTGGTCGTGGTCGGCAACGGCTGCGTTGCCGAGCAAGTACCCGCAGGCGTACGCACCCTCGCCCTTCGCGAGAACGTCGGCATCCCGGAGGGACGCAACATCGGCGCCACCGAGGTCAAAGGCGACTACCTGTTCTTCTTCGACAACGACGCACGGCTCCCGGACAAGGACACGCTGGCTCGCCTCGTCGCCGAGTTCTCCCACGACCCGCACCTCGCCTACGCACAGCCGCGCATCTGCGATCCCGTCACCGGCGTGACCCTCCGCCGCTGGGTCCCGCGCCTGCGCGCCTCAGAACCCACCCGCCCCGGCGTGGTCACCGTGATGGCCGAAGGCGTCGTGATGATCCGACGCGACGCCTACGACCGCGCCGGCGGCTGGCCGGGCCACTTCTTCCTCTTCCACGAGGGAGTAGAGCTGGCCTGGAGACTCTGGGACCTCGGAACCCACGGCCGGTACGTCCCCGACATCGTCGTCCACCACCCGGCAACCGACCCCGCCAGGCACGACACCTTCTACCGCCTCAACGCACGCAACCGCGTCTGGGTCGCCCGACGCAACCTCCCCAGCCCCCTCGTGCCGTTCAACCTCGCGACCTGGATCCTCATCACCCTGTGGCGTGTACGTGACCGCGAGGCCCTGCGCGTCACCCTCGCCGGGCTCCGAGAAGGCCTCGCCGGGGGAGAAGCTGGGCGCCAACCTCTCGCCTGGAAGACGGTGTGGCGGCTAACCCGGGCAGGCCGGCCGCCGATTTTTTGATGTTCAGGTCAGCGCGGCGATTCGTTCGGCCACGGCCCCGTAGGAGTCCTCGACGCCGGCCTGGTTGCCGAGCCGGTGACGCTCCAGACGCAGAGCGCCGAGGTGGCGCACCTCGTACACGTGCCGCCGCCACGCGCCCGCCTCGGTCTCGGCCGGGCGGCCGTAGGAGTCGAAGAACGCCAGTCGGGCGTCCTGCTTGGCCCGGGCCATCCGCATCGTCCAGTCCGCCTCCGGATCCCCCCACCAGGTGCGGTCCATGTCCAGGACACCGCAGATCGTGGGGACCGGCGCGGCCGCGAGCATGGTGTTCACCGTCCACAGATCCCCGGTCAGCAGCCGCGGCACCGCAACCTCGTCCAAGACCTGCGCGCCGGCCTGGGCGGTCTCGGCGGCTTTGCGGAGGTCGGCCGCGTCCAGGCCGCAGCTCTCGACGTCCTCGGCGATCAGGTGCAGGGACGTGACGACGGCCTCGCTCCAACGAGCGTGCCCGGGACCGGTGACCGGACCGAACCAGGGCCCGGCGACATCGTGCACGGCCGCCGTGATCTCGCCCATCTGCCGGAAGAACGCCCCATGGGTCTCCTTCGGGTACGACCCGAGCAGTTGCGGCGCCGGGGTGCCGGGCAGGAAGGACTGGATCATCCAGTCCCGGCCGATGACGGCCTGGGTGAAGTCGGCCGCCAGGACTCGCGGCATCAAGTCGGCGATCGGCGCGAGCCACGGCACCGACGCGTACTCCGAGCGCATGAGCTCCTGCTCGGAGTGGAACTGCCGCTCCGGTCCGGGCGCCACCCGCAGGACGACCGGCTCCTCACCGCCGGCCAGGTCGATGCGGTAGGTCGTGTTGTACATGCCGCCGCCCAACTCCGTCGCGGAACGGACCTCGGTGCCGGGCCCGAAGGCACGCCGGGTGACCGCCAGGATCTGGCGTTCGGTCAGGCCTTGCTGAAAGGCGTTGGCGGACCGTTCGATGACGTGGAGTTCCACGGGACTTCCTTCCGGGCTGTGAGGACTTCGGGAAACTGGACAGGGGGTTGTGGGTTCAGGCCCTGCGGCTGCGGGGCCTGCCGTTGCGTTCAAGCACGACACCGAGCTGCGAGGGCTGCATCGCGGCGGCGATGCCGATGGCCCGGCGGTTGCGGCGGCGGTGCGGCAGCACGAGCCCGGTACCCGGGTAGCCGCCATCGGCGATGGTCATCGTGTTGCCGACAGCGGCCTTCGCGCCGGACTCCGCCCAGGCCCGGCAGTCGTTGCGATTGCCCGGCAGCGGCCGACCCACCACCACGACCAGGCGGGTGTCGGCGTCGATGACCACCTGATGGTTGGTGGAATAGCGATAGTTCTTCGACTGCTCGGCGACCTTGTGGTCCCGGGTGGGAACCAGGGTGCCATCCACGATCAGCACCGCGTCCTTGGCGAACCGCCGACGGGGCTGCAGGGCGAGCCGCGGCCCGAAGTCGTCGATCACCCGGTCAGCGGCTGACTTCGACACCCCGAACAACAGGGCCAGTTGCCTCATCGTCAGGTTCGTCCGCCAGTACGCGGCGACCAGCAGCACCCGGTCCTCCAATGACAGCTTCCACGGCCAGCCCCGGCCCAGGGAGCCGGCACCCTCACGACGCAGCGCCGTCACCAACTTGCCGAACGTACGAGGGCTCAACCCGGTAAACGGGGCTATCCAGAACGGCTCGGAGGCCGTGATCACGCCTGACACGGGCAAGATCATCGCAGAGCAAGATCACTTACGGGACAGCCCTTGGGTGAGGCTCCGATGATGTGAGTTCTGACAGCACGCGTGCGCTGGCTTGGGGGATGCTCCTGAAGGAGCATGGGCGCCGTCAGAAGCCCCTTCGGCGGTTCCACGACGACACGTACTTCGCGTAGATCACGTTTCCGATTCCCGCCGTGCAGAGGAACAGGATGAAATGCATCCCGGCTGACTGCCGCCGCCTCCCGCCGTAGCGGCCAAATGTAGTGGCCGAGGCATTGACCGAGTTGTTGATGATGATGGGGGGTCCTTGGTAGCCGGCCTGGTGCCCCTCGTACGGACCTGAGGGGTGCTGCGGGTGTTGTTGTTGCGAGTGCACTGTCTTCCTCACCGGTCAGGTAGCGGCTGAAATCGATGCCGCTCCCGGCATAACTGCCATCGCGGCGATACGACACGCCGAGGTGGCCGTGCGCGTGAAACGGCTTCGGCGCCTCGGAGGGATCGCCAGCCGGCTCTGGAATCACCGTGAGGGTGGTGACGTCTGCCTGTTGGGGCCGTTGAATGTGTCCATGCCAGCCGACGAATTGGGTGGTGGATGCGACTCCCTCCTCCAGCGCGGCAGCAGGCGGTCTCACGTGCGATGGCGGTGGGATAGTGGCCGCTGGCAGGTGCACTCCAGGGCGGCTCCCAGCTCCGTGGGGCTGTCGGCTGCTGCGCGGGTCGGTACCTGTCGCACGTTGCCGGCCACCAACCCGGACGTCAGCCCCGCTCCCACGCCCGACTTCGGGGCGTCCGTGGAGAACGGCGGACCCTCGTCTTTCTCCGGCGGGCGGCTATCGGGCGAGGAGGGCGCTGACGGTTTTGCCGCCGGACGGCCGGCGGGTGACGGTGGTGGCCTGAACGGGGCGGTTGACCATGGGCCAGCCGAATCCTCCGGTGCCGCCCTTTAGGTCCGGGGTGCGCATGCGCGGCGCCCGCGGACTGCTGTCGTGTACGGCCACCTCGATGCCGTCGGGGTGCGCGGTCAGGTTCATGGTGCCGCCGCCGTGGCGCAGTGCGTTGGTGACGAGCTCGGAGACGACCAGGATCACGGTTTCGGCGGCCTCGGCCGCGATGACCGGCAGGAGGTCTTCGAGGAAGCGGCGGGCGCTCTCGCGGGCGCCGGCGATGGATGTCACGGGACGAGCGGGGGCGACGGTGACGCTCATCGTGTCCATCAGCTCCCCTCATCCCTGATCGTCGCCGCTCTGTCCTGTTCGTGCGGTTCTTGTGCCCCGGCCTGCGTGGGTTACCCCGGCGATGACCGACTTGCCTGCCCGGCCGTCGCGACGATCGTCCGAGGTGGGTTACCTCGCTGCCGAGCGCCCGGAAATCTATGCCAGCTGGATTAGACATTGGCCGATGGTGTGGTTATGGTTTCTCTCGTAACCCAGAAGGACCGCAGGGCCTGGCAGAGACGAACTGGCAGGCAGCAGTACCCGTAAGTGCAGTGCGCAGGGCGGTGCGGTGGTGGAGTTTCGAAGCCAAGCTTGTTGCAGGTCGGCGACGGGACTGACGACCGGACCGGGTGGCCCGCGGTGATCAGGGGCCACCACAAGCAGTACCGCAGTAGCAGCACCCAGCAGTACACGCAGTTCGCAGTATCAGCAGTGAAGTGAGTGGTACCTCGGTAAGGGTGTCGATGGTGGACGCTCGCGCCGGGAGGTTCGGCGGTGGGGTTCTAAGCCAGAGCAGATGCAGGACGGGCAACGGGGCTGGCTGCCGAAGACGTGGCGCTTGGACAGGCCACGAGCAGTACACGCAGTTTCAGCAGTATGTAGTTCCTATTTGGTATGTAGTTGATCCCGAGGGATGAACGGAGGAATGGGCGCCATCAGGATCGCCCGGGCGCAGTGACAGGGTCCGGGTACCGCAGGACATCGTTTGTGAGGTGGTCTCCGGTCAAGCAACCGCGATCCCCGTACACCCGACGACGTTATTGAGGTCGGGTCGGCGGAAACAGTAGGCCGGTGCAGTATCAGGGCCGGTAGATGGTGTAGCAGTTCCTTCGGGGCCCCGGTGCCATAGGCACCGGGGCCCCTCCACGCGTTTCACAGAGAGGTGTAATGACGGCAGAAACCCCGACCGGTCCGTTGGGCGGTCACCTGGACGACGACGACTATCCCGCCTACACGATGGGCCGGGCCGCCGCCATGCTCGGCACCACGCAAGGCTTCCTTCGCGCCATCGGAGACGCCCGCCTCATCACCCCGCTCCGCTCGGAGGGCGGGCACCGCCGCTACTCCCGCTACCAGCTGCGGATCGCGGCCCGCGCCCGCGAACTCGTCGACCAGGGCACGCCGATCGAGTCGGCCTGCCGCATCGTCATCCTCGAAGACCAGCTCGAAGAAGCACAACGCCTCAACGCCGAATACCGCGCTGCTGCCGGTGCGGCGAACCCGCCCCCGGCAACCTGAATCGGTACGCGCCCGCCGGTCCGATGCCCGCGGTGCGCATCCGGGCGACCCGAACCCGGTCCGTACGGAGTGCCCGATGGTGGAGGCGCTCCCCGGCGTCACCTCTCCCTACCGGCCGCAGTCACCGCCCCTGGTCAGCGGTCTCAGTCACCGGTCACCGACCTCCAGGCACCGACCTCCAGGCACCGGCCTTCGGTCACCAATCTTGGTCACCAATGCAGTCACCGGTGACGTCACCGCTCACTGGCCGCCAGTCACCGCCGGATTCAGGTGCTCCGCTGGCAGGGCGGCATGCGGGAGCGGGAGCGGGAGCCGGTATTCGTAGTGGGGAGCAGTGCCCTCTGTCCGGGTGAGCCCGACCTCTGCCTCAGCGCGTCAGCTGCGGACTGCGCCTGGTGGAGCGGTGCAATGCTGGCTGTGGGGAGCCGCATGTCACGGGCCGCTCCCTGCACTGTGGCGTTGTCGGTTGCGGGCAGGTTCGGCAGCTGTCACACGTCGCCGGATGCCGCCCCGGCCGACAGCATCCAGCCCGACGCCGGCCACGAGCGCGGCCGGCCAGTCACCGGCCGGCCAGTCACCGGTCACCGGTCCCACCAGTCACCAATCCCCGACCTCCAGTCACCGGTCCCGGTCAGTCGGTCACTGGTCACCGGATTCAGTCACTGGTGAGGTTCCCCCGCTGTGCGGGAGGTGCTGACTAGCTGGTCAGGGCGGGGTTACGTGGTTTCAGGTTCGCTTGATCGGTCGCTGCCTGGTTGGCGTAG
>NZ_LGDE01000013.1 GCF_001279725.1 Streptomyces sp. WM4235 | reverse complement strand
GTTACGGAGGGGCGGGTGGGAGCGGGTGGCGCGGGTGGCTCAGGCGTCCGGGTCCGCTCTTGCCGGCCGGCAGGAGCGGACCCGGACGGGGCGGGACGCGTCGGGTCGGGTCGGGTCGGGTCGGGTCGGGATACGGGACGGAGTCCTTGTACGGGCGTTACGGGGCTATAGCGCCTGCTTTCGGCGCGTACCGAACGTGTCTCACGGACCGGCGTCGCTCGAACTCATGGTGTCACCAGTCCGGAAGGACCCTACGGGCCTCGCCGAGACCGCCGAACGGGACCTGGTCGAGGGCATCGACCAGGGCATCTACCAGGGCATCGACCGGGCCATCGACCACGTCACCGGCGAGGCCGACGGCGAGGTTGATGGCGAGGTTGACCGTGGCGGCGTCCAGGCCGCCCGAGTCGCTCATCTCCCTTAACCGGAGGGGACTCTGTCACAACCTCGTGACAAGCTCAGCCGATTCCGCAACAGCTGGGCGGTTGCGACGTGGATTGGCTTTGCAGACAGCAATGCGGTTGGCTTTGCAGACAGCAATGCGGGGTTGATAGACATGACACACCAGTGCGGGCTGTGGTTGTTCGAGCGGCCTGCTGTGAGAGGGGTGACGGGGGTGAACTCGTGAAGTTCGACATGGGTAACACGGCGTTGTCGGGACTGACGTCCCGGACGCGGGATTCGAGCGGCGACCTCGGCGGTCTGATCCGCCAGCTGATCGCGGCGGCGGCACCGTTGGAGGGCAAGTTCAACGGTTCGGGCAAGGTGGCCTTCGACCGGTTCAAGGAGCACTCGGACGAGGTGACGGCCGCGCTGAACGGGTCGTTGCAGGCGATCTTGGGTGGTCAGTCCGGGATGGACTCCTCGTTCGGTCAGGGTGACCACGAGTCGGCGGACAACGCCAAGCAGCAGATGGCGGCGGCGAACTTCGACGCGGCCCGTTTCTCGGGCCGTTAGACGAACAGGGGGTAGTGGCATGGCTGGTGGCGGTACGGATCGGCGGAGTTACGACATCGGCGCCTCGACCGAGGTGCAGGGCTCGTTGGGCGGCATCCTCTCGCGGTTGGAGACGGTGCTCGGGGAGCGTGAGGCGGCGGTGAAGGCGGCGATGGCCGACTTCCAAGCCGACGGCGTGTCGGACGAGTACCACGGCAAGGAGCAGCGCTGGGACAAGGCTGCCGCCGAGGTGCGTTCGATCATCGCGTTGTTGCGCTCCACGATGGAGAAGAACGACGGGACGGCGCATCAGACGCTGGCCCGGGCGAAGGCCGCGGTCGACGCGATCGGCTGACGTCCGAAGGCAAGGGAAGACGTTCTACGTAAACGGGGGGCATCGTGTCCAAGTGGGACATCAAGCCGGATGGTGTTCGTGAGGTCCTGAACAAGACCGCGGAGGCCGGCGGGAAGTTCGAGGAGGAGTTCACGTCGTACGGCGAGGGCTTGGTGGGCTCCGCGACGTCGGCGGGCACGATGGTCCTGGGTGGGACGGAGATCCCCGAGGGGGGCGCGTTCGGTCCGGTGGCGCAGGCGTTGCAGGAGTTTCAGCAGCGCACGGAGAACGACGTGAAGTTCCTTCCGGTTCGGACGGGCAAGTCGATCACCGGGGCGCGGTTGGCCACGCAGGAGTACCTCAAGGGTGACCTGGAGATGGCGAAGAACAAGCAGGAGGAGTACTCCAAGGCTCCTACTCCGGAAGAGATGAAGGGCCCCAAGAAGTGATCGATCTGGGGAAGATACCGACCTTCACGGGCAATCTGGAGACGTTGGAGACGCATGCGGCGTCGTTGAAGACGACCGCGTCGGGCATCCGGGGTACGGGCAAGGACGTCCACAACGCGTTCCAGGCGTTGGATCCGGTCTATGACGCCCCGGAGCAGGGGGAGTTGCTCAATTCGACGATTCCTGTGCGGGACAAGGCGGACGAGTTCGCCAAGAAACTGGAGTCCGTCAGTGGCGCGTTGAGCAGTTTCGCGACGTCGGCTCGTCCGCTGGTGAACCGGATGAAGCAGCTTCGCACGGACGCGGCGAAGTTCGTCGCGGACAACAAGGACGACGACGACTGGCAGCAGGACCAGCACAAGATCGACGAGAACGCGCGTCTGGTGCGTGAGGTCGGCACGACGTGGGTGGCGTTCCAGGGTGTCGAGCGGGATGCCGCCAACAAGATCACGTCGTTGGTGGGCGGCACGCATTTCGTCGTCGACGACGGTTCCCACAAGGCCGGCATGTACGGCTTCAGCGAAAGCGACGTCAAGGACGCCAAGGAAACGCCCTGGGGCACGGTCGACGAGCGTGAGTACACCGGTCTGAAGGCCGCGTGGGAGTGGACGAAGGACAATGTCGGCGGTGCGCTGAAGGGCTTCTTCGTCGACGGTGTCTGGGGCACCCTCAAGGGCCTCGGCAGCATGATCAACGTGTTCGACTGGGACAACTTCAAGAAGACCTGGTCGAGCATCGGTGACGTCTTCGGCGGCGTCAGCGCCTACCTCATGACCCCCTACGACTGGGCCATGGACAAGATGTTCGGCCCGGTCGACCACAGCGACACCGACAAGCAGAAGGCCGCCCTGCGCAACTTCGGGAAGTCGCTGGTCGCGTGGGACCAGTGGGGCGAGCATCCCTCGCAGGCGTTCGGGACGGTGTTGTTCAACGGCCTGACCCTCGGCTCGGGATCGCTGCTCAAGCTCGGCAAGGCCGGAAAGCTGGGCCTGGGCGCGGAGGCCGCGACCGTGCTGGGCAAGGCGGGCGCACTCGTCGACCCGATGAGCTACCTCGGCAAGGCCGCGGGCGTCACCAAGCTCAAGGTCGGCGACTTCATGGAGGGCTTCAAGGCCAGCCGGGCCGGCGTCGACGACATGGCCCGCTCCATGCCCACCGGCGAGGTACCCGCGACGCCCGCCCACACCGGCGACACGCCCTCGACCCCCGCGCACGCGGGCGATCAGACGCCCCCCGGGCGCGAGTACGAGGACGCCAACGGCAACAAGCGCGTCATCGGCCACGACGGCAGCATCCGGGACGAGCACGGCAACGTCCGACCTGCCCAACCACCACGAACCCGCCCCCGTCCCCGCCCCCGTCAAGGAGCGGGTCCTCGAAGGCGCCGGGGGTCCGAGCCACGTCGAGAACGGCACGGGCCACCCGACGGGGGGCGTCGATACGCACGGCACGCCGCACATGGGCGGAACGACCACCCACCCCGTCGGTGGTACCGCCGGCCACACCCCGGGCGGCACCGCCGGCCACACCCCGGGCGGCACCGCCGGCCACACGGCGCACAACAGCCACACCCCGGCGGGTGGCGGTGGATCGGGGGGCCACGGCGGGACCGACAACACCGCGACGGGCGGCGGCGCCTCCGGCCACGGCGACACCACGACCACGGGTGGCGACGGCCACGGTGGCGATTCGGGCACTCCCCATCAGGGTGACGGCGGTGGCCACGACGCGTCGGGCGGTTCCGATGGCGGCGGCCAGGGCGACGCACCTGATGCTTCGCCCGGTGGTGCCGGGGACCAGACCATGGACCCCAAGGTGGTCGATGAACGCATCAAGGAGTTGGACGACCAGCAGGGCGGCGAGGGTCACGCGCCAGGCCGCCACCTCCACCCTGATGAGAAGGCCCTGACGGACCGGCTCGGCACGGTGGCCCGCGACAGCAACGGGGCGCCGAAGATGTACGGGCCGAACTCGGGCTATCCGGGGCTGGTCAAGTCCGAGAACAACATCGACCCGTTGACCGGCACCACGGTGGATGGTGTGAGCGGCGGTGCGCACCGAGTCGGCGCGTTCGCGACGCGTTTCGACAATGCGGAAGACATGGTGCGTGCAGATGCCTACTTCCGCGACCAGATGTCACGCACCGGACATGAAGCGGTCGAAACGTCCATCGAAGACGTACTCGGGCCCGGGTCCGAGGAAAGGTTCACCGGCTACTATCGTGACCCGGCCAACCTGAACGAATTCAAGCCGGTGGACTTCGAAGGTGGAACCATCCTGCCTGTTTATCGTGCACTTCCCAATGGCGGGTACCGTCTCCACACCATGTTCGCCAACCCGGTGCGCGGCCGCCACCCGTAAAGAAGGATGCCAATGGACCCGCTTTTCAAGAATTTCCTCAAGGTGAACCTGGATCTTGAGCGGGGG
This sequence comes from Streptomyces sp. WM4235, assembly GCF_001279725.1. Classification (GTDB taxonomy): domain Bacteria; phylum Actinomycetota; class Actinomycetes; order Streptomycetales; family Streptomycetaceae; genus Streptomyces. The sequence goes on along the minus strand of NZ_LGDE01000013.1, from coordinate 137,438 downwards.
TATGAAACAGACAACGGCCTGAAGCTCACTTTGCACAGCTTCAGTGATTCCTACGTGGAATTGGTTCGCACGGGCTTCGAGCAGATGCTCTCGGACGAATCCTTCGGGCCGGACGAATACGAGCGGCTGACTGACATCGAGTTCCCCGACAGGGAAACCCTGCGCTCATACCTTCAAGCCATGTACGACCACCTGTTCAACGATGCACCCGAGCAGCCGATGCCGCCGGGCTGAAGGCGCGCGGCACCTCGACTCCCGAGTGCCTGCCGGAGGTCGGCGACGGGGGTGCGCGAAGGTCTCGTGAGGTACTGGATCGCGCTGAACGGAAAGGACCTTCGCCATGCCGATGCGCGCCGCGAGAGTGCGCCGCGTGGTTCCCGTGGGTCGCTGAGCGAGGCGGGCAGGTACAGGTGGTTCCTCCGCGTCGCCCGCCGCGGTAGACCCTGCCACGATGCGCCCGCCGGGACGTGGCCGTGGGGTTCGGCGGGCAGCGAATTCAAGGAAACAGGGACGAGTTCATGCACGGCTATCGTGAATTGCTCGGCACGGATTTCGACGGCCTGCCGACGGACGACATCGACGACGTGATCCACGACGCGTTCGAAAGTTCTCGTCACCGGGCCCGCGTCCCCGGGCTCGTCGCCTTGATGAACGATTCCGGCGCGCCCGAGATCGAGCGGTTCCTTGCCTGTGTGGTGCTGGTGAACCGGGGTGAGGGGCGGGATACGAGAGGGTGATCAGCGCCGCCGCGGATCCCGGGAACGTTCCCTGGTACGGGTTCTCGATCGACCGGAAGTTCTCGGTGGACAGCACCTTCTCGCAGCCGGCGGTGGCTGTGGACGGCAGCCGTCGGCTCGTTGAGGAAAAGGGGACGGCAGCATGGCGTGAGCGAGCCTTCCGCGCTCTCGTGCGGCCGGCCGACAGCCAGTACTTCGAGGACAGACTCGGTGAACTGATCGACAGCGCCACTGTCGGAGCCGCTCTGGCCGACATCCAGGATGTCGTGGGACGTGGTGTGCGTTCCCTGGCCGAGGGGGAGAAGCAAGAGACGGCGTCCGGCTGATCGGGCAATGATGGCGAAGGATTACGACAGTCAGCTGCTGGAGTCGGTGTCGGTACGGCGTCGACGCATGCGGGACGCCCTGCTCTTCGGAGCCGGGCGGGCCCGCCGTACGGCGGACGAGAGGCTCGGGAAGACATTCGCGGGACTCGCCGTCGCGGCGGTGTTGTGTGCCGGTTGTGTGGGGTGGTCGTTCATCCAGCACACCCTGGCCCAACAGAAAGCGCAGCAGAAACAGCAGCGACAGCAACAGCAGCGCTATGCCCCGAAGGCGACTCCGTCACCGTCGGTGTCGCCTTCGTCGTCCTCCGTACATGCGAATACGACGCATCATCCCAAAGGAACACACGAAATGACGGAGCCGGCCCAGTGATAGGTTCTGCCGCGTGGTAAACGTGGGGGAAAAGCAGCGCACGGAATTGAGCAGGATCACTCTCGTCGGCGATCGTCGGAGAGTGGATCTGGTGCTCCCCTCGAATGAGCCCATCGGACGGCTTCTGCCCGATGTCCTGCGGCTGTTGGACGACAGGGTGGGCGAGCGGCCGGCCGCCCGGCATCTGATCAATGCAGAGGGAACGGTTCTGCCGCAGGACGGGACGCTGGCCGAGGCCGCCGTGCCCGACGGCGCCGTGTTGCGGCTCGTCCGCGTGCACGACGCCCCCTCCGCCCCCGTCGTGCACGACGTCACCGACGAGCTCGCCGAGGACCTGGACGTACGCGCGTGGCGCTGGCGGCCCGAGGCCCGGCGGTGGACCGCGGGCGTGGCGACGATCGCGCCGGCCGTGACGGCCGGCGTGCTCGCGCGCGACGGTCTCGGCACGGCCGAGGTGGCGGCTCCCCTCGCGGTTCTGGCCGTGATCGTGGCGGCCGTCGGCGCGGTCGCCGCGCGGATCGGCACGCGGGCCGGTACGCGAGCCGCCACCCGGGCGGCTCAGAACGGCCGGGACGGTCGGCCCGCCCCGGCGGGACAGGCCGACCGGTCAGGTCAGGCAGGACGCGCGGAGCAGGCGGGTCAGGCGGGCCGCGACCTCGGCGGCACCCTCATGCTGACCGGTGGCGCCCTCGGCGTGCTCGCCGCGTGGACCGCCGCCGACGCCCACGCCTGGGGCGGGCCCGCGCGGCTCGCCGCCGTGGCCGGCGCGCTCGCCGTGACGCTCACGCTCGCCGGGCTGTTCTCGCGGCTCGGCAAGGGCGGCCTGATCGGCGCCGGAGCCGTCGTCGTCACCACCGGGGCGTGGGAGGCCGTCGCGGCGCTCCAGGCCGATCCGGCGCGCGTCGGATCCGTCATGGCCCTCGTGTCGGTCGTCGTCCTCGGCCTGCTGCCCCGCCTCGCGCTGATGGCCGCCGGGCTCACCGGACTCGACGACCGCCGCTCGGGCGGCGCGTCCGTCAGCCGCCACGAGGTCGACACCGCCCTCGCCGCCACCCACCGCGGGCTGGTCCTGGCCACCGTCGCCGTCGCCGCGTCCGCCGCGGCCGGCGGGCTGCTGGCCGTCACCGCCCCCTCGTGGTGGACGGTCCTCCTCGCGTCCCTCACCGTCGTCGTGCTGCTCTCCCGCTCGCGCGCCTTCCCCCTGATCGCCGAGGTCGTCACGCTGCTGGCCGCCGCCCTGGTGCTGCTCGTATCCCTCGTGGTGCTGTGGATCGACCACGTCCCCGGCGCCCCGTACGGGCCACTGGCCGCGCTCTGCGGGGTGGCGCTCGTGCCGCTCGCCGTGCTGGCGGTCCGGCTGCCGGAACACGTCGGCGTCCGGCTGCGGCGTGCCGTCGACCTCGTCGAGACGATCGGCGTGATCGCACTGTTCCCGCTCGTGGTCGGGGTCTTCGGCGTCTACGCACGTCTGCTCCACCAGTTCTGAGTTCCAGGAGAGACCGCATGTCCCAGGACGACTGGCAGGGCGACGTACTGCGCGACCTGCGCAACCTCAACGGCGGCTCCGACGCACCTGGCCGGCCCGGGAAGCCGACCGGCGGGCCCCCGGCCGCGTCCGCGTCCCCCGACACGCCCCCCCCCGCCGAGCCGCCGAACCAGGCCGAGGCACCGGGCCGGGACGAGCCGCCGGGCCGGGACGCCGCCGCCCAGGCCCTCCCGACACCCGCCCCCGCCCCCGCGCCCGCCCCCCGGCCGCTGCCCACGCCCGTCACCATGGAGCTGCCGCTCCCCGACGAGTTGGTCAGGGGCAAGCCGCTCAGCGGGGACTCCGCCACGAGGCGGACCTCCCGCTCGCTGCGCCGGCTCGTCGGCTCCTCGGCCACCCGCGAGGTGGAGGAGGCGACCCGCGTCGCGCAGGCGCTTCAGCAGCCGCTCACCACGGGCCGGCAGATCGTCGTCACCAGCATCCGCGGCGGCGCGGGCAAGACCACCGTCGCCGCGCTGCTCGGCCGCACCTTCGCGCACTACCGTCAGGATCCGGTGCTGATGCTGGAGGCCGACCCGGCACTGGGTACCCTCCCGGCCCGGCTCGGCGTCACCAAGGTGCGCTGGACGACGAGCGACGTCGCGCAGCTCATCGACCCGTCGATGCAACTCACCGACGTCGTCGGCTATCTCGTCCAGTTGCCCGATCGGGGTTGGCTGCTGCCCGGCAGCCAGGGTCGGGTGGGCAACCGGCTGGAACTGGCCGAGTACCGCTCGGTGATGGTCGCGTTGCGCCGCTACTTCGGGATCACCGTCGTGGACTGCGACACCCTCCCGAGCGAGTTGTCCCGTACCGCCCTGTCTGCGGCGCAGGCGCGGGTGCTGGTCACCCCGGCCACCGTCGAGGGCGTCACCACCACCCGATCGGTGCTGGACTGGATGGTCTCGTTGTCGCGACCGAGGATGCTGGAGGGAACGGTGGTCGTCGTCGCCGCGTCGTCCCCCCACATGACGCTCGACGTGGCCGCGGCGCGTGAACACCTGCAACTGGGCGGCGTGAAGGTCCTGATGCTCCCGTACGACCGGCACCTCGCCGCCGGCGGCCCGATCCGCACCGACCTGCTCGGCCAGGTCACGCGCGAGGCCGTCACCGAGCTCGCCGCCGAAGTCCTCACCCGAGCCATGAGCAGGCGAAGCAACCGATGAGCACCCGCATGGTCCACCGCCCCGCCCGCACCACCCGGCCGCTGCCCGTCCCCGGGGCGCGCACGATCGAGCCGCCGCCCAATCTGCCCGAGGGCAGGACGGGCGGCGCGCTGCACACCCTCATGCCCATCGCCGGCGTGATGAGTTCCGTCGTGATGATGACGATGGTGCGCAACAGCCAGTTCGCGGGCATCGGCGCGATCGTGCTGCTCGTCACCGTCATCGGTTCGGTCGGCATGCTGCTGTCGCAGCGGGGCAAGGCCCAGCGCACCCGGCGCCAGCAGCGCGAGCGCTATCTGGAGTACCTGGAGGAGCTGCGCGAGGAGCTGGGCGCCGAGGAGCGCGAGCGCCGCGAGACGGCGCGGGTCCTCGATCCGCCGCCCGAGGCGCTCTACGACATCGTGCGCGACCCCGCCCGGCTGTGGGAGCGGCGGCGCCTCGACGGCGACTTCCTGCGCGTGCGCGTGGGCACCGGGCGGATGCCGGTGCGCCCCCTGGACGTCGGTGAGCAGGGCGGCAGCGTCCTCACCCCGCCCGACCGGTTCATGCTCAATGAGGCCGGCGCGCTGAGGAAACGATTCTCTACAGCAACCGACCTGCCCCTGACCGTCCCCCTGGACCGCGCCGGCAACGTCAGCGTCGTCGGCGACCGCGAGGGCGTCCTGCGCGTCGTACGCGCCCTGCTCACCCAGACCGCCGTCGCCCACGCGCCCGACGACGTCGCGCTCGCGCTCGCCTGCCCCGGCGACCGCATGAGCGACTGGGCGTGGGTCAAGTGGCTGCCGCACACCCTCGACCCCGACGAGCACGACGGGCCCGTCAGCGCCCGCCGCATCGCCCCCGCGCCGGCGCAGCTCGCCCGGCTGATGAACCGGGACCTGCGTGCCCGCGCCTCCTACGCCGCCGAGGTGCGCCGCGGCCTGTCCGGCAAGGACGCCCTGGAGATGACCGGGCGACTGCTGGTCGTCAGTGACGGGTACGGCGAGGACGCGCGGGAACTGCCCCGCCCCGACGACGCCGTGACCCTGCGGGACATGGGCGTCACCGTGCTGCACCTGGTGGCCGACCGGGTGCAGGAGCCCGGCCAGGTGTCCCTGCGCATCACCGTCGACGGCGACCGGGTCCACATCGAGGACCTGCGTCCCGCCGAGCCCGTCACCGCCCACGGCACCGCCGACCCGGCCACCGCCGCCGGCGCCGAGGGCGTCGCCCGCCTGCTGGCCCCGCTGCGGCTGTCCGCCGAGTCCCTCGTCGACGCCCCGCTCTCCGGCCCCGTCGACTTCACCGAGATGCTCGGCGTCGAGGACCCGGCCTCCCTGGACGTCCACGAGCTGTGGCGACCTCGCGGCGAACGCGCCTTCCTGCGCGTACCGATCGGCATCAGCGACTCCCGCCAACCGGTCCTGCTCGACCTGAAGGAGTCCTCCGAGCTGGGCATGGGCCCGCACGGCCTGTGCGTCGGCGCCACCGGCTCCGGCAAGAGCGAACTGCTGCGCACCCTGGTGCTGGCGCTGGTCGCCTCGCATCCGCCGGAGGACCTCGCCATGGTCCTCGTCGACTACAAGGGCGGCGCCACCTTCGCCCCCTTCGCCGACCTGCCGCACGTCGCCGGCGTGATCACGAACCTGGAGAACCAGGCCGGTCTCGTCGAGCGCGTCCATTCCTCCCTCGCCGGCGAGGTACAGCGCCGCCAGCAGGTCCTCAAGGACGCCGGCAACATCGCCGACATCGGGCACTACGCCGCCCTGCGCGAGACCCGCCCCGACCTGGACCCGCTGCCGCACCTCTTCGTCGTCATCGACGAGTTCGGCGAACTCCTCACCGCCAAACCCGACTTCATCGACCTGTTCCTGTCCATCGGCCGCATCGGCCGCTCCATCGGCGTGCACCTGCTGCTCTCCAGCCAGCGCATCGAGGGCGGCAAGCTCAAGGGCCTGGACACCTACCTGTCCTACCGGCTGGGCCTGCGCACCTTCTCCGCCGACGAGTCCCGCACGGTCCTCGACACCACCGACGCCTTCCACCTGCCGCCCATCCCCGGCTTCGGCTACCTCAAGGTCGACACCAGCGCCTACGAGCGTTTCAAGGCCGGCTTCGTCTCCGGGCCCTACCACGGGCCGGTCGCCCGGAACGTCGAGGACGAGGGCCCCGCCGTCCACCTCTACCCGGAGTACAACACCCTCGGCGAGCCCGAGGCGGCACCGTCCGGCGAGGACCGGCCGGCCATGCGCAACCGCAACCCCGGACCCACCGTCATGTCCGTCGTCGTCGACCAGCTCCGGCACGCCGCCCGGCCCACCCGTGCCATCTGGCTGCCGCCGCTGCCCCGGGCCATCGCCCTGGACACCTCGGCCGGTCCCCTGCGGACCGGGGAGCGCGGCGTACAACTGGCCGTCCGGCCGGGCCCGCTCAAGGTGCCGCTCGGTCTCCTCGACGACCCGGCCAGGCAGTGGCAGGGGCAGTGGGTCCTCGACCTCACCGTCGGCGGCGGCCACGCGGCCGTCATCGGCGGCCCCCAGTCCGGCAAGACCACCCTGCTGCGCACCCTGGCGCTGTCCCTGGCCATGACGCACACGCCGCGCGAGGTCGGCATCTACGGACTCGACCTCATCGGCGGCGGCCTCGCCGCGCTGTCCGGGCTCCCGCACGTCGGCGGGATCGCCGGCCGCGCCGACCGCGAACGCGCCGCCCGTACCGTCGAAGAGGTGCGCGGCATGCTCGCCGCCCGCGAGGAACTCTTCCGCGAGCACGGCATCGACTCCGTCGAGCGGCTGCGCGAACTGCGCGCCGAGGGCCGGCTCCCCGAGCTGTCCTCGACCGAGATCGTGCTCCTCATCGACGGCTTCGGCGCCCTGCGCGACGACTTCGACGAGATCGAGGACGCGGTCACCGACCTGCTCAAGCGCGGTGGCGGCTACGGCATCCACGTCGTCGCGGGCATGCTGCGCTGGAACGACGTCCGCATCGCCACCCAGTCCCTGTTCGGGACCCGCGTCGAGCTGCGCCTGAACGACCCCGGCGACTCCAGCATCGACCGCAAGCTCGCCGAGACCCTGGCCCCGGACGAGAAGGGTCGCGTCCTGACCGACGGCAAGCTCTTCGCCCAGGCGGCGCTGCCCCGCATCGACTCCCTCGCCTCGACCTCCGAGCTGGGCCCGGCCGTCGAACAGGCGGCCATGGTGGTCCGCTCGTCCTGGTCCGGCGACGGCGCCCAGCGGGTCAGGGTGCTGCCCTCCCGCATCCCGGTCGCCGCCCTGCCGTCCGTGACGACCGAACCCAACCGGGTGCCGCTCGGTCTGGACCAGACGGCCCTCGCGCCCGTCCTGCTCGACCTGTTCAAGCGGGACCAGCACCTGATGATCCTGGGCGACAGCGAGTGCGGGAAGACCAACCTGCTGCGCCTGGTCACCCAGGGCCTCATGGAGCGCTACTCCGACGAGGAGATCGTCTTCGCGGTGATGGACCCCCGCCGGGGCCTGCGCAAGCTGGTGCCCGAGGAGTACCGCGGCGGTTACGCCCACAACTCCCGTCTGTGCGGCGCCTTGGCGACCGGTATCGCCACCGAGTTGGAGAAGCGGATGCCCGACGACCTCGCCTCCCAGGACGCCCTGGTGTCCGGCACCTGGTACTCGGGCCCGCGCATCGTCATCCTCATCGACGACTACGACATCCTCACCACCGGCGGCCAGCAACCGCTCGCGCCGTTCATGCCGTTCATCCCCTCCGCACAGGACATCGGCCTGCACTTCGTCGTCACCCGCAGGGTGGCGGGAGCGTCGCGGGCGCTGTACGAGCCGTTCCTGATGACGCTCCGGGAGAGCGGTACCTCGGCGGTCGTCATGACCGGCGACCGGCAGGAGGGGCAACTCTTCCCCGGCGTGTACGCGAGCACCCAGCCGCCCGGGCGCGGCACGCTCGTCCGCCGCGGCGAGGCCACCCGGCTGATCCAGACGGCACTCGCCGGCGCGGACGGCGACACCGAGACCACAGCCGACCGCGCATGACCAGGGGGAACACCGCATGACCAAAGACGTGATCGCGCTCACCGAGCGCATGCCGGACGCGCTGGCCGTCCTTGCGGGCCTCCTCGCGGGCGGCCCGGACCTGCGGGTCGAGACCGCCGGCGAGGGCGCCGTGGTCCAGTTGTGCGACGCCGAGGGACGGCCGCTCGTCTCGATCGAGGCGCCGCTGCTGCTCCAGGTGCCGGGCGAGGCGGCCCGGCTGCTGGGGCCCGACGCCGAGCCGGCCGGCGACGGCCCGGCGTGGTGGATCGAGGCGCGCGCCACCACGGGCGTGCCGCAGGCCGAGCAGCTCGCGGGTGCCTTCGCGGCCCGTCTGACCATGCTCCTGGGCGGCCGGGTATGGCCGCCGGACGCCCCCGGCACCGTCGGCGCCGCCAGCCCGGTCGACGTCTCGGGCGTGACGGCCGTACCGCTCCCGGCCGCCGCCCAGCCGGCCGTCGACATGCTCACCGACGAGGCCGCCGTCGTCCTCCAGGACCGCCCGGTCGTCCCCATGACGAGCTGGCTCTCCGAGGCGCTGCGGGCCACCGTGGAGAGCGACCGGTCCCTGCAGATCGTCACCCCGCCGCACTGCCGCCTCTCCCTGCCCACCCGCCTGCTGCTGCAGTCCACGCCCTCGCGCTGGGTGGTGCAGGACGAGCGCTGCGGCTACTACGACGGGCTGACCGGCGCGGTACTGCACTGGCAGGACGGCGCCTTCTCCCCGGACCGGGACGAGAACGGTGAGACCGCGGTGGCGGACACCTTCGCGGAGGCGGGGCCCACCGGGGAGCGTCAGCTCGTCCTCTCCTTCCGCACCCTGCACCAGCCGGAGGCGGACCTCGTTCTCGGCGGCGCGCTGGAAGCCGCCTGGCAGGCGCTGACCGGCGGTCCGCCGGCCGGTTGGGGAACCTCGGAGCCGGCCGGTCTGGCCTGGTCGCGGCGCCAACTGACCGACCTGGCGTACGCGCGCGCCCCCCGCCCCACCTGGACGGTGGTCGTCGGCACCCCGGACCGGCCCGCCGTCGCCACCCTGCGCGTGATCCGCACCCCGGAGGGGGTCGAGGAGGACGTCACCCTCACCGTGGGCTTCGGCTCGGAGGAGAAGCCGCCGCTGGAGGCCCTGCCGGGGCTGGCCGGCGAGCTGGTGACCCGGCACGGGTTGAAGACCATGATGTGCCAACTCCGGGCGGCGCGGCGGGACCTGAGTGCCCCGCCCCGCTTCGAGCGCCCGCCGCTGCCGTACGCCTTCGTGCTGGGCCCCGCGGAGGTACGGGAGGCGGGGCGTGACGTCGCGAGCAGGACGCCGCTGAGGGAACGTCCGGTACAGCTCGGCTCGAACGCCCGGCCGGGCTACTACTACCCGCTGGGCGACGGCGAGAGCGCCGAGAGCTGGACCGCCCTGGAGCAGCTCGTGCGCCACCTGCGCGGGGCGCCGCCCGCCTGAGGGCCGCGGGCACCCGCGCGCGGGCCCGCCCGGTTCCTTCCGGGCGGATCCGCTCTTCGTGGTACCGGCCACCATGATGTTGGTACGCCGGTACCATGAAATCGGGGCGGGCCCCTCACCGACCGGGGCCTCATCGCCGACCGGGCCCCTCACCGACCGGGCGGAGACACCACGACATGCCGAAGCGCGTGGACCACGAGGAACGGCGGGCGCAGATCGCCGAGGCACTCGTCCGGGTCGCCGGACGGCGCGGACTGCACGCGGTCGGGATGCGCGACGTCGCAGCCGAGGCCGGCGTGTCCCTGCGCCTGGTCCAGTACTACTTCGAGACCAAGGAGAAGCTGCTCCTCTACGGCCTCCAGCACCTGACCGAACGCTTCACGGCGCGCGTCGCCGCCCGACTCGCCGCCGCGGGCCCGACCCCCGGGCCGCGCGCGACCGTCGAGGCACTGCTCCTGGCATCGCTGCCCACCGACGAGGAGAGCCGCACCTTCCACCTCCTCTACAGCTCCTACGCGATCCTGTCCGTGACCGACGAGGCGCTGGCCGCCCAGCCGTTCATCGACAACCCCGACGCCGCCGAGAACGCCGTGACCGGGCTGCTCGAACAGGCCCGGGAAGCCGGCCTGGCCGACCCCGACGTGGACGCGCGCACCGAGGCGATCAGCCTGCTCGCCATGACGGCGACCATGGGGACGAGCATCCTCGTGGGACAGCGGTCACCCGAGTCGGCCATCGGGGTGCTGCGCCACCACCTGGACCGGATCTTCACGAAGCCCGCGGACGGGAACCCGACGGGCGGATGACCGGGCGGATCGGCCGTATCGGTCGGCCGTGTCGGATCGGCCGTGTCGGATCGGCCGTGTCGGATCGGCCGTGTCGGACGGCCGTGTCGGATCGGCCGTGTCGGCGACGACCGGAGCGCGCCTACGTGTCGAACTCGCCGACCCGACTGCGGTTCAGGAGCTGGACCGGCAGGTAGTCCGAGACCACGTCGATGGGGAAGCCGCCGTCGAAGGCGAGGCAGGCCATGGCCAGCGGGCCGATCGCCCACAGGCCGGTGACGTGGAAGTCGCGCTCCTCCTGGTCCCAGTACTTCCTGTGCTGTTCGAGCGCGTGGACCAGCGCGGCGTTGAAACCGTCGTGGTCGCGCTTGACGAACCGGTAGAAGAGGTTGATCGGCGGATAGGAGAGCTGCTGGAGCCACTCCCGGGGCGCGATCCGTACCGCGTCGGGGTGGGACTGTCGGAATGCCAGGGTCAGTTCCTCCACCATGTCGGCCTGCCGGTTCGTCCAGTACGCCTGGAGCGCCCCGACCCAGTGGTACAGGTACTCGTCGTGCATGGCCCCGGCCGCGCGGAGCCTGTCCATCGGGATCGCGCACAACTCGGTGATGCGTTCCCGGTCACGGCAGATGACCGCGTAGTAGAAGGCGTCCAGCCAGTTCGGCGCACTCGCGAACTTCTTGGGGCCCATGGCCGGAAGTCGCCGTACCTCATGGTGTATTCGGCAATCGACGGTCCCCTCACCGGCGCCGGTGAGCCGGAAGACCGCGGAGCCCACCTGCGCCGCGTTGACCACCGCTTCCCAGGTGTCGATGGACCCGCCGGTCGGATCCACGGCCGAGCGGGCCCACACGGCGAGTCGAACGGAATCCCACAGCGCGTCGAGCATCCGAGTGGAACGGTCCAGGGCTTCGATCTGCTTGATCGCGGAGGCCATCAGCCGCTCCGCGTACTCCCCGTCACGGGGTTCCGGGGTGCCGTGGCGCTCGACCGTGGTGGTCACTCGTTCTCCCTGGTGTCGCCTCACGTGGGGAATTCGCCGAGCCAGGAGCGGTGCAGCAGGTGGTGGGGCAGGTAGCCCGACTCCACCCGGACCGGCATCCCCGCGTCGAGGGCGAGGCACGCCAGGGCCAACGGGCCCAGGGCGAGATGACCACCCGGCTTCTCGGATCGCCCCTCGGCGGTCCAGTACGCCCTGTGCAGCTCCAGCGCCCGCACCAGCGCCTCGTTGAAACCGTTGACGTCCCCTGTGACGAACAGGCCGAACAGGTGGATCGGCGGAGCCAGCACCCCCTCCAGCAGATCCCGCGGCACCCGCACCGCGACATCGGGCGAGGACGTCTCCATCGCGCGGGTCAACCGCTCCACCAGGCCGGGCCCCCGGAGCCCGAACGTCCGCAGTGCGTCGACCCAGTGCGAGAGGTACTCCTCGAACCCGACGGCGATCAGCCGGTCGAGCGGGAATCGACACAGCTCGGCGATCCGCGCCTGATCCCGGCACACCACCGCGAGCCAGAACGTGTCGAGCCACGTCCCCAGATTCGAGGCGGCCTCGTCGCTCCCGGCCGGCAGCGTACGTACCTGACGGTTGATCAGGCACGGTACGGACCCTTCACCCGTGGACGCGGTCGCGGTCGCGAACACGGCCGACCCCGACTGAAGGGCGTTCACAGCCGCCTCCCAGGTCTCCACCCTCGCCGCACGCGGATCGACGGTGCAGCGGGCCGCGAGAAGCCTCAGCGCACTGTCGAAGACGCGCCCGAGCGAGTGCGGGTACCGCTCCAGTTCGTCGATGTCCTCCGTGAGGTACTCACCGAGCGATGCGACCCACTCCTCCTCCGCGACCCCCGCCGTGACATGACTGCCGACAACCACCGTCACCGAAGGGTCCCCCTCACGAACGGGTCGGCTCGGGCGACTTCGTCGCCGACGGCGATGTGCGGGTCTTGGACGGGCGGGGGGACTTCGACGGGGTCGCCGACCCGGCCGGGGTCCCGGACTTCGAGGGCTTCGGGGACCGCGGCCCGGACGCGGGCGCGGTGGCATGCCCGGTGGCGTGCCCGGACGCCGCCTTGGAGACCGTCTTCGACGGGGCCGAGGGCCGCGAGGGGGCCGGGGTCGCCGACGGCTGCGCGTACGGCTGCACGAGGCCCTGTTGTCGCTGCCTCTGCTGTTCCTGTTCGGCCTTCTGCTTCGCCAGCGTGGACTGGATGAAGGACCATCCGACGCATCCCGCGCACAGGACGGCCGCGATGGCCATCCCCGCGAACACCTTGCCGAGCCGTTCGTCCGCGGTGCGTCTCGTCCGCCCCGCCCCGAACAGCAGCGCGTCGCGCATCCTGCGCCGGCGCACCGCCACCGATTCCAGCAGCTGGCTGTCGTAGTCCCGTGCCATGTGTCGCCCGTCGCCTCCCCCGCTGTTCTGCCTGTGCAACATAGAACATCTGTCGGGTACGGGCACACCCCGGGGCTCCGCGCGCACCCGCCCGGATCAGGGCGGGGACAGGCGGGCGACCAGTTCGGCCAGCTCCACGCAGGCCTGCTCGATCTTGCGGCGGATGTTCTGCTGCTCGGTGACCATGGCCGACAGGAGGAGGGCCGTCAGGGCGGCCGAGCCGTTGAGGGCCATCAGGTTGGCCATGATCTCGAAGAGGCTGTGGTCCTCGAAGGGGCCCGCCCGGTCGGTGGCCGCCGCGATGGCCACGACGGAGATCAGCAGCGAGCAGGGCGCCGCTCCCGGCAGCTGGAAGCGGACGGCGGCCCAGATCAGCAGCGGGAACACCAGGAACAGCAGGGAGAGCGAGCTGTGGGTGACCAGCAGGGTGGCCGCCACCGCCGTGACCGCCAGTGCCGCCCCCTCGGCGACCCGGTAGAGGTCCGAGGTCAGTCGGAACCGGGGCAGGACCAGCAGCAGCGGGGTCACGACCAACACGCCCATCGCGTCACCGGCCCACCAGGACCACCAGACCGGCCAGAACCCGCTCGCCGGCAGGCTGCCGCTCAGCGCCAGCACTCCGGCGCCGATCGTGGCACTGATCAGCATCGGCAGCAGCCCGCCGAGGAAGACCAGCGCCAGGCCGTCCCGCAACCGGTCCATCTCGGTCCGGAAGCCGACCCGGCGGAGCATCGCGTACGCGCACAGCGGCGCGAGGGTGTTCCCCGCAACGATGGCGAGGCCGACCGGCTCGAACGGGCCCAGGGTCTGCATGACGCAGAACGTGCCCAGCGCGATCCCCGGCCAGATCCGGGGCCCCAGCCACAGCAGCGCCGCGACCGCGATCCCGGTGGGCAGCCACAGGGGCGTGACCTGGGCGCCCGCGAGGACCACGCGCTGGAGCAGGCCGATGCGTCCGCCCAGGTAATAGGCGAGGGCGACGGCGAGGATCGACAGCAGCAGGTACGGGAGGCCTCGGCGTTGCCATCGCTCGGTGTGCACCCCATGTATGAGACAACGGCCGGCGGCTCCCGGCGGCGCCTGACACGCGCTACTCGGCCCCCGGTGGTGCGTCGTGGCGCAGGACGAGGACCGCCGCGTCGTCGGCGTGGCCGGTCGAGTCGGCCACTTTCATCACCTCGGCGGCCAACTCCTCGGGGTCCGCGCCCGCCCCGTCCCGGACCACCCGGACCACCTCCGCCAGGCCCGTCTCGATGGGGAACGAGGGCCCCTCGACGACCCCGTCGGTGAGCAGTACGTAGGCGCCCGGCCGGCGCAGCCGCCGTCGGGTGACGGGGTAGGCGGAGCCGGCGAGGACGCCCAGCGGGAGGCCGCCCTCGTCCTCGTCCGTCCCGCAGTCGCCGTCGACCGTGGCCCAGACCGCCGGGACGTGCCCGGCGCGGGCGCCGTCGATCTCCCAGGTGCTCGGGTCGAAGCGCAGGAAGGTGCAGGTGGCGAAGAGCTCCTGGTTGACCGAGATCAGCAGGTCATTGGCCCGGCTGAGCACGTCGCCGGGGTCCTCGGCGGCCGCGGCGACGGCGCGCAGGGCGATGCGGATCTGCCCCATGAAGGCCGCCGCTTCCACGTCGTGGCCCTGTACGTCGCCGATGGAGAAGCCGAGCGAGCCGTCGGTCAGCGGGAAGCCGTCGTACCAGTCGCCGCCGATGTCCAGGCCCTGCCGGGCGGGCGCGTACCGGGCGGCGGTCCGCAGTCCGGGGGCGTCGGGCAGCGAGGGCGGCAGCATCTCGCGTTGCAGCGCCTCGGCCAGCTGTACCCGGGCCCGCTGGAGCTCGGCGCCTTCCCGGGCCTGGGCCGTGAGTCGACCCAGGGTGGCCAGGAGGTCGTCGGCGCTCGCCTGCCGAGGGGCACGACGCGGGGCCATGGGCGTCTGGACCTCTCTCCGTGGGACGACCGAGCGGTACGCCCATCGTATTTGCGCGTCCCGATCCCCGCCCGGGGACACGGTGCGGTTGCCGCCGGGCCCGGGAGCGGGTATCCGCGCGGTTGCCGCCCCGCGGCGGGTGGGGGACGGCGCTACGCGGCGGCGGCCGCCGGCGCGAGGGCGGTCGCCAGGGCTTCCCGCGACGGGTTGCCCGTGAGGGTGACCCCGTCCGGGAACCGCAGGTACGGGATGCCCGGCAGGGCCTCGGCGCGGACCGCGGCCAGCGCCGCCCGGACCGCGTCGGCTCCCTCGTCGCTCCAGGTGACGCCCGCGTCGGCGGCGAGGCGGCGCAGGACGGCGGGGTCGGCGATGTTCAGGCCGTCGGTGTGGTGGGCGCGGAAGAGCCGCTCGACGGCGGCCTCGGCCCGGCCCTGCGCGGCGGCGACCGCGATCAGGCGGTGTGCCTCGAAGGTGTGGGAGAAGACGGCTCCGTCGTGGTGGAACTCCAGGCCCTCGGCGGCGGCCAGTGCCGTGATCCGGGCCATCGCGGGGGCGACGTCGGCGCCGAACGCCCGCCGCAGCACCTCCGTCTTCGGTTCGCCCTCGACGGTGGCCTCGGGCGCCAACTGGTAGGGGCGGAAGACCAGGTCGACCGTGCCGCCGGCGGCACGGACCCGGGCGGCCTCGCGGGTGAGGCGGGCGAAGGCGAAGTAGGACCAGACGCAGGGGATGTCGAGGGTGAATTCGATCTTCATCGGGGGCCTCCGCGTACGGTGGGTGGTCGAGCTGACGGCTCGACGGTAGGAGCACCGGGACGGCCCGGGCATCTGTCGGGTGACGGGGATCCGAGGGGGACGTTCGATGCTGCTGGGCCGGGGTGCGGAACGGGCCGTCGTCGAAGGGCTGCTGGCCGGGGCACGCGACGGCCGCAGCGGGGTGCTCGTGGTGCGGGGCGAGGCCGGCATCGGGAAGACGGCCCTGCTGGACGGTGTGCTCGCCGAGGCGGGCGACGACGTACGGGTGTTGCGCGGGACCGGGATCGAGTTCGAGAGCGCCCTGCCGTACGCGGGACTGCACCTGCTGCTGCGTTCCGTGCACGACCGGGTGGACGCGCTCCCGGGCGCGCAGGCCGCCGCGCTGCGGACGGCCCTGGGGACCGGGGAGGCCGCTCCGGGCGGCGGCGACCGGTTCCTGGTCGGGCTCGCGGTACTGACGCTGCTGGCCGAACTGGCCGAGGAGCGCCCGCTGTTCTGCCTGGTCGACGATGCCCAGTGGCTGGACCAGGCGTCCGCCGAGGCCCTGGTGTTCGCCGCCCGGAGGCTGCACGCCGAACGGATCGCCCTGGTGTTCTGCGTGCGGGACCCGCACACGCCCGAGTTCCGGCCGGCCGGGCTCGACGAGCTGCGGCTGCGGCGCCTCGACGGGGCGACCGCCGCCGACCTGTTGGCCCTGTACGCCGCCGACCTCGGGCACCACGAGCGGCAGGACGTCCTGCGGGAGGCCGAGGGGAACCCGCTCGCACTGCTGGAGCTGACCACGGCGCGGCGCGAGGGGCACGGGTCCCCGTACGAGGGTCCGCGCGGCCGGATCGAGCAGAGCTTCGCCACCCGCATCGCCGCGCTGCCCGAGTCGACCGGGACGCTGCTGCTGGTGGCGGCCGCGGCCGACGAGCACGACACCGGGACGGTCTTCGAGGCCGCCGGCCGGCTGGGCGCGGGAATCGCCGACCTGGCGCCCGCCGAGCGGCACGGTCTGGTGCGGCTCGACGGGACCCGGCTGGTCTTCCGGCACCCCCTGATCCGGTCGGCGGCGTACCGGGCCGTCCCCGCGGCCCACCGGCTCGCCGCGCACCGCGCCCTGGCGGAGGCCGGCGAGGGCCACCGGGCGGCCTGGCACCTGGCCGCGGCGGCGACGGCCCCCGACGAGGAGGTCGCCGCGGCCCTGGAGCGCGGCGGCGAGCAGGTCCGCGCGCGGGGCGGGCACGCCGCGCTGGCCGGGGTGTACGAGCGGGCCGCGGAACTGAGCCCGGACCCCGCCGAGCGCGGGCGCCGGCTCGGCGCGGCGGCCCAGGCGGCCCTGCACGCGGGCCAGTTGGACCGGGCGTGCGCGCTCGCGGCGACCGCCCGCGTCGCACCGGGCGGTGCGGCGGCGAACGCCCGGCTCGCGTCGATCGTCGCGGAGATCGCCGACGAGCGGGGCGACCTGGCGCGGGCGCACACCCTGCTGGTGGAGGCGGCGCCGGCGGTGGCCGCCGAGGACCCGGTGGGCTCGGGGCGGATGCTGTTCCTCGCCGTGGGCAGCGCGTGGGTCGGCGGGGACCCGGAGGGCGTGGCGCGGGCGACCGAGGCGGCGACGGTGGCCGGTGTGCCGAACCTGGCGGAGATCCGGGCGCTGGCCCGGCTGTCGTCGCCGGACGCGGAGGTCCGCACGGACGCGCTGCGGTTCCTGCGCGACTCCTCGGCCCGTCCCGCGGGGGAACTCGGCGACCTGCGGGAGGCGTTGCGTTCCGCGTGCTGGCCCGGGTTCCTGGGCGATCACCGGGCGGCCTTCGAGCGGGCCTCCGCCGTCGAGCGGGAGTGCCGGGCGCAGGGCGCGATCGGGGTGCTGCCGCGCGCCCTGCTGGAGGTGTGCCAGGCCCAACTGCGGCTCGGGCTGCACCGGGACGCGCTGGCCGGCGGTACGGAGGGGCTGCGGATCGCCGCCGACACGGGGCAGGCCCGGACGGCCGCGCAGCTCGCGGGAACGCTCGCCGGCCTGGCGGCGGCCCGGGGCGACGAGGCCTGGTTCCGGGAGCTGGCGGACACCGCCGGGGCCGTCGATCTGCCCGACGTACGCCACCGGTTGGCGTCGGCGGGCATCCTGCTCGATCTGGGGCTCGGCCGGCACGAGGCGGCCGCGGACCGGGCCGCCGCGGCGCCCGCCGGCGCGGCGTGCACGTGTTGCGGCCGGGACGGCGACGAGGTGGAGGCGGCCCTGCGGGCGGGTCGGCCGCGCGCGGCCGTGGCGGCGTGGGAGCGGCTGCGGGACCTGTCCCGGCAGCTGGACCGGCCCGGGATCCGCGCGGTGGAGGTACGGTGCGAGGCCCTGCTGGCCGAGGACGCCGAGGAGCTGTTCCGGCGTGCCCTGGCCCTGCACGGCGAAGGGGACACGGACCGCTTCGAGGAGGCCCGGACGGCTCTGCTGTACGGGGAGTGGCTGCGCCGGGTGCGGCGCCCGGTCGACTCCCGGGGGCCGCTGCGGGCGGCCCGGGAGGCCTTCACGCGGCTGGGCGCGACCCCTTGGGAGCGGCGCGCCGCCGGGGAGCTTCGCGCGGCGGGCGAGGGCCGGTCGGAGCAGCCTGCCGCCGGGTCCGACCTGGACCGCCTGACGCCCCAGGAGTTGCAGGTGGTGCGGCTCGCGGCGACCGGTCTGACCAACCGGGACATCGGGGCCCAGTTGTTCCTCAGTCCACGGACGGTCGGGTACCACTTGTACAACGCGTACCCGAAGCTGGGCGTGGCCTCGCGGATGGAGCTGACCCGGCTGGACCTGGCGGTCTGAAAAGGCCCGGCGGGGAGCGGGGTCCGGTGCGCGGATCCCGCTCCCCGCCGGCGCGGGACGCGCCCCCGTCACGATCCCGGTCATCGGAACCCGGTCACTCGACAGAGGACCCGTCGCCCCGCCCGCTCGTAGGTTCGGGGCATGGAAAACACCCTGCGTCTCGCCCTCGTCATCGGCTCCACCCGCGAAGGCCGCTTCGGCCCCACCGTCGCGGACTGGTTCGCCCCGATCGCCCGCCGGCACGCCGACTTCGACCTGGACGTCATCGACGTCGCCGCGCTGGAGCTGCCCGACGCCCATCCCGACTGGGGCACCGAGCCCACACCCGGGCTGGCCGCGCTGCGGGCCCGGGTCGAGGCGGCCGACGCCTACATCGTCCTCACCCCCGAGTACAACCACAGCTACCCCGCCCACCTGAAGCACTTCATCGACCTGCACCACTCCGAGTGGCGGGCCAAGCCGGTCGGCTTCGTGTCGTACGGCGGTCAGGCCGGCGGGCTGCGCGCCGTCGAGCACCTGCGGCAGATCTTCGCCGAACTGCACTGCGTGACCGTCCGGGACGTCGTCAGCTTCCACTCGGCCTGGGACCACTTCGGCGAGGGCGGTCGGGCCGACGACCCGGCGGGCGCGGCCGGCGCGGCCAAGGTCCTGCTCGACCAGCTCGCCTGGTGGGGGCTGACCCTGCGCGAGGGCCGCGCGGCCCGCCCGTACGGCAACTGACCTCAGAGGAAAGAGAACTGACGGTTGGTCGGTTCGGCGGGGCGTCACCGCCGGGCGATGGCGCCCGCCGACAACCGACCGCGGCTCACCGACGGAACGGAAGGAACCACCGATGACCACCACCGCACTGGCCGCCCCCCGGCGGACCGTGACTCCCGCCCCCTCCCCGCTCGCCATCGCCATGGTGGTGGTCCTCGGCTCGTTCATGACGGTGCTCGACACCACCATCCTCGGCGTGGCCCTGGGGGGTCTCTCGCGCCACTTCGTGTCCCCGCTCGCCACCGTGCAGTGGACGGCCACCGCCTACACCCTCGCGCTCGCCACCGTCATCCCGCTCACCGCCTGGGCGGCGGCCCGCTTCGGCACGAAGCGGCTCTACGTCACCTCCATCGCCCTGTTCACGGCCGGTTCGGCCCTTGCCGGGCTCGCCTGGAACATCGAGACCCTGATCGCGTTCCGGGTCCTCCAGGGCCTCGGCGGCGGCATGGTGATGCCGCTCGGGATGGCCATCGTGCTGAACGCCGCCTCCCCCGAACGCAAGGGCCGGATGATGGGCCTCCTCGGCCTTCCCGTGCTGGTGGGGCCGCTGGTCGGACCGGTGCTCGGAGGGTGGCTCGTGGACGAGGCCTCCTGGCGGTGGATCTTCTTCGTCAACGTGCCGGTCGGGTTCCTCGCGGTGGCCCTGGCCGCGCGGATCCTGCCCCGGGACACCACCCGTGCGTCCCGCCCGCTCGACGTCGTCGGCCTGCTGACGCTCTCCCCGGGCCTCGCCGCGCTGATCTACGGCCTGGCCACGGGCGGCGAGCGCGGTGACTTCGCCTCGCCCGTCGCGCTCGTGCCGACCGTCGTCGGCGCGGTGCTGGTGGCGGCCTTCGTCGTACGGGCACTGAAGGCCCGTACGCCCCTGCTGGACCTGCGGCTCCTGCGGGTGCGGGCCTTCTCGGCCGGTGTGGGCACGATGGCGCTGTTCGCGGGGGCCTACTTCGGGGCGCTGATGCTGGTGCCCATGTACTACCAGCTCGTACGCGGCGAAAGCGCCACGGTGTCGGGGCTGTTGGGCATCCCGCAGGTGCTGGCGACCGGCATCGCCCTGCAGATCGCGAGCCGGCTCACCGACCGGGTCCCGGCGGGGCGGATCGTGCCGGTCGGGGTGTCGCTGGCGGTGCTCGGTTACGCGGCCTTCACCGCCCAGATCGGCGACGCCGAGGTCCCGTACTGGCGGCTGATGGCCGCGTTGACGGTGGCCGGCGCGGGCGTCGGAATGACGATGATGCCGACCATCACCGGCGCGACCCGCGGGTTCGGCCCCGACCGGGTGCCGGCCGCGAGCACCCTGCTCAACATCAACTCGCAGATCTCCGGGTCGATCGGCATGGCGCTGTTCTCGGTGCTGCTGACCACGGCCGCGGCCGGCAGCGGCGGACTGGCCGGCGCCCGCGGCGCGTCGGCCCCCGCGCTCGCCGGCGCCTTCCAGGACACCTACCTGTGGGTGGTCGTCGCGCTGGCCGCCGCCCTGGTACCGGCGCTCCTCCAGCCCCGCACCAGCGCGTGACCGCACGCCCGGTCACGGGAATCGGGCCCCGCGTCCGGGGCGCGCCGGATCGACCGGCGGCCCCCGGACGCGGGGCTCTCGGCCGCGCGGGCCGCCCGGTTCGAGGGCCGTCGACCGCACGTCAGGGCGTCCGCGCCGCGAGGAAGGCCCGCTGGTCGTCGAGGAGCCCCGGGGGGAAGAGTTCCCTCGGGGCGAACAGTGCCGTCAGCGGCAGCCGCCACGAGGACCGTTCGACGGGGGTGCGGACCAGGGAGTGGGTGGCCCCCGGGTAGCGGCGGACCGTGAGGGTGCCCGGGGCGAGCGACTCCCGGTACACGGCCTCGGTCTCGGCGCCGTCGACGTTCAGGTCGTCGGCGCCGGAGATCAGCAGCACGGGCACGTGCGGCATCGCCCGCAGGTCGGCGGTCGCGTCGGCCGTGTGGTTGCGTCCGATGAACGTCCAGCGGTCGGGCGACAGTTGCGGATCGGCGGCGGGGCTCGCGCGGTACTCCTCGTAGGTCGCGCCGCGCCGCAGCAGCGCGCCGACCGTCTCCCTGCGGCGCAGGGCGTCCGCGACCCGCTCCGGGCCGGCGCCCGCGTGGCGCAGCTCCGCGCGCAGGTTGTACTCCCCTTGGCGCTCCCAGTTCACGGCGGTGCCGACGGCCATCACGAAGCGGACGCCGGGTGCCGGGGCCCGCGCGGCCACCTTGGGCAGGACCCAGCCGGCCTGGCTGGCGCCCCAGAGTCCGATCCGGGCCCGGTCGATCTCGGGTCGCCGGCCCGCCCAGGCGAGGGCGTCGAGGCTCTCGCGGGCCCGGTCGTCCATGGTCTGGTCGAGCCAGTCGGTGGGCTTGTCGAGGGAGAGGGAGGCGTAGCCGGCGCGGGCGAAGGCCTCCCAGTAGGGGCGGTAGAAGCCGTCGTGCGTGGCGTCGACCTCGCCGTCGCCGTGCACGAACACGACCAGGGGGAAGGGCCCTTGGCCGGTGGTGGGGGTGGCGAGCACCCCGGACAGCTCGTGTCCCGCGGCGGGGACGGTGACCTGTTGTTCGCGCAGGTCGTAGTCGTTCTGCCAGACGACGACCCCGGTGAGGAGGAGCGCGCCGACGAGGGCGAGGAGGAGGAGATCGCGGATGGTGCGTCGTGTGGTGCGTCGTGTGCGGGACATGCCGGTACCCCCGTGTGAGGTCCGCGTCGATCGGGAACAGGAACGCGGAACCGGTGGAACTATCGAATCTGAAACGATCGTAGCCGCCGTGAACGTATTATGCTTGTTCGTATGACGACGACATTGCTGCGCGGGCTGCCCGAGGGCGCCGAGGAACGGGTGGCCGAGCTCTACTGGGAGGCCTTCGGCCACAAACTGGGCGCCGCCCTCGGACCCGCCGGGCCGGGGCGCCGGTTCATCGCGGACCACCTGCACGCGGACCGGGCCCTCACCGTCGTCGCCGACGACGGGCGGGTGCTGGGCGTCGCCGGGTACCAGCTCGCCGGACGCGGCCTCGTAGGCGGCGACGCGGCCGCGATCAGGGCCGGGTACGGGCAGGTCAGAGGCCTGTACCGGGTGTTCCTGCTGGCACTGCTGGAACGCACCCCGGCCCGCGGCGAGCTGGTCATGGACGGCATCGCCGTGGACTCCGCCCGACGGGGCGAGGGCATCGGCGCCCTGCTGCTGGACGGCATCGAGGAGGTCGCCGCGGAGCAGGGCTGCCGGCGGATCCGGCTGGACGTGGTCGAGGAGAACCCGCGGGCGCGGGCCCTGTACGAGCGGCGCGGCTTCAGGGCCGTGAAGGTGCGACGGACGCCGTGGCTGCGCGACGTACTGGGCTTCGGGGCCGTCACCACGATGCACAAGGCGGTGACGGCCCGATGATCCCCACCCGGCTGGTGGTGCACGCGCTGGTCCGCGAGGACGGCACGGTCGACGGCGGCGAGCTGTACGAGGTCGCCGGCGCGCTCGGCATGACCGACCAGCAGGTCCGCCTGTGCGTGAAGCGGCTGGTGGCCGAGGGCCGCTTCGAGGTCGAGGGACGGGGACGACGGGCCGTGCTGCGCGCGGTGGGGCCCGGCGGCGGACTGCCGGCGGTTCCCGAGGCGGAGTACGTCCGGCACGCCTACCGGCAGGACCGCGGCCTGGAACCCTGGGACGGGGTGTGGCACGTGTTCGCCTTCGCCGTACCCGAGTCCGCGCGGGCCGCCCGGGACGCCCTGCGGGACGCCCTGACGGGCCTGGGGGCGGCGCCCCTGCAAGGCGGCCTGTACGTGACCCCGAACCCGATCGGGCCGTACGTCCGCGCCCGCGCCGCCGAACTGGGGGTGGGGGCCGCGCTGACCTGCCTCGGCACCCGGGACCTGGAGGTCGGCGGGACGGACGACCCGCGGGCCCTGGCCGCACGACTGTGGCCGCTGACGGAGATCGCGGAGCGGTACGAGGCGCTGCGCGAGCTGGCGTCCCGTCCCGAACCGGGGCCCTCAGAGCAGGAGCCGTCCGAGCCGGGCCCGTCCGAGCGGGAGCCGTCCGAACCGGGCCCGTCCCGGCCCGGGTCTCCCCGCCCGGAGGCCGGGCCCGCCCACCCGCTGGCGCGCGCGGTGGAGCTGGCCGCGGCCTTCTCCGAGGCGATGCTCCCGGACCCGCTGCTGCCGCCCGAGCTGCTGCCCCGCCCCTGGCCGGGCGCCGCGGCCCGGGCGGCCGCCGCCCGCGCCTGGGACCGGCTCCACGCCACCACGACGTCCCCGGGCCCCCGCCTGTTCCGGCTGTACGCGCAGGCCCTGGGCTCGGAGCCGGACGAGCCGCGCGATACGCCCGGGTGGGTCATGATGTGAGGGGGTATATCCCTCTAGACCGCGCGACGACGGCCCCGCCCCGGGGCCGGCCGCCGGAGGAGCGCAGAGCGATGGAACACACCGATCTCACCGATGTCTCGACCCACGAGGCCAGATCCCTCTCGGTGGCCCTGTTCCGTGAACTCGCCGCCTTGGAAGAGGGGACCGAGGAGTACTCCCGCACGCGCAACACGCTCGTCGAACTCAACCTCAGCCTCGTCCGGTACGCCGCCCGCCGGTTCCGCAACCGCAGCGAGCCGATGGAGGACATCGTCCAGGTCGGCACCATCGGTCTCATCAAGGCCATCAACCGCTTCGACCCGGCCCGCGGCGTCGAGTTCACCTCGTTCGCGATGCCCACCATCACCGGGGAGATCAAGCGGTTCTTCCGTGACACCAGTTGGGCCGTCAAGGTCCCCCGCCGGCTCCAGGAACTGCGGATCGACACCGCGAAGGCCCACGACGCCCTGGAACAGGGCCTCGGCCGCGAGCCCACCGACGCCGAACTGTCCGAGCGGCTGCACGTCACGCCCGAGGAGCTCGCGGAGGGCCGGAAGGCGGCGTGCGCCTACTCGGCGCGCTCGCTGGACGCCCCGCCGCAACCGCAGGAGGAGGGCGAACGCGACCCGTACACGGCGCGGCCCTCGCTCGGCGCGGAGGAGCCGGCCTACGACCTGATCGAGTGCATGGAGTCGCTGGTGCCGATGCTGGCCGGGCTGCCCGCCCGCGAGCGGAGCCTGCTGGAGCTGCGCTTCGGGGAGGAGTTGACCCAGGCGGAGATCGGGGAACGGCTCGGGTTGTCCCAGATGCACGTGTCCCGGCTGCTGAACCGGACCCTGACCCGGCTGCGCACCGGACTCCTCACCGACCCGGAATCGACCGACCCGGATCCGGACCGGAACCCTGGTCGGGAGTCGGGGCCACGGCGGTCCCCGGACCCGGCACCTCCAGCCAGACCGTCTTGCCGGCCGCCGTCCCGCCCGACGGCTGTGCCCCCCAGCTCCGTGCGAGTCGCTCCAGGACGACGAGGCCGTGTCCTCCCGGCCGGCTGCGATCTCCCGACACCCGCCGCCGCGGAGGCTCGGGGTTGTCGTCGCTGACCTCGACGCGCAGGCGTCCGGGTGCGTGCCGCAGGACGAGTTCGCGGGGCCCGCCCGCGTGCAGGCAGGCGTTGGTCACCACTTCGGAGACCAGGAGGAGCACGTCGTCCACCGCGTCCTGGTCCCGCGTCCACTGCCAGTCGGCCAGTGCCTGTCGGGTGAAGTCCCGGCAGCGCGTGACGACCCCCGTCGTGGCACCGCCCAGGACCAGCCTCCGAGTCTGCTCGGCCACAGGGCCTCCCGTCTCCGCACCGCCCCTGCGCGGCGCACCTACCCCCGCCCGGATCGGTCAATCCCGACGTCCCGCCCGCCCGGACCTCGAAACCGCCCCCCGCGACCGCGTGCCGATTGCACACCCTCACCGCATCATCTTCCGGAATCGGCGTGGGCGGCGGCCCGCCACGCACGACGCCCCCCTCGCAGCGCGAAGGGGGCTCGTCGCGAACCGTCTCACCGGAAGCCGTCGGAACACCGCGCCGGGCGCCTCCTCGAAGGCCCGCCCGCGGCGTGTTTCCCACCCCCGTGGAGAAACTCCTCCGAACCGACCACCCGGGCAACCCGCCGGGCGACGCTAGACCGGCGCCCGATCCCCCGTCGAGGCGCACGCGCGCGATCCGTCAGGTCCGACAGGTCCATCGACGCGGGTCGTCGGCGGACGGTGGACCGGACGCGCCGCGCGGGAGGCGCCCCGGGGTCCACATCCCGGACAACTACCCTCGGCTCATGAACGCAGAAGCCGACGCCCTCGCCGCCGTGAAAGACGCCGACCGGAAGCATGTCTTCCATTCCTGGTCGGCTCAGGAGCTCATCGACCCGCTCGCCGTCGCGGGGGCCGAGGGCTCGTACTTCTGGGACTACCAGGGCAATCGGTTCCTCGACTTCTCCAGCGCGCTCGTCTACACGAACATCGGCTACCAGCACCCGCGGGTCGCCGCCGCCATCGCGGAGCAGGCCGCCAAGCTGTGCACCGTCGCCCCCGGCTTCGCCGTGGACGTCCGCTCCGAGGCCGCCCGACTGATCGCCGAGCGCACCCCCGGCGACCTCGACAAGATCTTCTTCACGAACGCCGGCGCGGAAGCGGTGGAGAACGCCGTCCGGATGGCCCGACTGCACACCGGACGGCCCAAGGTGCTGTCCGCGTACCGCTCCTACCACGGGGCCACCTCCACCGCGATCAACCTGACCGGTGACGCCCGCCGCTTCGGCAACGACACCGCGACCGCGGGCGTCGTGCACTTCTGGGGCCCGTTCCTCTACCGCTCGCCCTTCCACGCGACCACCGAGGCCGAGGAGTCCTCCCGCGCCCTGCGGCACTTGGAGGACACCATCGTCTTCGAGGGCCCGCAGTCCATCGCCGCGATCATCCTGGAGACCGTCGGCGGCGCCCCGGGCGTGCTCGTGCCCCCGGCCGGCTACCTGGCGGGCGTGCGCGCGCTCTGCGACCGGTACGGCATCGTCTTCATCCTGGACGAGATCATGGTCGGCTTCGGTCGGACCGGCGCGTGGTTCGCCGCCGACCACTGGGACGTGCGCCCCGACCTGCTCTGCTTCGCCAAGGGCGTGACCAGCGGATACGTCCCGCTCGGCGGGGTCGCCATCTCCGCCGCCATCGCGGAGACCTTCGCCCGCCGGCCCTACCCGGGCGGACTCACGTACTCCGGGCACGTGCTCGCCTGCGCCGCCGCCGTCGCGACGATCAACGTGATGGAGGAGGAGGACACCGTCGGGCAGTCCGCCCGCACCGGCACGGAACTGCTGGGCCCCGGCCTGCGCGCCCTCGCCGAGCGGCACCCCGCCGTCGGCGAGGTCCGGGGCATGGGCACCTTCTGGGCGTTGGAACTCGTCCGGGACGCCTCGACGCGCGAGCCGCTGGTCCCCTACAACGCCTCGGGCGCCGACAACGCACCGATGGCCGCGTTCGGGGCCGCCTGCAAGAAGGGCGGGCTGTGGCCGCTGATCGCCGGCAACCGCATCCACGTCGCGCCGGCCTGCAACATCTCCGCCGAGGACGTGGCCAAGGGCCTGGCGATCCTCGACGAGGCCCTCACGGTCGCCGACGCGCACATGGCCTGACCTGGGACTTCCTGCCCGGGCTGTGGGGTCGCCCAATCCGTGGGTGCCGGTATTCGGATGATCCGTGCGGGGGAGATCCCCCCGCACGCATGTTGCAATCCGTAGCGCGGCACACAGCAGTACCAAGCACCTACGGACCGGGATGCACGTCAGTCCCGGGGCGGTCCTGCGGGGCCGAACGGCGGGGAGCGGCACGTCTTGACCTTCGGGTTGAACTTCGGGCGGGCGCTGGACGCCGGGCGTACGGGATCCAGACAACCGGACTCCGTGTTCCCGAGAACCCGAAGGAAGACACCATGAGCAAGCACGTCCTGGCGCAGAACCAGTACGGCAAGGCCGAGAACCGCATCGTCAAGGTCACCCGCAAGGGCAACGACGGTTCCTGGCACGAGATCCGCGACCTCAACGTCTCCGTGGCCCTGCGCGGCGAGTTCCGCGACGTCCACCTGACCGGTGACAACGCCAACTGCCTGCCGACCGACACCACCAAGAACACCGTGTACGCCTTCGCCAAGGAACACGGCATCGACTCTCCCGAGGCCTTCGGCATCCTGCTCGCCAGGCACTTCGTCTCCTCCCAGGTGCCGATCCGCGAGGCGCAGATCCGCATCGAGGAGTTCGTGTGGGAGCGGATCCCGGTCCCCACGCGCAAGGAGCAGCACTCCTTCGTCCTCAAGGGCCAGGAAGTGCGCACCGCGCAGGTCACGTTCAGCGAGACGACGGGCCTCCAGGTCATCTCCGGTCTGAAGGACCTGACGGTGATGAACTCGACGAACTCCGAGTTCCACGGCTACATCAAGGACAAGTACACGACCCTCCAGGAGGCGTACGACCGCATCCTGGCGACCAAGGTGACCTCGCGGTGGGCGCACTCGGCACTGGCCGCCGAGGACTCCGCGTACGACTGGGACCAGTCGTACAAGAAGGTGCGCAAGCACCTGCTGGAGGCCTTCGCCGAGACCTACTCGTACTCGCTCCAGCAGACCCTGAACCAGATGGCCGAGCGGGTGTTGGACAACTGCCCCAAGGTCAACGAGGTCCGGCTGAACCTGCCCAACAAGCACCACTTCCTGGTCGACCTGGAGCCCTTCGGCCTCAAGAACGACAACGAGGTCTACTTCGCGGCGGACCGGATGTACGGCTTGATCGAGGGCACCATCCACCGAGACGGCGTGCGGCCCGTCATCGCCACCAGCGACTGGATCGTGGCGTAACGCCCGAGGCGGCCGTCGGTTCGGCCCGGACCGCGTCGCGGGGTCCGGGCCGTTCGCGTTCCTCGGCCGGCGTCCGGGCCGTTCGCGTCCCTCAGCCGGCGTCCGGGTCGGGGCGGCCCAGGAGCAGGTTCCACCGGCCCGAGCGCCCGGTGAGGGTGGTGACGGTGTCAGGCCGCGCGTCGAGCCGCCAGAACACCGGGGGCGGCAGTTCCAGAGCGTGCACCACCGCCGCCCGTACGACGGCCTGCTCGACCACCACCCGGTGCGTTCCGGGAGCCAGTGCGGCCAGGTGCGCGCCGACCCGGGCGATCAGCGCGGCCACCGACTCCCCGCCGGGAGGCGTGTACCCGGGGTCGGTCAGCCACGCCCCCACGGCCTCCGGGTCCTCGGCCGCGACCTCCTCCAACGCCCGTCCCGCCCACGCCCCGACGGCGAGGCCGCGCAGGCCCTCGTGGCCCGGGACGGGTTCCCCCCGGCCGAACGTTCCGGGGCGGCCGTCGGGGCTCGACGGCGGTGTGACCAGGTGGACGCGGACGACGGATCGCGGGGGCACGGAACGCACAGAGGCCATGTGGGGAGCGTAAAGCGCCCGACCGGGGCGTGAGACGGCGGCCACACGCCGTGGTGTTCAAGCCAGGCGCGCGGTACGGTCTCGGACGACATGACGACGGTATGACGGAAGCACCGGTGAGAATCCGGCACGGTCGCGCCACTGTGAAACCTCCCGCAGGAGTTCGGGGAGGGAAGTCAGACCCGCCACCTTCGTCAAGAGCACCACTGACCGGGACGCGTGTTCCCCCTGGAGGTTCTGCCATGGCTCAGTCCGCCGTGCCCACGACGGCTCCCGCCGCCGTTGCCCCGATTTCCCTTTCCGCGCTGGCCCCCTGGGCCGTCTTCGCGGGCGTCCTCATGCTGGTCCTGCTGTACCTCGTCGGCGCCGAACAGGGCGCCACCGCGATCTTCGAGGGCGACACCATCCACGAGTGGATGCACGACGGTCGTCACCTCCTCGGCTTCCCCTGCCACTGATCCCCGCACCGCTCAGCAAGGGAACCCGAACATGAACCCCATCTCCCCCAGAGTCCTGCTCGTGCGGGGCATGCTCGCCGGCCTGCTCGCCGGCGTGGCCGCCTTCCTCGTCGCCTACCTCCTCGGCGAGTCCAAGGTGGACGCCGCCATCGCCATCGAGGAGGCCGGCGCCCACGAGCACGGCGACGAGGGCGCCCCCGTCAGCCGGGCCCTCCAGGCCACGGCCGGCCTCGGCACCGGCACCCTCCTGTACGGCGTCGCGATCGGCGGCATCGCGGCGCTCGTCTTCTGCTACGCCCTGGGCCGCATCGGTCGTTTCGGCCCCCGGGCCACGGCCCTGCTGGTCTCCGGCGGGCTCTTCCTCACCGTCAACCTGGTGCCGTTCATCAAGTACCCCTCCAACCCGCCGGCCGTCGGCGACCCCGAGACCGTCACCCAACGGACCACCCTCTTCGTGCTGATGATCGCGTTGAGCGTGCTGCTGGGCGTGGGCGCGCTGATCCTGGGTCGGCGCCTCGCACCGAAGCTCGGCAACTGGAACGCGTCGGTCGTCGCCGCGTTCGCGTTCCTCGTCGCGATCGGCCTGTCCTACGCGCTGCTGCCCGGCATCAACGAGGTACCGGAAGGCTTCCCGGCCGCGCTGGTCTGGCAGTTCCGGCTCGCCACCCTGGCCCTGCAAGCCGTCACGTGGGCGACTTTCGGCCTCGCCTTCGGATATCTAGCCGAACGCGCCCTTGTCCCCGCGACCCCGGCCCAGGAGGCTGTGCCGACGAGTTGACGATGAGGGGGCCGGTCGCACATGCCGACGGCGATCAGGGAGTGGCGGGGCTGGACGGGCGCCGCCCCGTTCTGGCTGAACTCCTTCCTGCTGCTCCTGGCCCCCTTCACCGCCGTCACCCTGTTCGCCCAGATCGGTGTCATCACGGCCCTGGCCGCCCTCGGCGGCCTGGTCCGCCAACTCTGGTACGGCGACTACGGCCACCCCGCCGTCCACCTCTGCGCCGCCTTCATGGGCGCGACGGCCGTCGCCCTGGTCGTCGTCTGAGCCGCGCGTGACCCCGTGGGCGGCCCCGCGCCGTCCCCGCGCGAAACGCCCCTCGACGGGCCCCGGGCGACCGCCCCGGATCGGCCGGTGCGCCGCGACCGGGGAGAATGGACGTTTCGAACGAGTACGGGGGCCGGTGTGGCGACAGGGCGGGACATACCCGAGGAATACCTGGAGGGTTACGTCCGGATCCTCGGGAACGTGGCCGCGACCGGCCGGCGGCCCGGCCGCGACGAACTCGACGCCCGCCGCGCGCTCGGGGAGAAGGCCGCCGAGGCCGGGTACGGGCTGCGCGCCCTGGTCGGCGCCCACCTCGCCGCGACCCGGGCGGTGCTCGGCGGACAACACACGCCCGACCACGTCATGGCGGCGGTGGAACAAGCCGTGGACGCGTTCGCCGAAGGCCACGAGCGGGCCCAGCGGATGGCCGTGCGGCAGGAGGAGGCCGCCCGCCGGGAGTTCATCGACGACCTGCTGCTCGGCCGCAGCGACCTCGGCCGGCTGAGCGAACGCGCGGCCCGCTTCGGCCTGCACCTGGCGCACGCGCACGCGGTGGCGGTGGCCCGGGGCCCCGAGTCGTACGTGGACGCCGGCTCGGCGATCCGGAAGGTCGAACTCGCGATGACGACCCGGTTCGGCAACCGGACCTTCCTCCTCGCCACCAAGGACGGCCAACTGATCTGCGTGGCACCGGGCGACCACGACGAGGTGCTGACCCACTTCGCGAAGCAGGCGTACGCGGCCGGGACCGAACGCGGCCTCGTCGCGATCGGACGCCCGCACCAGGGCGCCGGCGGGGTCGTGACCTCGTACGAAGAGGCCCTGAGCGCGCTCGACCTGGCGGACCGGCTGGGATTCGAGGGCCCCGTGCTGCGCTCCGCCGACCTGCTGGTCTTCCCCGTCCTCGCGCGTGACCGGGCCGCGATGGCCGATCTCGTGGTGAGCGTGCTGGGGCCGCTGCGGGGTGGTCGGGGCGGGGCTCGACCGCTGCTGGACACCCTGACCGCCTACTTCGACGCGGGCTGTGTGTCGGCGGAGGCGGCCCGCCGGCTGAACCTGAGCGTGCGGGCGCTGACGTACCGACTGGAGCGGATCCACCGGCTGACCGGGACGGATCCCGGGGACCCCGCGCAGCGGTACACGCTCCAGACGGCGGTGATCGGGTCGCGGCTGCTGGACTGGCCGGCGAATCCGCTCTGAGTCGTCACGGCGCCGTACTCCTCCTCACCCTTTCGGGCGCGGACCCCGCTCGGGCCGAAGCACGACCGGCGCACCGGCCGCGAGCTGGGAGGACGCACGCGCAGCCGGGTGACGTGTGGGTGACTTGCCGTCAGCGTGGGATGACTCCCGATGTGCGGGCGGGCCGAGAGCGGTCCACTGCTCACAGGACCCGGCCGTCCGAGCCGGACCAGGAGGGAATGCCCATGCCCCGCGCCCAGTGGATCGTCGCAGCGGTGACGGTCACTCTGCTGTGTACCGGCGTAGGGATGTTGAGGAGCAGCGACGGCGCCCCGCCCGCCGCCGGCACGGTCGCCGACTCGCTCCCCTCCCGGGCCCTGGGCCTGTCCGGCCACCGCCGGCTCGTACGCGAACTCGAGCATTCCGGCGAGCACTCCGGCCCGCACGCCCCCGGCAACGGGGCCCGGTCCGCGCGGGGCGGCCTGCCCGGTCCCGCCGCGCCGATGCGGGCCGCGCCGCCCGTGCGGCTGGTGATCCCTGCACTGGGACTGGACGTTCCGCTGACCTCCGACCCCGAGGACGGCGACGCGATCCGCTGGGACGCCGACGGTCCCGCCCCGGGAGCGGCCGGCACCGCCGTGGTCACGGGTAACGGGCTGCGCCTGGGCGAGCTGCGCCGGGGGCTGACCATCGAGATCGCGCGCGCGGACCACCGTACGGCCGTGTTCACCGTGGACCGGGTCTCGCCGGCCCGCGTACCCGGACCGTCGGGGCGGTCCGGCGAGCACGCCGGTGAGCGGTCGGGGCGGGAGGCCGGCGAGCGGACGGGCGGGGCGTCGGAGCGGCGGGCGGGTGAGCGGGCCGGGCGTCGCGCCCAACTGCGTCTGATCAGCGGCGAGACGGCTGTCGTGGCCCGGCTGACGGGCCGCCACCGCACCCGCTGAGCCTCCGGCGGCGGGCCCGGTGTCAGCCGACGGGGGTGTCTTCGTCCCCCGGTCGGGGGCTTCTTGGGCCCCGGTGGGGAGTGCTTCGGCGTGTCGGGGCACAGAGCTGGTCATGAGCGGTGCTCGGTACGCGCGGACGGCTGCGGCGAAGGCCCTGACGATGGCCTGTGTCGTGCTGCTGTGCGTCTTCGGCGCCGGTCCGGCCGGCGCGATGGCCGTCGAGGTCCGACCCGCCACGAGCGCCCCGGCGAGCCCCGCGGAGCCTTCCGAGAGCCCGTCCGACCCCGCCTCGGATCCCGAGGCGCGGGCGGCCCCGCGCCTGGTCGTGCGCGGGATGGTGGGCGTGCGACGACCGGCGCCGCCGGTGTTTCACGTGAAACACCGGGAGGCGCGGGCATCCCGCGTGACCTCGTACGGAACGGCCGAACCGGCCCGGTCCCGGCGGACGGTACGGAGTGTGGTCCTGCGCTGCTGAGCGGGCCGAGCAGCAGCACGCACCCACACCCCCCTCGAACACCGAGCACCCGTGAGGTTCCGCCATGCCCATCGACCCCTACGCCGCCCTGAACGCCATGCTGCGCGCCGAAGCCTCCCGTTTCACCCCGCCGGCCCGACGCCCGGAGCAGCCGGAGCCGGAGCCCGCCACCCGTCCTGAAGCCCCGGCCGCTCGCCCGGCCGAAGCCGCCGCGAAGGAGTGACCCCTGCCCGGATACCCGACGCGTCCCCCGGGCCGGGTCCGGGGGACGCGTGGTGCGGGCGACGGCGCCGCGTCGACTCAGGGCTCGCGCATGTAATAGCGGTAGAAGGCGGTGAGCCCGGTGGCCGCGGCGACGGCGATGCCGAGCCCGGCGGATCGGAGCACGCTGTCGCCGGTGAGGCTGTACAGGTAGCCGACGGCCACGCCGCCAAAGGCACCGTAGGCGGCGGCGTGCAGTTCCCTCGGCAGCCGGGAGCCGATCCGGCCGAGGGTGAACATGATCGCGGCGAAGAGGACGCCGCACAGGATGCCGTAGAAGACGTTGCCCGCGTCGACCGGGCCCATCTGGCGCTTGATGAAGGCCGCCCAGACCCCGTAGACGAGACCGGCCAGCAGGGCGCGGACCATCGCGCCCTTGCTCAGGTCGTGCGTCCGGTCCGTCGTCGTCCCCCGGTGCCGCCGATGGGCGGAGGGTGCCGCATGTGCCATGACGGGGCTCCTCTCTCCACCATCCAGGGCACACCCGCCACCTCGGACCGGCAAGTGGATCAAGCGGTGTCCCCGTCGCGCCTCGGCCCGCCCGCCGGCGCCCCGCGGGGCCCACCCGGTCCGTTCCCGCCCGCCACCCGCTCGCAGCAACAACGCTCGCGGGCCGCACCCCCGCGGCATTCCCTGGTGACGTGCGCACCTTCCTGTCGACGGTACTGATCGTGCTCGTGGCCCTGCTGGTGCCCGCGAGCGCGGTCGCGTACTGGGCCGACCGCGAGCTGGGCGACGCCGACCGCTACACCGCCGCCATGTCCCCGCTCGCCGAGGACCCCGCCGTGCGGGGCGTGGTCGTCACCCAGGCCACCCGCGCGCTCGCCGGCCAGATCGACGCGGGCCCCTTCCAGGGCGGGGTGGACGCGCTCCTCGGCGAGGCCCTGCAGTCCTTCTCCGGGACCCCGGCGTACCGGACGGCCTGGGACGCCGCCAACCACGCCGCGCACGCCGCGTTCCTCAAGGCACTCACCACCGGCGACGGGGACGCCGTCACCATCGACCTCGCGCCCGTGATCGCCCGGGTGAAGGGGGAACTCGTCGAGAACGGGGTGCCCTTCGCGGACCGGATCCCCGTGACCCACGTTTCCGTCGAGGTCATGGAGTACGACGACCTGGGCGCGCTACGGAAGGGCTTTCGCATGCTCCAGATCGCCGGGGTGTGGCTTCCCCTCCTGACCCTGCTGCTGGCCGCCGCGGCCATCGCGGTCGCCGTCCGACGGCGGCGGGCCGTGATCGCCACCGGACTGGGGCTGGCGATCGGGGCGGTGCTGCTGTGGCTCGCGGTGCAGTGGTGCCGCCGCCTCACCCTGGAGGACCTGCCGGCAGACATCGACCGGCCCGCCGCCGGGGCGGTGTACGACGCGCTCACCGCGTTCCTGCGGACCACCGCCTGGGTGGTGCTGGCCCTCGGACTCGCGGCCGCGCTCGCCGCCTGGCTCGCGGGGCGGCTGCGCCGCACACCATAAGCTCGGAAGGTGCGGAACCTGCGGAGAAATGGGCACACGACCGGAGAACTCCACAGAAGCACCGATTCGCGAGCGGCGGCACGGAAGCGGGAATGACCACCGAAAGACGCACCGAGCACATACGGTCCGGGCACTCCCGGGCCCGGCAGATCCCCCTGACCCCGCCCGCGTGGCTCCTCAACGGCCTGCGTCCGAGCAGCGCCCCCGTCCCGTGGGCCGCCGTCGTGCGCGCCGGCATCGCGCTGTCCGTCCCACTGGCCGTGGGCTTCGCCCTGGACGAACCGGAATACGGCGCCCTGGTGTCCATGGGGGCCCTGTCCGGGGTGATCGGCGACACCGCCGACGCGTACCGCATGCGCGTCCTCAACATCGCCGTACCGCAGCTCTTCGGCGCCGTCGGAGTGGCCGTCGGCACCCTCGTCTTCGGGCACGGCTGGCTCGCCGTCGGGGTGCTCACCCTGGTCGCCCTCGTCTCCGGAATGATCTCCTCGATCGGCTCGGTCGCCTCCGTGTCCGGTCTGCTGCTCCTGCTGAACGCCGTGGTCGGCGCCGGCCTGCCGATGCCCAGGCCCTGGTGGACGGCGCCGCTGCTGCTCACCGCCGGCGGACTGTTCGTTCTGGTGCTCAGCCTGGCGGGCTGGCCGCTGCGCGGGCGGCAACCCGAGCGGGTCGCCGTCGCGGCCGGGTACCGGGCACTGGCGGACACGCTGGAGGCCGCGGGCGGGCCCGACTACGAGGAGCGCCGCCGGGAGGTCACCCAGGCCCTGAACCAGGCCTACGACCTCGTCCTGGGGCGGCGGGCCCTGGTGCACGGGCGCAGTCCCTCGCTGGTGCGGATGCTGGCCCAGTTGAACGTGCTGATCCCCCTCGTCGAGGGGGCGCCCGCGGCGCACCTGCGGGGACGGCCGCTGCCGCCCGAGATCCCGGCGGCCGTACGGGAACTGGCGGCGGCCGTCGAGGACGGCCGCACCGGCACCCCCGTCCTGGACCTGCCCCCGCCGCACGGCCAGTCGGAGCGCGCCATCGACGCGGCCCTGCGGCACGCGGCGACCATCGTGCACCTGGCCGAACCCAGGATGCACAACGTGGACGACCGGCTCGGCAGACCGGCCGCGCTGGGCATCAGGGCCCGGCGGGCGGTCCGCGACATGATGTTCTCCCGGGCCTCCTGGCGGTACGGCATCCGGCTGGCCGTGTGCATCGGGCTGGCGCAGGTGCTCGTGTCGGTGGTCCCCATCGAGCGCTCGTACTGGGTCGCCCTGACCGTCACGTTCGTCCTCAAGCCGGACTTCGGCTCGGTGTTCTCGCGGGCCGTCCTGCGGGCCCTGGGGACGGCCGTCGGGCTGGTCCTCGCCGCCGCCGTGCTGGCCGAGGTGCCGCGCGGCTGGTGGGACGTGCCGGTCATGGCGGTGCTGGCCGCGCTGATCCCGGCGTTCTCCGCGAAGGGGTACGCCTTCCAGACCGCCGCGATCACCCCGGTGATCCTGCTGCTGTCCGACCTGCTCAACCACCAGGGCTTCGACCTGATCCGGCCCCGGCTGCTGGACAGCCTGATCGGCTGCGCCATCACGCTGGTCGCGGGGTACCTGCTCTGGCCCGAGAGCTGGCACACCCGGATCGGGGACCGGCTCGCGGACGCCGTGGACGACGCCGCCCGGTACGTGGAGCGGGCGTTCGGCACGGACCATCCCGACACGGAGGCCGGGCTGCGGGCCGCCCGCACCGCCCGGCTCCAGGCCCGCCGACGGATCTACCGGGACCTGTCGGGCGTACGGACCGAGTTCCAGCGGGCGTTGACCGAGCCGCCGCCGACGGGGGCGCGGGCCGCCGCGTGGTGGCCGCTGGTGGTGGCCGTGGAGCGGATCGTCGACGCCACCACGGCCGCCCGGGTCCGCGTCAACCACGGCGCGGACGCCCCCGAGCGGGACGAGGTCGAGGCCGCCGTCCGGGAACTGCGCGGACTGGCGGAGGGGGTGCGCGCGAGCCGGACCCCGGCGGCGGTACGCGGCGGCCCCGCTCCGGCGGGCAGGGAGGACTCCGTGCTGGCCCCCGTCCACCAGGAGATCGCGGCGGCCCGCGCCATCGCCGCCCCCGCCGACTGACGGCCCCGCCCCCGTGCGCCGGGGCGGGGGCGGGGCCGGGGGTGCGCCGTCCCCCGAATGGGTCCGTGCCCGGGCCGGTGGTTCCCCTCCGGGGGAGCATCGCCCCATGAGGTCCCCCGTCCCGCGCGGCCGGCGCCGCGGCGTCCTGGCACTCCCCGTCCTCGCCGCCCTGCTCGCGGTCTCGGCCGGGTGCTCCGACGTGGAGGGGCTGCGGAGCGACGGCGACCTGGGCATCGTGCACGCCCCGCAGACCCTGTGGAAGAACGTCCACCCGGCGCCACCCGCGGCGGACCAGAAGCCGGGCACCGCCACCGTGGTCCCCGGGCTGCCCAAGGCCCCGGGCCCCGGCATGCGCGGCGTGAACCCGCTGGACGTCGTACGGGCCGACGTCACCGCCTCCGCCCGGCAGGACGGCGGCACGGGACGGCTCGTCGACCCGCGGGCCCCGCAGCGGCTGGCGCTCTGCACACAGGCTGTGGACGGAGGTCCCGACTGCCCGATGCGGCCCTCCGTCCTGCACGACGTGACGGGCAACGGGCGGGAGGAACTCATCACCGCTCTCGACCTCGACGGCCGCGACAGCGAACTGCGGGTCTACACCGTCCAGGACGACGGGGCCATCGCCCGGATCCTGTACCGGCGCGGGGTGCTGGAGGGCGTGGAGGTCGCCGCCGAACACCTCGCGGTACGCGAACCGACCTCGAATCCCAAGTACGTCTCCGTCTCCGACTACGTGTGGGACCCGGACGCGAAGATCCTCAACCTGTCCCAGCTCACCCTCGACGAGTGCCGCACCGCCAAGGACGGTTCGACCGGCTGCTCCCCGAGCCGGGTCTGAGGGGGCGGGCCGGATGCGGGTGACGAGCAGTCTGCGCTGGAAGATCGCCCTGACCACCACGGCGGTGTGCTGCACGGTGGCGGCGGTGCTCGGGATCCTCGTGCACAACGTGGTCGCAGGACAGGTCGTCGGCGAGGTCCGCAAGGACGTGGGCCGGGACCTGGAGGACGCCGTCAACCAGTACCAGTACGGCACCGTGCACGGCGACGTGCACGTGGTCATCGACCCGCCCGAGCTGCCGGGCCCCCTGCGCGGGCTCGTCGCGCGCGGGAAAACCGGGAGCATGGTCGGCGAGCACGACGGCGAACCCGCGATGTGGGGCGCCGGGCCCGCCGACACGAAGGTGCTGGCCGTCTGGCTCCCCTTCGACCAGACCCGCCGGCGGCTGCGCGACCTGGACACCGCCATCCTCGCCTCCGCCGCGCTCGCCGCCGGGATCGTGGCTCTGGCCGGCCTGTTCCTGGCCGATCGGATCAGCCGGCGGCTGGCGACCACCGCCGCCGTGGCCCGCCGGATCAGCGCCGGCGACCTGGACGCCCGGGTGGGGCTCCCCGCCGACCCGGACGATCCCCGGGACACCCGCCACCACGACGAGGTCCGCGACGTCGCGCACGCCCTGAACTCGATGGCCGGGTCGCTCCAGGAACGGCTGGAGGCCGAGAAACGGTTCACGGCCGACGTCGCGCACGAACTGCGCACCCCGTTGACGGGCTCACTCGCCGCCGCGTCGCTGCTGCCCGAGGGCCGCCCCAAGGAAATGATCAACGATCGGCTCCGGGCCCTGCACCTGCTCACCGAGGACCTGCTGGAGATCTCCCGGCTGGACGCGGGAGTGGAACAGGCGGAGCTGTCCCAGGTGGAACTGGGCCGGGCCGTGCGGCGGGCCGTCGCGGGCACCCGACTGCCCGTCTCGGTCCGGGTGGTCCGGGACACGGTGGTGCTCACCGACCGGCGCCGCCTCGACCGGATCCTGGCCAACCTGCTGGTCAACGCCGACAAGCACGGGAAGCCACCGATCGAGGTGTCCGTCGAGGGCCCGGTGGTGGTGATCCACGACCACGGGGCCGGCTATCCGCCCGAACTGATCGAGCAGGGCCCGCAGCGCTTCCGCACGGGCGACCCGGGCCGGGGCCGCGGGCACGGTCTGGGACTGACGATCGCGGTGGGTCAGGCCGCGGTGCTGGAAGTGGAGCTGACCTTCGCCAACGCCCCCGACGGGGGCGCGCAGACGACCCTGCGCCTGCCCGTCGGGCGTCTGGTCGCGGACAGTTGAACGGGACGCGGAGATGTTTCACGTGAAACAGCGGCCGGTGGGGGGTGTTTCACGTGAAACACCCCCCACCGACGTCGGGTGACCGGTCTGATCAACCGGCCCGGTTCAGACGCCGATGTTCTTCCCGTCCTTGCGCCAGACCGACACGACCGCCGGGCGGACGATCTTGCCGGGGCCGTCGGGCCACACCGACTGGGGCTTCTCCACGGACGCACCGTCGATCTCGCCCGGGTGCTGGACCGAGACCAGGACGCGCTTGTCCTGGATCAGCGGGCCACAGGTCTCGGCGCCGCGCGGCACGGTCAGGAACTGCTTCAACTCACCGCGGCGTTCACCGGCCGTGGCCACGCCGAAGAGGCCGTCGTGCGAGCCGAGCTGGTTGCCGTCGGTGGAGATCCACAGGTTGCCGTGCGGGTCGAAGGCCACGTTGTCCGGGCAGGAGATCGGGCTGACCTTGTCCTTCGGGAAGCCCGCGAAGTAGGTGGCCGGGTCGTTGGGGTCACCGGCGACCAGGAAGAGCCGCCAGGCGAAGCCGTCGCCCGCCGGGTCGTCGAAGTTCTCGGCGAGCTCCAGGATCTGGCCGTGCTTGTTCAGGTTGCGGGGGTTGGCCTCGTCCGCGCCCGCCTTGCCGGCCTTGCCGCGGTCGGTGTTGTTGGTCAGCGCGATGTAGACGCGGCCGGTGCGCGGGGAGGGCTCGACGTCCTCGGGACGGTCCATCTTGGTGGCGCCCACCTTGTCGGCGGCCTGTCGCGTGAAGACGTACACCTCCTCGGCGGTCATGCCCTCGACGTGTGAGACGTTGCCGGTGGCGAGCTTGATCCAGACACCGGATCCGTCGAACTGGCCGTCCGAGGGCAGCTTGCCCGTGCCGTCGATCTCGGCGGCCGGCGAGTCACCGGTCAGCTTGGCGACGTACAGGGTGCCCTCGTCGAGGAGCGTGAGGTTGTGCTCCTTCGCGGCGCGCGAGCCGCCCTTCTTCATCCGCTTCGACGAGACGAACTTGTAGAAGTAGTCGAAGCGCTCGTCGTCGCCCATGTAGACGACCGGACGGCCGTCCTCGGTCAGGCGCGGCTGGGCGGCCTCGTGCTTGAAGCGACCCAGCGCGGTGCGCTTGCGCGGGGTGGACGACGGGTCGTACGGGTCGAGCTCGACGACCCAGCCGAAGCGGTGCGACTCGTTGGGCTCCTGCACGGTGTCGAAGCGCTTGTCGAACCGCTCCCACTTGCGCTCGGTGGCGCCCGTGGTCATGCCGTAGCGCTTGAGTCGGGCGGCCTGGGTCGGGTCGGTGACCTGCCCGGCGTTGGCGAAGTACTGGTTGAAGTTCTCCTCGCCGTGGAGGGTGGTGCCCCACGGGGTGGTGCCACCGGCGCAGTTGTTCAGGGTGCCGAGCACCTTCGTGCCGGTGCGGTCGGCGGAGGTCTTCAGCAGCTCCGAGCCCGCTGCGGGGCCGGTCAGCCTGAACTCGCTGGTGGCGGTGAGACGACGGTTGAGCTGGTGCCGGGAGACCGCCGTCAGCTTGCCGCTGCGGTGGTCCTCCTGCACGACGACGACGGAGAGGCCGTGCGCGGCCCAGGCGATCTCGACCTGCTCGCGGGTCGGGTTGGCCGGGTCATACGCCTTGAACATGAGGTTCTCGTCGGTGTACTCGTGGTTGGCCACGAGCAGCTGCCGACGCTCGTAGTCGTCACCGAGCGGGAGAAGGCTCAGGAAGTCGTTGTTGTAGCCGAACTGGCCGGCCTGCGCGGCGGCGGTCTGCTTGTCGGCGTTGAAGCCCGGGGCGCCCTTGACGATGGGCTCGCCCCAGCGGATGACCACGTTCTGCTCGTGGCCCTCGGGGACGGTGACCTTGTCGTCGGTGTTCGGCGCGACGGCCTTGAAGCGCAGACCGCGGGCCGCGTCGCCGATACCCGCCGCACCGGAGCCCCGGGTGTCGACGGAGGGCGAGGCGTTGGCGGAGGAGCCGCTACCGCCCAGGGTGACGGCGGTGCCGGCGGCGGTGGCCACCGTGACGACGGCGGCGGACCGGAGCATCGAGCGACGGGAGTAGGCGCGGGCGATCACATCGCCGACGTACTCGTTGTCGCTGGTGTTCGGCACCTCGTGGAAGCATGCGTCGCCACAGCGGTAGCGGCAGGTGAGAGCGGAACGGCCGCTCCCATGCGGGTTGCCGAGGAGCGGCAGAAGCTTGCGCACGAGGTGTCCTCCGAGGGTGCACGGCGCCGACAACATGTCGGAACGAACAGCCGTGACGCTAGGCGGAGGTTGCGCCGATGCGGCGGCGCGGGGATGAACGGTCGGTGAACCTGGCACGGCGGAGGGGCAGTTCCCCACGGGCTCCGGTTGCATGCGAGGGTTGGCGCCACGAAAGGCGCCCCTGCCGAAGTTCCAGCCAAGGGGCCGATAACCTTACGTGTCCACTCTGGGCAGGGATCTACCGCGCAGCACGGACAAATGACGTACGCACTCATGCGAAAGGCCTGGCCCATGGGTATTCGGAGCTTGTTGCGCAAGGTGTTCGGACGGTCTACCGAACCGGTTCCGGATACGTCGGACGCCCCATCGGCGGCCGTCCCGAGTCAGACGGAACGTACGCCCATGGACTCGGCGGCCGAATTGGTCGCCGCGTCCTTCGACAACCCCACTGTTCCCCCGCAGTCCGCTCCGCGGGACCGCGAAGCCGGCACCGTGATGACCGCGCCGGCCGTCCCGGAGGCCCGCCGCCCGGCGCCTTCGACCGGTACCGGAGGCCCGGCGGAGCCCGCCGCCGAGCCGACGCCGGAGCCGACGCAGACGCCGGCCCAGGCCGAGGCGGAGCCCGTTGCGGAGCCCGAGGCGGCCGAGGCGGAGGCGGCACCCGCCGAAGCGGCTCAGGAGCCGGTCACGGCGGAGCCGGTCGTTACCGAGGCCGCACCCGAGGTCGTGGAGGCCGAGGTCGTGGAGGCCGAGCCGGTCGCGGCGGCCGAGCCGGTCGCGGCGGAGCCCGTCGCGGCGGAGCCCGCGGTCGCCGAGGTCGAGCCCGTGACGGCCGAGACGGTGGACGAACCCGCCACGGAGGTCGAGCCGGAGCCGGTCGCCGCCGAGCCCGTCGCCGCCGAGGCCGCACCCGAGGCCGGGCCCGCCCCTGTGGTCGAAGCCGTCGTGGTCGAGCCCGCACCCGTGGTCGAGCCGGAGCCCGTCGCTGCCGAGGCCGCACCCGTGGTCGAAGCCGAGCCGGTCGTCGCCGAAGCCGCCGCCGAACCCGTGGTCGAGCCGGTCGTGGTCGAAGCCGAGCCCGTCACCGCCGAAGCCGAAACCGCAACCGCAACCGCCGTCGAGGCGGTCGCCGCCGGGGTCGGGGCGCCGGCCGTCGCGCTCGCCGCCGTCAAGCGGCGGGCCGCGCCGGTGGCCGGGGCGTACAAGGCCGCCGGTCAGGTGCTGCGCGCCAAGGGCAAGGCCGGGGCGCGCGCCAAGGTGTACCTCGTACTGGACCGGTCCTTCTCGATGCGCGGGTTCTACAAGGACGGCAGCGCCCAGCACCTCGCGGATCACGCCCTGGCCCTCGCCGCGCACCTCGACGAGGCGGCGACCGTGCACACGGTGTTCTTCTCCACGGACGTGGACGGCACCGCCGACCTCACCCTGGACGGCCACGACGAGGCCTGGGTCGAGGCCCGTCACGCCGAGCTCGGCCGCATGGGCCGCACCAGCTACCACGTGGCCGTCGAGGCCGTCGTCGAGCGGTACCAGAAGGACGGCGGCACGGGCCCGGCCCTCGTCGTCTTCCAGGTCGACGGGGCCCCCGACAACCGTCAGCCCGCACGGCAGGCGATCATCGCCGCCGCCGCGCACGACATCCACTGGCAGTTCGTCGGCTTCGGTGACCACGACAGCAAGGGCTTCGACTTCCTGCGCAAGCTGGACGCCGAGAACGCCGGTTTCTTCCACGCGGGGCCCGCGCCCCGCGAGCTGACCTCGGTGACCCTCCTCAAGGGCCTCCTCGACCGCTTCTAGGTCGACCGGCTCGTACGAGAAGGCCGCCGCCCCCGGTACCCCGGGGGCGGCGGCCTTCTCGCGTACCCGGCCCGCCCGGGCCGTGGGGCCCCCCGGTGCGCCCTGCGGCGCCACGCGGCCCGCCGGAGGCACGACCCCGGCCCCGGACACCCGGAAGGCGCCGTGACGAGCCACAGCAGCCACAGGGGCGCGGCCCCGCAGCCCCGCAGCCGGCCACGGAAAAGGGCGGCGCCCCGGACATCCGGGAGCGCCGCCCTACTTCACACAAGCCGCACAAGCCGTACGAGCCACCCAAGCCGCCGCACAAACCGCAACCGGCAACCGGCAACCCGCAACCCGCGCGGGCCCGCGCGGGGCCCGCGGGTTCCTACTGGTGCTGCTTGACCGACTTCTCGACGGGCTCGGTCTCCTTGGTCTCGACCGGCTTGCGCAGCGCGATGTTCAGCTCGCGCAGGCGGGTCTCCTCCAGGACGGTGGGCGCGCCCATCATCAGGTCCTGCGCGTTGCCGTTGAGCGGGAAGGCGATCGTCTCGCGGATGTTCGGCTCGTCGGCGAGCAGCATCACGATGCGGTCGACGCCGGGGGCGATGCCACCGTGCGGCGGGGCGCCGAGACGGAACGCGCGGAGCATGCCGGCGAACTCGCGCTCGACGGTCTCGGCCTCGTAACCGGCGATCTCGAAGGCCTTCAGCATGACCTCGGGCTCGTGGTTGCGGATGGCGCCGGAGGACAGCTCGATGCCGTTGCAGACGATGTCGTACTGCCAGGCCAGGATGTCCAGCGGGTCCTTCTCCTCCAGGTCCTTCATGCCGCCCTGGGGCATGGAGAACGGGTTGTGGGAGAAGTCGATCTTGCCGGTCTCCTCGTCCTTCTCGTACATCGGGAAGTCGACGATCCAGCAGAAGCGGA
This sequence comes from Streptomyces sp. WM4235, assembly GCF_001279725.1. Lineage (GTDB taxonomy): Bacteria > Actinomycetota > Actinomycetes > Streptomycetales > Streptomycetaceae > Streptomyces. The sequence continues at coordinate 94,253 of NZ_LGDE01000013.1, read as the reverse complement.
AGACGTTCTCCTCGAAGTGGCCCGCGCGCTTGGCCGCCTCGACGCGGACGCCGGACATGATCTTGGAGACCTCGTCGAACTCGCCCGCGCCGAAGAACACGGCGTGGCCGGCCGCGAGGCCGAGACGCTCGGTGAGGACCTTGACGTTCTCCTCGGTGAGGAACTTGGCGATCGGGCCGGTCAGCGCGCCGTCCTCGCCCACGCGGACCCAGGCCAGGCCCTTGGCGCCGAGCGAGATCGCGTACTCGCCGAGGCCGTCGAAGAACTTGCGGGGCTGCGCGGCGGTGTCCGGGACGGCCAGCGCGCGCACGTGCTTGCCGGCGAACGCCTTGAACTCCGAGCCCTCGAACACGTCGGTGATGTCGACGAGTTCCAGCTTGGCGCGCAGGTCGGGCTTGTCGTTGCCGTACTTCAGCATCGACTCGCGGAACGGGATCCGCGGGAAGGGGGAGGTGACCTCGCGGCCGTTGCCGAACTCGGTGAAGAGCTCGGTCATCAGGCGCTCGATCGGCTGGAAGACGTCCTCCTGCTCGACGAAGGACATCTCGACGTCGAGCTGGTAGAACTCGCCCGGCGAACGGTCGGCGCGGGCGTCCTCGTCGCGGAAGCAGGGCGCGATCTGGAAGTACCGGTCGAAGCCGGAGATCATCAGCAGCTGCTTGAACTGCTGCGGCGCCTGCGGCAGGGCGTAGAACTTGCCCGGGTTGAGGCGGGACGGGACGACGAAGTCACGGGCGCCCTCGGGGGAGGTCGCGGTGAGGATCGGGGTCGCCATCTCGTTGAAGCCGAGGGCCACCATCTTCGAGCGGATGGAGGCGATGACGGCCGAGCGCAGCATGATGTTGCGGTGCATGCGCTCGCGACGCAGGTCGAGGAAGCGGTACTCCAGTCGGCGCTCCTCGTTCACCCCGTCGTCGGTGTTGATGGTGAAGGGCAGCGGGGCGGACGCGCCGAGCACCTCGACCTCGGAGACCTCGATCTCGATGTCTCCGGTGGGCAGCTCCGGGTTCACGTTGTCCGCGCCACGGGAGAGGACCTTGCCGTCGATCCGGACGACGGTCTCCTTGGAGACGCTGCTCAGGGCCTCGTTCGCGGCGGTGCCGGGACGGGCCACGAGCTGCGTGATGCCGTAGTGGTCACGGAGATCGATGAAGAGGATGCCGCCCAGGTCTCGACGGTTGTGCAGCCAGCCGCTCAGCCTGACGTCGGCGTTGACGTCGGAGGCTCGGAGCTCGCCGCACGTGTGGGACCTGTACCGATGCATCAGTCATCCAGTTCTTCGCGATACCAGGGTGGATTCAACCGTCCCCAGGTTACCGTCCGGGCCCCGGCCGCGCGGGCGGGGCCGTGACGGCCCCGCCCGGCGGCCGTGTGGCCGCTCGCGGCGGGGCTCGCGGGCAGCCCCCGGGCGCGACCCGGGACGGGTGCGGGCCACGGCCGGGAGGCGGGGCGGGCCACGGCCGGAAGGCGGGTGCGGGCTACGGCCGGGAGGCGGGGCCGGGGGCCGTGAACAGGCACGCCCGGATCATCACCTGTAAAGATGACCGAGTGCGTACCGAGGATGTCCTGGCCGCTGTCGCGACCGGCCTGTGGCGATGGGACAACGGGTCCGGGACCGTCACGCTCGACTGCGAGGCCGCCCGGCTGCTCGGGCTGCCCCCGGAACACGTCGTCCTGCCGGAGGTCGCCGTACGGTCCCGGTTCCACCCGGTGGACTGGAACGAGATCAACGGCATCGTGAACCTGGCCGTCGCCGAGGGCACCCTCGCCGAGGCCCGGCTGCGGATCATGGACGAGGACGGGCGGGTGCTGCGCACCGTGCGCAGCCGTTCCAAGCCCGTGGAGAACCGCGGCCCGGACGGTCGGGTGGACTACGAGCTGATCGGCACCATCCAGGAGATCGCCGAGCCGCAGCCCGGCACCACCGCCGTGCACACCCCGATCACCGGGGACTGGCGGCGCTCCCGCGAGGCGTTCCTGCTGGACGCGGGCCGGGCGCTGGCCGAGGCGCGGTCCACGGCCGAGGTGCTGCGGGTGGCGGCGTCGCTGTCGATGCCCGGGTTCAGCCCCGACGGGTTGGCCGTCTTCGGCGTGGCCGGCGACCGGCTGTCGCTCATCGGGCGCCACGGGCACGGGCCGGATGCCGAGGGGCCCTTCGCGGAGATGCGGCTGGACACGGACTATCCGGCGGCGGAGGTCGTGCGCACCGGGCGGGCGATCTACCTGCCGTCCCCGGAGGACTACAAGCGCCGCTTCCCGGCGACCTGGCCCCTCGCCCGGCACTTCGGCCGGATCTCCTGGGCCTTCCTCCCGCTGATCGTGGCCGGGCGGACCATGGGTGCCTGGATGGCCGCGTTCAAGCACCCGGTGTCCTTCTCGCCGGACGAACGGTCCGTGCTGACCACGGTGGCCCGGATGCTGGCGCAGGCCCTCCAGCGGGCGGGTGTGGCGGAGTCCGAGCGGGAGCTGACCACCGGCCTCCAGCGGTCGATGATGCCGCAGCTCGGTCCGGAGATCCCGGGCATGGCCCTCGCCGCCCGGTACGTCCCGACCGGCGGCGGACTCCAGGTCGGCGGCGACTGGTACGACATGATCCCGCTGCCCTCGGGCCGGTTCGCCCTGGTCATCGGGGACGTGCAGGGCCATGACGTACGGGCCGCCGGGCTGATGGGGCAGTTGCGGATCGCCGTGCGGGCGTACGCCTCCGAGGGCCACCGGCCGGACGCGGTGCTCTCGCGGGCCTCCCGGTTCCTCGCCGGACTGTGTTCCACCCAGGACACGGCCGACTCGGCGTCCTACGACGACACCGACTTCCTCAGCCCGCGCTTCGCGACCTGCCTGTACGTGGAGTGCGACCCGCGCACGGGAACGCTGGAGGTGGCCCGCGCCGGGCATCCCGAGCCCGTGGTCCGGATGACGGACGGCACCGTGCTGATGCGGTCCACGGCGGGCGGGCTGCCGCTCGGCATCGTCCCGGACACCGACTACCCGACGACCCGGTTCACCCTCGAACCCGGCGAGACGATGATGTTGTGCACCGACGGGCTCATCGAGACCGGCGGCCACGACCTGGACACGGGCTGGGCCCGGCTCCGGGCGGTCCTGGAGGCCGAGACCCCGGACGACGGGGCCCTCGACGCCGACGGCATGGCGGCCGGGCACCTGGAGAAGCTGGCCGACCTGCTGGTCCAGGCCGTGCACGGGCCGTCCTCGCACCACACCACCGGCCCGCTGGCCGATCGGCGCGAGGACGACATAGCCGTGGTCCTGCTGTGCCGCGAGGGCGTGGGCTGCGGCTGCGGCACCCCGCAGACCCACCCGGCGCCACCGTCCCGCCGAACCCTGCTGACCGTGGCGCAGGCGGAGCCGGCCCGGATCGCGGGAGCCCGGCAGCAGATCCGGGAGCTGCTGCACGACTGGGCGGACTCCGAGCAGGTCGACTCGGCGGTGCTGATGGTCTCCGAGATGGTGACGAACGTACTGGTGCACACGGACGGCGACGCGGTGCTCGTCGCGGACGCGGTGGGCGAGCCGGGGACCAGGCGGCTGCGCGTGGAGGTGGCCGACTCCAGCGACGAGTTGCCGCACAAGCGGCACCCGGGCGAGATGGCGTCAAGCGGACGCGGGGTGTTGCTGATGGAGATGCTCGCCGACGCGTGGGGCGTCGACCCGCGCGGCGAGGGCAAGTCCATCTGGTTCGAGCTGCGCGAGCAGTCCGAACCCGCCCCGGACGCGGCCCCCGACGCGGACCCGGTCACCCCGTCCCGCCCGTGAGCGGGCACGATCCGGGCGTGGTTGGATGCAGCGGTGTCGACTCCCCTGCTCCCCGAGCCCGTCCGGCGGCTGGCCGCCTGGTGCGCCGTCCTCCTGCTCGTCACCGGCGTGGTCGCGGTGCTCGTCTGGTTGTGCGTCACCTTCCGGACCGCCGTGACGCCCGCGCTGCTCGCCCTGCTCGGGACGGCCCTGCTCGGTCCGATGCACCGGCGGCTGATCCGCATGAAGGTCAACCGGTCGCTCGCCGCCGCGCTGACCTGCCTGGCGGTGGTGGCGTTCGTCGGCGGGGTCTCGTACGCCGTCTCACTCGCGCTGATCGACACGGGCGACCAGATCGTCGCCTCGCTGCGGCGCGCCGGCGAGGACCTCGCCCGGCACCTGGGCGCCGCCGGGACCTCGTTGGAGGACATGGCGGAGAACGCGAAGGGGCTGCTGGCGAAGTTCGGCGGCACGGCCGCCTCCGGGGTGATCGCCGGCATGAGCGTCGTCGGTGAGGTCATCGGCACCTCGATCCTGGCGCTCCTGCTGATCTTCTTCTTCCTGCGGGACTCCGACCGCGCCGTCGGCGCCCTGCGTTCGCTGGGGCCGCGCGCGGCGGGCGACGTCGTGGAGGCGATGGCCCGGCGGGCGTTCGAGGCCGTCGAGGGGTTCATGCGCGGAACCACCTTCATCGCCCTGATCGACGCCGTCTGCATCACGACCGGCCTGCTGATCCTGCGCGTGCCCGGCGCGTTCGGTCTGGGCGCGCTGGTCTTCGTCGGCGCCTACATCCCGTACCTCGGCGCGTTCCTGTCCGGCGCCATCGCCGTCCTCGTCGCCCTCGCCGACCGGGGGTGGGTGACCGGCCTGTGGGTGCTCGGCGTGGTGCTCGCCGTACAGGTGTTGGAGGGCCACGTGCTCCAGCCGATGATCCAGAGCCGCACCGTGCAGATGCACCCGGCGGTGGTCATGTTGGCCATCACGGCCGGCGCCGGCGTGGCCGGGATCCTCGGCATGCTGCTCGCCGTCCCCCTCACCGCCGCCGCCTTCGGCATCGCGTCGGAACTCCGCACCCGCTACGGCACCCCGGCCGCCCCGGACCACGAGACGGCCCCGGCCTGAGGCAGCCTGGCCGGCGCACGCCGGCACCGCGCACGACGAAGGCGCCGCCCGGAATCCGGGGGCGCCTTCGTCGTGGGGTGACCGCGTGGGGCGGTCGGTCAGCGGGTGCGCGCCGTCGTGGGGACGGTGCCCAGGCGGCCGGCCTGGAAGTCGTCGAAGGCCTGCTGGAGTTCGTGCTTGCTGTTCATGACGAACGGACCGTAGTGCGCCATCGGCTCACGGATCGGGCGGCCGCCGAGCAGGACGACCTCCAGGTCCGGGGCGTTGGAGTCCTGGGACTCGTCCGCGCGGACGGTCAGGGAACCGCCCTCGCCGAACACCGCCGTCTGGCCCTTGTGGATCGGCCGGCGGTCCTGGCCCACCGAGCCGCGCCCGGCCAGTACGTAGGCGAGGGCGTTGAAGTCCTCGCGCCACGGCAGGGTGATCTGCGCGCCCGGGGTGATGGTCGCGTGGATCATCGTGATCGGGGTGTGGGTGATGCCGGGGCCCTCGTGGCCGTCCAGTTCACCGGCGATCACGCGGAGCAGCGAGCCGCCGTCCGGGGTGGACAGCAACTGGACCTGGCCGCCGCCGATGTCCTGGTAGCGCGGGGGCATCATCTTGTCGGTGGCCGGGAGGTTCACCCACAGCTGGAGGCCGTGGAAGAGCCCGCCCGAGACGACGAGGGACTCCGGCGGGGCCTCGATGTGCAGGAGGCCCGAACCGGCGGTCATCCACTGGGTGTCGCCCCCGTTGATGACTCCGCCGCCGCCGTTGCTGTCCTGGTGGACGAAGGTTCCGTCGATGAGGTACGTGACGGTCTCGAAGCCGCGGTGGGGGTGCCAGGGGGTGCCCTTCGGCTCGCCCGGCGCGTACTCCACCTCGCCCATCTGGTCCATCATGATGAACGGGTCGAGGTACTGGTAGTTGATCCCGGCGAACGCGCGGCGCACCGGGAACCCCTCGCCCTCGAAACCACCCGGGGCGGTCGTGACGGCCAGCACCTTGCGGGCGGCGGTCTCCTGGGCGGGCTCCGCGACGCGGGGGAGCGTCAACGGGTTCTCCACAGTCACTGCAGGCATGGTCGGAACCTCCTTCTGGCGTCGAGTTTAGTTGAAACTCGAACTTTCTGCCACACCTCGCAGAACAGCGCGCCACCCGATGTCATTCCCGCGTCAACCCAGAGCCCCTGACCCGAGTCTTTCCACCGGACAGGGGACGAGGACCGACCGAAGGGGCCACCGCATGGACGACATCGACTGGAACAGCAACCAGCACGCCGAGAACGTCGGCAGCGACGAGCGCGACGAGCGCCGCACATCGTCCGTGCTCTCCGCGGTCCTCTGGTCCCTCGTCACCGCGGCCTGCCTCTTCGGCGCCGGTTACGCCGCCTTCCGCTGGGCATCGACCGGCATGCCGCTGTCGCCGCAGCCCGGCTCCCCGTGGGCGTACCTCGCCACCTGGAGCGCGTTCTGCTTCGTCGGCTGCCTGCTGCTCCGCTGGGCCGCGGTCACCGAGGGCGGCGAGGGCACGGGCTACGTGGCCCTGGTCGTCGCCTTCGCCGGCGTTCGGCAGAGCCTGGCCCACCGCCCGGACCTCGACGTGCTCTGGGCCTGGGCCGTACCCGCGCTCCTGCTGGGCACCGCCGCCGCCCTCGCCTGGCGCCGCCGGACGCACCGCGCCCGAGCCGACCGCGCCTGAACCCGCGCCGCGCCCGAACCGGGTCGCGCCCGAGCCGGTACACACCGACCCGCGACGACATCGGCCCGCCCCGGCGGTGCCGGGACGGGCCGATGCGAGGTGCGGGGAGAGCCGTGTGCCGCGTGGGGAGGGCCCGGACTAGCCGTACATCCGGCGCATCGCGAAGTCGACCATCTGCTCGACGGCCTTCGCGTCGAACACCATCCGGTGGTCGCCCTCCATGTCGAGGACGAATCCGTAGCCGGTCGGCAGCAGATCGATCACCTCGGCACCGGTGATCACGAAGTACTTGGACTCCTTGCCGGCGTACTGGCGCAGTTCCTTGAGCGTGGTGAACATGGGGATCACCGGCTGCTGCGTGTTGTGCAGCGCCAGGAAGCCCGGGGTGTCACCGCGCGGGCAGTAGACCTTGGACGTCGCGAAGATCTGCTGGAAGTCCTCGGCGGACAGGGACCCGGTCGTGAAGGCCCGCACCGCGTCGGCGAGCGACGGCGGCGAGGGCTCGGGGTACAGCGGCGGCTGCTGCGCGTAGCCCTGCTGGGGCGGGGGCTGCTGCGCATAGCCCTGCTGCTGGGCGCCCGGAGTCTGGTCGTAGCCGTACATGCGGCCCACCCTACCGAGCGCCCGACGCCGTACCCGCCGGTACCGGCCACCACCGTCAGCCGGACAGCTCCCCGGCCGACAGCCTTGCATGTCGGCCTACACCGTGAGCCGCGAGGAGAACTCTCGCGGCCGCTTGCCGTTCCGGTAGTCCGCCGCAGCCGACTCGATCAGCCGCAGGGACAGTTCGGGCGGCAACGCAGCGGCCCTCAAGCGGTCATAGGCGTTGCGACACTGCTTCACCGTCCCCGGCTCTTCGATCACCTGACCGGTGTACATGCTCTCCGTGTACATCACCGGAGGAGCGCCGCTGAACTCCATCAGCCACGTGGACTCGCTCATGAACGGGTGCGCCCCCGCGTCGACAGGGAAGGATCTGCGGCACGAATTGGCGACGCCGGGCGACGGCCGCGACATGGGCGAGCTGCTCCGCCATGTCGCCGTATCCCAGAATCGGTTGCTGAATGATCGACTCGTGCAGGACGACCCACGAGACGGGCCCCTCGGCGTCCTCCATGACCCACGCCCGCTCCCTGCGCGTCCTGATCCGCTCGTTCAGCACGTCCTGCGTCGCCTGGGGATGCGCCGCGTAGACCACCGCCTCGATGTACGGCTCCAGTTGCAGAGGACCCGGTATGAGTGTGGGCGCCCATTCGACGATGTCCGATGCACGGGCCTCCATCTCCAAGACCTCTGCGAAGTAGCGGCCGTGGATGTGCCGGCGGGCCTTCCTCACGTCCGCACAGCAGCGGGCGAAGAACCCGTCCGTCTCCAGCACCTTGTCCACGTGCTGCGCGAGATCCTCCGGCATGCGGCGCCGACCCCGCTCGATCTCGCTGAGAAAGCTCACCGAGTAGAAGCAACCCCGCACAGTCTGTTCAAGGGTCAGACCAGCCTTCTCGCGCTGCCACCGGAGTTCCTTGCCGTAGAACTCGGGAACCTCGGCCGCCCCATCGATCTCCCTGGATGCGGGCACCCCCACCCCTTCCACACCTCGCGTAGGCGAATACAAACCCTTCCCACGGTACGCACCGCGACCCCAGCCTGTGAGGGCTTCGTCACACTCCGCACACTCCGCACAGGAACGGATGCCCCCCATGAGCGACCACGCCGGCGACCGCCTCGCCATCGAGGCACTGACCGAGCTCCGAAGCGCGCTGATCGCGCACGGGATCACGCTCCCCTCCCTCGACCTGCACCTCCCCTCCTACGCCGCGACCCACCGCACCCCGCCACCGCTGCTCGCCCTCGGGCCGTGCAACCCGGCCACCGCCCGCGCCCTCGCCGCCGCCCTGAACCGGGCCCCGCGCCGGTGAGGCCGTTCCGTGCCGGGGTGCTCGCGGTGCCGCAGGAGCTGTCGGCGTTGCGGCGGGCCGTGCGGGCGCACGTGGACGCGCCCTGCCACGATCTCCAGCTCTGCGTGAGCGAGCTGGTCGGGAACGTGATCGTGCACGTCGGCGAGGGCACCCCCGTGACGCTCGCCATCACCCGCACGGCCGACGGCCGCACCCGGGTGGAGGTCAGCGACCCCGACCCCCGCCTGTGGCCGGTCCTGCGCCGGGCGAGCGAGGAGGACGAGGGCGGTCGGGGCCTGGCCGTGCTCGACGCCGTCGCCGCCCGCTGGGGCGTGCGCCCCGGCCCGTACAGCGGCAAGACCGTCTGGGCCGAACTCCCGCCCCCGTAGCCCCCGCCCCGGGGACCCACCCCCGCGGACCCGCCCCGCGACGGCCTCCCCGGACCCGCCCGGCGCCCGAGATCCCGGCCCCGCACGGGTCTGGGATTCCGGCGGCACTCCAGTCACTCTGGCTTGATGCTGGTCACAGTCACCGGTAAGGGGTTGCTTGTTATTACCGACGGGTAGCATCATGACGTTACCGATTGGTATGTACGAGGAACCTGTCTCCCCGAGCCTTAACGGAGCCGTCGCCATGGGGCACTACAAGTCGAATCTCCGCGACATCGAGTTCAACCTCTTCGAGGTGCTCGGCCGCGACAAGCTGTACGGCACCGGCCCGTTCGGTGAGATGGACACCGAGACCGCCAAGACCATCCTCAGCGAGATGACCAAGCTCTCCGAGAATGAGCTGGCCGCCTCCTTCGAGGACGCCGACCGCAACCCGCCGGTCTTCGACCCGACCACGAACACCGCGCCCGTCCCGGCGTCCTTCAAGAAGAGCTACAAGGCTTTCATGGACTCCGAGTACTGGCGTCTGGGCCTGCCCGAGGAGATCGGCGGCACCACCTCGCCCCGCTCGCTCATCTGGGCCTTCGCGGAGACGATCCTGGGCGCGAACCCGGCCGTCTGGATGTACTCCTCCGGCCCGGCGTTCGCCGGCATCCTCTACGAAGAGGGCAACGAGGCGCAGAAGAAGGTCGCCGAGATCGCGGTCGAGAAGCGCTGGGGCTCCACCATGGTCCTCACCGAGCCGGACGCCGGCTCGGACGTCGGCGCCGGCCGCACCAAGGCCGTGCAGCAGGACGACGGCTCCTGGCACATCGAGGGCGTCAAGCGCTTCATCACCTCCGGTGAGCACGACATGGAGGAGAACATCCTCCACTACGTCCTCGCCCGCCCCGAGGGCCACGGCCCGGGCACCAAGGGCCTGTCGCTCTTCCTCGTCCCGAAGTTCCACTTCGACTGGGAGACCGGCGAGCTGGGCGAGCGCAACGGCGTCTACGCGACGAACGTCGAGCACAAGATGGGCCTCAAGGCGTCCAACACGTGCGAGATGACCTTCGGCGACCAGCACCCCGCCAAGGGCTGGCTGATCGGTGACAAGCACGACGGCATCCGCCAGATGTTCATGATCATCGAGTTCGCCCGCATGATGGTCGGCACGAAGGCCATCGCCACGCTCTCCACCGGCTACCTGAACGCCCTGGAGTACGCCAAGGAGCGCGTGCAGGGTCCGGACCTGGCCAACTTCATGGACAAGACGGCCCCCAAGGTCACCATCACGCACCACCCCGACGTGCGCCGCTCGCTCATGACGCAGAAGGCGTACGCCGAGGGCATGCGCGCCCTCGTGCTGTACACCGCCTCCGTCCAGGACGAGATCCAGGTCAAGCAGGCCGCCGGCGAGGACGCGTCCGCGCTCATCGGCCTGAACGACCTGCTCCTGCCGATCGTGAAGGGCTACGGCTCGGAGAAGTCGTACGAGCAGCTCGCACAGTCGCTGCAGACCTTCGGTGGCTCCGGCTACCTCCAGGAATACCCGATCGAGCAGTACATCCGGGACGCCAAGATCGACACCCTCTACGAGGGCACCACGGCGATCCAGGGCCAGGACTTCTTCTTCCGGAAGATCGTGCGCGACCAGGGCGCCTCCCTGAACGTGCTCTCCGAGACGATCAAGAAGTTCCTCGCCGAGGCCGTCGGCGGCGACGACCTCGCCCCGGCCCGCGACGCGCTCGCCAAGGCCGCCGTGGACCTGGAGGCCATCGTCGGCCAGATGATCGTGGACCTCACCGCCACCGGCGAGGACGTCAAGAACATCTACAAGGTCGGCCAGAACACCACCCGCCTGCTGATGGCCTCCGGCGACGTGGTCGTCGGATACCTGCTGCTCAAGGGCGCGGCCGTGGCCGCCGAGAAGCTGGCGACGGCCTCCGCGAAGGACGTCCCCTTCTACACCGGCAAGATCGCCGCCGCGAAGTTCTTCGCCGCGGAGGTCCTCCCCGGCGTCTCGGTCCAGCGCGCGCTGGCCGAGTCGGTGGACAACACCCTCATGGAGCTCGACGAGGCCGCCTTCTAGGTCCTGTCGTCAACGTGGGCCCAGGCCCCGAGGCCCCCCACAGCTGTACGCGGTGTACGTAGCGGCAACGGCCGGATCCCGTCACGGGGTCCGGCCCGCGCCGTTTTCACGGGGCCGTTCTTCCGTTGTCGGTCGTTCATGGCACGCTCGTAGGCATGAGCCCACAGGATCAGCACGGCAGCAGGGGGTACTCCGTCCCGACCGGGCGGCCGTACGCCCTCAAGGAGCTGCAGGCGACCCTGGGCAGCCTCGGCGACCACATGCGGGAGCTGTACGACGGCGCCCACCCCGCCGAGTACGACGGCGTCGCCGACGCCCTTTACATCGCCTTCCAGACGGCGTCCGGGCTGGCGCCCGCCAAGAGCTACACCGGCTGCCCCGAGCACCCCAACGGCGCCCTCGACCCCGAGGCCCCCGACGGCTGGGGCCGCTGCCTGATCTGCAACGACCGGCGGCGCCTCGGACTGCGCGGCCAGGGCGGCCGGACCGCCGGCGCCGCGCCCGCCGCCGGGGAACAGCGCCGGCTCGGGTATCCCGTCCCGGACCCTCCGTACACCCACGACGCGCTGCGCGCCTTCCTCCGCACGATCGAGGACCGGCGCTTCCACCTGGGTCTCTCCTCCCCGCCGGAGGAGTTCGTGCGGATGGCGGACGACCTGCACCGCGCCTTCATCGTGGCCCGGGAACTGTCCCGGCCGCGGAACGCCTCGGGATGCTCCGAGCACCCCGAGGCGCCGATCGACCCCGACGCCCCGCCGGGCGAGGCCTGTATCTTCTGCGCCGGACGCAGAAGACGCGCGCAGCGACCGGCGCAGACCCCCGAGATGCTCCCGCGCATCCGCCGGGGTGAGCGGCGGCAGTTGCAGCGCAGATTCGAGCGTCCGCCGGGCTGAGGACCACGGGACCGCGGACCACACATCCCGCGCCGCCCCGACCCCTTGCCATCCGCCGCAGCCCGGCCAAGGCGAACACGACCGTCGTTAGGTGAACCACATGAGCTCTCCCACCCGCTTCGATCGCGGCCACACCGATGATCTGAAGACCTTCCTGACGGCGAGTCCGTCGCCGTACCACGCCGTGGCCAACGCCGCGGCGCGGTTGGAGGAGGCCGGGTTTCGGCAGGTGTCGGAAACGGACGCCTGGGACGCGGGCTCGGGAGGCAGGTTCGTGCTCCGCGGCGGCGCGATCGTCGCCTGGTACGTGCCGGAGGGTGCCGCCGCGCACACCCCGTTCCGCATCGTCGGCGCGCACACCGACTCCCCCAACCTGCGGGTCAAGCCCGTCCCCGACATGAGTTCCCAGGGGTGGCGTCAGATCGCCGTCGAGGTCTACGGCGGCCCGCTGCTCAACACCTGGCTGGACCGGGACCTCGGACTGGCCGGGCGGCTGACGCTGCGCGACGGCACCGAGCGCCTGGTGAACGTGGACCGCGCGCTGCTGCGCGTCCCGCAACTGGCCGTGCACATGGACCGGTCGGTGAACGTCGACGGCCTCAAGCTCGACAAGCAGCGGCACATGCAGCCGATCTGGGGTCTGGGCGAGGTCCGGGAGGGCGACCTGATCGCGTTCCTGGAGGAGGAAGAGGGCCTGCCGCAGGGCTCGGTGGCGGGCTGGGACCTGATGGTCCACTCCATCGAGGCGCCCTCCTACCTGGGCCGCGACCGCGAACTGCTCGCCGGACCGCGCATGGACAACCTGATCTCGGTCCACGCGGGCGTCGCGGCGCTGGCCGCGGCGGCACGCTCGGACAAGCCCCTGGACCACATCCCGGTCCTGGCCGCGTTCGACCACGAGGAGAGCGGCTCGCAGTCGGACACCGGCGCGGACGGCCCGCTCCTGGGCAACGTGATGGAGCGTTCCGTCTTCGCGCGCGGGGGCACGTTCGAGGACCGGGCGCGGGCCTTCGCCGGCACCGTCTGCCTGTCCTCGGACACCGGGCACGCCGTGCACCCCAACTACGCGGAGCGGCACGACCCGACGCACCACCCGCGTGCCAACGGCGGCCCGATCCTCAAGGTCAACGTCAACCAGCGGTACGCGACGGACGGCAGCGGACGGGCGGTCTTCGCGGACGCCTGTGAGCGGGCCGGGGTGCCGTGGCAGACCTTCGTCTCCAACAACTCCATCCCCTGCGGCACGACGATCGGCCCGATCACGGCCGCCCGGCACGGGATCCAGACCGTGGACATCGGCGTGGCGATCCTGTCGATGCACAGCGCCCGTGAACTGTGCGGCGCGGACGACCCGTTCCTGCTGGCCAATGCCCTGGTGGCGTTCCTGGAGGGCTGACCGCCCCCTGCTCCACGACCCCGTCCCGGACCTGTCCGGGGCGGGGTTTTTGCCGTGCACCGTGACCCTAGAAGAGCTAGGTTGCAACCTAGAAGCCCTAGGAAAGGTTGCGGCACCATGCACGTCCACACGCTCAAGGTCCCCGGCGCCACCCTCCGTTACGAGACCCGCGGCTCCGGTCCCGCCCTGCTGCTCCTGCCCGGGGGCGGCGCCGACGCCGCCGTGTGGGACCCCCTCGCCGACACCCTCGCCGACCACTTCACGGTCGTGGCCCCCGACCCGCGCGGCACCACGCGCAGCCCACTCGACGGACCGCCCGACGACCAGAGCCCGGCCGAACAGGCCGACGACGCCGCCCTGTTGCTGGCCGCGGTCACCGATGAACCGGCGTACGTCCTCGGCATCAGCGCCGGCGCGATCGTCGCCGTGGACCTGCTCCAGCGCCACCCGACCCTGGTACGACGGGTGGTGGCGCACGAACCGCCGCTGGTGGAACTGCTGCCGGACGCCGCCGAGCAGCGGAGCTTCTTCGCCTCGGTGGTGGAGGCCCACCGCGAGCGCGGCGTCGAGGCCGCGATGGCCGTGATGGCGGCGGGCACGGGCGGCGGCGACGCCGGGGGCGGTACGGAGGGCGACGCCGCCGGGGGCGAACGCCGCGCCCCCGCCGCGCACACCCCGCCGCCGGAGGAGGTGTTCCGGCGGATGTCGGCGAACGCGCCGTTCTTCCTCGAACACCAACTGCGCCAGTTCACCGGGCACCTGCCCGACCTCGACGCACTGGCCCCGCACGCCGACCGGCTGGTCCCGGCGGCCGGCGAGGACTCGCGCGGGCTGCTCCTGCGACGCCCGGCCGAGGCGCTGGCGCGCCGACTCGGCGTCGGGCTAGCCGAGTTCCCCGGCGGACACGTCGGCTGCGTCGAGCGGCCGGCCGCGTTCGCGGACCGGCTGCTCGACGTACTGCTGAAGTCCTGACCGCGAGGCCCGGGCCCGGGGAACGGACGTCCGTCCCGCGAGGCCGGGCCTCGGATCAGTCGTCCATCCCGGCGAGGACCAGCGGCAGACGGTCCGCGCCACCGGCGGTGACCTTCACCGGCACGCCCCAATCCTGCTGGTGGACGTGGCAGGCCGGGTACTCGTTGGCCGGGTCGTCGTCGCAGGACGCCGCCATCGCCGAGACGTGCAGCACGCCCTCGGAGACGTCCGGGTTCCACTCCAGCTCGCGGAACAGGTCACTGCCCGGGCCCTCGCCCCCCGCCAACAGTTCCGGCGGGGTCGAGGAGACCAGCAGCCGGGTCGAGGGGCCGTAGCGGGTGTCGAGCTTCTGCCCGCTCGGCGCCTGGAACACCACGTCGAGGCGCAACCGGCCGGGGGCCACCTCGGTCGCCGCCCGCCGCGTGCGGTGCGCGACCGCGTCCACCCGTACCGCCTCCTCCGGCAGCCGCAGCCGCGTCAGCCGGTGCCGCGCCGACTCGACGACCACGATGTCCGAGCCGACCAGCACCGCGTCACTGGGCTCGCGCAGGTCCGTCGCCAGCGTGGTGACCTCGCCCGTCGCCGGGTCGAAGCGGCGCAGGGCGTGGTTGTAGGTGTCGCAGATCGCGACCGAGCCGTCGGGCAGCGCGGTCACCCCGAGCGGGTGCTGGAGCAGCGCCTGCCCGGCGGGGCCGTCGCGGTGACCGAAGTCGAAGAGGCCGGTGCCGACGGCGGAGGTGATCGCGTAACCGGTGTCGGTGCGGTGGACGTAACGCACCGCGCTGGTCTCGGAGTCCGCGATCCACAGCCGGTCCTCGGTGGCCGCCAGCCCGGAGGGCTGCGCGAACCAGGCCTCGGCGGCCGGCCCGTCCACCAGCCCCTCGTTGGTGGTGCCGGCGGCGAGCTCGACCGTGCCGGACTCCGGGTCCCAGGTCCACAGCTGGTGGACGCCGGCCATCGCGATCCACACCTTGCCCTGCCACCAGGCCACGTCCCACGGCGAGGACAGGTCCACGTCCAGGGCGGGTCCGGAGGTGGGCGAACCCTGCCACCACTGCCGGCCGGTCCCGGCGACGGTCTCCACGACCCCGCTCTCCGGGTCGAAGGTCCGCAGCGCGTGATTGACGGTGTCCGCGACGACCACCCGCCCGTCGGGCAGCAGCGCGAGACCCTGCGGCTCGCTGAAGGCGTCCGGCCCGAAACCGCGCGCGCCGCTGCCGACGCGCCGTACGACGCTCTCCCCGTCCGGGGCCAGCTCCACGAGCTGGTGCCGCGTCGAATCGGACACCAGCAGGTTCCCGGAGGGCAGGACGAGCGCCTTCCCGGGGAACCG
The DNA here is from genome assembly GCF_001279725.1 of Streptomyces sp. WM4235. Classification (GTDB taxonomy): domain Bacteria; phylum Actinomycetota; class Actinomycetes; order Streptomycetales; family Streptomycetaceae; genus Streptomyces. Next base: position 78,749 of record NZ_LGDE01000013.1, on the reverse strand, counting down.
CAGATCGCTCGCCACGGGCTCGGGCGCCACGTACGGCCCGTCACCGCGCCGCAGGGTCCCCTTGCCCTCGTGCTCGGCCTCCAACTCCACGACCAGCCGCTCGATGGCGTGGGCGTGGCCCTCGCCGGCGTGCTGGGCGACGATGTACCCCTCGGGGTCGATCACGACGAGCGTGGGCCAGGCCCGGACGGCGTACTGCTTCCAGGTGGCCAGCTCGGGGTCGTCGAGCACGGGGTGGTGCACCCCGTAGCGCTCGACGGCGTCGACGACGGCGGTGTGCTCGGCCTCGTGCACGAACTTCGGCGAGTGCACACCGATGATCACCAGGGTGTCCCGGTGCTTCTCCTCCAGCTCCCGCAGCTCGTCGAGCACGTGCAGGCAGTTCACACAGCAGAAGGTCCAAAAGTCGAGAACGACGATGCGTCCTCGCAGGTCGGCAAGGGTGAGCTCCTTGCCTCCGGTGTTCAGCCAGCCGCCCTTGCCGATCAGCTCGGGGGCACGGAGTCGGGCACTGCGGCGGGGCGCGGGGGTGGGCGCCGGGACGGCATCGTTCATGCTTCAAGCTTGCCATCCTGATATGAACGTCGGATCACACGCGCACGGCGGGGGGAAACGACGGATGACCGCGGACGAGAACGAGACGACTGCCACGACCGCCGAGAGCACGGCGCCGACGGCACGGAGCTTCATGGCGCTGCCGGATCGCACGGAGGACGGGCGGGAGCCGTTCGCCGGGTGCCTGGCGGAGGTCGTCCGGGTCCTCGGGCTCGCCGTCGGCCCCGAGGCCGGGCCCGGTGGGCCGCTGACCTGGGAGCAGCGGGCCAGGGCAGCGTTGCGCGAGGCTTGCGATGACGGCATGGTCCTCTCCGAGGAAGCCTTCGACACACTCCTGAAGGCAGCCGTCCACGATCCCAACCCGAGCGCCAACCGTGGCTTCGTCGAGCCGGCTCTGAGCGCGTTCGGACGCGGGCGCGTCCAATCCGCGCTGCTCGGGTACCTGAGGACCGGCACGAATACCGAGCGGGCGGGCGCCGCGAGAGCCTGGTACTGGTCGAACGTGTCCCTGCTGCGGCTGCCGCCCGTGCGGGCGGAGAACCCCGGAGCCGCCCGTGGGACGGAGGATGGTTCGGCCGTGGTGGTCGAGTGGAACGAGGCCGCCCTGCGCGAGTTCGTGGCCAACGATCACCTGGACGTCCGGCGCTGCGTCCTGCCCGGCCTGCCGCTGCGCAAGTCGGCCTACCCGCCGGAGCTGCACGACCTGGTGGACACGGCGGTGGCCACGGCCCGGTCCCATCCGGACGAGTACATCCGCCACCGCGTGGAACACCAGATCGGCGACTGACGACCGAGGCGGTTCACCCCCGCCCGGGAACACCCGCGCGGGTGACGACGGGGCAAGGTCCTCCGTGGCACGCTGGCCGCACGGCGAAGGAGGCATCCGGCATGACCACCGCGCACGACTACGGCCGGGGCATCGACCCCGAGCACGCGCTGAAGTACGCGATCCGGCACCACAGCGGTGACCGAACGGAGATCGTCGAAGGGATCATCACGCAAGTGACACCGAGTTGGGACCACGAGCGCGCCGCGAAGATCGTCCGTCGCCAGATCGAGGGGAGGGTGGACGAACTCGGTTGTGTGGAAGGCTCCGGCAACCTCGATCTGCCGGGATCGTCCAACTGGTACATCCCCGATATCGCGGTGGTTCCTGATGATCTGGCGCAAGGCGGCAAGGCTCTCGTCCCCGACCAGACGCTCCTGATCGTCGAGGTGACCTCGGAGTCCAACGCGGAGACCGACCGCGTGGTCAAGCGCAAGCGGTACGCCGAGTACGGCGCGCCCTTGTACCTGCTGGTCGACCGGGTGGAGAAGACCGTCACCGTCTTCTCCGAGCCGGGCGGGCTCGGCTACACGCGGACCGACGGCCCCCACCCCTTCGGGACGCCGGTGCGGCTGCCGGAGCCGTTCGACCTCGAACTCGACACCACCGGACTGTAGGACCCCGCCGGCAGGACACGCCTGCGGGTCACGCCGAGGCGAGCAGGAGGCTCAGGCGGGGCAGGCGGGCGTCGGTCTGCGCGGTGTCGTCGAAGTCGAAGGACCAGTCCGGGTCCAGGGTCGGGTAGCTGATCGTGAAGGAGTCCGCCGGGAGCTCCCGGCCCGTGGCGATCCCGTACGCGGTCCAGGCGATGGAGAGCGCCTCCTCGTCGCACAGTTCCTCGCCCGCCGAGGCCGCCGCGCGGACCTCCGGGTGGTCCGCCAGGGAGTCGGGGTCGGCCAGGGCGGCCGTGAAGGCCGCCTCGCCCTGGGTGAGGAGCCAGCCGCGGAAGTAGTCGAAACCGTCGTCGGAGCAGCCACCGTTGATCAGGTACGCGGCGGCCCAGAGCGGCGCCCGGTAGGACTCCGCCAGCAGGTCCCACACCACCTGCTGGGCGGCGGCTATCCGCCCCTGCGGGTACGCGGCGAGGAGCTCCGACGCCCGTCGCGCCACCCCGTCGTCCCCCGCGTCCGCGCGGGCCGTCTCGATCAGCTTCCAGAAGGTCTGCTTGTCCATGGGAGGAGCCTGGCACCCGGGTCTGACAGCCGGTCCGACCTCAGTCGCCGGCTTCCGTGAAGGTCTTGAGCGAGGCCACGAGGGCCGTCACGAAGGACTCCCGGACCGGCTCCGGGAGCAGGTCCAGGGACAGGTACGGGTTCAGGTCCTCCAGCTCGACCAGCAGCAGTTCCCCCGAGGGGGCGCGGCAGGCGTCCACGCGCTGGATGCCGTGCGCGAGGGTGTTCCACGCGATGAAGGACCGGGCGAAGTCCAGGTCCGCCGCGGTGGGCTCGTAGCGCTCCAACTCCCAGCGGCGGGCCGGGTCCGGGGCGTACAGGGCGTACTGGAAGGCGTCGTCGACGAAGTAGAAGGACACCTCGTACGCGAAGTCGACGCGCGGCTGGATCAGGAACTCGCCGGCCGTCACCGAGCCCGGGTCGGCGGTGAAGGTGAGCCCGATGGAGTCCGCGCCCTGCTTGGGCTTCACCGCGTACGAGGGCACCGACGGCAGCCGGTGCAGCAGCGCCGGGTCGTCGACGGTGGGGATCACCGGGAAGCCGGCCTCGGTCAGGTCGAGCAGGTACTGCTTGCCGGCCATGTCACCGCGGCCGGTCAGCGGGTTGTAGACCCGTGTCCCGGCGGCCGTCGCGGCGGCGCGGAAGGAGTCGTACGCGGCCTGGTGGTGCAGGACCGGGCCGCTGTTGCGGACCACGACCGCGTCGAAGCCGGGCATCAGCCGCTCCGCGTCCAGCGGATGGCACAGGGCGAGCGGGAAGTGCTCGCGGAGCCGGGAGGTGAGGAATATGTCCTCGTCGCAGTAGCGGCGGCCGCGCGCCGGGTACGCCAGGTCGGTCACGAAGAGCAGAGGCATGCCCGCAACCTATCGCGGGCACGGATCAGCGCATGAAATACCTCGTACGGGACAAAGTGCTCGCCATCGGCGACGACTACTGGATCGAGGACGAGGACGGCCGGCAGGCCTTCCTCGTCGACGGGAAAGCGCTGCACCTGCGGGACACCCTGGAGCTGAAGGACCCGGACGGGCACATCCTGATCACGTTGCGGGAGAAGTGGTTCGCCTTCCGCGACGCGATGACCCTGGAGCGCGACGAGCGGCGCCTCGCCGTGATCCGGCGCAAGCGCCTCTCGCTGCTGCGCAACCACTACCGCGTCACGCTGGCCGAGGGCACCGAGGTCGACGTCAGCGGCCGGATCCTCGACCGCGAGTTCAAGGTCGAGTACGACGGGGAACTGCTCGCGCTGATCTCCCGCCAGTGGTACCGGGTCCGCGAGACGTACGCCGTCGACGTGGTCCGGGAGGACGCGGACGCGGCCCTGCTGATCGCCGTCGCGGTCTGCGTGATCCGGATGGCCGAGAAGGAACGGGACGAGGACTGACGGGGCCGCCGCAACCGGGACGCCTACCCCGACGACCGTCCGGTCACCCGGTCGTGCCGGTGGCTGTCCCGGGCGGTGAGCTGTCCCTGCACGTAGGCGTCCGACCCGGTGCTGTACGGGCCTCCGTGGTCGAGGAGGTGGTCGGTGAGGCGCTGCCACTCCGCGACGGCCGCCCGGGTCGGGGCGTCCGCCCGCGACAGGTCGCCGGCGGCCTTCAGGGCCGCCTCCAGGGCGGCGGCGGCCTCGTGGTGGGCCATGCCCTCCGCCCGGGCGCGGACCCGGTCGCGGGCCGCGACCTCCCCGGCCGAGGGGTCGTGGGGCTCCAGGGCCGCCTCGATCACGGCCTCGGTGTCCCGCGCGTCCTCGACCGCCGCCCCGGCGCCCTCGGCGCCGTCCCGCCCGCTCTCGTTCCCGTCCGTTTCCAGCACGCCACGCCCGCTTCCTGTCGGTGTCGATCCACGCCTACCCCCTGACGGGACGGCCTAGCGTCCCATCCGGCGGTCCTTGAGCGCGGGGAACTGCTCGCGGGTCTCGGCGACCTTCGCCGGGTCCAGCTCCACCGTGAGCACGTCCTCGCCGGTTCCCGCCTCCGCGAGGACCTCGCCCCACGGGTCCACCACCAGGCTGTGCCCGGCCTGCTCGACGCCCGCGTGGGTGCCGGTCAGCCCGCACGCCAGGACGTACGACTGGTCCTCCACGGCCCGCGCCCGGTTCAGCAGCGTCCAGTGGGAGCGGCGCCGGGCCGGCCACCCGGCGACCACTACCATCGTCGTCGCCCCGGCGTCGACCAGGCCCCGGAACAGCTCCGGGAAGCGTAGGTCGTAGCAGGTGGCGATGCCGAGGGTCTGTTCCGGCAGGGCCACCGTGGTCAGGGAGTCGCCGGGGGACATCAGCACCGCCTCGCCCTGGTCGAAGCCGAAGCGGTGGATCTTGCGGTAGGTCGCGGCCAGCTCGCCCGCCGGGGAGAGGACCAGGGCGGTGTTGTAGAGCGAGCCGTCGCCCGCGCGTTCCACCAGCGAGCCGGCGTGCAACCAGACCCCGGCGTCGCGCGCGGCCTTGGACATCGCCTCGTAGGTGGGGCCGTCGATCGGCTCGGCCTCGGTCTCGAACTGCTCGTAGGCGAACGCCCCGACCGTCCACAGTTCGGGCAGCACGACGAGGTCGGAGCCGCTCTGCTCCCGTACGAGGTCGGCCACCCGCGTCCGCCGGGAGGACACCGACTCCCCGTCGTTCACCGCGATTTGAATCAAAGAGGCGCGCACACTACCACCGTCCTGGACTTGTAGCCCTCGACTCGGGCCTACGATCGTCACACGAAAGCACTGCCGGGGTGCTCACCGGCAGCGTAGTTTTGGGAATAGTCCACAACGCGCCACTGAACAGCACGCGAGGGGTCCCGTTGACCGTCCATCCCAGCCTTCAGCCCTACGCCGACGCGTGGACCCACTCCATCGAGGCGATATCCGAGCTGGTCCTTCCCCTGCCCGAGGGGGAGTGGAACCGGGCGACCCCGTGCCCCGGCTGGTCCGTCCGTGACGTGGTGTCACACGTCATCGGCATCGAGTGCGAGCAGCTCGGCGACCCCCGGCCGATCCACACGCTGCCGCGGGATCTGCGGCACGTGGTGGACGAGTTCACCCGGTACATGGAAGTACAGGTTGACGTGCGGCGCCACCACACCGCGCCGGAGATGACCTCGGAGCTGGAGTACACCGTCATCCGTCGGGCGCGGCAGCTGCGCAACGAGAAGCGGGACCCGGCCACGATGGTGCGCGGGCCGCTGGGCGAGCAGGTGACGCTGGAGCAGGCGTTGCGGCTGCGGGCGTTCGACGTGTGGATGCACGAGCAGGATCTGCGGGCGGCGTTGGGCGCGCCGGGCAACTGGGACTCGCCGGGCGCGTACGTGGCACGGGACATGCTGCTGGCCGGGCTGCCGAAGGTGGTGGCGAAGAAGGCGGGGGCGCCCGCGAACTCCGCCGTGGTGCTGGACGTGCACGGCGTGCTGGAGTTCATGCGGACGGTACGGGTGGACGCGGCCGGGCAGGGGACCCTGGACAAGTCGCCGTCGCTGGGGCCGGCCGTGACGCTGACGATGGACTGGGAGACGTACGTCCGCCTCGCGGGGGGCCGGGTACGGCCGCGCGCGGTCGCCGACCGGGTGAAGGTCGAGGGCGACCCCGACCTCGCGGACGCCATCCTGGCGCACTTCCCCGTGACCCCCTGACCTGTTGATCCCGTGATCCCGTGGCCCCGTACGGCTCACGCCGACGCGGACGCCGGGGCGACGGGACCCGAGGGGTGTGACGGGTCGGGCTCGCCGGAAGGGGCCGCGACGACGGGTCGGCGCTCCTGGGCGCGTTCCCGTTCGCGGGCCAGCGCCCTCCCTCGCAGTCGGAGGATCTGGGTGATGCCCAGCACCTCCAGGAAGAACACCGACGAGAAGGCGATCCGGTAGTTGTCGCCGGTGGCGTCGAGCAGGACGCCGACCGCGAGCAAGGTGGTCATCGAGGCGAGGAAGCCGCCCATGTTGGTGATCCCGGAGGCCGTTCCCTGCCGTTCGGCCGGGTTCGCCGGACGGGCGAAGTCGAAGCCGATCATCGAGGCCGGTCCGCAGGTGCCGAGCACCACGCACAGGACGACCAGCAGCCACATGGGGGCCCGGTCGCCCGGGTACACCAGGACCGACGCCCACAGCAGGGCCGTCACCCCCACCGTGCCCAGCGCCAGCGGGATCCGTGCGGACTGGCGGCGTCCGACGAGCCGGCCGTAGATCAGCCCGAAGCCCATGTTCGCGGCGACGACGAGGGTGAGCAGCCCGCCCGCGGTGGTCCGCGACAGCCCCTGTGCCTCCACCAGGAACGGCATGCCCCACAGCAGCAGGAACACCATGGCCGGGAACTGGGTGGTGAAGTGCACCCACAGCCCGAGCCGGGTGCCGGGCTCCCGCCAGGACGCGGCGATCTGGCGGCGTACGAACCCGCCCGTGCCCGGCGTCCCGGTGACGGTCACCGCGGTGGGCGCGTGGCCGTCGGGTTGGTCCCGCAGGAACAGCGTCAGCGGGACCAGCACGATCAGTCCGGCCACCGCGCTGCCCGCGAAGGCGGCCACCCAGCCGACGCCGTGCAGCACGGGCGCGAGCACCAGCGTGGAGACCAGGTTGCCGGCCATGCCGACCAGCCCGGCCAGTTGCGCCATGAGGGGCGCGCGCCGCACCGGGAACCAGCGGGTCCCGAGCCGCAGCACGGAGATGAACGTCATCGCGTCACCGCAGCCGAGCAGGGCCCGCGCGGCCAGCGCCGTCCCGTAGGAGGGGGACAGGGCGAAGCCGATCTGCCCGGCGGTGAACAGCACCGCGCCGAGCGTCAGCACCTTCTTGGTGCCGAGCCGGTCCACCATCAGGCCGACGGGTATCTGCATGCCCGCGTACACCAGCAGTTGGAGCAGCGAGAACGTCGAGAGCGCCGACGCGTTGACGTGGAAGCGGTCCGCGGCTTCGAGGCCGGCGACCCCCAGGCTGGTACGGAAGATGACCGCGACGAAGTAGACGGCGACGCCGATCGACCAGACGGCCACGGCCTTCCGCCCGCCGGGGGGATCGAGGGGCAGGGCCGCGGTCCGCGGGGCGGGCACGGGGGCGCTCATCGCGCGTCCCCCCGCACCAGCGCCTCGACGCGGCCCACGTGCGCCCGTACGGCGGCGGCGGTCGTGTCCGCGTCCCCGGAGCGCAACGCGTCGAGGATCTCGGTGTGTTCGACGAGCGTGCGCTCCACCCGTTCGGGGTGGGCGTGCAACAGGGCCACGCCCATGCGCAGTTGGCGGTCGCGGAGCTGGTCGTAGAGCCGGCACAGGATCTGGTTGCCGGCGTGGCGCACGATCTCGGCGTGGAAGCCCCGGTCCGCGGCCATCAGTGCGACCAGGTCGCCCTCGGCGGCGTGCCGGCGCTGCTCCTCGATGAGCGCGGCGAGCCGGTCCAGCAGGGCCGGCGGGGCGGGCACGGCCTTGCGGGCGGTGAACTCCTCGACCAGCAGCCGGGTTTCGATGACGTCCGCGATCTCCTGTACGGAGACCGGCAGCACCAGCGCGCCCTTCTTCGGGTACAGCTTCAGCAGCCCCTCGGTCTCCAGCCGCAGCAGCGCCTCGCGCACCGGTGTGCGGGACACGCCGACGGCCTCGGCGACCTCGCCCTCGGTGAGCAGGAGGCCGCCTTCGAAGCGGCGGTCCAGGACACCCTGTTTGACGTGTCGGTAGACGCGGTCGGCGGCGGTCACGGCGGTGGCTGCTGATGGCATGCGCACAGGATAGATACATGAACGATGCAACGACCTTCCGCGTCCAGCATCCGGACAGCACGTCCGGACAGCGCATCCGGACAGCGCATCCGGACAGCACGTCCGGACATCGGGGAGGAGGGGAGGCGCGGGGGCGGGGAGGAGGCGACGGCCCGTTCGCTGCATCGAAGGATGTACCCCGGCTTCGTTCACCCGCAGGACGTGCGCCGCCCCGTCCGCCGAGACGCTGGAGTCATGTCCGAGACCCTGCTCGCACCGCCGGTGACGACGACCCGGCTCCCCCTCCTCGACGTCCTGCGCGGAGCCGCGATCCTCGGCACGCTCATGACCAACGTGTGGATCTTCGCCTCGCCGGGCTCCGAATGGGGTGTCGTCCAAGGCGGCCCGGGGAGCCCCGACGTCCTCGCGGACCCCACCCCCGCCCACCTGGCCGAGACGCTCTTCCGCTTCCTCGCCGACGGCAAGTTCCTGGCCCTGCTGACGATCCTGTTCGGCGTGGGCCTGGCCATCCAGTACGACTCCGCGGCGCGCCGGGGCGCCCCCTGGCCCGGCCGGTACTGGCGGCGGGCCGCCTTCCTCTTCCTCGAAGGGACCCTGCACTTCCTGCTGATCTTCGCCTGGGACGTGCTGATGGGCTACGCCGTCACCGCGCTCCTCGTCGCCTGGCTGCTCGCCCGCTCCGAGAAGGTCCGGCGGCGCGCGATGTGGGTGGCCGGCGGAACGCACCTGGCGCTGGTGGCCCTGGTGACGGTCGCCTCCGCGGCCGGACCCGAAGGCACCCCGACGGAGCCCCACCCGGACACGGTCGCGCTGTACGCCGACGGCACCTGGGCGGAACAGATCGCCTTCCGCCTCCAGCACGCGGCGATACTGCGCATCGAACCCGTCTTCAGCTTCGGCCTGCTCGTGTTCCTCTTCCTGCTGGGCGTCCGCCTGCACCGCGCGGGCGCGTTCGCCCCGACCGCCGACGGCCGTCGGATCCGGGGCCGGATGGCCGCCTGGGGGCTGGGGCTCGGCATGCCGGCGGGAATCGCCGCCGTGCTCGGCGGCGACGCGTTCTTCGTCCTGGGCCGCTACGCCGTCGCCCCGCTCATCGCCGTCGGCTACATGGGGCTGATCGGCATCGCCCTGGACCGCCTGCGGGTCCCCGCCGCCGTGACCGGCGCCCTCGGCTCGGTCGGCCGCACCGCCCTGTCCTGCTACGTCGCCCAGAACCTGCTGTGCGTCCTGCTCTGCTACGGCCTCGGCCTGGGTCTCACCGGGCGCCTCGCGGGCACCGGCCCCTGGTGGGTGATGGGCCTGTGGGCGGGCGTCGCCCTCACCCTGGTGGCCGGCTCCGCCCTGTGGCTGCGCCGCTTCGAGCGGGGCCCGCTCGAAGCCGTCCAACAGTGGGCCCTCAAGCCCCGCCGGTCCCGGCCGAGCGGGACGGGCGGTCGCTGACCTCCACCTCCAACAGGAACTCGTCGTACGGGGCCTCCTGCGGGTACGGCGGCCGGACCTGGGCGAACCGCACCCGGGCCCGGCCGCCCGCGCCGATCCCCCGCACCAGGTACACCCGCTCCACCGCCGCCCCCGGCAGCGGTGGGGTCTGCGCCCGCCCGGGCCCGTCCGGCTGCGTCACCGAGACCGCGTCCGCGTCGCCGCCGACCTGCCAGGTCCACACGTATCCGCGCGCCCCGCGCCCGGTCAGCCGCAGCTCGTACGTCTCGCCCGGCGCGAGCACGATGCTCCGTACCTCCATCCGCGCGGCCCCCTCTCAGGCCGGGCCGATCACCGGCCCCTCGTGCCAGCCCGCGCCGTCGCGCCAGTAGTGCTGGAGGAGGCGGTCGGTGCGCAGGACGATGACCTCCAGGTTGAACCCGAAACTGCCCTGGAGCATCCCGGTGACGGCCAGCGCGTCGTGTCCGAAGACCGCGCCGCGGGTCCAGGCGGCCCCCGCGGCGTTCCCTCGCCACCAGTGCTCGACCCGGCCGCCCTCGGCGACGGCGCACAACTCGTAGTTCCCGGCGGTGTCCTCGTCGACGGCCCCGTACTGGCCCTCGATCAGGCACGGCGCGGAGACGATCCCGCTGCCGAAGACCTCGCCGGCGCGCCAGACGAAGCCGTTGGGGTCGTCGCGCCACCACAGTTGCATTCGGCCGTCGTCGCGGGCCGCGACCAGGTCGAGGTGCCGGCCGCGGGTCTGGACCAGCGCCGGACCGTAGTGGGCGATGCCGGAGGCGAACCGGCCGCCGTCGTTCCAGGTCCAGGGCGCGCCGTTGATCCGCCACCAGTGGTTCAGCCGGCCGTCGGCGGTCCGCACGACCACCTCGAAGTTGCCCGGCTTGCCGTAGTCGCTCTGGATGAACGCCGGGGTCGAGCCGACCGCCGCGTCGCCCGGGCCGAAGGCGCCGCCGTCGCGCCAGGCGCCGCCGGACTGCTCGTAGTACCAGTGGCGGAGCCGGCCGCCCGTGGTGACGTGCAGGGACTCCATGTTCCGGTTGTAGGTGGTGCCGGTGAAGGCGGGCTGGCCCGAGGCGTCCGCGGCGAAGGTGCCGGCCCGGGACCAGGCGAACGGCGCGTCACCCTCGCGCCACCAGTGCCGCAGGGCGCCCGCGCCGGTGCCGGCGAGCAGCTCGAAGTTGCGGTGGGCGCGGCCGTTGCCGCTCTCGTACACGTTGCCCGTGTGCAGGCGGCGCTTGCTCCACGGGTCGATGTTGGTGTCACGCAGCCCGCACTTGGCCCAGCGGTCGATGTCGACCTCGCCGTAGGCGATGCGGCCGTAGCCGCCGACGTGGTAGCCGGTCCCCCAGGAGTTCTTGAACAGCCAGCAGCCGGCCGCGTCGTCGTAGCCGACGATCAACACGCAGTGCCCGCCCGCGAGTCGGTCGCTGGTGCGGTGGTAGACGCCCGCGCCGAGCCCGAAGAAGTCGTCGTACACGTCGAAGCAGGCCGTCAGCGGGCCGACGGTGTCCAGCCACACCTTCTGCTGCTCCGTGTCGCCCAGGCGCACGTACTCGGTGACGCGCACCGTGCGCCCCGAACGGTCCCAACTCGGCGTGTACTCGGCCCCCCAGGCCTCGCGCCGCTCGGCGGGCAGGCCGGGCGGGGGCGTGGAGTAGGGCCAGCAGTCCGGGTCGGCGAGCCCGCCGTGGGTGGTGATCCAGTCCAGGGCGGTCTCCGGGTTGGAGCCCTGCCCGCAGGTGAACTTCAGCCCGTCGTGCACGTCCCCCTCGGACCGCTCCGCCCACACGTCGTGCTCGATCCGGGCCATCGACTCCACCAGCCCGGCCGCCCCGAAGGCCCAGCACGACCCGCAGGGGTTCTGGTCCTTCACCTTCGTGAGCCAGGGCCACCCCCACCGGCTCCGCCAGTCCACGGCGGCCGGCCGGGCCCCCGCCGGCGACCCCCCGGCCCCGGGCAGCAGGCCGTGCGCGGCCCTGCGCCGGGTGAGGTGCGGATTGCCGCTGACCCGCCCGATCAGCCCCCGCAGATCGACGGTCCCCGCCTCCTCGGCGGAGGTCAGGTTCGCCCCCGGCTCCAGCCCCAGGGCGGCGCGCGGCACGCGCTCCGTGTCGGCCAGGTGCTCGGTCACCGACCAGCGCGCCCCCCGTTCCGCGAGCCGCGCCCGCAACTCCCCCGCCGTCCGGACAGACTCCTGCGGCATACCGGCCCCCCAGTGTGCGGTCGCCCGTACGGATGCGAGCGAGACCCGGGAGCGTCTCCCTGCCGGCGGGGGGCGTCAAGGGGGTCCGCGAGGTCGCGCGGTGGCACGGGGGTCGTACGCCCCGGGAGGCGGACGGGGGTGCGCGCGGCGACCCGCCGGGCGGACGGGAACCGGGCCGGCCGGCCCGCCCGGGGACCCCGCTAGGGTTTCCGCATGGGGACCTGGACCGCGCCGAGCGTCATCGAACGAGAGTTGCACGAGGCGAGGGCGGCGGGGAACTGGCCGGGTCTCCTCGACGTGCTGGCGCGGGCCCGCCTCCTGGTCCCGCAGTCCCGCGCGTTCCTCGACGCCCATCCCACCCAGGTCCGGCCCGAGCGGACCTGGTTCCCGCAGGTCCAGGCGCACGCCTACATCGCCTTCACCGAGGGCATGTTGCCCGTGCCCACCCCCGACCTGGTCTTCGACATCGCGAGCCTCGACTGGTTCGCCGACTGCTATCCGTCGGGCGCGGTCCCCTACCTGGCCGTCAACCCGGGCACCCCCTTCGAGGTGTTCCTGCCGATCTCGCCCGCGCACGCGGCGAGTTGGAAGTTCCACGTGGAGCGGCGCCCGCGCGACTACACCGGACTGGAACGCGACAAGGTCCACGCCCTGCACCTCGGCGGCCCCCTGCGCGGGCCCGTCGCCTTCGGGCTGGCCTGCGGCGCGCACCTGTCGGTGCGCGCCGGGACGTTCTGGAACGCGCTCGCCTACCACGGTCAGGGCTACTCCCTGGAGCGGGAGAAGCTCCGGGAGTCCTGGGGCGTCACCACCCGCGAGGAGTGGCACGTCATGACCGAGCGGCTGTTGAACGCCGACGTGGTCAGCCCGGTCTGGGAGTTCGCGCTGCGCGTGCGCGTCGCCCTGACCAAGGAGTTCGCCGGGCCGGTGGACATCGAGCACTGGCGCCACGCCACCGCCTCCACCCTGCGGGCCAACGCGGACCGGGCCGCAGAGCCGCAGCTGACCCCCGACGGGGTGACCGTCGCGCGGCCCCGGCCCACCGCCGAGGTGGAGGGGGAGATCGCGGGCCTCCAGCGGGTCATCGGCCGGATCGCCCGCTACGAGCAGCGCCTGCGGGCCGACGGGGTGCTCAGCGGGGGCGCGTACGTCCGTTCCGTCGAGGCGTGGGACTTCGGGCGGGCCTCCCAGATGGCCCGCTGGGGACTCGGCGCCCGCTTCGGGACCCTGGAGGAGACCGAGCGGGCCGTCGTCCGGGCGGGGAAGGCCTGCCGGCTGGCGTACCGCTCATGGGAGGAGCTGTCCGCCGGGTTCGTCCTCGGTCGGTGCATGCAGTTCGACGAGGAGGAGTTCGGCCACTGGTACGAGGAAATGGTCACCGTTCACCGGGAGTTGACGAACGATCCGGGCAGCCCCTGGGTGAACCTGCCGTGGGGGTGAGCGGGGACCTCGGTTAATCGGATCGTCGTACGCGAACCGAGCCGCGCGCGAGGGGGCCCCGACTAGGCTCGCCCGCATGACTGTTGAGCTGAACGACACCGTGCGGGGGCTGCTGGACGCGCCGCATCCCGCCGTCCTCACGACCATCAACCCCGATGGCGGACCGCAGAGTTCGGTCGTCTGGGTGTCCCGCGAAGGCGACGAGCTGTTGGTCTCCACCGAGCGGGGCCGACGCAAGGAACGCAACCTCGTCCGCGACGAGCGGGTCGGCCTGACCGTCTTCGACCTCGCGAACCCCTTCCTGTACGCCGAGATCCGCGGCACCGCCTCGGTGACCGAGGACACCGGTCGGGCCGTGGCGAACCGGATCGCCGAGGAGTACCTGGGCCCCGGCGGCGGCAAGGAGTTCGTGGAGGCCCCCGCCGAGCAGGTGCGGGTGGTCCTGCGCATCACCCCGACGAAGGTGCTCGGCAACGCCGCCAAGGCCGCCGGCTAGACGTTCGACGGGGCGCCGGGGCAGCAGGCCGAACAGGGCCTAGGGCAGCAGGCCCCGTACCGCCGTCCAGGCGTCGACGACCTCCGCGAGGGGGTCGTCGGCCGCCAGGTGGCCGCGGACCAGGGTCGCCCAGGGCACCAGGTTCTTGATCCGCCGAAGGTGCAGGATGCGCTCGCGCGGCAGGTTCCGCCAGTCCCGCGCCTCGGCCGCCGCCCGCGCCGGGGTCAGGTCGATCAGCGCGAGCACGTCCCGGCACAGGGCCGCCGGGTCACCGCCGCGGCCGGGCCCGAACTCCCGGATCAGGTAGCCCCGTACGGCCGCCGTCTCGGCTCCGCGCGTCAGGTCGTCGGGCCGCCCCGCCCGCAGGATCGCGGCGAGCGCCACCCGCCCCCACCGCATCCGCGCCGCGTCGGGCAGCGCCCGGTCGTGCGTGCGGGCGACGGCGATGGCGCGCAGGGTCTCGGGGTGGGGTTCGTCGAGCAGGGGTGGATCGGTGGCCAGCCAGGCCTCCAGCTCGTCCAGCGAATGGCCGTCCGGCGGTACGTACGTCAGCACCTGCCCGCGGCCGAGCAGCGCGACCACCGCGCCGGTGAGGTGGACCCGCGCCACGTGCCCGGCGTCGAAGAAGCCGACGGCCCGCCCGTACCGCTCTATGCGCCGCAGCCCGAGCCGCAGGTCCCCGACGGCGTAGACCTGACCGGCGCGCGCGACCCCGCCGATACAGCGGACCACACACACCCCGCCGGTCACGTCGGCCCGCTCGACGGAGTACACCTGCAGTTCGGCGATGGGCACCCGGCCCCCTTTCCCCGGCGGGAGGCTACCCGGTGGCGGGGCGGGCCCGCGACGGCCGATGGCCGGGCTCCCGCGAGGGAGGCCCGGCCATCGGCGCGTACGACGGTGCTGCGACCGCTACGACCAGGTGAGGAGTCGGCGGGGGTGTTCCAGGACCGCCGCGATGTCGGCCAGGAAGCGGGAGCCGAGCTCGCCGTCGATCAGACGGTGGTCGAACGACAGCGCCAGGGTGGTGACGTGGCGCGGCTTGACCTTGCCCTTGTGGACCCACGGCTGGAGCTTGATCGCGCCGATGGCGAGGATCGCGGACTCGCCGGGGTTCAGGATGGGCGTACCGGTGTCGACGCCGAAGACGCCGACGTTGGTGAGGGTGAGGGTGCCGTTCTGCATGTCCGCCGGGGACGTCTTGCCGTCCCGGGCCGTGCCGACCAGGGCCGACAGGGCCTCGGACAGCTCGCGCAGCGACTTGGTGTGGGCGTCCTTGATGTTCGGGACGATCAGCCCGCGCGGAGTGGCCGCCGCGATGCCCAGGTTGACGTAGTGCTTGAGCACGATCTCCTGGGCCGCCTCGTCCCAGGACGCGTTGACGTCCGGGTTGCGGCGGATCGCGACGAGGACGGCCCTGGCGATCAGGAGCAACGGGTTGATCCGCAGACCGGCGAGGTCCGGGTCGTCCTTGAGCTCCTGGACCAGCTTCATCGTCCGGGTCACGTCGAAGGTGATGAACTCGGTGACGTGCGGCGCGGTGAAGGCGGAACCGACCATGGCCTGGGCGGTGACCTTGCGGACGCCCTTGACGGGGATCCGGGTCTCGCGCACGGCCGTGTCGACCGGGGCCTGGACGACCGCCTCGGCCGCCACCGGGGCGGGGGCCTGGGCCTGGACGGCGGCCGGCGCCTGGACCTGCGCGGTCTGCGGGGTGATCGCCGCGGCGGCCGCCGCGTGGACGTCCTCCCGGCTCACGACCCCGCCGTCGCCGGTGGGGATCACCAGAGCCAGGTCGATGCCGAGGTCCTTGGCGAGCTTGCGCACCGGAGGCTTCGCGAGCGGGCGCTCGGACCCGGTCGGCGCGGCGGGAGCCGAGCCGTTCTGCGCGGGAACCACGGGGGCCGGTACGACGGCCGGGGCGACCGACGGCGCGACGGCCGAGCCGTTGCGCGCGGCCACGGAGGCGGCCGGGGCGGCGCCCGCCTCGGCCGCGCCCTTGCGGGGGCGGCGCTTGGTGGAGGCCGTGGACACGCCGTAGCCGACCAGGACCGGCTGACGGGCCTCGGCCACGGGCTCCTCGGCCACGGCCGGGGCCGCGACGGCCGCCGGGGCGGCGGCCTCGGGGGCCTCCTCCGCCGGACCGGTCCGCACGGAGATGATCACCTGGCCGACGTCGACCGTGACGCCTTCCTCGAAGAGGAGGGCGTGGACCACGCCGTCGAACGGGATCGGCAGCTCGACGGCCGCCTTCGCCGTCTCGACCTCGCAGACGACCTGACCGTCGGTGACGGTGTCACCCGGCTGGACGTACCACTTGAGGATCTCGGCCTCGGTGAGGCCCTCGCCCACGTCGGGCATCTTGAATTCACGGATCGTCACAGGGCTCTCCTCAGTACGCCAGCGAGCGGTCGACGGCGTCGAGCACCCTGTCCAGGCCCGGCAGGTACTCGTCCTCCAGGCGGGCCGGCGGGTACGGGGCGTGGAATCCGCCCACGCGCAGCACCGGCGCCTCCAGGTGGTAGAAGCACCGCTCCGTGATGCGGGCGGCGATCTCCGAGCCCACGCCGAGGAACACCGGCGCCTCGTGGACGACCACGAGCCGGCGGGTCCGCTCCACCGAGGCCTGCAGTCCGTCGAAGTCGATCGGGGACATCGAGCGCAGGTCCACGACCTCGACCGACTTGCCCTCCTCGGCCGCGGCGGCCGCCGCCTCCAGGCAGACCTTCACCATGGGACCGTAGGCAGCCAGGGTGATGTCCGTGCCCTCGCGCGCCACCCGGGACCCGTGCAGGGCGTCCGGGATGGCCTCGACGTCGACCTCGCCCTTGTCCCAGTAGCGCCGCTTCGGCTCGAAGAAGATCACCGGGTCGTCGCTGAGGATGGCCTGCTGAAGCATCCAGTAGGCGTCGCTCGCGTTCGAGGGCGAGACCACCTTCAGGCCGGGGACGTGCGCGAACAGCGTCTCCGGGGACTCGCTGTGGTGCTCGACCGCGCCGATGCCGCCCGCGTACGGGATGCGGATGACGACCGGCATCTTGATCTTGCCGAGCGACCGCGCGTGCATCTTCGCGAGCTGCGTGACGATCTGGTCGTACGCCGGGAAGACGAACCCGTCGAACTGGATCTCGACGACCGGCCGGTAGCCGCGCAGGGCCAGGCCGATCGCGGTGCCGACGATGCCCGACTCGGCGAGCGGGGTGTCGATGACCCGCTCCTCGCCGAAGTCCTTCTGGAGACCGTCGGTGATGCGGAAGACACCGCCGAGCTTGCCGACGTCCTCACCCATGATCAGGACCTTGGGGTCCGTCTCCAGGGCCTTGCGCAGCGAATCGTTGAGCGCCTTCGCGATGGTCAGCTTCTGAACGGCCATGGCGGTCACTCCCCACCTTCGAAGGACGCGAGGTACGCGGCGAACTGGGCGCGCTCCTCGTCGACGAGCGCGTGCCCGTCCGCGTAGACGTTCTCGAAGATCGCCATCGTGTCCGGGTCGGGCATGGCGCGCACGACCTCGCGCACCCGCTTGCCCAGGGTCTCGCTCTCGACTTCCAGCTGCTCGAAGAACGCCTCGTCGGCGCCGTCCGTCGCGAGGAGGTGGGCCTTCAGGCGCAGGATCGGGTCCTTCGCCTCCCAGGCCGCGGTCTCCTCGTCGCGCCGGTACTTCGTCGGGTCGTCGGAGGTGGTGTGCGCACCCATGCGGTAGGTGAACGCCTCGACCAGGGTCGGGCCCTCTCCGCGGCGGGCCCGCTCCAGCGCCCACCGGGTGACCGCGAGGCAGGCCAGGACGTCGTTGCCGTCCACCCGGACGCCCGGGAAGCCGAAGCCCTGGGCGCGCTGGTAGAGCGGTACGCGCATCTGGCGCTCGGTCGGCTCGGAGATCGCCCACTGGTTGTTCTGGCAGAAGAACACCACGGGGGAGTTGTAGACGGCCGAGAAGGTGAACGCCTCGGCCACGTCGCCCTGGCTGGACGCGCCGTCGCCGAAGTAGGCGATGACGGCCGAGTCGGCGCCGTCCTTGGCCACACCCATGGCGTAACCGGTCGCGTGCAGGGTCTGCGAGCCGATGACGATCGTGTACAGGTGGAAGTTGTTGATCTTCGGGTCCCAGCCACCGTGGTTCACACCGCGGAACATGCCGAGCAGGTTGGTCGGGTCGACCCCACGACACCAGGCCACACCGTGCTCGCGGTAGGTCGGGAATACGTAGTCGTCGTCGCGCAGCGCGCGCCCGGAACCGATCTGCGCGGCCTCCTGGCCGAGCAGCGAGGCCCACAGGCCCAGCTCGCCCTGACGCTGCAGGGCGGTCGCCTCGCCGTCGAAACGGCGGGTGAGGACCATGTCGCGATACAGATCGCGCAGGTCGTCGGTGGTGATGTCGGCGACGAAAGGAGCGAACTCGGCGATGTCGGGGTTGTCCGCGACCTCGACCCGTTCTCCCTCGGGCGTCAGCAGTTGTACGAGCTGAGGCTCGGCGTCGTGCGGCTGTGCGGTGGCAGCGGCGGTCTTGCGGGCGCCGGCTGCGCCTGCCGCCCGCTTGGTGCCACTGCTGCGTCGCGGCTTGCGCGCGGCAGTGCTCTCCACGGTCACGTGTGCTCCTCCGTCGGTCCGGCACCCGGGTTCTCCGGGGTCCAGTGCGGCTCACCTGTATCTGTACCCGAGCACGGGGTGGGTGCGCGGAACGTACGGGATTCAGGCGTGACAGGTGCCCCGGCGAGTGCCCTGCGCAATGCACGTTACCCAGTGCCCCGCATAACTGCGAAACCCCGTTTGACCTGCGATTTTGCTTGGATATCCAAGTAAACCGGCGACTTCGGGAACAACCACTGGTCACAGCCTTGCAGGGGGCCGGAACAACGGCACGTTATCCCGGGTAACTCCGGCAGGGAAGGGGTTCAAGGGTGATCACTGATGGAGGAACGCCGCAGCTCCCGAACGGGCGGACCCGACCGCGAACCCTCCGCACCCGCAATCGCACACAAAGACGAACACCCGGAAGGGCGATAAGGGCCGTACGGCTGCACCGGCCGAAAACGGAGAGTATGTGAACGAGTGTGTGAAGATGAGTTTGTGCGCGAAGACGGAAAAATCAAGGTATTTCTCCTGGACGACCACGAGGTGGTACGTCGGGGCGTCCATGAACTCTTGTCGGTCGAAGACGACATCGAGATCGTCGGGGAAGCCGGTACGGCCGCCGACGCACTCGTCCGCATCCCGGCCACCCGTCCCGACGTGGCCGTCCTCGACGTCCGCCTCCCGGACGGCAGCGGCGTGGAGGTCTGCCGCGAGGTCCGCTCCCAGAACGAGGACATCAAGTGCCTGATGCTGACCTCGTTCGCCGACGACGAGGCGCTGTTCGACGCGATCATGGCGGGCGCCTCGGGCTACGTCCTCAAGGCGATCCGCGGGAATGAGTTGCTCAGCGCCGTCCGGGACGTCGCGGCCGGCAAGTCCCTGCTGGACCCGGTGGCGACCGCCCGGGTGCTGGAGCGGCTGCGCGACGGCAAGAACGGCAAGGGCGACGACCGGCTCTCCCACCTCACCGAGCAGGAACGCAAGATCCTCGACCTGATCGGCGAGGGTCTGACCAACCGCGTCATCGGCGAGCGGCTGCACCTGGCGGAGAAGACGATCAAGAACTACGTCTCCAGCCTGCTGTCCAAGCTCGGCATGGAACGCCGCTCCCAGGCCGCCGCGTACGTGGCCCGCCTCCAGGCCGAAAAGCGCGCCTAGGCCGGCCGAAAGGGGGTGGCGGACCGGTCGATTCGGGACCAACGTCCCTGATCGACGGGGCGGGATCCCCTTTCCCGACCAGGTGTCGGAGGCGGACAGTGGAGCACATGTCCCCTGAGGAACTCCACGCCATCGAACTGCTGCGCCGGGTGCCGTACGGCCGAGTGGCCACCAGCATGCGCGCGCTGCCCTTCCTCGCCCTCGCCCGGCACATCGTGGTGGACGGCAGGGTCGTGCTGAGAATGCACGCCGGGTTCGGTCACCACCAGGCGTGCAACGGCAGCGTGGTCTCGTACGGCGCGGACAACTTCAATTCCGGGGACCGGCGCCTGTGGTCGGTTCAGTTCACCGGCACCGCGGAACTCGTCGAACCGACCAACGCGGAACTGGAACTCTTCGGTCCGGGTCCGCATTTCGTCGACGGAGCCGTTTTCGACCCCGTCTACATGCGCATCGAACCGCGACTCGTCACCGCGCACACCCTGGCCGGGAGGCACGCGCGCGACCGGGAGTACCAGCACGCGCTCTGACCGGGCGGCACGCGCCGCGACCTGCCGGCCGGCGGGCACACGGGAAGGGCCCGACGGAAGTGATTCCGTCGGGCCCTTTCGTCACAACCGTTACTGCCGGGTGCCGTCGTCGTTCCCTCCGGGGCCGTCGCCACCGCCGTCGGGCGGGGAGGGCTCCACCGGGACCGACGGCTTCGACGAGGTCGTCGGCTTGGACGACGAAGGCTCGTTGCTCGCCGAAGGCTCATCCGAGGCCGACGGCTTCGACGAGGGCGAGCTCGACGGCGCGCTGTGGCTCGGCGAGACCCTGGTGCGGCTCGGCGAGGGCCTGTACGTCTCCTCGTCGCCGCTGTCGTCCGTGCGCGGGGTGTCCGGGGACTGCGCCGAGGGGGAGTCCGCCGGCGTCTCCGCGGAGCTGGCCGGGGTCTTCGGCGAACTCTGCGTGGTGTTCGGGGACTTCTTCTCGTTGCCCGAACCGCCGTTGCCGCCCACGGTCTTCACCGCGTACGCGACGCCGCCGGCGATGGCCAGCACCGCGAGCAGCGCGAAGACCACCATCTTCCAGCGGCCTCCGCCGGCGCCCTGGCCGCCCTGGCCGCCGTGACCACCCTGGCCGCCGCGACCGTTGCCGTTGCCGTTCCTGCCGTTGCCGTATCCGCCGCCGCCCGGGAAGGCCGACCCGTCGTCGGGGTTGAGCGGGGGCACCATCGGCTGCTGGAACTGCGAGGTCGTGGCGTGCTGCGGGTACTGCTGACCGCCCGTGCCGCCCTGCGGCATCGCCGTGGTGGGGTTGGACCCGGGCTGCCCGTGCGGAAGCGCCATGGTGACGGGACCGGTGTTCCAGGTGCCGGTGTTCGGGCCCTGGTCGTGGAGCATCTGGAGCGCGTACTGGACGAGCCCGCGCATCTCCTCGGCCGACTGGAAACGGTCGTCCGGGTCCTTGGCCAGCGAGCGCATGACCAGGCCGTCGAGCTCCTGCGGGATGTGATGACCCTCCGGCAGCTGCGACGGCGGGATCGGCGCGTCCTGGACGTGCTGGTAGACCACCGACAGCGGCGTCTCACCCGTGAAGGGGGGCCGCAGCGCGAGGAGTTCGTACAGCAGGCAGCCGGTGGCGTACAGGTCGCTGCGGTGGTCCACGGCCTTGCCGAGGGCCTGTTCGGGCGACAGGTACTGCGGGGTGCCCATGACCATGCCGGTCTGGGTCATCGTCGACTGCACGCCGTGCAGGGCGCGGGCGATGCCGAAGTCCATCACCTTGACCGCGCCGGTGTCGGTGATGATCACGTTGGCGGGCTTGATGTCGCGGTGCACGATGCCGTGCTGGTGGGAGTAGGCCAGGGCCTCCAGCACACCCGCGACGATGATGAGCGCCTGATCGGGGCCCGGGGCCTCGGCGCTGATCAGCAGGTCGCGGATGGTGCGGCCCTCGACGAGTTCCATCACGATGTAGGGAACGACGTTCGGGCCGACCCGGTCCTCGCCCGAGTCGTACACGGCGACGACCGCGTGGTGGTTCAGCCCGGCGACGGACTGCGCCTCACGCGTGAAGCGGGCCTTGGAGACGGGGTCCTCGGCGAGGTCGGCGCGCAGCAGCTTCACCGCGACGGTGCGGCCGAGCCTGACGTCCTCGGCGGCGAAGACCTCCGCCATGCCACCGCGGCCCAGGCGGTGGGTCAGCCGATATCGGCCTTCGCCCACCAGGCCGCCTGCGCCCCAATGCTCAGGATCCTCGGCCATCCCGGCGCCGTTTCCCTCGGGTTCGGGTGCCATCAGTCCTCGCCGTCGTCTCTCTCGGGCCGCAACTCAGCGGTGTCCTCTTGGGGTGCTGCGACGAACGCTACAGCCTCCGAACCGTTCACCGTTCGGACAATGGCTCGCGGTGGCCTTGTGGTCACGGAACGAGCACCTGGCTTGACGTGTGCTTGCCCTCCGGCAGACTGGCTGCCACATGCGCTCTGCCAGACGCGTCAGGACACCGCCCGAGGGGAAGCAACAGTCATGAGCCAGGACGGCACACAGGGCCGGTACGCAGGCGGCTCCCTGGCCGGTGGCCGTTACCAGCTAAGGGACTTGCTCGGCGAAGGCGGCATGGCGTCCGTCTACCTCGCGTACGACTCGGCCCTCGACCGACAGGTCGCCATCAAGACGCTGCACAGCGAATTGGGGCGTGAGGCGTCCTTCCGCGAGCGGTTCCGCCGCGAGGCGCAGGCTGTAGCGAAACTGTCGCACACGAACATCGTCTCGGTATTCGATACCGGTGAGGGCGAGCTCGACGGCGCGCTGATGCCCTACATCGTCATGGAGTACGTCGAGGGGCAGCCGCTCGGCTCCGCGCTCCAGGCGGACATCGCGCAGTACGGCGCGATGCCGGCCGACAAGGCGCTCAAGGTCACCTCCGACGTGCTCGCGGCGCTCGAAACCAGCCACGAGATGGGGCTGGTCCACCGCGACATCAAGCCCGGCAACGTGATGATGACCAGGCGCGGCGTGGTCAAGGTCATGGACTTCGGCATCGCCCGCGCCATGCAGTCGGGCGTCACCTCGATGACGCAGACCGGAATGGTCGTCGGCACCCCGCAGTACCTGTCGCCCGAGCAGGCGCTGGGCCGCGGCGTGGATGCCCGGTCCGACCTCTACTCCGTCGGCATCATGCTGTTCCAGTTGCTGACGGGCCGGATCCCCTTCGACGCCGACTCGCCGCTGGCCATCGCGTACGCCCACGTGCAGGAGGAGCCGGTCGCCCCGTCCTCCATCAACCGGTCGGTGACGCCGGCCATGGACGCGCTGGTGGCGCGGGCCCTGAAGAAGAACCCGAACGAGCGCTTCCCGACCGCGGCGGCCATGCGCGACGAGATCGACCGCGTGCTGGCGGCCGGTCGCACGGGCGCCCCGGTGATCGTGCCGGGCGCGGCCTCGGGCGGCAGCGGGGCGGGCGTGAGCTCGGCCGTGTTCCCGCCGGTGGACTCCGGGTTCCAGGCGCCGCCGCAGTCGGTGCAGCAGCCGTACCAGCCGCCGCACACCCCGGCGCCGTCCCCGTACGCGCCGCAGACACCGGCCCAGGGCGGATACGCCTACCCGCCCCAGCAGCAGCACGCCCCGCATCAGTACGCCCCGCAGACCCCGCCGCCGTTCAACATCTCGCCGAACCCGAACCCGGCCCCGGGGGGCGCGGGCGGCGGGTCGAAGAAGAACACGGGCGTGATCGTGGGCTCGATCGTGGTGGCGCTGGTGGCCATCGGCGGGCTGATCGCCGTGCTCAACCTCGGCGGCGACGACAAGGACAAGGACATCGCGACGCCGTCCTCCTCGACCTCGGCGTCCGGTTCCACGCGCCCGGGCTACCGGGGCCCGGACCTCTCGCGGACGATCGACGCGGAGAAGTGCAAGAGCCCGTCGAAGGCCTACGACGACGCCAAGAAGGTCAACGCCCCCGACTTCCGGTACAAGAACATCCGCTCGGTGAAGGACTGCATCCAGGCCGCGGGCTGGAAGATCAAGGAAGAGCCCCGCGACGAGGCCGTCTACGGCGACGGCACCGTGATCGACCAGTTGCCCTCCGCCGGCGAGAAGATCGACCCGAAGGACACCACCTTCACCCTCCGCGTCTCCACCGGAAACCCGGAGTAGGGCGGAGCTGGGCGGGCGGGGCGGGCGCCGGGCGGCGGTTGCCGACCGCCCCACCCCCTCCCTCTTCTCGTGGCGTTCGCGCCCTTCTTGCTCTTTCGTGGAAGCGGCATCCCGTACACGGTGTACGAGATGCCGCTTTTGTCCGTTTATGCAAACCTGAGCGCGTGACTCACGCCCGCGCACCGCGCTGGACGGCCGGCGCCGCACTGGCGGCCGCCGCGCTGCTGGTCGCGGCGCCGGCACACGCCCAGGGCCCCGCCGCCGCAGCGCCCTCCGTCCGCCCCCTCGCCCGCGCGTTCACCCCCGCCCTCGCCGCCGCGACCACGGCCACCGATCCGGCGGCGGTGGTACCGGCGTCGGTCGTACGGGCGTCGGTCGTACGGGCGTCGGTCGTACCGGAAGAGGCCTACGAGGAACTGGCCGGCAGCGCCGCCGGCTCCGGGCGGGAGCGGCCCGGGCGCCCCGTGGCCGAGCCGGCCGGCCCCATGGCCGTGCCGGTCACCCGCCCGCTGCGACCCGAGCGGCCCGCACTGCCCGAGCGGCCGGAGCACCCGGAGCGCCGTGAGCACCCAGAGCACCCCGGCCTGCGGGACGGAGCCGCGGAGCGGCCCGGGTCGGCGCAGCGGCCCGCGCGACCCGAACGGCCGGGACTGCGGGAGCGGCCGGAGCTCCGGGAGCGGCCGGGACTGCGGGAGCGGACGCGGCCTCCACCGGCGCACGCACGGCCGCAGGCGTCGGAGGTGCCCGCGCCCTCCCGTCGCGAGTCGGTCGCGAAGCCGACCCCCGAGCCGACCGGCAGTTCCGCGGTCGAGGCGATGGGCACCGGGCCCAACGAGCGGGCCGCCGATCTGGCCGCCCACCTGCTGCCGCTCGGCACCGGGTTCGCCCTGATGGGACTGGGTCTGGGCTTCATGGGAGTGCGGCTGCGCCGAGGGCGCTGACCGGCCGTCCGACCGGCACTCGGGACGGAGGCCGCACCGCGGGTCCCCCCTGCGGAGTACATCCCAAGACGGTTGCGCACTGCGGCATACCCGGTATACATACTGAGTATGTCGATCCGCCACGGCCTTCTCGCCCTGCTCGAAAGGGGTCCTCGGTACGGCTCTCAGCTGCGTACCGAGTTCGAATCCCGCACCGGGTCCACCTGGCCCCTCAACGTCGGACAGGTGTACACCACCCTCGCCCGCCTGGAGCGCGACGGGCTCGTCGCGCCCGGCGGCGAGGACCCCGCCGGGCACACCCTGTACGCCATCACCGACACCGGCCGCGCCGAACTCCACGAGTGGTACGAGCGCCCCGTGGACCGCGCCAATCCGCCCCGGGACGAACTGTCCATCAAGCTCGCCATGGCCGTCGGCGCCCCCGGCGTGGACATCCGCTCCGTCATCCAGTCCCAGCGGCACGCCACGATCAAGGCGATGCAGGACTACACCCGGCTCAAGGCACAGGCGCTCACCGCGATCGAGAGCGGCACCTCCCACGAACGCGACGACATCGCCTGGCTGCTGGTGCTGGAACAACTGATCTTCCAGACCGAGGCCGAGGCCCGCTGGCTCGACCACTGCGAAGCCCGGCTCGTCCGGCTCTCCCTGTCGGCCGACCGGAGAGCCGCACCCGATCCGCCCCAGGCCGCCCCGACCGCACCCGCCGCCGAAGCGACGACCGCCGCCGGCGGCACCACCGACCTCCCCTCCACCGCCCGCACGCGGCGGAGTTGAACGAACCGTCCCAGGGGGACCCTTCCATGCCTGACCAGCAGTCACAGAACGCCGTACTCCAGCTGGACAAACTCGTCCGCACGCACGGCAGCGGCGCCACGGAGGTGCACGCCCTGCGCGGCATCGACCTCGCCGTGTACCCCGGCGAACTCGTCGCCGTCATGGGCCCGTCGGGGTCCGGCAAGTCCACCCTGCTCACCCTCGCCGGCGGACTCGACACCCCCAGCAGCGGCCGGGTGATCGTGGAGGGCACCGACATCACCACCGCGAGCCGCAAGCAGCTCGCCGCGCTGCGCCGCCGCAGCATCGGCTACGTCTTCCAGGACTACAACCTGATCCCGGCCCTCACCGCCGCCGAGAACGTGGCCCTGCCCCGCGAACTCGACGGGATATCGGCCCGCAAGGCCCGGACCTCCGCGCTGGCGGCGCTGGAGGAGATGGGCCTGGGGCAGCTCGCCGACCGCTTCCCGGACGAGATGTCCGGCGGACAGCAGCAGCGCGTGGCCATCGCCCGCGCCCTCGTCGGCGACCGCCGCCTGGTCCTCGCCGACGAGCCCACCGGCGCCCTCGACTCGGAGACCGGGGAATCCGTGCTGGCCCTGCTGCGCTCGCGCTGCGACGCGGGCGCCGCCGGAATCCTCGTCACCCACGAGCCCCGGTTCGCCGCGTGGGCGGACCGGGTCGTCTTCCTGCGCGACGGCAGCGTCGTCGACGAGACCCTGCGCAGCCACGCCGACTCCCTGCTCTCCGGGCGGACGGCCGGCCTGTGACCACCCCGCTCCACACCTGGTACCACTCCTGGATCGCCGCGATCCGGATCGCCCGCCGCGACGCCTGGCGCGCGAAGGGGCGCAGTGCCCTCGTCCTCGCGATGATCGCCCTGCCGATCGTCGGGGTGAGCGCCGCCGACCTCACCACCCGCAGCGCCTCCCTCACCGTGGACGAGACGATGTCCCGTCGGATCGGCACCGCCGACGCCATGCTGTCGAGCTCCCGCACGGGCGGGCCCGTCTATCAGAAGCCGAACGGCGACTACTCCGTCCCCGTCGGCGGCTACTCGTCCTACGACCCCTCCGCGCGCGACAAGGCCCCGGATCCCCTCCCGTCCGTCGTCCAGCCGGGTACCCGGCTGGTGAAGGACAGCAAGGGGCATGCCAAGGTCCGCACCACGCACGGCCTGCTGGACGTCAGCCTGCGCGAGCTGGACACCGCCGACCCGCTCGTCGAGGGCATGCTCACCCTCAAGCGGGGTCGGCTCCCCGCCGCGGCGGGCGAGATCGTCGCCACCGACGCCTTCCTGAAGGACTCCGGGTTCTTCGTCGGCTCCGAGGTCACCCCGCGCGGCTCGTCCCGCGCCCTGCGGATCGTGGGGGCGTACGAACTCCCCTCCGCCCTGAAGGAGATGGAGATCACGGCCCCGCCGGGGACCCTACTCACCCCGCTCGACAAGGAACTCCGGGCCGGCGGCACCGAAGGGGTGTCGGTCGACGACACCTACCTCGTCAAGGTCGGCGGCGAAGGTTTCACGTGGAACATGGTGAAGGCCGCGAACGCCAAGGGCGTCGTCGTCGTCTCCCGCGCCGTCAACCTGAACCCGCCCGCCGACTCCGACGTCCCGCTCTACGAGCAGGAGAGGGAGCAAGGCCGGTTGGACGGGTCGTCAAGCATGCGCACCGTCGAGCTGACCATCCTGGCCACCGTCGTCGGCCTCGCGATGCTGGAGATCTGCCTGCTCGCCGGCCCCGCGTTCGCGGTCGGCGCCCGGCGCTCGCGCCGCCAACTCGGCCTGGTCGGAGCCAACGGCGGCGACCGCCGCCACATCCGCGCCATCGTCCTCTCCGGCGGCCTGGTCATCGGCGCGGCGTCCGCCGTCATCGGCCTCGCCCTCGGCGGCGCGCTCACCCTGGGCCTGCGACCCGTCCTGGAGGAGTACCTGGGGCTGCGCTGGGGCGGCTTCGAGATCCGTCCCCTGGAACTCCTCGGCATCGCGCTGCTCGCCGTGATCACCGGCCTGCTCGCCTCGATCGTCCCGGCGATCACCGCCTCCCGGCAGACCGTGCTGGCCTCGCTGACCGGCCGTCGGGGGGTCCGCAAGGCCAACCGGGTCCTGCCGTTCATCGGGCTGGTGGCCATCGCGGCCGGCGCCGCCATCGCGCTCTACGGAGCCGTCTCCGACACCGGGACCGTGGTCGTCGGGGGCGGCAGCGCCCTCGCCGAGCTGGGCGTGGTCGCCCTCACCCCGACCCTCGTCGGCCTGTTCGGGCGCCTCGGGCGGTGGCTGCCGCTGTCGCCGCGGCTCGCCCTGCGCGACGCCGTGCGCAACCGGGGGCGTACGGCCCCCGCCGTCGCGGCGGTCCTGGCGGCCGTCGCCGGCACCGTGGCGGTGGCCACGTACGAGTACAGCACCGACGTGCAGGCCCGCCACGAGTACGTCGCGAACATGCCGGCGGGCGCCGGCGTGCTGGCGAGCAACGAGAACGACCGGTACCGGGACGTGCCCGCCGTCCGCGACGCGCTCGCCAAGGAGTTCCCGCTCGCGGTCCGGGCGGACGTGGACCGGATCGTCGTCGGCAAGCCGACCTGCGACTCCTACTCGGTGGAACCGGGCTGCGGACGGGCGGAGATCGTCACGCCCAAGGAGAACCGCTGCCCGCTCTACTCGTCGAGGAACTCCTTCGAGGCCTACACCCCCGCGCAGCGGCGTGAGCTGTTCCAGGACTGGCGGTGCAAGCAGACCAACTACCAGCAGCCCTTCCAGCTGGTCGTCGCCGACGAGAACCTGATGAAGGTCCTCGGGGTGAGCGACCCCGGCGCCGCGGCCGCGCTCAAGGCCGGAAAGCCCGTCTCGTTCGACAAGCGCTTCGTCAAGGACGGCAGCCTCACCCTCGTCATCGTGACCGAGGAGTCCAACGGCATCGATCCCGACGAGGAGCCGAAGGGCGTCAAGAAGGTCATGCCGGTCCACCAGGCGACCGATCCCGAGTCCGGCTACGGACTCGTCGTGGTCTTCCCCGCGAGCGCCGTGAAGGCGGCCGGGCTCACCACCGCGCCGGCCGGCTCCTACTTCACCCTCGACGGCAAGCCCGGCAGCACGCAGCGCCAGAAGCTGGACAGCCGCATCGACCAGATCGGGCTGGAGGCCTCGGTCTCGATCGAGGAGGGCTACAAGGGCCGGGACACCCTGCCCATGCTCGCCCTCACCATCTTCGCCGGTCTCGTCACCATCGGCGCGGCGGGCATCGCCACGGGCCTCGCCCAGGCCGACGCCGAGGCCGACCTGAAGACGCTGGCCGCGGTCGGCGCCCCGCCGCGGGTGCGGCGGACGCTGAGCGGCTTCCAGTGCGGAGTGGTGGCCCTGATGGGCGTGGTCCTGGGCTCCGTCGCCGGACTGTTGCCGGCGGTCGGGCTGCGGCTCACCGAGCGGGAGACCGCGAAGCGGATGCTGGAGGAGTCCGGCGCCACCGAGGGCCAGTACATCCCGATCGCGGTGCCGTGGGAGACGCTGGCCGGACTGCTCGTCGTGGTCCCGCTGGGCGCGGCCCTGCTGGCCGCGATCGTCACGAAGTCGAGCGGCGCCCTGGCCCGCCGGGCGGCGGGCTGACGCCGGATCTCCCGGGGCGCCCGTGACACGGGTGACCAGGGTGACCGCTCGGTGACGTACGAGTGACGACGGGGTCATCGTGTGCCCCCGTACAGGGTGGATCACGCCTGTACGGGGGCACACCGTGTGAGAACGAAGGTGTGCGAGAGAATGACGGCATGGAGATGCCGAGGAGTGAACGGTCGCAGGAAAGCCCCCCGCACGTCCTGATCGTGGGACAGGACGGGATGGCGGTCGGCGGCGCCGATGACGAGTCGCGCGAGGTCCCGGTGACGGAGATGGTCGAACAACCCGCCAAGGTCATGCGGATCGGCAGCATGATCAAGCAACTCCTGGAAGAGGTGCGCGCCGCACCTCTCGACGAGGCGAGCCGTGTCCGGCTCAAGGACATCCACGCCGCGTCGGTGAAGGAACTCGAAGACGGCCTGGCTCCCGAGCTGGTCGAGGAACTCGAGCGCCTGTCCCTGCCGTTCACCGAGGAGGCGATTCCCTCCGAGGCGGAACTGCGGATCGCGCAGGCGCAGTTGGTGGGCTGGCTGGAAGGTCTCTTCCACGGGATCCAGACGGCCCTGTTCGCGCAACAAATGGCGGCGCGGGCACAGTTGGAGCAGATGCGGCGGGCCCTGCCTCCGGGTGCCTCGCACGAGGACGACGACGAGGGTCCGCACGGCGCGGTCCGCTCGGGCCCGTACCTGTAGCCCGATCGGCGGCCCCGTCCCGGACACCCGCTCGTCTCCGGACCCCCACACCCCGGCGGAGCCTCGGCTCCCCGGGGTGACGCGTGTTCGGGGCGGGCGTCTCACGGCGACCGCCCGGGGCGGTTCCTCACAGCGGCGCGACAAGCGGCCGGTAATCGGGGGAACCCGCGCGCAACACGGCCCCCTCATACTCAGAGGCATGAGCTACGACGCCATCGTCCTCGCAGGCGGCGCCGCGCGGCGACTCGGCGGGGCCGACAAGCCCGCCCTGCACGTCGGCGGCCGGGCCCTGCTCGACCGGGTCCTCGACGCCTGCGTCGACGCGGACGCCACCGTCGTCGTCGGCGGGACCCGCGTCACCTCGCGCCCCGTGCGCTGGACCCGCGAGGACCCGCCGGGCGGCGGACCGGTGGCCGCGCTGGACGCCGGGCTGCGGGAGACGACCGCGGCGCGGGTGCTCGTACTCTCCGCCGACCTGCCGTTCCTGGACCGCGCCACCGTACGGTCCCTGCTGGACTCGCCCGGACCCGACGGGGCGATGCTGCGGGATCCGGACGGCCGGGACCAACCCCTCGTGGCCTCCTACCGCACGGAGCCGCTCCGTGCGGGGCTCGCCCGGTTGGCCGCCGAGCACGGTGACTTGGCGGGCCTCCCGCTGCGCGAGCTCACCGCCGGACTCGACGTGGCGACCGTCATCGCCACTGCGCCACTCGCCTCCTTCGACTGCGACACCTGGGACGATCTCGCGGCCGCCCGGGCCCGGATCAGAGAGCATGGGACCGTGCTGGATCAATGGATCACCGCCGTCAAGAACGAGCTGGGCATCGAGGTGGACGTCGACACCAAGGCCCTGCTCGACCTCGCCCGTGACGCCGCCCACGGCGTCGCCCGGCCCGCCGCCCCGCTGACCACCTTCCTCATCGGCTACGCGGCCGCCCGGGCCGAGGCCGCCGGAGCGGACCCGGCCCGAGCCGTCGCCGAAGCCTCCCGCAAGGCGACCGACCTGGCGCTGCGCTGGGCAGAGGAAACCTCCGAGAAGAACACCGAAGCCGGCTCCGGATGACCCGTACCGACGCCGAGCGCGTCCCGGCCGAAGCCGCCGCCCCCGGCCCCGAGGGGTCCCCCCGCTCCTCCGCCGACCCCCTCGACGAGGCCTTGGCCCTCGTCTCGCGCACCCCGGACGGTGGCGGGCACCGCGCCGCGCCCTGGCTCCGGGCCCGCGAGGCGGCCGTCCGGGCCGGTTCCGGCGTCCGGGCCCGCTCGCACCGGGTCCCGTTCCCCGACGCCCTCGGCGAGGTGCTGACCGGGCCCCTCGACGCCCTCACCGACCTGCCGTCCTTCGACACCTCGGCCATGGACGGCTGGGCGGTCGCCGGCCCCGGCCCGTGGACCGTGCGGGACGGCGGGGTACTGGCCGGCGCGGACCGGCCCGAGCCCCTCGCGGACGGCGAGGCCGTACGGATCGCCACCGGGGCCCGGATCCCCGCCGACACCACCGCCGTGATCCGCTCCGAGCACTCCCGCGAGGTCGGCTCCCAACTGTTCGCCGAACGGCCCGTCGCCACCGGCCAGGACATCCGCCCGCGCGGCCAGGAGTGCCGCTCCGGCGACCTGCTGCTGCCCGCCGGCTCCCTGGTCACCCCGGCGGTGCTCGGCCTGGCCGCCGCCGCGGGGTACGACGAGTTGGAGACCCGGCCCCGGCCGCGCGTGGAGATCCTGGTGCTCGGCGACGAGTTGCTGACCGAGGGTCTCCCGCACGACGGCCTGATCCGCGACGCCCTGAGCCCCATGCTCGGCCCGTGGCTCACCCGACTCGGCGCCGAGGTCATCGGAACGCGGCGGCTCGGCGACGACCCCGCCGGGGCCGAGGCCCTGTACGAGGCCGTCACCGCCTCCGACGCCGACCTGATCGTCACCACCGGCGGCACCGCCTCCGGCCCCGTCGACCACGTGCGTCCCGTGCTGCGGCGCGCGGGGGCCGAACTCCTCGTCGACGGGGTCGCCGTGCGCCCCGGGCATCCGATGCTGCTGGCCCGGCTCGGGGACCGGTCCGCCGGCCGCCACCTGGTGGGGCTTCCCGGGAACCCGCTCGCCGCCGTGTCCGGGCTGTTGACCCTGGCCGAACCGCTGCTGCGGGCCCTCGCGGGGCGCCGGCAACGCCCCCGGTACACGGTCGCGGTTCAGGGGGACGTACCCGGGCACCCGTACGACACCCGGCTCGTCCCGGTGCTGCTGACCGACGAGCACGCGGTGCCGCTGCGCTACCACGGCCCCGCGATGCTCCGGGGGGTGGCGGCCGCCGACGCGCTGGCCGTCGTGCCGACCGGCGGCGCGCGGTCCGGGCAGGAACTCGAAGTACTCGATCTGCCATGGGCAGCGGGGGGATGTTTCACGTGAAACTGCACGGCCATGACGCCATGGCCCGGGGCGCGGACGAGAAACTCGTCTCCCGGCGCATCAAACTGCCCAAACGGGAGGTCGAGAAGCCCCTGCGGCAGGTCACCCGACGCCTGTTGATGGCCCTGTTCGTGATGTGCCTGACCGTCCTGATCGTGTGGCTCGACCGGGGCGGCTACCACGACAACGCCGACGACAGCATCACCCTGCTCGACTGCGTCTACTACGCGACCGTCACCCTGTCGACGACCGGATACGGCGACATCGTCCCGTACAGCGCCAGCGCGCGGCTGCTCAACGTCCTGCTGATCACGCCGCTGCGCGTGCTGTTCCTGATCATCCTCGTCGGTACCACCCTGGAAGTCCTCACCGAGCGGACCAGGGAAGAATGGCGGCTGAACCGCTGGAGGAAGAACTTGCGTGACCACACGGTCGTGATCGGCTTCGGCACCAAGGGGCGCTCGGCCCTGCAGACGCTGCTGGCCACCGGCCTCCACAAGGAGCAGGTCGTCGTCGTCGACCCGAGCTCCAAGGTGGTCGACATCGCCAACGCGGAGGGGCTCACGGGCGTCGTGGGCGACGCCACCCGCTCCGACGTGCTGCTCCGCGCCGAGGTGCAGAAGGCCCGCCAGATCGTCATCGCCACGCAGCGGGACGACACGGCCGTCCTGGTGACACTGACCGCGCGTCAACTCAACCGCGGCGCGAAGATCGTCGCGGCGGTGCGGGAAGAGGAGAACGCCCCGCTGCTGCGCCAGTCGGGCGCGGACGCGGTCATCACGAGCGCGAGCGCGGCGGGCCGGTTGCTGGGCCTGTCGGTGCTCAGCCCCAGCGCCGGCACCGTCATGGAGGACCTGATCCAGCAGGGCAGCGGCCTGGACCTGATCGAACGGCCCGTCCGGAAGCCGGAGGTCGGCAAGTCGGTCCGGGAGACCGAGGACCTCGTGGTGAGCGTGCTGCGCGGCCACCGACTGCTGGCGTACGACGACCCGCACGCGAGCCCGCTCCAGTCCACGGACCGCGTCATCACCATCGTCCGCGCGGTGCCGCCGCACACGCCGCCGGCCACCCTGGGGTCCGCGGAGTAGCCGGGTTGCCGGCCGGCGGGGAGCGGTTCGCGTAGCCTCCGGGCCATGCATGCGATCACCATCGAGCAGCCCGGCGGCCCCGAGGCCCTGGTCTGGACCGACGTACCCGATCCGGTGGCGGGCGAGGGCGAGGTGCTCGTCGAGGTCGCGGCGAGCGCCGTGAACCGCGCGGACGTCCTCCAGCGGCAGGGGTTCTACGATCCCCCGCCCGGCGCGTCCCGGTACCCCGGGCTGGAGTGCTCCGGTCGGATCACCGCGATCGGGCCGGGAGTGTCCGGTTGGTCGGTGGGCGACGAGGTGTGCGCCCTGCTGGCCGGCGGCGGGTACGCGGAGCGGGTGGCCGTCCCGGCGGGACAACTGCTGCCGGTGCCCGACGGCCTGGACCCGGTGACGGCGGCGGCGCTGCCGGAGGTGGTCACGACGGTGTGGTCGAACGTGTTCATGGTGGCGGGGCTGCGCCCCGGCGAGACCCTCCTCGTGCACGGCGGCTCCAGCGGGATCGGCACCATGGCGATCCAGTTGGGCAAGGCGGTCGGCGCGAGGGTGGCGGTGACGGCGGGCGGCAAGGAGAAGCTGGCGCGCTGCGCGGAGTTGGGCGCGGACATCCTGATCGACTACCGCGAGCAGGACTTCGTCGAGGAGGTGCGGGCCGCGACCGGCGGGGCCGGGGCGGACGTGATCCTGGACATCATGGGCGCGAAGTACCTGTCACGGAACCTGGACGCCCTGGCCGTCAACGGC
Source organism: Streptomyces sp. WM4235 (assembly GCF_001279725.1). GTDB lineage: Bacteria > Actinomycetota > Actinomycetes > Streptomycetales > Streptomycetaceae > Streptomyces. Next base: position 44,832 of record NZ_LGDE01000013.1, on the reverse strand, counting down.
CGGCTCGCGATCATCGGGCTCCAGGGCGGGGTGAAGGCCGAGGTGAACCTGGGCGCGCTGCTGGCGAAGCGTGCGGCGATCACCGCGACCTCGCTGCGGGCCCGGCCGCTGGAGGAGAAGGCGGCGATCGTCGCGGCGGTACGGGAGCACGTGTGGCCTCTGGTGGCGGCGGGCCGGGTGCGCCCCGTGGTCCACGCCACGTACCCGATGCGGGACGCCGCCGAGGCCCACCGGGTCATGGAGTCCAGCGCGCACGTCGGCAAACTGCTGCTCACCACGGCCTGAGCCGGAACCCGTCTCCCAACCCGTCCCGGGCCCCCGGGACACCGTCCCGGTGCCGCGTACGGCGGCCCCGGGACGGCGGGGGTGCTACAGCGAGCGCAGCAGGACGGCGGGCGATTCGACGCAGTCGGCCACGTACCGCAGGAAGCCGCCGGCCGTGCCTCCGTCGCAGACCCGGTGGTCGAACGTCAGTGATAGCTGCACGACCTGACGGACGGCCAGCTCCCCCCGGTACACCCACGGCTTCGGGATGATCCGGCCCACCCCCAGCATCGCCGCCTCCGGGTGGTTGATGATCGGCGTGGAACCGTCCACTCCGAACACCCCGTAGTTGTTGAGGGTGAACGTCCCGCCCGTGAGGTCGGACGGGGCCAGCTTCCCGGACCGTGCCAACTCCGTCAGTCGCCCGAACTCCGCCGACAGCGTCTCAGGGTTGCGGGTCTGCGCGTCCCGGACCACCGGGACGACCAGGCCGCGTTCCGTCTGCGCGGCGAACCCGAGGTGCACCGACGGCAGCCGGACGATCTCCTTCGCCGCCAGGTCCACGGTGGAGTTGAGTTCCGGGTACTTGGCCAGGGCGGCCGTGCAGATCCGGGCCAGCAGCGCCAGTACCGAGATCTTGGGCCCGCCCGCGGCGTTCATCGCGGTCCGCGCGGCCATCAGTTCGGTGGCGTCCGCGTCGACCCAGCAGGTGGCCTCGGGGATCTCCCGCCGGCTGCGCGAGAGCTTCTCGGCGACGGCTCCCCGTACGCCCTTCAGCGGAATCCGCACCTCGCCCGCGACGGCGGCGACGGGAACCGGCGCGGGGGCCGGGGCCGGTTCGGCCGCCCGCAGTGCGGCCAGCGCCGCCTCGACGTCGGCCCGCAGGATCAGACCCTCGGGCCCCGACCCCGTCAGCGCGCGCAGGTCGACCCCGCCGTCCTTGGCCAGCTTGCGCACCAGCGGCGAGATCACGGGCACAGGGCCGGCGACGGGCGCCGGAACAACGGGAACGACCGGAACCGCCGGAGCGACCGGAGCGGCGACGACGGGTGCCGACACCGCGGCGGTGACGGGTCGCACCCGTCGCCGACGCGCCGGGCGCGAGTGGTCCTCGCCGTAACCGATCAGGGGCCGGGGCACGTTGCCGGCGCCCTCGGCCCCGGCCGCCTGCGCGGCCGGGGCCTGCGGGAGGGACGCCGCCCCCACCGCGACGGTGATCAGCGGGGCTCCCACCGGCAGCTCCGTCCCCTCCTCCCCGAAGCGGGCGGTGACCACACCGCCGTAGGGACACGGGACCTCGACCATCGCCTTGGCCGTCTCCACCTCGACCACCGGCTGGTCGATCTCGACGACGTCGCCGACCGCCACCAGCCAGCGGACGATCTCCGCCTCGGTGAGTCCCTCGCCGAGGTCCGGCAGCTTGAACTCCAGTACCTGCGGCATCAGTTCTCCCACTGCAGGCGGGCCACGGTGTCCAGGATCCGGTCCACGCCGGGCAGGTGGTGCTTCTCCAGCATCGGCGGCGGGTACGGGATGTCGAACCCGGTCACCCGCAGCACCGGCGCCTCCAGGTGGTGGAAGCAGCGCTCCGTCACGCGGGCGGCGATCTCCGCGCCCGGTCCGCCGAAGCCGCCGGCCTCGTGGACCACCACCGCTCGCCCGGTGCGTCGCACGGAGGCGACGACCGTCTCCTCGTCGAAGGGGACCAGCGAGCGCAGGTCCACGACCTCCAGGTCCCAGCCCTCCTCGCGGGCCGCCTCGGCGGCCTCCAGGCACACCGGCAGGGAGGGCCCGTAGGTGATCAGCGTCGCGCTCGTGCCCGCCCTGCGGACCAGCGCCTTGCCGATGCCGGGCACGGCCGCCGGGGCCTCGGCCGACCAGTCGGCCTTCGACCAGTACAGCCGCTTCGGCTCCAGGAAGATCACCGGGTCGTCGCTCGCGATGGACGCGCGCAGCAGCCCGTACGCGTCCTCCACGGTCGCCGGGGTGACCACGGTCAGGCCCGGGGTGGCGACGTAGTACGCCTCGGAGGAGTCGCAGTGATGCTCGACACCGCCGATCCCGCCGCCGTACGGCACCCGGATGGTGATCGGCAGCGGCATCGCGCCGCGGGTGCGGTTGCGCATCTTCGCGACGTGCGAGATCAGCTGCTCGAAGGCCGGGTACGCGAACGCGTCGAACTGCATCTCCACGACCGGCCGCAGCCCGTACATGGCCATGCCGACGGCGGCGCCGAGGATGCCGGCCTCCGCGAGCGGCGTGTCCGTGCACCGGTCGTCGCCGAACTCCTTCGCGAGCCCGTCGGTGATCCGGAAGACCCCGCCGAGCGTGCCGACGTCCTCGCCCATCACGTGGACGGTCGGGTCCTCGGCCATCGCGTCGCGCATCGCCCGGCCCAGGGCCTGGGCCATGGTCGCCGGCTTGGCGACGGGCTTGGCCGCGGTGGTGGTCGTCATCACTCGTTCCCCGCTTCGAGTTCGGCGCGCAGCATCTCGGCCTGTTCGCGCAGCCGGTCGGTCTGCTCCTCGTAGACGTGCGCGAAGAGGTCCATCGGGTCGAGCACCGGATCGGCGTTCATCCCGTCGCGCAGCGCCGCCGCCATCGCGTCGGCCGCGTCCTTCGCCGCCTGGATGCCCTCCGCGTCCAACAGGCCGCGCGCGGTCAGTTCGCGCTCCAGCAGGGCCACCGGGTCGTGCGCCTTCCAGGCCTCCACCTCGGCGTCCGAGCGGTAGCGGGTGGCGTCGTCGGCGTTGGTGTGCGCCTCCATGCGGTACGTGACGGCCTCGATCATGGTGGGGCCGCCGCCCGAGCGGGCCCGCCGGACCGCCTCGGACAGCACCTCGTGCATCGCGGCGATGTCGTTGCCGTCGACCAGCCGGCCCGGCATCCCGTACCCGACGGCCTTGTGGGCCAGGGTCGGGGCGGCGGTCTGCTTGGCGAGCGGGACGGATATCGCGAAGCCGTTGTTCTGCACGAGGAAGACGACCGGGGCCTGCCAGACGGCGGCGAAGTTCATCGCCTCGTGGAAGTCGCCCTCGCTGGTGCCGCCGTCGCCGACCATGGCGAGCGCGACCACGTCGTCCCCGCGCAGTCGGGCGGCGTGCGCCAGGCCGACCGCGTGCGGGAGCTGGGTGGCGAGCGGGGTGGAGAGCGGGGCGATCCGGTGCTCGCGCGGGTCGTACCCGGTGTGCCAGTCGCCGCGCAGGAGCGTCAGGGCCTGTACGGGGTCCAGCCCGCGCGCCACGGCGGCGAGGGTGTCGCGGTAGCTCGGGAAGAGCCAGTCGCGCTCCTCCAGGACCATCGCGGCGGCGATCTCGCAGGCCTCCTGGCCGACGGTCGAGGGGTACACGGCGAGCCGGCCCTGCTTGGTGAGCGCGGTGGCCTGGGCGTTGTAGCGGCGGCCTCGCACGAGCTCGGCGTAGCACCGGCGCATCAGCTCGGGGTCGAGCCCGTCGGCGGCCGGGGTGCCCAGCACCCGGTACGGCTCGGGGTCCGGGAGCAGCGGGGCGGCATCCGTGCGGGGACTCCAGGCGGGCGGCGTGAAACGGTGGGACGCACCGGCACCGGGCAGCTCTTGGACCGTCATGGCGGCGTACACCTCCTCGTGGGAAGCGGGCAGGGAGCACCCCGGGTGTGAGGCGCCTCACCTACCGATTGTTCGGTTGTCCGCGCAATTTGGCTACAGCCGGCTCCAGGCTGTGGACAAAGTGGCGGCGGGGCCGTGGGATGGGTGCAGGACGTCCAACGCAGGGAGGCAGTGGGCAATGCCGGATGAACAAATGGCCGGAGCCGGTTCCGCGCCGGCCGTACCCGGTGGTGTCACGGGCGCCCCGCCGGTCCCCTCCGGGCCCCCCGCGACGGCCGCCCCGCCGCCCCGGCCGCTCGATTCGATCGACCGGTCGATCATGCGGCTGCTCCAGGCGGACGGCAGGGCGTCGATACGGTCGGTGGCCGAGCAGGTCCACGTGTCGCGGGCCAACGCGTACGCCCGGATCAACCGGCTGATCGACGACGGGGTCATCCGCGGCTTCACGGCGCGGGTCGACCACGAGCGGGCGGGCCAGGGGGCCTCCGCCTACATCACCCTGAAGATCGTGCAGAACTCCTGGCGGACGGTGCGCGAGCAGCTCCGCGAACTCCCGGGCGCGGCGCACATCGCCCTGGTCAGCGGTGATTTCGACGTCCTGCTGCTGGTCCACACGCCGGACAACCGCACCCTGCGGGAGCTGGTGCTCACCCGCCTCCAGTCCATCCCGGAGGTGCTGTCCACCCGCACGCTGCTGGTGTTCGAGGAGACGGACCTCCTCGACACCGACACCCGTGCGCCCGGCCCCGCCCTCCCGGACGACCCGGAACCGGCGTGAGGGCGCGCCCGGCGCCCCGGTTCTCGGGCGGCACCGGGACTCCCGCGCGCCCCGCTGGGCCGTCCGGGTGAGGCCCGGCCGCCGCGCGGCTCCCGTACGGCCCGTGCGGCTCCGCCGGGGTCACTTCTGGGCGCGGAGACCGTCCAGGGCCATGTGGACGACCGCGTCGGCGAGCTGCGCGTGGTCGGCGCCCGGGTAGGGGCGGTACCACTCGACCAGGGAGTTGACCATGCCGAAGAGCAGCCGGGTCGCGAGCCTGATGTCCACGTCCGCGCGCAGGTCGCCGTCGGCCGCCGCGGCCTTGAGGAGGTCGGCCACCGCGTGGTCGAACTCGCGGCGGCGCTCCAGTGCCCAGCGTTCGGTCCGGGTGTTGCCGCGCACCCGCAGCAGCAGGGTCACGTAGGGGAGTTCGGCGAGCAGCACCTCGACCGTCCGCCGGGTGACGTACTCGACGCGCTCGACCGCCGGGCCGCGTACCGCTCCCGGCTCCTCCAGGACCGCGAAGAGACCGTCCAGCGCGCGGCTGACGGCCCGGCGCAGGAGTTCCTCCTTGCCGGCGACATGGTGGTAGATCGAGGACTTGGAGATCCCCGCGGCCTTGGAGAGGTGTTCCATCGAGGTGCCGTCGTAGCCGCGCTCGTTGAAGACCTGGACCGCGACGGAGAGCAGCGTCTCCGGTGTGTAGGTGTCCCGCCGGGGCGTCGTCACTCCGCGTCCCCCTCCGTCCCGTCCGTGCCCGATCCGACCGCCCCGTCCGTGCCCGTGTCACCCGGTCCCGCGTCTTCCGCTTCGTCGTCGCCCGCCGCGTAGCCGAGCCGGTACAGCGCGAGCGAGGGGGCGTAGCGGCCACCCGGGCAGCGTTCGTCGAGGTGGTGCAGGAGGTCGTACGCCCAGTCCCGGCCGAGCCGGTCGTGCCATTCGGCGGGGCCCATCGGGTAGTTGACGCCCAGTCGCATCGCCGTGTCGATGTCCTCGGCGGCGGCGACCCCGCGCGCGACGGCGTCGGCCGTGAGGTCGATCAGCATGGCGACGGTCCGGGCGACGATCATGCCGGGGACGTCGCCGATGACGGAGACCTTCTTGCCGAGCTTCTGGAACAGGCCGATCGCCTCGGCCAGGGTCTGTTCGGTGGTGTCCTCGCCGGCGGACAGGGCGATCCGGGTGGCGTCGCGGTAGTCGAGCGCGAGGTCGAAGTAGACGACGTCCGCGAACTCGATGGAGGTCTTGCCGTCCGCGAGCACCAGTTGCCCCTCGCCGGGGAGCTGGATGTACGGCCCCCCGTGCTCGGTGGACTCGACCGCGATCCCGGCCTCCTCCAGGAGCTCCGTCAGCGCGGACGCCGGGCCGAGGTCCCCGACGACGGTGACCTTGGCGGGTGCCTCCTCGGGGCCCGCGGTGTGCGGGACGGGCTCGGGGGCGGCCTCGCCGTACGGGAACCAGCCGTGGCCCGACTTGCGGCCGAGGCGACCCGACTGGACCAGCCTGCGCTGCGCGAGGGAGGGGGTGAACTTGGGGCTGCGGAAGAACGACTCCCAGACGGAGCGGGTGACGGCCTCGTTGACGTCCTGGCCGATGAGGTCGGTCAGTGCGAACGGGCCCATCTTGAAGCCGCCGCTCTCGCGGAGCACGGCGTCGATGGTGGCCGGGTCGGCGCCCCGCTCCTCGTACACCGCGAAGGCCTCGGCGTAGAAGGGGCGGGCGATCCGGTTCACGATGAAGCCGGGGGTGTCGGCGCAGCGGACCGGCGTCTTGCGCCAGCCCAGGACGGTGTCGTACGCGCGCTCGGCGGCGGCCGGGTCGGTCGCGAAGCCGCTGACCACCTCGACGAGCGGGAGCAGCGGGGCGGGGTTGAAGAAGTGCAGGCCGAGGAAGCGGCCGGGGTGCGCGAGTCCCGCGGCGATCTCCGTCACGGAGAGGGAGGAGGTGTTGGTGGCCAGCAGCGCGTCCGGCGAAACCACCTCTTCGAGCGCGGCGAAGAGCGCGCGCTTGACGGTGACGTCCTCGACGACGGCCTCGATGACGAGTGCGGCGTCGGCGAGGTCCGCGAGGTCGCGTGCGCAGCCGATCCGGCCGATCGCGTCGTCGGCCTCGGCGCGGTCCAGGCGCCCCTTGGCGACCATGCGCTCGACGCGGTCCTGCACGAGGCCGAGACCGTCCCGCGCGAGGGATTCGTTGACGTCGTGGATCAGCACCGGGTGACCTGCGAGGAGGGCGACCTGGGCGATGCCCTGCCCCATCGTGCCGGCGCCGATGACCGCCACAGTGCGGGACCGCTCGATTGCTGTCATGACCCGATCCTCCCGCACCGACTTGTCCACAGGTCCGCCGGGCCCTCTTGTCCCGACCGATCGTTCGGTTACTCTAACTCCAGTCTGCTCTTCTTCACCCGCCCCTGCCGGATCCCAGTCTGCGAACCAGCCCGATCTTGCCCGGCTCAACGAGGAGTTGGTCCCTGATGGCCGCCGAGCCCACCGTCCCCCAGCTGACCGAGAAGCACCGTCCCACCCTGGACCAGGCGCTGTCGGCCATCCGCACCCGCGCCTACTGGTCCCCGCATCCCGAGCACCCCAAGGCCTACGGGGAGACCGCCCCGGCCGACGGGCTCGCGGCGTTCGAGGCCCTGCGCGGCACCCGTTTCGAACTCGACCAGCCCGGCACCGACGGCTGGACGGGCGGCGAGGTGTCCCCGTACGGCCCCGAGCTGGGCGTCGAGTACCCGCACGCCGACCCGGAGGTGCTGCTGCCCGCGATGCGCGCGGGCATGGGCGCGTGGCGGGACGCCGGTCCCGAGACCCGCGCCGTGGTCTGCGTCGAGATCCTCGCCCGGATCTCAGCCCGCACGCACGAGTTCGCCCACGCGGTGATGCACACCAGCGGCCAGGCCTTCATGATGGCGTTCCAGGCGGGCGGCCCCCACGCGCAGGACCGCGGTCTGGAGGCCGTGGCCTACGCGTACGAGGAGCAGACCCGCGTCCCGGGGCAGACCGACTGGGAGAAGCCCCAGGGCAAGAAGGACCCGCTCAAGCTCGGCAAGACGTTCACCGCCGTGCCGCGCGGCATCGCGCTGATGATCGGCTGCAACACCTTCCCCACCTGGAACGGCTACCCGGGCCTGTTCGCCTCCCTGGCCACCGGCAACGCCGTCCTGGTGAAGCCGCACCCCCGGGCGATCCTCCCGCTCGCGCTGACGGTGCGGGTGGCCCGCGAGGTCCTCGCCGAGGCCGGCTTCGACCCGAACCTGGTGGCGCTGGCGGTGGAGCGGCCGGGCGAGGGCATCGCCAAGACGCTCGCCGTGCGCCCCGAGATCAAGCTGATCGACTACACCGGCTCCACGGAGTTCGGCGACTGGCTGGAGGCCAACGCCCGCCAGGCGCAGGTGTACACGGAGAAGGCCGGCGTGAACACCGTCGTCCTCGACTCCACGGACGACTACAAGGGCATGCTGTCCAACCTGGCGTTCTCGCTGTCCCTCTACAGCGGCCAGATGTGCACCACCCCGCAGAACCTGCTGATCCCGCGCGAGGGCATCGCCACCGACGCCGGACACAAGACGTACGACGAGGTCGTGGCCGACCTCGCGGCCTCGGTCGGCGGCCTGCTGGGCGACGACGCCCGGGCCAACGCCCTGCTGGGCGCGCTGGTCAACCCGGACGTCAAGGCCCGGCTGGAGGCGGCGGCCGGACTGGGCGAGGTCGCGCTGGCCTCGCGGGAGGTCGCGAACCCGGAGTTCCCGGACGCGGTGGTCCGCACGCCGGTGATGGTCAAGCTGGACGCCGCCAAGGCCGACCCGGAGGCCCCCTACCTCTCGGAGTGCTTCGGCCCGGTGTCGTTCGCGGTCGCGGTCGACTCCACGGCCGACGCACTGGAGCTGCTGCGCCGCACGGTGCGGGAGAAGGGCGCGATGACCGTGGGCGCGTACACCACGTCCGCGGACACCGAGCGGGCCGTCGAGGCGGTCTGTCTGGAGGAGTCGGCGCAGCTGTCGCTGAACCTGACCGGCGGGGTCTTCGTCAACCAGACGGCGGCCTTCTCGGACTTCCACGGCTCCGGCGGCAACCCGGCCGCCAACGCGGCCCTGTGCGACGGCGCCTTCGTCGCGAACCGGTTCCGGGTGGTGGAGGTCCGCCGCCAGGCCTAGACCCGGTCGGGGTGGGCCTGGTCGAGGTGGGGCCCGCCCCAGTGGAAGAGGGCCATGGCCACGCTGGTGGCCAGGTTGTAGCTGGAGACCTGCGGCCGCATCGGCAGGGACACCAGGTGATCGGCGCGGGCCCGCAGCTCGGGCGAGATCCCGTGGCGTTCCGAGCCGAAGGCGAGCAGGGCGTCGTCCGGGAGGGTGAGGGCACGGATGTCCTCGCCCTCCGGGTCGAGCGCGTACAGCGGCCCGGGCGGCAGGGTCTCCAGTTCGACCCGGTCGACGGTGGTCGCGTAGTGCAGGCCGGCCCCGGCCCGGACCACGTTGGGGTGCCAGGGGTCGAGGTCTCCGCGCGTGACCACCCCGGTGGCGCCGAAGCCGGCGGCGAGCCGGACGACGGCGCCCACGTTGCCGAGGTTGCGCGGGTTGTCCAGGACCACGATCGGGGCGGTGCGGCCCGGCCGGCGCAGCGCCTCAAGGCCCGCCTCGCGGTCCGGTCGCACGGCGAGCGCGGCCACCCCGGTGGGGTGCACCCGGGCCAGCAACCCCTTGAGTTCCGTCCCGCGCACCAGCCCGCGGACCCGCGCCTCCACGTCCGGGGCCAGCTCGGCGGCCAGCGCCCCGACGGCCTCGGGATCGTCGGCGACGACGGCTTCCACCCGGGCACCGAAGCGCAGCGCGTGCTTCAGCGCGTGGAACCCGTCGAGCAGGACCACGTCCTCCCGCCCGGCGGCCTCCCGCCACTCCCGCGCGACCTGTCCGGGGTCCCCGTGCTGCTCACTCATACCGCCGACCCTACGGGCCGCGCACGGGCCCCGGGACCGGCGGGCGCCCTGTCAGCGCGCGACCTCGGCCGGGATCGGGGTCGGGGCGTCGAGCGGGCCCGGCGGCGGCTCCGAGGCGGCCCGGTCGCGCCGGCGCTCGGCACCCGCACGGGCGCCGAGCCAGACGAGGAACACCGTCGGCAGGAACACCGCGTCGGCCGCGATCATGGCCAGCGAGAAGAACGGCAGGCCGAGCAGCACCGCGATCCCGGCGTGCTCCAGCATCATCACCGCGAGCAGCACGTTCTTGATCCGCCGGTTGAACAGCGTGAACGGGAACGCGACCTGGACCGCGACCGTCCCGTAGGTCAGCAGCATCACCAGGGTCCCGCTGCCCGCCAGCACCCCGGACAGCCCCGGCCACGGGGTGAAGTAGTCCAGGCCCAGCGGGTAGTACAGCGCGGTGCCGTCCTGCCAGCGCGAGCCCTGGATCTTGTACCAGCCCGCAGTGGCGTAGATCAGACAGACCTCCGCCATGATCACCAGCATCCCCGCGTTGTGCAGCAGGTTCGCCAGCACGTCGAGGACGGCCCGGCCCTCCCCCTCCGGCTCGAAGCGGTCGACGAGCCACCACAGCCCGAGCACCACCCACACCGCCGCGAACGCGGCGAGCCAGCCCGCGCCGAACCTCCCGGTCACCGCCCCGTAGGCGAAGAGCAGCCCGAGCACGCTCCACAGCACGGGCCCCGCCGCACCGGCCGAGGCCGAGCCGCGCAGCCGCGCCCGGCGGGCGTCCAGGGACCAGACCCGCGCGCAGCGGGTGAGCACGAGGTACATCGCCATCAGGTGGATGACGTTGTCCCCGCCGTCCCCCATGAAGACGCTGCGGTTCTGGAGGGACAGCACGCCGATCATGAAGAGCACGGACGTCGCCCGGGTCCGCCAGCCCAGCATCAGCAGCACGCTCGCGAGCACGGAGAGCCCGTAGACGAGCTCGAACCACCAGGTCGCGTCGGACCACATCAGCACCGTGAAGGCCCGGTTCGAGGCGATCAGCCGCTCGGCCATCCCCCAGCTCCAGGGGCCGTCGGGCCCGTACAGCTCGTGCCGGTGCGGGAACTCCCGCAGCAGGAAGAACAGCCAGGTCGCGGAGAACCCGATGCGCACCACGGCGCTCTGGTACGGCCCCAGCGCCCGGCCGGTGACCTGCGCCAAGGCCTGCCCGGCGGCCGCGCGGGCACGGCTGCGCGCGCTCGGCCTCAGACCGTCCACCACGGCAGCTCCCGGTAGTAGGTCCGGGTGTCGCTCTGCTCGTCGCTCCATTTCGGCGCGGCCACGGCGGTCGTCGCCGAACGCAACTGGATGCGTACGATCCGGTCGTCCTCCCGATCCCGGGGCGCCAGCCGGTCCATCGCGATGCGGCGCAGGTACTCCTCCGACAGCGCGCCGCGCTCGCCGTTCGGCTTGTTGTTCTCGTCGTGGGAGCCGGTGAAGAAGTCCCAGGCCCGTCGCAGCTCGTTCTGCTCGGTGTGGCTCGGCAGCAGGCTGTGGCGGATCGCCGCGCCGTCCTCGGCGGACAGGTCGCGCCAGCCGCCGGTGGTCAGCCCACCGTCCGAGGCCCGTACCTGGGTCCGTACCTGGACCGCGATGTTCTGCTGGAGGGGGTTGGGGGCGAAGAGCTTCCAGTTCTGTTCGAACTCGGGGTAGATCCAGGCGTCGATCGTGCTCGCGTGCCGTTTGCTGAGCGTGTTGGACGGGGCCACGTGCAGGAAGACGGCCGCGAGGTGCCCGCAGGCGGCCACGGCGACGATCCCCAGCGCGAGGGCCACGACCACCCGGTACGGGGTGGACAGACCGGCGATCCCGGGCGCCCTGGGCGGCGGCGCGACGACCGGCGGGCCGGCCTCGGCGTCCGCGGGCGCACCCGGCGTGAGGGCCTCCGGAACGGGCTGTTCCGAAGGCTCGCGCTCGTTCGAATCCATCCCGCCCCGATCATCCGGCTTCCACAGGGTTGCCCACAGAGGTTGACACCCTACGGGCCGTCGTCTCACCATTGAAGAGGACGAACCGAACGATCGGTCGGTCGGGTGACCGGCGGCCGGCCGACAAACTCTGACAGGGAGCCCGCAATGGTCACAGTGACCCCGGAGTCCGGGCAGGACGAAGCCCTGGGGACCGACCTCGGGGCACAGCTGGCGGCTGCCTTCGACGCCGCCGTGGCGGCGGACGAGCGAGTGGAGCCGCGCGACTGGATGCCCGACGAGTACCGCGCCTCCCTGGTCCGCCAGATGGCCCAGCACGCGCATTCCGAGATCATCGGCATGCAGCCCGAGGCCAACTGGATCACCCGCGCGCCCTCGCTCCGCCGCAAGGCGATCCTGATGGCCAAGGTCCAGGACGAGGCCGGCCACGGCCTGTACCTGTACAGCGCCGCGGAAACCCTCGGCACCAGCCGCGACGAACTCCTCGACAAGCTCCACTCGGGCAAGCAGAAGTATTCGTCGATCTTCAACTACCCCACCCTGACCTGGGCCGACGTCGGCGCGATCGGCTGGCTCGTGGACGGCGCGGCCATCACCAACCAGGTTCCGATCTGCCGCTGCTCCTACGGCCCGTACGCCCGCGCCATGGTCCGGATCTGCAAGGAGGAGTCCTTCCACCAGCGCCAGGGCTTCGAGCTGCTGATGGCGCTCTCGAAGGGCACCGAGGAGCAGCACGCGATGGCGCAGGACGCCGTCGACCGCTGGTGGTGGCCCTCGCTCATGATGTTCGGCCCGCCGGACGACGAGTCGGCGCACTCCGCGCAGTCCATGGCCTGGCGGATCAAGCGGCACTCCAATGACGAGCTGCGCCGGCGCTTCGTGGACATCGCCGTGCCGCAGGCCGAGGCGCTGGGCCTGACGCTGCCCGACCCGGACATCAAGTGGAACGAGGAGAGCGGACACCACGACTTCGGCGCCATCGACTGGGCCGAGTTCTGGGACGTCCTCAAGGGCAACGGCCCCTGCAACGAGGAACGCCTCACGCGCCGCCGCACGGCCCACGAGGAAGGCGCCTGGGTCCGCGACGCGGCCGCGGCGTACGCCGAGAAGCAAGCGAGCAAGGCAAGCACCGAAAGCGAGGCACGGGTATGACGCAGAACTGGCCCCTGTGGGAGGTGTTCGTGCGCTCACGCCGCGGCCTCTCGCACACGCACGCCGGAAGTCTCCACGCACCGGACGCGGAGATGGCCCTGCGCAACGCCCGTGACCTGTACACGCGGCGCAACGAGGGCGTCTCGATCTGGGTGGTGCCCTCCACCGGGATCACCGCCTCGTCCCCCGACGAGCGCGACCCGTTCTTCGCCCCGTCCGCGGACAAGCCGTACCGGCACCCCACCTTCTACGAGATCCCCGAGGGGGTGCGTCACCTGTGACCGGCATCGACACCACGACCGAGACCAGCCCCGCCACGCTCCGCGCCGCCACCCTCGCCCTCGGCGACGACGCGCTGATCCTGTCCCACCGCCTCGGCGAGTGGGCGGGCGACGCCCCCGTCCTGGAGGAGGAGGTCGCCCTCGCCAACATCGCCCTCGACCTGCTCGGACAGGCCCGCGTCCTGCTCTCCATGGCCGGGGACGAGGACGAGCTGGCGTTCCTGCGCGACGAGCGGTCCTTCCGCAACCTCCAGCTGGTCGAGCAGCCGAACGGCGACTTCGCCCACACCATCGCCCGCCAGCTGTACTTCTCCTTCCACCAGCACGAGCTGTACACGGTGCTGGCCGCGGGCGACGGCCCGTTCGCCCCGCTGGCGGCCAAGGCCGTCAAGGAGACCGCCTACCACCGCGACCACGCCGAGCAGTGGACGCTGCGGCTCGGTGACGGCACCGAGGAGAGCCGCGCCCGGATGCTGACCGCGCTGACCGCGCTGTGGCGGTACACCGGCGAGATGTTCCGGCCGATCGACGGGCTCGACGGCGTGGACTGGCAGGCCCTGGAGCAGCGTTGGCTGGCCGCCGTGGGCGCCGTGCTGGAGCGGGCCGGGCTCACCCTGCCCGAGGGCCGCCGCACGGGCGCCTGGGCCGCCGGCGCCGGCCGCGAGGGACTGCACACCGAGTCGTTCGGGCGGATGCTCGCGGAAATGCAGCACCTGCACCGCAGCCACCCCGGAGCGTCGTGGTGACCACCGGCACGGGAATGACCCGGCTGGAGACCGAGCTGGCCGACCTGGCCGGGTCGGTCCCCGACCCGGAGCTGCCCGTCCTCAGCCTCGCCGAGCTCGGCGTCATGCGCGGCGTCCGGATGCACGCCGACGGGCACGTCGAGGTCACCCTCACCCCGACCTACACCGGCTGCCCGGCCATCGAGGCCATGTCCGACGACATCCGGCGGATCCTGACCGACCACGGCATACCGGAGGTCCGGGTGCGCACGGTCCTGGCCCCCGCCTGGTCGACCGACGACATCAGCGCCGAAGGGCGCCGCAAGCTGGCCGAGTTCGGCATCGCCCCGCCCCGCCCCCATTCCGCCGGCGGGCCGGTCCCGCTCACCCTGTCGGTCCGCTGCCCCCACTGCGGATCGACCGACACCGAGCTGCTCAGCCGGTTCTCCTCCACCGCGTGCAAGGCACTGCGCCGCTGTGTCACCTGCCGCGAACCGTTCGACCACTTCAAGGAGCTCTAGATGGCCGTGTCCCCGCCGTCGCCCACACCGGTGTCCGCGCGCCCCGCACGACACGGCGCGTTCCACTCCTTGACGGTGGCGGCGGTCGACCGGCTCACCGACGACTCGGTGGCGCTGACCCTGAGCGTGCCTCAGGAGTTGCGGGCCGAGTACATCCACGCCCCCGGCCAGCACCTCACCCTGCGCCGGCGCGGCCCCGAGGGGACGGAGGTCCGCCGTACGTACTCGATCTGCTCGCCCGCGCCCGGCGCCGCCGGTCCCGCGCTGCTGCGGGTCGGGGTGCGACTGGTGGAGGGCGGGGAGTTCTCCACCTTCGCGCACAAGGAGATCGCCGCCGGCGACGTGCTCGACGTGATGGTCCCCGCCGGGCGGTTCGTGCTGGACCCGGCCGCCGCGCCGGCCGCCGCGCACTACGCGGCGATCGTCGGCGGCAGCGGCATCACCCCGGTGCTGTCGATCGCCGCCTCGCTGCTGTCGGCCCGGACCGACGCCCGTTTCTGCCTGGTGCGCAGTGACCGTACGGCCGCCTCGACGATGTTCCTGGAGGAGGTCGCGGACCTCAAGGACCGCTACCCGGACCGCTTCCAGCTGGTGACCGTCCTGTCCCGCGAGGAGCAGGAGGCCGGTCTGCCGTCCGGCCGGCTGGACGAGGAACGCCTGACGACTCTGCTGCCCGCACTGCTGCCGGTGGCCGAGGTGACCGGCTGGTTCCTGTGCGGCCCCTACGGCCTGGTACAGGGCGCGGAACGAGCCCTGGGCGCGCTGGGCGTCGGCCGGACCCGGGTGCACGAGGAGATCTTCCACGTCGAGGACACCGCCGCGTCGGCCCCGGTCCGTTCCGCGACCGCCGCCCACGGCCGTGTCACGGCACGGCTCGACGGCCGCTCGGGCACCTGGCCGGTCGAGGACGGCGAGTCCCTGTTGGACGCGGTGCTGCGCAACCGCGCGGACGCCCCGTACGCGTGCAAGGGCGGAGTGTGCGGAACCTGCCGGGCGTTCCTGGTCTCGGGCGAGGTCCGGATGGACCGCAACTTCGCGCTGGAGACGGAGGAGACGGAGGCCGGCTTCGTCCTGGCATGCCAGTCGCACGCGGTGACGGAGGAAGTGGAGATCGACTTCGACCGCTGACCGACCACCTCCTCCTGTGCACGGCCGTGCACTCTCCAAGGCCACACATTTCCAAGGCTGTGCATTTCCAGGAACGTGTTCTATCTTGACGCTCCGTCAGACCTGAACGGGATCCGGTGCACGCGGGAGGACAGGCAGTGGACTTCACCTTCACCGAGGAACAGCAGGCGGCCGTCGAGGCGGCGAGGGCCGTGTTCGCGGACGTCACCCCCGACGGCGTGCCCAGTCCCGCGCTCTCGCCCGGGGCCGTGGCCGACGACTTCGACCGTCCCCTGTGGGCCAGGCTCGCCGGATCCGACCTGCTGAGCCTGGTCCTCGCCGAGGAACACGGCGGGGCGGGGCTCGACGCCATCGCCCTGTGCCTGGTGCTCCGCGAGGCGGCGAAGGTGCTGGCCCGGGTGCCGCTGCTGGAGCACTGCGCCACCGCGATGGTCGTCCAGACCCACGGCAGCCCCGAGTTGGCGGCGGCCCTGCTGCCCGGCGCCGGTCGGGGCGAGATCGTCCTCACCGCCGCCGCGCACGGTCGTACCGGCCACGATCCCGCCGAACTCGCCGTCTCCGCCCAGCGGGACGGCGCGCACTGGGTCCTGGACGGGGTGCAGACCTCCGTCGCCTGGGGGCACAACGCCGACTGGATCGCCGTCCCGGCCCACGCCGGGGAGGGCGAGGCCGTGCTCGCGCTGGTGCCGCGCACCGGAGCGGGGGTGACCCTCGCGGACCAGTACTCCACGAGCGGGGAGCGGCTCGCCGAGCTCTCGCTCGACGGCGTACGGGTGCCCGCCACGCACCTCCTCGACGCCCCCGACGCCTGGGACGGGCTCCGCCGGCTGCTGACCACCGGCACGTGCGCGCTCGCGCTCGGGCTGGGGGAGGCCGTGCTCACGATGACCAGCCAGTACACCGGCAAGCGCGAACAGTTCGGCTTCCCCATCGCCACTTTCCAGGCCGTGGCCGTCCAGGCGGCCGATCGCTACATCGACCTGCGGGCCATGGAGGTGACCCTCTGGCAGGCCGCCTGGCGGCTCGAATCGGCGACGGCCGGCGCGGGCGGCCCGCTGCCGATCGCCGGCGACGTCGCGGTGGCCAAGATCTGGGCCTCGGAGGGCGTACGCCGGGTCGTGCAGACCGCCCAGCACCTGCACGGAGGCTTCGGCGCCGACACCGAGTACCCGCTGCACCGCTACCACGCCTGGGCCAAGCAGCTGGAACTCCAGTTGGGCCCGGCCGCGGCGCACGAGGAGGCCCTGGGCGACCTGCTGGCCGCCCATCCCCTCACCTGAGCGAACCCCGGGGTGCGACCCCCGCGGAGCGGACTACAGGGCTACAGGACTACAGCACGAAGGCCGGGTTCCCGTTGTCCGTCACCATCGGGCGCCCGGCGCCGTCCCAGGCCTGCATGCCGCCGTCGATGTTCACGGCGTCGATGCCCTGGCGCACCAGGTACTGGGTGACCTGCGCGGAGCGCCCGCCGACCCGGCACATCACGTGCACCCGACCGCCGTCCTCGACGGCCTCGGTCAGCTCGCCGAAGCGGGCGACGAAGTCGCTCATCGGGATGTGCAGCGCACCCTCGACATGTCCGGCCGCCCATTCGTCGTCCTCACGGACGTCCAGGACAAAGCCTTCGGAGGGCACCGCGGCGGCGTCCACCGAGGGAAGCGGTCCGAAGTTCATAGCTGTCGCCTTCTCTCGTCACGAATCAGGCTGCCAACCTATCCGACCGCCCACCGACGCCCCAGCCACCCGACGCCGCCCCACCTGTGCGCGAGGCGCCTCCCGGCGCACCGCGCCGCCGCACTACCCGGCCAGTTCGGCGAGTTCCGACTCGCGCTCGGACACCCGCTCCAGCAGCTGCTCGGCGATCTCCTCCAGCAGCCGGTCCGGGCCCTCCGGCGCCATCCGCAGCATCGAACCGATCGCGCTGTCCTCCAGCTCCCGCGCCACCGCCGCCAGCAGTTCCTTGCGCGCCGCCAGCCACTCCAGCCGTGCGTACAGCTCCTCGCTCTCGCTCGGCCTGGCGGCCTCCGGCACGGGGCCCGCCGCCCACTCCTCGGCCAGCTCGCGCAGCGCCTGTTCGTCGCCCCGTCCGTAGGCCGCGTTGACCCGCACGATGAAGGCGTCGCGTCGCTCCCGCTCGGTCTCGTCCGGCGCGAGGTCGGGGTGTGCCTTGCGGACCAGCTCGCGGTAGAGCTTGCGCACCTCTTCCGACGGCCGCACCCGCTCCGGCGGCCGCACGGACCGCTCGGTGAGCATGGCGGACGCGTCGTCGGACATCCCGTCCGAGTCCAGCCAGTCGTTGAACAGCTCGTCGACACCGGGCATCGGCATCACCAGGGCGCGTGCCTCGTGCGCCCGCCGCAGATCCTCCGGGTCACCGCTGCGCGCCGCCTTCGCCTCCGCGATCAACGCGTCCAGCTCGTCGAGACGCGAGTACATCGGCCCGAGCTTCTGGTGGTGCAGGCGGGAGAAGTTCTCGACCTCCACCCGGAAGGTCTCCACCGCGATCTCGAACTCGATGAGCGCCTGCTCGGCCGCCCGTACGGCCCGGTCCAGCCGTGCCTCGGGCCGCTCCTCACCGCCCCCGGCGGCTTCACCGGCACCGCCGACACCACCGCCGTCACCGACACCACCGGCATCGGAGCCACCGGCATGACCGGACTCACCGGCCCCACCGGCGACACCGGCGTCGACCGCGTCGGTGGACGCGACGGGCTCTTCGGGAACTGTCTGGTCGCTCTGCTCGGTCTGCTCGCTCACCCGGCCACCCTAAGGCCGGTCCGGCCGGTCCGGTCGGGCCGATGTTTCACGTGAAACACTCAGACCCCGGCCTCGGCCGCGATCCGCCCGTTGCGCACGGCCGCCACCAGGACCTCGTGATCGGCCTCGCTGCGGTCCGCGTAGGCCACCGCGAAGTCGGCCATCGCCTCGTCCAGCTCCTCGTTCTTGCCGCAGTACCCGGCCAGCAGTCGGGGATCGACGCTGTGCGCGTGCGCCCGGGCCAGCAGCGCCCCGGTCATCCGGCCGTAGTCGTCGAGCTGGTCCACGGCCAGCGCCGCCGGGTCCACGCTGCCCTTGCGGTTGCGGAACTGGCGCACCTGGAACGGCCGCCCCTCCACCGTGGTCCACCCCAGCAGGATGTCCGAGACCACCTGCATCCGCTTCTGCCCGGCCACCACCCGCCGCCCGTCGTGCTCCTCCGGCGCCGCGTGGAAGCCCAGCGCGGGCAGGTGGGGAAGCAGTACCGAGGGCCGGGCCTCCTTCACCTGGAGGACCAGCGGCTCTCCCCGGTGGTCCAGCAGCAGCACCACGTACGAGCGCGTTCCCACGCTTCCGGTCCCGACCACGCGGAAAGCCACGTCGTGGATCGCGTACCGGGCCAGCAGCGGCAGCCGGTCCCCCTGGAGGGTGTGCAGGTACGGGCCGAGCGAGGCCGCCACGGCCGCGGCCTCGGCGTCGCCGACCCGGCGCAGCACGGGCAGCGCGTCCACGAAGCGGCGCCGTCCATCGGTCCCGACCTCCGTCGACCGGGCGGCGAACCGGGCCGAGGTGTTGTTCCGGGCCTTCTCCGAGACCCGCTCCAACGTGCCGAGCAGATCACGGGCGTCGGCGTGCGAGACCAGTTCCTCGTCGGCGATGGCGTTCCAGGCGTCCAACGCCGGCAACTTGGCCAGCAGCCGCAGGGTCCGGCGGTACGCGCCCACCGCGTCCAGGGCCGCGGCCCGGCAGGTGTCCTCGTCGGCCCCGGCCACCCGCCCCGCCAGCACCAGCGAGGTCGCGAGCCGCTTGACGTCCCACTCCCACGGACCGAACTCGGTCTCGTCGAAGTCGTTCAGGTCGATGACCAGTCGCCCGCGCGCGTCCCCGTAGAGGCCGAAGTTCGCCGCGTGCGCGTCACCGCAGATCTGAGCGCCTATGCCGGTCACCGGACCGCCGGACAGGTCGTGCGCCATGAGTCCGGCCGACCCGCGCAGGAACGCGAAGGGGTTGGCGGCCATCCGGCCCACCCGTATCGGCGTCAGCTCGGCGACCCGGCCCACGTTGGACTCCTCGACGGCCCGCACGGCGTCGGGCCGGTCGGTCGGGGGCTCGAACCGCGCGTGCGCCGCGCGCGGCACCCGCAGCCTCAGCGCCTTGCCGGCCTCTTTGGGGGAGCCCCCCTCGACGCGGGGGGCGAACCCCTGCACCACCGGGATCCGCCCGCCGTCCGTCACGTCAGCCGCTCTCTCGCGCTGCCCCGGTACCGTCGCCATGCCTGCCGCCCCCACCCGTAACGTCGTACTCGGCCCACATCATCGATCGATGCGGGCCCCGACCGTATCTACAGGCCCGCGTCCCTGGCCAGCAGGGCCGCCTGCACCCGGTTCTCGCACTCCAGCTTGGCCAGGATCCGGCTGACGTAGGTCTTCACCGTGGCCTCGCTCATGTGCAGTCGGCGCCCGGCCTCCGCGTTGGACAGTCCCTCGCCGAGCAAGGCCAGCACCCCGCGTTCCCGCTCGCTCAGCCCGGCCACGCGACGGCGGGCCTCCTCGCCCCGCCCGGTGGACCGCCCGGAGGCCAGCTGGTCCACCACGTGCCGGGTCGCCGCGGGCGAGAGGTAGGCGTCGCCGGCCGCCGCGGCCCGCACCGCGCCGATCAGTTCACCCGGCGCGGAGTCCTTCAGCAGGAACCCGGCGCCGCCCTCGCCCAGCGCGCGCAGGACGTTCTCCCGCTCGCCGAAGGTGGTGAGGATCAGGGCCCGTACCTCGGGCACGGCGCGGCCCAGTTCACCCAGTGCCGTCAGCCCGTCCATGACCGGCATCTGGATGTCGAGCAGCATCACGTCCGGGTGGTGTGCCCGGGCCAGTTCCACCGCCTCCCGACCGTTGGCCGCCTCCGCCACGACCTCGATGTCCGCCGCCGAGGTCAGGATCATCCTTATGCCCGCCCGGATCAGCGGCTCGTCGTCGGCGATCACGACGCGGATCACTCTGGGTGTCACCCGTGCTCCTACTGCTTGACCTCGTACGTCTGTTTGTCGACGAGCTTCCCGTCCTTGAAGCAGAACCGGTAAACCGTATCGGTGTTCAGCCGCGTCTCCTCCGAGGAGAGCAGCGCCACGCAGTCCGTGCCGGCCGGCTGCGCCGGTCCCTTCCCGTCCAGGCCCGACGTCAGGATGCTGTCGCCGTCGGGCAGCCGCCCGCGGACCGCGTCCTCGGCCTCGCCCACGTGCGTCGAGTCGTACTCCGACTCGCTGATCATGGCGTTGTTCGCGGATCCCACCAGCAGGGCCACCCCCGCCCCGATCACGATGACCAGCAGGATCACCGCGGCGACCGCGATGCCGCAGCCCAACGCGACCCCGCCGGTACGGCTGCGGACCGCCAACTCCCGGTCGACGGCCGCCCAGTCCATCGGCGGTGCGCCCTTGAGCCCCATCGCCTGCGTCTGCTGTCCGAAGTCGTCGGCCACGTCCTCGACCGTCCCGGCCGGTTCCGCGCCGTACGGCAGCACACCCGCCACCCGGAACCCGCCGCCCTCGGCGGCCCCCGCGTGGACCATGCCGCCGACCAGCCGGGCCCGCTCGCGCAGCCCCGTAAGCCCCTGCCCGCCGGACACCACCTCGCCGGCACCCGGGCCCTCCGCGGGACCGTTGGCGATCTCCACCACCAGGGAGTCGTCCTCGTACCGCAGTTCCACCGTGATCCGCGCCCCCGGCGCGTGCTTGTAGGCGTTGGTCAGCGCCTCCTGCGCGATCCGGTACGCCGCGTGGTCGCAGGCCGCCACCAGCGGCCGCTGCCGCCCCGAGACGGTCAGCCGGACGTCGGTACCCGCGGTCCGCGCCGCCTCCACGATCCCGGCGATCCCGGCCACCCCCCGGGCGGCGGGCTGCGACGCCTCCTCGACGGGGACGGGTGCCTCGACCCCGTCCCGCAGGATCCCGACCACCTCGCGGAGTTCGTGCATCGCGGCCACCGAGGCGTGCCGCAGCACTCCCACCGCCTCGCGCTGCCGGTCGGTGAGTTTCGGGTCCACCTCAAGGGCGCCGGTGTGCACCGAGATCAGCGCCAGTTGGTGGCCCAGACTGTCGTGCATGTCCTGCGCGATGCGCTGCCGTTCCCGCAGTCGGGCCTGCCCGGCGACCATCGCCCGCTCGCGCATCAGCTGTCCGTTGCGTTCCTGGAGGGCGCGCAGCAACGTACGGCGCTGGGACCAGTACCGACTGGCGAGACCCGGCATGACGGTGACGGCCAGGAACATCAGCGTGGAGAAAACGATCGTCAGCAGGAGCCGCGTGTGCGACCACTCGGCCACCACACTGAAGCCGACCTCGGCGACGAAGGCGGCGGTGAAGGCCCCCAGGGCCCGACCGACGTCCTCGACCCGGCGCCCCGCCGACCAGCCCAGCAGGGCCGTGATCAGGAACGTTCCGGGCAGGAAGGGCGACACCGCCGCACCCACGATCAGCGTGGTCGCGGGCAGCCGCCGGCGCAGCAGCGTCAGCGCCACCACGACCAGGACGCCGGCCCACATCCGCAGCGGGGTGCCGTTGTCGAGTTCCTCGATCCCCAGGCCGAGCAGGGCGATCACACCGGCCAGCGCCAGGTCCCCCGCCACCATCCGACGGGACCAGGGCTCCGGCCCCCTCAGCCAGTCCCACCCCGCGCGCGTCCCCGCCGTCGTTTCCACGCGCCCGACCCTAGACACCCGCACGCGTCGCCCGCCGCCCACTTTCGTCGCACCCCACCCGACGAAAGTCTGACGACGGCGGGAAGACCCGGAGAGAGCGCCGTCACACATCGACTTCCGGACACGACGAAAGAACCCCCACTCCGGATCTCTCCGGAGTGGGGGTTCTCTCAATTCAAGCCGAGTGGTTCGAGAACCACTCGAAGTGGGCGAGGGGGGATTTGAACCCCCACGTCCCGAAGGACACTGGCACCTGAAGCCAGCGCGTCTGCCGTTCCGCCACTCGCCCGAGCGGCTACCAGTGGATCTTCCCTTTCGGGCCGTTCCCCTGGCGACGTCGAAAGATTAGCACGCCAGACAGGGTGGAATCACATCCCTTTTCCCGCTCCCCCCACCTCACCCTCGACAGCCCCTCCCGCACTCCCGTCCCGGTGCGGGACACTGTCCCTTGAGCGCCCCTACGATCGCTTGTGAGGACCAACACTCCTCGGCACGAGGCCGAAGGGGAACCAGCCGAATCCGCCACGCGTGGATACGATCAGTAAGCAGTACAGGGCGACAACGACGGAGGAGGTGCCCCATGGGAGTCCTGAAGCGGTTCGAGCAGCGACTCGAAGGTCTGGTGAACGGCACCTTCGCCAAGGTGTTCAAGTCCGAGGTCCAGCCGGTGGAGATCGCCGGCGCCCTCCAGCGGGAGTGCGACAACAACGCCACCATCTGGAACCGCGAGCGGACCGTCGTACCCAACGACTTCATCGTGGAACTCAGCGCCGGCGACTACGACCGCCTGAGTCCCTACTCCGGTCAGCTCGGCGACGAGCTCGCGGGCCTCGTCCGCGACTACGCCAAGCAGCAGCGCTACAGCTTCATGGGACCGATCAAGGTCCACCTGGAGAAGGCCGACGACCTCGACACGGGCCTCTACCGCGTCCGAAGCCGTACGCTCGCCTCCAGCACCTCCCAGTCAGGCGGCGGCCCCCTGGGGCAGGCCCCGGCTCCCGACAGCCCGCAGGGCGGATACGGGTACCCCCCGGTCGCCGCCCCGCCCATGCCCAGCGCCCCGCCCCCCGGCGGACCCGGCGCCCGCAGGACCGCCCCCGGCGGCCCCGGCGGAGCGGCTCCCATGACTTCCGGCGGCGGCACCACGCGCCGCTGGATCGAGATCAACGGCACCCGCCATCAGATCTCGCGCGGCACGCTCGTACTCGGCCGAAGCACCGAGGCCGATGTGCGGATCGACGACCCCGGCGTTTCCCGCCGGCACTGTGAGATCCGGACCGGAACGCCCCCGACGATCCAGGATCTGGGGTCCACCAACGGCATCGTGGTGGACGGGCAGCACACCACCCGCGCTACGCTCCGCGACGGCTCGCGGATCGTCGTGGGCAGCACCACCATCATTTATCGGCAAGCCGAAGGGTGAAGCGGGGGCAATGTCAGAGCTGACCCTGACGGTCATGCGGTTGGGTTTCCTGGCCGTTTTGTGGCTGTTCGTCATCGTGGCCGTCCAGGTCATTCGCAGCGACCTCTTCGGAACGCGAGTCACGCAACGCGGCTCGCGCCGGGGCGGCGCCAACAGCGCTCCGCAACAGGCGGGGCGGCAATCCGCGCCACCACAGCAGCGCCAGCGGCGGGGTGCGCCGACCAAGCTGGTCGTCTCGGAGGGCACCCTCACGGGCACCACCGTGGCCCTCGCCGGGCAGACGATCACGCTGGGCCGCGCCCACGACTCCACGATCGTGCTGGACGACGACTACGCGTCGAGCCGTCATGCCAGGATCTACCCGGATCGTGACGGCCAGTGGATCGTCGAGG
The DNA here is from genome assembly GCF_001279725.1 of Streptomyces sp. WM4235. GTDB lineage: Bacteria > Actinomycetota > Actinomycetes > Streptomycetales > Streptomycetaceae > Streptomyces. The sequence continues at coordinate 21,038 of NZ_LGDE01000013.1, read as the reverse complement.
ATCTCGGGTCCACCAACGGCACGTATCTCGACCGGACCCGGCTGACCACCCCGACGCCCATCCCGCCGGGCGCCCCGATCCGCATCGGCAAGACCGTCATCGAGCTGCGGAAGTAGTACGAGAATGAGCGAGCGGAGCGAGCGAGCCGCGGCGGTCCGTCCCACCGGGGACTGCGACCGGAGCGCGCTCCCGACCGGAGGGTGGGCAGTGTGGCTCGAGACCGGTTGTACCCGGAGGCATCGTCGACAGGGCAGGTGCGCATGAGTCTGTCCCTACGGTTCGCCGCCGGATCGCACAAGGGCATGATCCGCGAGGGGAACGAGGACTCCGGCTACGCCGGTCCCCGTCTCCTCGCCATCGCCGACGGCATGGGCGGCCAGGCCGCCGGTGAGGTCGCGAGCTCCGAGGTGATCTCCACACTCGTGCAGCTCGACGACGACGTCCCGGGCTCCGACATCCTCACCGCGCTCAGCGTGGCCGTGCAGCGCGCCAACGACCAGTTGCGCGTCATGGTCGAGGAGGACCCCCAGCTCGAAGGCATGGGCACCACGCTCACCGCCCTGCTGTGGACCGGTCAGCGACTCGGCCTCGTGCACGTCGGCGACTCGCGCGCCTACCTGCTCCGCGACGGCGTCCTCACCCAGATCACCCAGGACCACACCTGGGTGCAACGGCTCGTCGACGAGGGCCGGATCACCGAAGAGGAAGCCACCACGCACCCGCAGCGCTCGCTGCTGATGCGTGCGCTCGGCAGCGGCGACATCGTCGAACCCGATCTGTCGATCCGCGAGGTCCGCGCCGGCGACCGCTACCTCATCTGCTCCGACGGGCTCTCCGGCGTGGTCTCCCACCAGACCCTGGAAGAGACCCTCGCCGACTACCACGGCCCCCACGAGACCGTGCAGGCGCTGATCCAACTCGCCTTGCGCGGCGGCGGACCCGACAACATCACCTGCATCGTCGCCGACGTCCTCGACACCGACAGCGGCGACACCCTGGCCGCCCAGATCAACGACAGCCCGGTCGTCGTGGGCGCGGTCGCCGAGAACCAGCACCAGCTGTTCGACGGCAACGCCATGCAGACCCCGGCCGGCCGCGCCTCCGGGCTCGGCCGCCAGGCCTCCCCGCCCGCGGGTTCCTTCGGCCCTCCCGGCAGCGGTGAGGCCACCGGTTACGGCTACCCCGACCAGAACCAGGACCCGGGCCAGGGCGGCGGCGCGTACGGCGGCTTCGGCGAACCCGACGCCTACGACGCCGAAGAGGACACGTACGACCACCCGCGCAGACGTCGCGGCAAAGGGCGCAAGTGGACCGTGCGCACGCTGCTCCTGCTGCTCGTGGCCGGGCTCGTCGGCGGCGGCGTGTACGCCGGCCACCGGTGGACGCAGACCCAGTTCTACGTGGGCGTCAAGGACGAGCACGTCGCGCTGTACCGCGGCATCAACCAGAACCTCGCGTGGATCCACCTCTCGAAGGTCGAGGCGGATCACCCCGACATCGAACTCAAGTACCTGCCGCCCTTCAAGCGCAAGCAGGTCGAGGCCACCATCAGCGAGGACAGCCTCGACGGAGCACGTCAGAAGATCGACGAGCTCACCGCGCAGGTGTCCGCCTGCAAGAAGGACGAAGCCCGCCGCGCCGCCGAGGCGAAGCCCAGCACGACACCCGGCCCCAGCCTGACTGCCGCCGAGCAGCAACTGGCCGGCCAGTGCGAAAAGCAGTAGAGATACGCGGGCGCAGGGGGCCTGCCACACCATGAGCGTTGTCACCAACACGACCACCATCGGCGCCATCGAGGCTCCGAGCCGGCGGAACACCGAGCTCCTGCTGCTCGGCTTCGCCGTGGTCATCCCGATCTTCGCCTACGCCAATGTGGGCCTGGCCATGAACGGCTCCCTGCCCCCGGGCATGGTGGCCTACGGCCTCGGCCTCGGCGTCCTGGCCGGTCTCGCGCATGTCGCCGTGCGTCGCTACGCGAAGTACGCCGACCCGCTGCTGCTGCCGCTCGCCACCCTGCTCAACGGCCTCGGGTTGGTGCTGATCTACCGGCTCGACCAGTCCGAGCGGCTCCAGAACCTCGCGAAGCGGAGCTTCGGCGCGTTCTCCGAGTCGGCGCCGCGGCAGATGATGTACACGGCTATGGCCCTGGCCATGTTCGTGGGCGTGCTGCTGGTCCTCAAGGACCACCGCGTGCTCCAGCGGTTCACGTACATCTCGATGGCGGCCGCGCTGGTCCTGCTGATCCTGCCCGTCGTCCCGGGCCTCGGCGCCGACGTCTTCGGCGCGAAGATCTGGATCAGCGTCGGCGGTTTCTCCATCCAGCCGGGCGAGTTCGCGAAGATCGTCATCGCGATCTTCTTCGCCGGCTACCTGATGGTCAAGCGTGACGCCCTGGCCCTGGCCAGCCGCCGCTTCATGGGTCTCTACCTGCCGCGCGGCCGCGACCTCGGCCCGATCCTGATGATCTGGGCGATGAGCCTGCTCGTCCTCATCTTCGAGAACGACCTCGGCACCTCGCTGCTGTTCTTCGGCATGTTCGTGATCATGCTGTACGTCGCCACCGAGCGCACGAGCTGGATCGTCATCGGTCTGCTCATGTCCGTCGGCGGCGCCGTCGTCGTCGGCACCACAGCGAGCCATGTCAAGGCCCGTGTGGACGCCTGGCTCGACCCCTTCGCCTGCTACGCCAAGTCCGGGGCCTGCGAGCAGGTCGGCCAGTCGATCATGAGCTTCGGTTCCGGTGGCGTGCTCGGCACCGGTTGGGGACAGGGCAACTCCGACCTGATCGGCTTCGCCGCCAACTCCGACTTCATCTTCTCCACGGTCGGCGAAGAACTCGGCCTGGCCGGCGTGATGGCCTTCCTCCTGATCTACGGCCTGATCATCGAGCGCGGTGCCCGCACCGCCCTCGCCGCCCGGGACCCCTTCGGCAAGCTGTTCGCCATCGGTCTCTCCGGCGCCTTCGCCATCCAGATCTTCGTCGTCGCCGGCGGTGTCATGGGCCTCATCCCCCTGACCGGCATGACGATGCCCTTCCTCGCGTCGGGCGGCTCCTCCGTCCTCGCGAACTGGGTCCTCATCGCCATCCTCATCCGGATCAGCGACACCGCACGGCGTCCCGCTCCGTCCCCCGCTCCGTCCCCCGACTCCGAGATGACACAGGTGGTTCGTCCGTCATGAACAAGCCCCTGCGTCGCATCTCGCTGTTCTGCGGGCTCCTCGTCCTCGCGCTGCTCGTGCGGACCAACTGGTTGCAGTACGTCCAGGCCGAGGACCTCAGCACGCGCAAGGAGAACCGCCGGGTCCAGATCGCCCAGTACGCCACGGAGCGCGGCAACATCATCGTCGAGGGCAAGCCGATCACCGGCTCCTCCGTGACCGACGGCAGCGACTTCAAGTACAAGCGCACCTACCTCGACGGCCCCCTGTGGGCGCCCGTCACCGGGTACGCCTCGCAGGCGTTCGGCTCCACGCAGTTGGAGAGCCTCGACGACGGCATCCTCACCGGCAACGACGACCGGCTGTTCTTCGACCGCACCATCGGCATGTTCACCGGCGAGAAGAAGGCCGGCGGCAACGTCATCACCACCCTGAACGCCGCCGCGCAGAAGGCCGCGTTCAAGCAACTGGGCAACAAGAAGGGTGCCGTCGCGGCGCTCGACCCGCGCACGGGCGCCATCCTGGCCCTGGTCAGCACCCCCTCGTACGACCCGTCCAGCTTCGCCGGCTTCTCGAAGAACGACGAGAAGGCCTGGGTCCAGCTGAAGGACAGCGAGGACAAGAACCTGGTCAACCGCGCCCTGCGCGAGACCTACCCGCCGGGCTCCACCTTCAAGGTGGTCACGGCCGCGGCCGCCCTGGAGAACAACGTGGTGAGCGACATCAACGCCGCCACGGACACTCCCGAGCCGTACATGCTGCCCGGCACCCGGACCCCGATGGTCAACCACGCGAGCGGCTGCGAGAAGGCGACGCTGAACTTCGCGCTCCAGGTCTCCTGCAACTCCGTGTTCGCGAACATGGGCGACAAGGTCGGCCGCGACAAGATGGTCGAGACCGCCGAGAAGTTCGGCTTCAACAGCACCGTCGACACCCCGGTCCGCGCCTTCGCCAGCGTCTACGACAAGACGATGGGCAAGGACGGCAACGCGCAGAGCTCCATCGGCCAGTTCAACACCGCCGCCACCCCGCTCCAGATGGCCATGGTCACCGCCGCCATCGCGAACGACGGCAAGCTGATGAAGCCGTACATGGTCGACCAGCTGACCGCTCCCAATATCGACACCGTCGAGAAGCACGAGCCGCAGGAGATGAGCCGCCCGCTCTCCCCGGCGAACGCGCAGAAGGTCCAGCAGATGATGGTCAACGTCGTCGAGAAGGGCACGGGCACCCCGGCCAAGATCAAGGACGTCGTCGTCGGCGGCAAGACCGGCACCGCCCAGCACGGCGAGAAGAACGCCAAGCGCCCCTACGCCTGGTTCATCTCCTACGCCGAGAAGCCCGACGGCACCTCGCCCGTCGCCGTCGCCGTCGTGATCGAGGACAGCGCCGCCGAACGCGAGGACATCAGCGGCGGCGGCCTGGCCGCGCCCGTCGCGAAGGCCGTCATGGAAGCCGTACTGAAGAGCAACCGATGAGCGTCCGCCGGCACGGCGGGGAGGGTGATCCGGACCACTGATCCGGTCCGGATCGGAGCGTACGGTACCGGTCGGGTATCAGCCTGTGGTCACGAACCGATCACCCACGATCGGCCGGTAGCCTTTGCGCGAACAGCACACCGCCGGACCACACACCGGTGCGGTCGGGACTGACGGAGAGGGCTGCAAGTTATGGAAGAGCCGCGTCGCCTCGGCGGCCGGTACGAGCTGAGCCACGTGCTCGGCCGCGGTGGCATGGCCGAGGTCTACCTCGGCCACGACACCCGGCTCGGCCGTACCGTCGCCGTGAAGACCCTGCGAGCGGACCTCGCCCGCGACCCGTCCTTCCAGGCCCGGTTCCGCCGCGAGGCCCAGTCCGCCGCGTCGCTCAACCACCCGGCGATCGTCGCCGTCTACGACACCGGCGAGGACTACGTCGACAACATCTCCATCCCGTACATCGTGATGGAGTACGTCGACGGATCCACCCTGCGCGAGCTGCTGCACTCCGGACGCAAGCTGCTGCCCGAGCGCACGCTCGAAATGTGCATCGGCATCCTCCAGGCCCTGGAGTACTCCCACCGCGCCGGCATCGTGCACCGCGACATCAAGCCCGCGAACGTGATGCTGACCCGCACCGGCCAGGTCAAGGTCATGGACTTCGGCATCGCCCGCGCCATGGGCGACTCCGGCATGACCATGACGCAGACCGCCGCCGTCATCGGCACCGCCCAGTACCTCTCCCCGGAGCAGGCCAAGGGCGAGCAGGTCGACGCCCGCTCCGACCTCTACTCGGCCGGCTGCCTGCTGTACGAACTGCTCTGCGTCCGGCCCCCGTTCGTCGGTGACTCCCCCGTGGCCGTCGCCTACCAGCACGTCCGGGAAGAGCCGCAGCCCCCGTCGAACTTCGACCCCGAGATCACGCCCGTGATGGACGCCATCGTCCTCAAGGCCCTGGTCAAGGACCCCGACTACCGCTACCAGTCCGCCGACGAGATGCGGGCGGACATCGAGGCCTGCCTCGACGGCCAGCCCGTCACCGCGACCGCCTCCATGGGCGCGGCCGGCTACGGCTACCCCGACCAGGGCGGCTACGGCCACCAGGGGGGCTACGACCAGCCCACCACCGCCCTGCGCTCGGCGGACTCCGGCCAGACCTCGATGATGCCGCCGGCGGGTTCGGGCGACGGCGGTTACGGATACGGCGACCAGGGCGGCTACGACCAGGGTCACGGCCGCCGGCCGCAGAAGAAGAGCCGCGCCTCGACGGTCCTGCTGGTCCTGGCGGGCGTCCTCGTCCTGGTCGGCGCCATCCTCATCGGCAGGACCATCTTCGACGGGAACGCCGACAACCGGGCCAGCGTGCCCAAGCTGATCGGCGACACCCTGGTCGCGGCGCAGGAACGGGGCAAGAACATCGGCCTCCAGGTGGTCCAAGGCGGCGAGATGGAGTGCGACAACCAGCCGAAGGGCAAGATCTGCGAGCAGGATCCGGCCGCCGACACCAAGGTGGACAAGGGCAGCAGCGTCACGGTCAAGATCTCCTCGGGCGCGCCCCCGGTGGCCGTCATCGACGTGCGCCGCCTGGCGTTCGACAAGGCCGAGGCGGACCTGAAGGCCAAGGGCTTCGAGGTCCAGAAGAAGACCGTGGAGTCCGACCAGCCCGCGGGCATCGTCCTCGATCAGGACCCGAAGTCGGGCACCGAGGCCGAGAAGGGTTCCACGGTCACGCTGACGGTGGCCAAGGAGTTCTCGAAGGCCACGGTCCCGGACCTCGCCGGCAAGAACCAGGCCCAGGCCGCGAAGGCCCTCCAGGACGCCAAGCTGAAACTGGGCAGCGTCACCGAGGAGGACGCCCCCGCCGGCACGCCGGCGAAGACGGTCTTCAAGCAGCAGTACAAGCCGGGCGAGAGCCTGGACAAGGACACCACGGTCAACATCACCATCGCCAAGGAGCAGGTGGCCCCGGTCGCCGTTCCGACGCTGACCGGCCAGACCGTGGGCCAGGCGAAGCAGACCCTCCAGGGGGTCGGCCTGTCCTTCGGCGCGGTCCTCAGCGGTCCGTCCGAGGACGACGCCGTGGTGTTCGACTCCAACCCCGGCGTCGGCAGCCAGGTCCCGGCGGGCACCGTCATCAACGTCCGCACCTTCCCCAAGGGCGGCGGGGGCAACGGGGGCAACGGCGGTAACAACGGCGGCAACGGGGGCTTCATCGGCGGTCTCGGCCGCTGATCGACGCAGCCCCGCCGGGGCGACACTCGAAGGGCCCGGCCCCCTCCCATCGGGAGGGGGCCGGGCCTTTCGTCACTTGCGCCCCAGGGGCGCCCACAGGGCCCTTCCAGGGCCGTCCGGGGGCATCCCGGGAGATGGGGGTCCGGGGGTGCCGGGGCGGAACGTCAGCGCAGTTCCGCCGGCGGGGTGCGGTCGCCGTCCACCTTCTCGGTCCGCTGCAACTCGCCCCAGACGATGTACCGGTACTTCGAGGTGTACACCGGTGTGCAGGTGGTGAGCGTGATGTAGCGGCCGGCGACGGTCCGGCCCGACTCCTTCGGGATCGGGCTGAGCACGTCCACGTTGTACTTCGAGGTCTGGCGCAGCTCCGCGAAGACCTTGTACACGTACCAGGTGTCGCGCGTCTCGAAGACGATCGCGTCGCCGTCGCGCAGCTTGTCGATGTTGTGGAACTTGGCGCCGTGCCCGTCCCGGTGCGCCGCCAGCGAGAAGTTGCCCTTGGCGTCCCACGGCAGCGCGGACTTGACCGGCTCCGTGTAGTAGCCGGCGACCCCGTCGTTCAGGACGTCCGGGGCGATGCCCGGCTTGACCAGCACCTCGCCGTTCTTCATCGCGGGCACGTGCAGGAAGCCGATGCCGCCCTGGGTGTCGAGCGCCCCCGGCGCGGCGGGCTTCTGGTCGGAGGGAGCGGGCGAACGCTGCCACTGCTCGCGGACGGCGTCGCCCTTGGCCGACGCGTGCCGGTCGGCGAGCACGTTCGTCCACCACAGCGAGTAGGCCACGAACAGGCCCAGGACCAGTCCGACCGTGATCAGGAGTTCGCCCAGCAGGCTCAGGAAACCGGCGAGCACACCGCGGTTGCGGCTCGGCGGTGCGGAACGGCGACGGCGGGCACGAGACACTGCGGATTCGTCCTCTACGACGTACGAGCGGTCAGGCGGCTCTTCACGGGCCCTCGCGGGCCCCGCCGGCTCTCCGGGGGCTCTTGGTTACGGGCTCTCACGGACTCTCACGGGCTCTCACGGGCTCTTCAGCGCGGGTGGAACGCCCTGGCTGCGGGGGCGTTCCTCGACCATCCTGCCCCATACGATCATCCGGTAGGTGCTGGTGAACTCGGGGGTGCAGGTCGTCAGTGTGAGGTACCGGCCCGGGGTCGTGAAGCCGGAACCCTCCGGCACCGGCTTGATCACCGACACGTTCGCGGGCGAGGTCTGCGCCAACGCCGAGGTCATCTCGTACGTGTAGTACGCGTCCCGCGTCTCCACCACGATCGGGTCGCCGGGCACCAGCTTGTTGATGTAGCGGAACGGCTCCCCGTGGGTGTTCCGGTGTCCGGCCACCGCGAAGTTGCCCTGCTTGTCCGCCGGCATCGCCGTCTTCAGGGAGCCTTCGGAGTAGTGCCCGACCAGCCCCTTGTCCAGCACCTTGGGCTTGCTGATGCCCTCGGCCACCGGCACCTTCACGTCCAGCTTCGGGATGTACATGATCGCGAACCCCTGTCCCGGCTCGAAGGCCTCGACCTGCGGCGCGGCGGCGGCGCCCGGGTTGCGTTCCCAGTTCTGCCGCAGCGATCCGGCGGCTCCGTCCACCGCCCGTTCCGCCAGCAGGTTCGTGTACCAGAGCTGGTAGGTGACGAACAGCAGCATCACGAGGCCCGTCGTGATGAACAGCTCCCCGAGCGCCCGGGTGAGCACCACCAGCGGGCCGCCCGAGCGTGGGGGCCGACGCCGGCGCCCGCCCCGCCTGCGCCCCCGCGCGTGGGAGCGCTTCGCGGCCTCCTGCGCCGCCCTGCGCCGCGCGGCCCGTCCCTCCGTGGGCACGGACGGCGCGACCGCAGTCACGCGACGGCCTTGCCCACCACCGGGGCCAGCCCCACCGAACGCCCGACGGCCCCGGTGTCACCGCAGCGCACGAGCCAGTTGGCGAGCATCCGGTGGCCCCACTCGGTCAGCACCGACTCGGGGTGGAACTGCACGCCCTCGACGTCGTGCTCCCGGTGCCGCAGCCCCATGATGATGCCGTCCTCGGTGCGCGCGGTGACCTCCAGCACGTCCGGCAGGGTCAGCGGCTCGGCGGCGAGCGAGTGGTAGCGGGTCGCGGTGAACGGCGACGGCAGTCCCTCGAAGACCCCGAGCCCCTCGTGCGTCACGGGCGAGGTCTTGCCGTGCAGCAGCTCGGGAGCGCGGCCCACGACCCCTCCGTAGGCGACGGCCATCGACTGCATGCCGAGGCAGACGCCGAAGACCGGCACACCGGTCTCCGCGCAGTGCCGCACCATGTCCACGCAGACGCCGGCCTCCTCGGGGGTGCCGGGTCCGGGCGACAGGAGCACGCCGTCGAAGCCGTCCTGCGCGTGCGCGAGCTCGACCTCGTCGTTGCGCAGGACCTCGCATTCGGCGCCGAGCTGGTAGAGGTACTGGACCAGATTGAAGACAAAGCTGTCGTAGTTGTCGACAACCAGAATGCGCGCGCTCACGGAGTGGCTCCCGATCCCTCGTCCACCGTCACATCGTTGAACGGAAGGAGCGGCTCGGCCCACGGGAAGACGTACTGGAAGAGCACGAAGACCACCGCGAGGACCAGTACGAGAGAGATCAGCGCGCGGACCCACGCGTTGCCGGGCAGGTGCCGCCAGATCCAGCCGTACATTCCGTCCGCGTCCCTTTCGTCCCACGCACCGCGGGGGCGGTACCGCAACAGACTAAAGGCAGCGGCCCGACGACAGGGGTCAGCTCGACAAACCCTCGGGTTCGCCCTCGGCGGCTCCCCGGGTGCCCGTGAGTTCGGCCCAGACGATCAGCCGGTGGCTGTGGCCCCATTCCGGATCGCAGGTGGTCAGGGTCAGGTAGCGGCCGGGGGTGGTGAAGGGGGAGCGCGCGGGCACCGCGTCGACCACGCCGGTCTCGTCGGGCAGGGTGCGCAGCGGCGCGGCCCGGACCGTGTACGTGTACCAGGTCGTCGCGTCCTTGAGGATCACGCTGTCCCCCGGCCGCAGCTCGGGGATGTCCTTGAAGGGGTCCCCGTACGTCCGCCGGTGCCCGGCGACCGCGAAGTTCCCGGTCTCGCCGAGCCGGCCGCTGCCCGGGTAGTGGCCGAGGCCCTTCTTGAGCAGCTCGGTGCCGGTGCCCTCCAGCACGGGCTTGTTCCAGTCCCGACCGAAGCGGGGCACGTACATCTCGGCGAAGGCCCGGCCCTCGGGGATCCGCGCCGGTTCCGGCCGTGTCGAGGGCCGTGTCGAGGGACCCGTCGAGGGACTCGGGGCGGCGGTCGTCGGCACCGGAGCGGGGGCCGGTGCGTGGGCGGCGGGCGCGGCCCAGCGGTCGCGCATCCGGGCCATCTCCCCGTCCATGGCCCGGTCGGCCTTGACCCCGGTCCACAGGAGCACGTACGCGACGAACAACACGATCACCGTGCCGACGGTCAGACACACCTCGCTGAACGTCCGTACCAGCAGCCGCAGTACGACGTCAGGGCGTGGCGGACTCCACGGGCTTCGCATAGTGGAGGTCCACTGTGCCGGAGTAGGCGGGGAGTGTCAGCTCCTTGTGCTCCTCCACTTTCCAGCCGAGCCCGTACGCGTTCACGTACAGCTGGTAGTTCTGCAGGGCGGGCGAGGCGGCCAGGGCCTTGCGCAACGCGCGCGGATCACCGACGGCCGACACCTTGTAGGGGGGCGAGTAGACCCGGCCCTGGAGGATCAGCGTGTTGCCGACGCAGCGCACGGCGCTGGTGGCGATCAACCGCTGGTCCATGACCTCGATGCCCTGGGCGCCACCGAGCCACAGCGCGTTCACCACGGCCTGGAGGTCCTGCTGGTGGATGACGAGGTCGTTGGGCTGCGGTTCGGGAACGTTGGGGATGCGGGCCGTGGCGTTCGGCGGCGCGTCGTTGAGCGTGACCGTCAGGCCCTTGCCGGACAGCTCCTCGGTGCCCGAGGCTGTGCGCAGGGCGGCCAGCTTGGCGTCCTCGGCCCTGGTGCTCCCGTCGTCGCGCTCCGCGAGGGCGTCCACCTGGTCGCGCACGGTCGCGGTGGTCCGCTCCAGCTCGGCGTTGTCCTGGCTGCGCTCGTGGATGAGGTCGGACAGCTTCAGGAGTGAGCCGTCCGTGCGAATGTTCGTACCCTTGGACGTGTTGAAACTGGTGACGAAGATGAGGCCGGCCAGGGCGAAAACGGCAGCGGTCAACAACCGGACGGGCCTGGCCCGGCCACGGGGACCCGCGGAGGAGTCGTCGGAATTGCTCAACGTAGCCTTCTCCTTCAACGCCACAGGTCCACTACGCTAACGGACGCCCGGGGCAGGCAAGGTCCCCAGCGCATCGACAGGAGAGCCCCTCGTGCCGAAGTCACGTATCCGCAAGAAGGACGACTACACCCCGCCGCCCACGCGGCAGGCGCAGACGATCAGGCTGACGAACCGGAGCTGGGTGGCCCCGGTCATGCTGGCCTTCTTCCTGATCGGTCTGGCCTGGATCGTCGTCTTCTACGTGACCGATACCCAGCTGCCGATCGAGTCGCTGGGCAATTGGAACATCGTGGTCGGGTTCGGCTTCATCGCGGCCGGGTTCGGCGTCTCCACGCAGTGGAAGTAGCCTTCCCCACGCGGTGTGGGTAGTCCCGCTCGCCCGGTCACAGCACTAGCGCAGCGGGACCACCCTGGGAAGCTCTCCCCATGAGTTATCCACAGCGTCATCCACACCTGAGGAAAAGACAGAAGATCTGTGGATAACTCTGTGGAGAGTTGACGCCGGTGTGATCAGGTGAGTGCGGTCAGTTGGGCCGTACGGACCACGATCACACCCATGACCAGGAGAAACACCGCCGCGCACGTCCCCCACTGGATCAACGCCCGCTTTCTGCCCGCGGCGGGCAGGAGCATCCCCAGTGCCACCAGCGCACCGGTGACCAGGCCGCCGATGTGGGCCTGCCAGGACACCTCGACGTCCCCGATCCGCACGAAGGTCAACAACAGCATCAGACCGACCATGATCAGGACCGGACGCATCTCGTAGCGCAGCCGGCGCGCCAGCACGACGGTGGCGCCGAGCAGTCCGAAGATGGCGCCCGACGCACCGAGGGTCTGGGTGGACGGCCCGGTCAGCAGGTAGACGAGGGCGCTGCCGCCCAGGCCCGACAGCAGGTAGAGGGTCAGGTAGCGGGCCCGGCCCAGGGCCGCTTCCAGGGGACCGCCGATCACCCACAGGGCGATCATGTTGCCGATGATGTGCCACCACTGGGTGTGCAGGAACACCGAGGTCAGCAGGCGGTGGTACTCGCCGCCGGCGACGCCGTGGAGCGGTCCGCCCCAATAGTCGACGTAGCCGCCGAGCAGCTCCAGGGGGAGGACGATCCCCGGCGCCAGGAGGGTCGCGAAGAACAGGGCGACATTGACGCCGATGAGGATCTTGGTGACGAGGTGCGGGTCGGCGGCGACCACGCCGCCGGCGATGGTGCGCGGGGCGTTCGCGGTGGGACGGTGGCCCGTGCCGGAGCCCTCCCGGACGCATTCGGGGCACTGGAAGCCCACCGAGGCGCTGATCATGCACTCGGGACAGATCGGACGCTCGCAGCGGGTGCAGCTGATGCCCGTGCCCCGGTCCGGGTGGCGGTAACAGCCCGGCAGACGGTCGGTGTCCATCGGTCCCCTCGATCGGTGGCGAGGCGGATGGTGCCACCCCGCCGGTCCGGTAGGTGTCCAGGTATGTATCCAGGACGGACGGGCGGGGCGAAAAGGTTCCCGGGGGCCGCGGTCGTCGGCTCCCGGCCGGGGCCGACCGGTCCCGGAGCCGCGGTCGGGCGTCTCCCCGGTCGGGTCAGCGCTTCTCGATCACGACCGACTGGATGATCACGTCGTCCAGCGGGCGCTCGGTGCGCGGGTTGGTCGGCAGTCCGGCGATGGCGTCCACGATCTTCTGGCCGGCCTTTCCGGTGACCTCGCCGAAGATGGTGTGCTTGCGGGTCAGCCAGGCGGTCGGCGCGACGGTGATGAAGAACTGCGAGCCGTTGGTCCCCGGCCCGGCGTTGGCCATGGCGACCAGGTACGGCTTGGTGAAGGCCAGGTCGGGGTGGAACTCGTCCGCGAACTGGTAGCCCGGACCGCCCGTGCCGTTGCCGAGCGGGTCGCCACCCTGGATCATGAAACCGCTGATGATCCGGTGGAAGACCGTGCCGTCGTACAGCGGGTCCGTGGTCTTCTGCCCGTCCGTGGGTCGCGTCCACTCGCGGGCGCCGGTGGCGAGCTCCACGAAGTTCCGCACGGTCTTGGGGGCGAAGTTCGGGAGCAGCTCGATCTCGATGTCGCCGTGGTTCGTCTTCAGGGTGGCGTAGAGCTTCTCGGCCACGAATCTGCCTTCCATAGTCATCACTGTCGGTACAGATACTCCCACGGGGTGCTTCCACGCACAGAAATCCTCCACTCGGATGCCCTGTCACGCATGCCGGTCGACGGTAAGGCAGGCATGATCCGACAAAGGGTGGAAAGGTGAACTGTGTCCGCCACCGAGGAGGAGGAACCCCGTGACCCGCAAGGACAGCGTGCACGCGGCAGCCGAGAGCGCCAGGGAGAGCATGCGGCACGCAGCGGAAGTGGTGGCGCCGTACGCAGGAACCGCCAAGGACGCCGCTGTGCACTATGCGCATGAGGCGAACGAGCTGCTGGCGCCCAAGATTTCGTACGCGGCCGGCGAGGCTGCCCGGCACGCGCGTACGACGTACGACTCCCATCTGCACCCCCACATCAAGGCGGCGCGCTCCCACGTGCCGCCGAACGTGGACCGGGCCGCGACGAAGGCGGTGAAGCAGACCCGGCGCGCCGCGCGACAGGCAGCCGAGTACACCCAGCCGCGACTCGAAAGCGCGCTCGCCGCGGCGCAGCCGGTGGCCGAGGAGGCCGCCTCCCGGTCGACCGCCGCCTTCGCCGCCCTGCGCGGCCAGGTGTCGGCCGAGGAAGTGCGCAAGCTGGTGCGGCGCCAGAAGCGCCGGGCCCGCACGGGCCGGGTGTTCAAGGGCGTTCTGCTGGTCGGCGTCGTCGCCGGCGGGGCGTACGCGGCCTGGAAGTGGTGGGACCGTCAGTCGAACCCGGACTGGCTCGTCGAACCGCCGGCAGCCACCGAACTGTCCTCCCGCGACTCCGCTCCGGCGAGCTTTGACGACGAGCTGGCGGCGAAGGAGCAGGAGGCCCGCTCGGCCGGCGACGACCAGCAGTAACGGGAGTCGCCCGACAGTCGGGAAGACACGGCGAGGGGCCCGGATCGAGATCGATCCGGGCCCCTCGCCGTGCCCGTCGCCAGCGGTCGGTCGGGGCCCGCGGTCGGTCGGGGCTCGCGGTCAGTTGGGGAGGGTAAGCACCATCCCCGGGTGGATCAGGTCGGGGTTGGACCCGACGACTCCCCGGTTCATGGCGTAGAGCTCGCGCCAACGGGCCTCGTTGCCGAGCTCGCGGCGGGCAATCGCCGACAACGAGTCGCCGGACTTGACGGTGTACGTGCGCTTCTTCGCGACGGGCGCCGGCTTCGGCATGGGCGCCGCCGGAACCGCCTTGTGCGCGGCGGACGCCGGGGTGGGCGTGTGGTGCGCCACCGGCCCGGCCGCCGGGGGCCTGGGCGGAGCCGGTGCGGGCCTCGGCGGCGCGGCGGGCCGCGGGGGAGCCGGCGCGGGCTTCGGGGGAGCGGCGGCGGCCATCCGGTCGGCGGCCGCCTTGGTGGCCGCGGCGGCGTCGGTGTACTTCCCGCCGAGGTCGTTGGGCGCGTCCGGGGTGGCGGGCTTCGCCACCGCCTGCTGTTCCACCTGCTCCTTCGCCGTCTCGGCGGCGTCGTGCGCCTTCTTCTTGTCGGACTTCAGGAAGTCGAAGATTCCCATGGTGTGTACGCCTCCGGCGTGGTGTCGCCCCCTGGCACAGTGCCTCCCTCCACTCTCGGCCACCCGGCGCCGACCGGCCGGGTGACTGAGCCGACCGGGGGACACCGCGGGCCGGACGCCCCCGGGGGTTCGCGGTCCCCCTGACGGACACGGCGGGCCGGTCGGGGGCTCTCGGCAGGGCGCGACCACGAGACCGCCGGCAACCAGCTCCCGTCCGCGCACCGGGCCTTCCCGCGCGGCCCCGGAAAGGCCGGCCGGCACAGCGCGACGCACCCCGTCGACGGTCCGTCGACTCTCCCCGGCGGCCGGCGCGCCCCGCTCGGTGCCGGGTCGGCCACCGTTTCCGGCGACCGACCGCAGCGGTGCCCGCACCCCGCCGCGCACACGAAAAAGGCGTCAACACGTCAACCATCCCGAGACCTACCAGCGCATCCTCCAGGCCAAGGCAGAGCGCGAAGAGGCCCGTCGTCGAGAACAGGCGGCACAGGAAGCCCGGCAAGCGGCGCAACTGCGCCAGAAGGAGGCCGTCGCGCTCGCCATCGCCTGCGGCTACTGCCGATCCCCCTCCGAGGCAGCCTGCGTCATCCCAGGTACTGGAGAAGCCTTCAAACGGATCTTTCACCAGGCGCGTTATGCGCTCGCTGTCCATGCGGTCGAGGCTCAACAAGGGACCTGCCCGTCATGTGGCGCTCAACGCGGTGCGCTCTGCCAGACCAGCTCCGGGGGAAACGCAGGCAGTGCTCACGCGGCTCGCCGCCGCGCCTCCCAATAGGCCCGCCGTGCACTCAGGTCCGGGCGGTACAGGCGGGAAGCCGCTGCAACTCACGGACGGGAAGGAATCCCCCTGATCCGTCAGCCTTGAGAGTACGGATCGGAGTAGGGCTCCAACGACTGTCGCACAGCCTGTTGGACCGTCTCGATGCGTGCCCCCGGAGCATAGGAGCGGGCACGGGTCTGTCCGTGCGCGACGAGCCAGCCACGGCGAACCAAGTCACGAAGGTCGCGAATCGCCTGCTGGTCCGAGAGTTCGGCGTCGTGCTGATAAACCGCCCGCCGTACGCGAGATCCCCAGAATGCGGGCAGCAAGGCATACACAACACGTTCGTCCATGCCATCTGCCGCGGCCTCCTCGCCTAGCCTGATCCAGGCCCTCGCAAGGAGATCCGTACGACGCTGCGCGACCTGCGCCTGCCGGTGGTGTGCACCCAGGCAGAAGCGGATCCACGGGTGCGTGTCTCGCTTCGGGCTCCAGGCCGGGCCACCGACTTCCTGCAGCACGTTGTAGTAGCCGTAGGTGTTGCGGCCGTACCCGAGCCACTCCTCAATGGAGGAGAACTCTGGTGGCATCAAGGCCTCACGGGCGAACACGAGGGTGGAGATCGAGCGCGACATGCGCCCGTTTCCGTCCTTCCAAGGGTGAATATTGACCAGGTTGAGGTGCGCCATGGAGGCTCTTACGTGCACGGGAGCATCCAGGTCACCATCGTTGAGCCAGTCGATCAGCTCGTTCATGAGCCCGGGCACCTGCTCGAAATCCGGTGCCGTGTAGGCAGGCACAAGGGGATCGTCGGGGCTGGTGACAAACACCTGTCCATCCCGCCATCGACCGGGCCGCTTGTCCAGATGATGGCCCTGCAACATGAAGTGCAGGCCGTTGAGCAGACCCCCGTCGTACCGAAACCCTGGACCTGCATCCGACAGAGCCTGGATGTAGGTCATGGCCCGCTGGTAACCCTCCAGTTCTACCCTCGTCCGTTCCTCGGTCTCCAGCGGCTCCTCACCCGACATCAGCGCCTCGACGTCATCCACGGTCGCGGCATAGCCCTCGATGGTGTTCGAACCAGCAATCGCGCGAGCCGTCAGGTTCCGCCGTAGCTGTCCCTGCCAGCGCGGCTGCGCACGCAGCTGATGCCGCAGGCGCTGCCGCATCTCCTCGATCTCGCCAAGGACACGGCGGTCGTCGTCATCCAGAGAAGGAGTTCCATAGAGCATGACTCGATGACAGCATGACTGAATGATTCAGTCAATTTTTCATCCCATGCCGTTACATCCCGAGGCCCTTACACCTGGCCGTCCGAGCCATCGACGAACAGGACGCTGAGTGCGTCCAGAATCCATTCCCCGCTGGTCACGGTGACCCCATCCCGTGTCACCGGATGGACGAGCATCCCCGTGGCCGCGAGCACCGCCAGAGCTGCCTCCTTCACCCCGAGGGCGGGAGCCAGCCGTAAGTGCAGCCGGTGAAGTCTGGCCGCGTCCCGCGCAATGATCTTCCCCTCGAAGTGCCAGTCGGGAGCCCCTTCCCGGGCTTGCTCAAGGAGCCCGAGCTCCGCAGGAACCCTGCGCGGGTCCCAGGCATCCGGGTGGGCATGTAGCCAGGCGACGACAGCCGCCAGATCATCATGGCCGGGGGCGGTCACCCCGGCCGCGGCAATCGATGCCGCGACAGGGGGCGGCAATCCCTCCCTGAGTTGCGGAATGCTCGTGTCGATCGGGTTGAGATCAAGAACGCTGTAGAACAGCGCACGAGTCATCGCCGCCGGGCCGTTGCCGGCGATGGCACTGAACGGCTTGAGTTCCCACTCGGTTTCGGCAACTGCTCGTTGAGCATCGCCCTCGAACCTGTTGACCGCGTAGGTACTCATGTGTGCGCGGGGAGCGCGGGGGTTCTTCTGAGCTGCTTCTGCTGCGGCACGCGTCGCACGCCACACGAGGTTGTAGATCTCCCCAAGGGGCCGGTGTTCGGCGACCTTGTAGGCCGCATCGCCAAGTCGAGCACCATGGTTCTCCGGAACCGGAGGCAGGTTCAGCTCCTCCAGTCGGTTGGTGAAGTAGCGGAGCGCCTCCTCCGCGATGAGTTCCCGCGCGAGCGCCAGCAGCTCGGCCTGCTGCGTCGCGCTCATGAGGGCCGGACCCAGGGCGGCGGCGAGGTCGATGTCGAGCTGTTCGGCCGCCATTCCCTGGCTCGTGCCGAAGGGGGCGTAGTACCGAGCCCTCAGCGGATGGAAACTGCCGTTGAGTTCGGGCGCAGCAAGGGCATCCAGGTCTCCTCCGGCGTCCCGTAGCGCGTGCTCGAAACTGGCTGGGTCCCAGACGAATGCCTCAGCCGGGCTGGTGGGATGAATCTTCAGCAGCTCGGCCCTGACCAGCGATCCCAGTAACTCGGTCACCTCACCCATGTCCGGGTACAGGGGGTCGAGCCAAGCTCCGATATCGGCGATCGGGGAGGTCGAGGAGGCGTACCTCAGGAGTGCCAGAGTCGCGACCATGTCCTTGACGGAGACAGAGAGCGGCTCCGTGCGTTCGCGGGGAAAGACGGTCGCATAGCGCTGTGCGACAACCTCCTTCTGGACTTCGGCCCACGCGGCGCCGGTGTCGTGGAGGACCTCCTGCTGCCGCGTCCTGGCTCTGCCGGCCTCCCTCTTGGCCTTGCGCGCCGGATCGAGGACCACGCGCACTGCGGAAAGCAACGACTCCGTGCACTCCACACAGGCGGAATCCTGGCCGTCGCACACCTGCTGGAAGGCCGTCCGTGAAGTGAGGCTCAATGCTTCCCCGCATTGGCTACACGTCCGCCCCGGGACCACGGCGCGGACGCCGGCCGCCGCGACGGCATAGATCTGGTGTCCCCATCCCGCAGTGTCGATGTCCTTGACCTTCTCGCACCACACAGGAGTACCGAGCTCCGGGGAGAAGCCTGCCAAGGCCCAATAGCGCTCACCAATGACGACGAGATCCGGGTCGGCCCCGGGATTCGGGACGAGCTCCGGAACGAGCTTGCCAAGATCTTCAAGTACCGACTGTGGGTCGGGAAGGTCGCTCACGCCGCTCACTGTAGGGCGGGAACCCGACCGCGCGGGATCAAATGAGCTGCCCTGCTCGCCATGACTTCAGGGCCGAACCCGGCGCCTTCCCGATCCGCTCACCCAGTCCTGCAGCCACCAGGAGATCCACCAGACAGACCTCCCGCACGACTGCCGCGTTTTGTCCGTTTGGCCGTGTTGGCGCGTCAACGAGGCCAAACGGACAAAAGACCCCCTTGACTTGCGTTTCCGCAGGTCAAGGGGGTCTTCGCGATGTGGAGCCTAGGAGATTCGAACTCCTGACATCTGCCTTGCAAAGGCAGCGCTCTACCAACTGAGCTAAGGCCCCGAAAAGTGGACACGGCCGCCCCCGGAGAAGGAGTGGTCGTTCCGCAGAACAGAGTACCGGGTGTACCCCCTCATCCCGCAAAATGATAGGGACTCCCGCCCCGCGACCACTCTCCGTAAGATGCTCGCGAGGTTCGCACCAGCGAAGGGGAGTAGTAAGAGTGGACGCTGTACAGCAAGAGGCCACGGCCAGAGCCAGAGAGCTTCAGCGCAGTTGGTACGGGGAGCCGTTGGGGGCGCTCTTCCGCCGGCTCATAGATGACCTCGGCTTGAACCAGGCTCGCCTCGCTGCCGTCCTCGGGCTTTCGGCGCCGATGTTGTCCCAGCTGATGAGCGGCCAGCGCGCCAAGATCGGCAACCCGGCCGTGGTCCAGCGGGTCCAGGCCCTGCAGGATCTCGCCGGTCAGGTGGCCGACGGAAGCGTCAGCGCGGGGGAGGCCACCGACAGGATGGACGAGATCAAGAAGACCCAGGGGGGATCCGTCCTCAGCAACAGCGGGCAGACGGCGGCCGGTTCGGGCGCGCCCACCGTCAAGCGGGTCGTCCGTGAGATCCAGTCGCTGCTGCGCTCCGTCTCGGCGGCCGGGGACATCATCGACGCGGCGGAGACCCTCGCCCCCAGCCATCCGGAACTGGCAGAGTTCCTCCGGGTGTACGGAGCGGGTCGCACCGCCGACGCCGTGGCGCATTACGAGTCGCACCAGAACTGAGTCACGGCGGACGACGACTGGCGACCGACGACCGACGACTGGCAACCGACAACTGGCAACTGACAACTGGCATCCGGCGACGACGGGGGACGGGCACAGCGATGGGTGAGGTCTTCGCGGGCCGGTACGAGCTGATCGACCCGATCGGTCGGGGTGGAGCGGGCGCCGTCTGGCGTGCCTGGGACCACCGCCGCCGTCGGTACGTCGCCGCGAAGGTCCTCATGCAGAGCGACGCCCACACCCTGCTGCGGTTCGTGCGCGAGCAGGCCCTGCGGATCGATCATCCGCACGTGCTCGCGCCGGCCAGTTGGGCGGCGGACGACGACAAGGTCCTGTTCACCATGGACCTGGTCGCCGGGGGCTCGCTCGCCCACGTGATCGGGGACTACGGCCCCCTGCCGCCCCGGTTCGTGTGCACGCTGCTCGACCAGCTCCTGGCGGGACTGGCGGCGGTCCACGCGGAGGGCGTCGTCCACCGCGACATCAAACCGGCCAACATACTGATGGCGGCCACCGGAACCGGGCGGCCGCACCTGCGGCTGTCCGACTTCGGCATCTCCATGCGCAAGGGTGAGCCGCGGCTCACCGAGACCAACTACGTCGTGGGTACGCCGGGTTACTCCGCCCCCGAGCAACTCCTCGGCGCGGAGCCCGACTTCCCCGCCGATTTCTTCGCCACCGGCCTGGTCGCCCTGTACCTCCTCCAGGGGCGCAAGCCGGACGCCCAGGCACTGGTGGAGCACTTCCTGGCGCACGGCACCCCAGATGCCCCCGAAGGCGTCCCCGCGCCCCTGTGGGACGTCATCGCGAACCTCCTGCAACCCGATCCCCAGAGCCGGTTCAGAACCGCCACAGGGGCCCGCAAGGCCCTTGCCGAGGCCATGGAGCTGCTTCCGCCCGCCGCGCCGGACGAGGAGCCGGTGGAGGTGTTCGACCAACTCGGCCCGCTCCCCGACGGTTTCGGCCCCCATGGGCCGCAGAACACCAGCGCGGTGACCCCCGGGAGCGGCCCCACCGCCGCCGTGGTCCCACACCCGGCCACGGGGCCCGGTGGGACCACCCCGACGGACCCGCGCACGGGCGCCGTGGCACCGCCCCCGCTCCTGCCCCCGGACCGGACCCCGTCGTCGGCCGCGCCCGCACCCGTCCACACCCCGACGCCCACCCCCGCCGCGTACGCGACGCCGCCCGCGCCCCTCGACGCGTTCGGGCCGCCCCCCACGGCGTACGGCCCCTCCGAGACGGGCAGTTTCCACCTGCCCCCGCCGGCCGCACCCGAGCCGGCCCTCACCCCGCTCGGCGCCGAAGCACCGGCCCGGCCCGCCCGGCCCGCAGCGGCCTCACCGACCGGCCCGACGACGCCCCCCGGCCCGGCCGCGCCCCGCGCCTTCCGGATCGCCCCGCCCCCGGCGAGGGTCACGGTCGGCATCCTCGCCGCCGCGCTCCTCTGCTT